>CAZFLE010000106.1:0-25166 GCA_964519895.1 uncultured Enterobacterales bacterium | reverse complement strand
CACGGACACAGACACAGACACAGACACAGACACAGACACAGACACAGACACAGACACAGACACAGACACAGACACAGACACGAGCTCTCCGGTGACCGATCAGGACGGCGACGGCTACGATAGTGCCGAGTTCGGCGGCACGGACTGCGACGACACCGACCCCGACGTGAACCCCGGTGCCACCGAGATCTGCGACGGCAAGGACAACGACTGCGACGGCGTGGCGGACACCGACGCCAAGTCCCAGCCCACCTGGTACCAGGACGCCGACGGTGACGGCTGGGGGGACTCGGCGGTGAGCATCACGGCCTGTGATCAGCCTGCTGGCTACGTGGATCGGCCCGGGGACTGCGACGATGCTGACCCGGGGGTCTACCCGGGGAGTGGCTGCTGAGTCGGGGAGTGCCGCCGTCGCCGGCGATCAGAACGTGACCGCAGCGCCGACCGTGATCAGGTTGTGCAGGTTCCGGACCTTGGCTTCCTCGCCGCCGACCTCGTAGGTGCCGTAGTGGTAGCCGAGCTGGTAGCTGGCGTAGACCTGGATCGGGTCGACCACCGCCACGTCGACGCTCAGGGTCAGATCGGTCCAGACCGGGATCGGCGACAGGGTCTGCCCGAGCTCTGCCCGCGCCCGCAGGGGCCCGAAGGCGACGTCGCCGCCGCCGGCGACCCGCAGCCCGTTGACCGGTCGGTTGGAGAAGTCGGTGTCGTCGCGCCAGGTGTCGGTGTAGCGGACCACGTCGACGTTCAGGCGCTGGTAGCCGCCGCCGACCAGGACCCGTAGCGGTCCCACGGTGGTGACCGCATAGGCCGCGCCCACGTAGACCTCGCCCACCCCAACGCGGTCGCCTTCGCCCGTGCTGGCCGCTGCATAGGTGCTCTGGTGGAGCCGGACGTCGGCGCCGAGCTGCTTGTCCGACAGGAACCAGCCCTCGGCAGACACGAAGAAGCCGATGCCGCCCACCACCGGCCGCGACGCGAAGCTGGCCTCGGAGGGCAGCACCTGGTTGGGACCGTCGGAGGTGGCGCTGTAGCGCTGGCCCAGGGCGGCAACGCCCCCACGGACCCGAACCATCGGGATCTCGGTAGCGCCTGCGCTGGGGGTCCGGGTCTTCTTGGGCTTGCTGGCCGAGGACGAGGTGCTGCTGCTGGGCGGCGCCGACATGGCCGCAGGCTCGGGGGCAGGCGCCTGCTTGCGCTCGCTGGGCGACGAGGACTCGGACATGCCGTAGACAGGGGCGGATCCGCTCGGTGCCTTGGACGGGTCCGCCCACTTCATGGGGGTCGGTGTGACGCCGACCACGGCAGAGCTGCTGGTGGCGGCTGCAACAGAGCTGTTGGCGCCCGACGACTTGGACCCGCTGCTGCTGGACGAGACGCCGCTGGCGGTCTGTTCGACCTGCATCATGGGCACGGCGGCCTGGGCCACGGCGACCACCTCGCCCCTGCGCAGCCGAAGCACCGGGGACGCGGCCTGGAGGCGCTGAAGTCCAGCGACCACCGTCGCAGAGCCCAGATCGACCCGTTCGGGGATCTCGCTGCCCACGGGCACCAGCTGGACCACCGCCGACGCGCTGAGGGGACCGGTCGACGCCACGATGGCGGCCGGGCCCGGGCGGGTGCCCACGGTGCAGGTCACGGTGGCGAAGCCGTCGGAGCCGGTGGTGGCGGTCGTGGGACAGTTCGCGTCTCCCAGAGCGACGCTCAGGCCAAGCTTCTGCCCGCTGATCGGGTGACCCCAAGCGTCCTCGGCGGCCACGATGACCGGGAACTTGCGCTCGCCGTCGGCGACCTGGCCGCCGATGCCAGGCCACACGCGGATCCGGCGCAGGGGCAGGCCGCTGGCGCTGACCCCCGATCGGACTGCCACCTGCAGCTCCTCGCTGCCCTTGGTGACCCGCAGGTTCTGGGTGTAGGTCCCGTCGCCGCGGTCCACGGGGTTGCCGGACACGGAACCCCCGGTGACCGCCACCCGCAGCCTGCGGCCCTTGGCGTGGCCGCCCTGGCTGTCCTTGGCCCGCACGGTCAGCTTGACGCTGGTGGTGGTCTCGGCCAGGGTCAGCGGATCCGGGACCAGGGCCAGCTCGGGGTAGTCACGGGTCACGGTGACAGACTGGGTGGCGGTGCGGTCCCCGAGCTTGGCCTTGAGCACCCAGGACCCTGTCTTGGCCGGCGCGGTGGCGGTCACGCGGAACCAGCCTCCGCCCATGGCCTCGACCCCAGGGGTCCCGGGCCCTTCCACCACGAGCTGAGGCCCGGTGCCGTCTTCGGCCGGTGCCCACGGCGCACCGGTTCGGGCCGTGACGGCCAGCAGGAAGTCCATGGACCGGTTGGCCCCGACCTTGGCGCTCGAAGGCAGCCCCGTCCAGCTGAGCTGAGGCTGGGCGCCGGTGTCCAAGGGCACGGTCTCGTCGGAGCGCTGACCGGTGTTGAGCACGGTCTGCAACCGGGCGGTGGTCCGCGCCGGGTGGACCTCCATCGTGAAGGACACCTGGCCGCTGCTGTTGGCCGGCAAGGGTCCTTGTTGGCCCTCCTCGGTGAACACCAGGTTCATCGAGTCCTTGGGGGCGTCGAAGGTCACCTTGCGCTTGGTCAGGATCGGCAGCGTGCCCGCGCCCACGACCCGGTCCGGGGCACTCAGATCCGACGCCACGAACAGGACGGCCTGGGGGATCTTCACGCTGGTGGGCGGGGTCCACGTGGCGGTCCAGCCGCCGTCGTCGGTCCGCTTGGCGGCGCTCAGGCGGCCGTTGGTGGCCTTGAGCGACAGCGAACGCAGATCGGCGTGCACGTGCTCGGCACCCTGGGGGGTGATGGTCACGGTGACCGGCTTGTCCCCGGCGCGCACAGACTCCACCGAGAAGCTGAGCGCCAGAGATCCGGTCGCTGCGGGCACCAGCGGCACGGTCGCCGTGGTCTCGGCGGTGACCGCGCCCTTGCTCTTGATCGTCAGGCTCAGGGTCTCGGGGGCGTCGACCTGGGGGGGGGTCAGCGGCACGAGCCAGGACCCATCGGGCAAGCGCTCGGCCTTGCCCGTCTTGCCGCGTTCGGCGCGGATCTTGACCTTGTCCGTCGGGGCGCTGCCCTCGATCTGGAGGAGCACGGTCGCAGCGGTCTCGCCGTCGCCCAGGAGAGGCTCGCCGTAGACCACGGACACGTCGCCCGGAGCGGCCCAGGCGGGGGCTCCAGCGACGAGACACAGCGGCAGGAGGAAGCGGGGACTCAGCACGGCGGAAGTCTATCCGACCGTGGGGCCCCGCAAGGCGCCCGGCAGCCTACTCGTCTGGGTACAGGTAGGCCTCGACCGCGTTGGGCGCGACGTAGCCGCTCTCCAGGACCTCCATGCCGGGACCCAGCAGGGTCATGGACGGCAGGGAACCGGTGCCGAAGCGCCAGTAGATCTCGGAGCCCGGGTCTTCCATTACGGGGAACTGGATGCCATAGGTGCTGGCCCAGCCGGACAGGTCTTCTGTCGTCGGCAGCGCACCGGAGTCGGTCTCGCTGTAGACGGCCATGAACATGACGTTGTCGTCGGAGTAGGTGTCGGCGTAGCTCTGGAGGCTCCCGGCCTCGCTCTTACAGGTGCCTCACCAGAATGTGCCCGCGACGATGTAGACGTAGCTCCCGCAGAAGTCGTACAGGCTGACTTCCTCGCCGTGCTGGTCGCCCAGGGTGAAACCGGCGAAGATCTGGCCCACGCCGGAGCCCGTCGCCTCGGGTTCGGTGCTGCAGCGGTTGACCGCGTAGCCGCCCTTGTAGGGGTGGTCGTCGGCGTCGTTGGGGTCGAAGCCCTGGTCGAGTTCGACGCCGTCGTCGTGGCCGTCGCCGTCGGAGTCGGCGTTCTGGGGATCGGTGCCGGCCACGGCTTCCTCGTCGCTCATGACGCCGTCGTGATCCTCGTCCGTGGGCACGGTGATCTCGGTGGGCGCACAAGCCACGAGAGGCAGGGCAAACAGGAAGGCCAAAGGCCGCATACACACCTCGCGGACGGAGCTTATCAGGGGATCGGCTCAACCACTGCCGAATCCACCGCAATTCTTGACGTTTTCCGTATCCTGACCTTCTCAAGGGATCTTTCGCCATGGTCACCCTCGTCACCGGTTGCCGCTCTGGCTTCGGCCTCCTCATCGCCGTGTCCTGCGCCCGCGCCGGCCACACCGTCTACGCGGGCCTACGGGATCTGGAGACCGCCGGAGACCTGCGCCAGGCCGCCGGCGAGCTGCCGGTCATCCCGGTCCAGCTGGACGTCACAGACCCGGCCCAGCGCGAGGCCGTGATCGCGCGGATCGAGTCGGAGCATGGGGCCGTGGGCGCTCTGGTCAACAACGCCGGCGTGGCCCTGGGGGGCTTCCTGGAGACCCTGGAGGACCACGAGCTGCGGCGGCTGTTCGACGTGAACGTGTTCAGCGTGCACGCCCTGACCCGCCGCTGCCTGCCCGCCATGCGCGCCGCCAGCACCGGGGTGATCGTCAACGTGAGCAGCACCAGCGGGATCCTGGCCCTGCCCGGACTGGGCGCCTATGCCAGCTCCAAGTGGGCCCTCGAGGGCATGACCGAGTCCTGGCGCCAGGAGCTGCGCCCCTTCGGCCTGCGGACCTACCTGGTCGAACCGGGTCCCTACAAGACCGACATCTGGGGTCGGAACCGCACGGTGGGCGCGGGTGGCTTCCAACAAGACGGGCCCTACGCCGCCTACGAGGCCCGGATGGACGCGATGGCCCGGAAGTACGAGGACCGCGCGGGGGATCCCCAGGACGTCGCCGACGCGATCCTGCGCCTCATCGACGGCCCGGAGCGAGCCCTGCGGCACGTGATGGGACCGGCGGCAGGGCTGCGCTTCTACGCCAAGCGGCTGCTGCCGTTCTCGTGGATCGAAGGCGCCATCCAGCGGGTGCTGAAGGGCTGAGAGGCGCGCTACTCCGGGATCTCGCACCAGTCGGGGAAGCCGCTCGGCAAGCCGTCGGCGTAGGGCTCTGGGTCGACGCCCTTGGGGTGGTCGTCGAGCCAGGTCCAGGCCCAGTCGAGCCAGGAGGCCTGCATCGTGTGCCCGCCGCCGTGGTCGCACTCGGCGACGAAGTGGCCGTCGGCCTGGAGCTCGGAGGAGTAGGCCTCGTTGGCGGCGTTGAAGTCGTAGATCTGCCAGGTGTCGCTGGTGCCGCCCCAGGTGATCAGCACGGGGATCTGCTCCGCTGGGGTCTCGTAGACGACCAGGCCCTCGGTGCCACCGGAGAAGGGGGCCGCCGCGGCGAGCCACTCCGACCGGTGGATGGTCAGGTAGGTGGTCATGAGCCCGCCTGCGCTCATGCCGGTGCTGTAGATGCGCTTGTGGTCGTACTTGTACTGCTCGTACAGACAACCCAGGGCGTCATCGAAGAAAGTCAGGTCCTCGTTGTCCGTGGCCGGGTTCAGGAACATCCACTCCACGAAGGAGCAGCAGGCGGAAGGCACGACCACGATCGCGCCGGTCTCCTTGGCCCAGTCGTCCAGGTTCATCCAGTCGACCCAGTCATCGGCCGTCCAGCCCAGGGGGTACCAGCTGAAGATCAGAGGAGCGCCTTCAGGCTCGTCCGGCAGGAAGAGCTGGAAGCGGCGGTCGACCTCGAGGGACTCGAAGCCCACGTTCTCGCCCTCGACCAGCTCGGGGCACTCGTCGCCGCCGCTGTAGGCGGGGAACTCGGGCGGCGGCTCGACGGTGATCTCGTCGCCGGTGTCCCCGGTGCCGCTGGCGGTCGTGTCGGTGCCGGTGCAGGCAAGGGTCAGGAGCAGCAGGGCAGTCATGGCGGGCCTCGAGGCGGTCGCGGTGGAGAGCACTCTCGATAGCCGCTCCATTCACTGGCGTCTGCCAATGAATCGTCATTCAGACGCGCCGGGCCCGGCTTGGATAGAAGCCCGGAATGGACTGGCTCCCGCACTTTCGACCCGGCACGACGGAACATCGCGCCACCCTGCCCAACGGGCTCAATGTGCGCTGGTTCGAGCGCGGCGAAGGACCCGTGGTGCTGTGTCTGCACGGCTTCCCCGAGCTGTCGGTGAGCTGGAAGCACCAGCTGGCCGCCCTGAGCGACACCCACCGGGTCGTGGTGCCCGACATGCGCGGCTACGGGGGCACCGACGCGCCCCTGCCGGTCCGGGCCTACTCCCTTGAGCAGCTCTGCAGCGACGCCGACGGCCTGATCCAGACCCTCGGGGTCCAGGACGTGCACCTGCTCGGGCACGACTGGGGCGGCGCCGTGGCCTGGGACTTCGCCTGGCGATTTCCCGAGCGGGTGCGGACCATCACGGTGCTGAACTGCCCGGCCGTGCCTGTGATGGCCCGGGCCATGCTGACGATCCCCGGCCAGGCGCTGCGCTCCTGGTACATGGCCTTCTTCCAGCTGCCGTGGCTGCCCGAGTGGGCCATGGGGCGCAACCCGGAAGACACGGTCATGCGGGGCTTCATGAAGGGATCGCTGAACCCCGACGTGTTCACCCCGGACGCCGTCGCCCCCTACATCGAACAGGTTCGAGACCGGGGGCTGCGCGGGGGCATCCACTACTACCGGGCGAACCGCCGTGTCCTGGGGGGCAGCAAGCGACCGATCCAGGCGCCCGCACAGCTGATCTGGGGCGTCGGCGATCCCTTCCTGGGTCCCTGGTTCCTGGAGCCGAGGCGCTGGAGGGGCATCACCGAGGACCTGGCCATTCACCGCGTCGAAGGCGCCGGGCACTGGATCCAGCAAGAGCAACCGGATGCGGTCAACGCCCTGCTCCAGACCTGGTTGGAGACCCACTGGACAAATTGAAAATGACTTTCAATTTCAATAATGGCAGGCTACACAAGGCCTGCCGCCCGGATAGCTGGGCGTGCCCGTCGAGGACCGCGATGATCGCCTTGTCTGCCACCCTGGGCCTGTTCCTGGGATGCACCGACGCCGAGCCGGTCGCGGGGGGGGTCGAAGCCCCCTCGACGAGGCCGTCCATCACGATCTACAGCGGCCGTGGGGAGAGCCTGATCGGGCCCCTGATCCCCCGCCTGGAGGCCGCGCTGGGGGTCAACCTGGAGGTGCAGTACGGCGACACCCCCGACGTGGTCACACGGCTGGTGACCGAAGGCGCCGAGACCCTGGCCGACGTGGTGCTGGTCCAGGACTCCGGCCACCTGGGCGTGCTGGCCAGCCAGGGGTTGCTGGCCCCCCTGCCCCAGGCGCTGCTCGACGGCGTGGACCCCCGCTTCCAGGACCCGGGCGGCACCTGGATCGGGACCAGTGGGCGCCTGCGGGTCCTGGTCTACAACACCGACGCCGTGGCCCCTGACGCGCTCCCCGGGTCGCTCCTGGAGCTCGCCGAGCCCCGGTGGAAGGGCAAGCTGGGCTGGGCCCCGACCAACGGCTCCTTCCAGGCCCACGTGAGCGCCTTGCGTCACGCCTGGGGCGAGGACGAGACCCGCGAGTGGCTCCAGGCCGTCATGGCCAACGAGCCGACCCGGTACCCCAAGAATTCCCCCCAGGTCGAAGCCGCCGCCAACGGCGAGATCAGCCTGGGCTGGGTCAACCACTACTACCTGCACCGGTTCGACCGGGACGGCTTCCCGGTGGCGAACCACAGCTTCTCGACCCCGGGCGACATGGGCAATGTCTTGATGGTCGCCGGCGCCGGCGTGCGCCAGGGCACCCCGCACCCAGACGCGGCCCAGGCCGTCGTCGCCTGGCTGTCCGGACCCGAGGCCCAGGCGTACTTCGCCAGCGAGGTCTTCGAGTACCCGACCCGGCCAGGTGTGCCGACTCACGCACTCGTGCCGCCTCTGGACGAGGTCGGGCTGGCGATGGTCGAGCAGCCCTGGCTGGCGGATCTCGGCCCGACGCGCACCTTGCTGCGAGACCTGGGGCTCAACTAGATGACCTCGGCATGGGTAGTGAGCCGGTGCGCGAGGCAACATCCGTTCCTGTTGGTCTGGCGGGGCCACAGGCATTGCAGAGTCATTCCAAGCGCCCCGCCGGGCCGACAGGGGCGGAAGGGGTCCGCGCAACGGCTTGCTACTCGTGCCGAGGTCATCTAAACCCCGTGGCCCGTCCACGACCCGCTCGGGTCCTGCTCGGCGCCGGAATTGCCGGCGTCGTGGCACTCGTTGGCGTGCCCCTTGCCGGCCTGGGCATCGCGGTGTTGGCCCGTCCACCCGACCCGTTCACCGGGGCGACCCCGAGCCTGACCGAGCTGGCCGACCAGGCCCAGCTGGGATCGCTGGTCGTGACGACCCTGGCCCTGGGCGTGGCCGTGACTCTGGGCGCGGTGGCGGTCGGCACACTGCTCGCCTGGGCCGAGGCCCGCTGGCGTACCCCAGGCGGGCGTTGGCTCTCGGTGGGCACCCTGTTGCCGCTGGCGATGCCCAGCTACGTGCTCGCGGCCACCGTCGCGACCACCCTGGGGCCCGGTGGGTGGATCGGCCGGCCCCTCGGCCTGCCGCGGGCCACGGGACTGGTGCACGCCACGGGCGTCCTGATCCTGGTCACCGCGCCGCTGGTCCAGCTGATCGTGGGGGCGGCCCTGGCCCGAGCATCGGCGGCCGAGGAAGAGGCCGCGCGAACCCTGGGCGCGTCTGGCTGGCGGGCCTTTCGGGTCGCCGTGCTCCCCCGCCTGCGCACGCCGATGGTGTACTCAGGCCTGTTCGCGCTCCTGTATGCAGTGTCCGACTTCGGGGCCGTGGCGGTGTTGGACTGTGAGGTCCTGACGTGGAAGCTCTACGACGCCGTCAAGAGCCAGGAGCTGGCCCGAGCGGCGGTGCTCGGCGCGGCCACCCTGGGGGCGACGCTCCCACTGCTGGCGGCTGCCCGGACGCTGGCCGGCCGCACGGCAGATGGCGGGGTGGCCAATCCCCGGCCGTTGGCGCGGCGGACCCCGCCCAGGGCGGTCATGGCTGGCGTGGTCTCCCTGCAGACGGCGGTGGTGGGGTTCGGCGTGGTCGTCCCGCTGGTGACCCTGTTGGGCTGGATCGTCGACGGGGTCCAGCGCCAGCTGCCCTTCGCCCCGCTGTCGGGCCCCGTGTTGGACACCCTCGCCGCTGCGGCTCTGGGCGCCGTGCTCACCGTCGCCATCGCCGCGGGCCCCGCCTGGATCGCGTCGCGCACCCGCCAAGGGCTCACGGGCATCGAGCAGGCCGCCGCCCTCACCAGTGCCCTGCCAGGTGTGCTCATCGCCCTGGGGCTGATGCAGGCTGCCCTGAGCCTGTCCCGCGGCCTGGGCGGGGGCACGGCCTACAAGCTCCTGCTCACCAGCGGCACCCTGCTCGGCGCAGGCTACGCCGCCCGCTTCCTGGCCGAGGTCTTCGCGCCGCTGAAGACCACCATGCTCCAGGTCGACCCCCGGGTCCTGGACGCCGCGAGGTTGTTGGGCGCGAGCCCCGGTCGGATCGCCGGCCGCATCGTGCTCCCGGCCGTCGCCCCAGGCGTCTCGGTCGCGGCCCTGATCGGGCTGTTGGCCATCGCCAAGGAGCTACCCGTGACCCTGCTGCTCGGCGGTGCGACGGGACTCAACACCCTGAGCTTCCGGGTCTGGGACCGTTACGCCGAGTCCCTGTGGCACGACGCGGGTCTCGCGGGCCTCGCCTTGTGCCTGATGGCCCTCGGAGGCGTCTTGACCACCCTGCGCTGGAGGCGACTTGTCTGAAGCACTCCCGCTGCAGGTCGAGGGTCTCGGGCATTCCTACGGAGAGACCGCCGTGGTGAGCGCCCTGGATCTCGCGGTCCGGCCCGGCGAGTTCGTGGCGCTGCTCGGGCCGTCTGGCTCCGGCAAGACCACGGTGTTGCGTGCGGTCGCGGGCCTGCTGACCCCCGCCCAGGGCCGGATCCAGGTCGGCGGGCACGTGGCCTGCGACGCCGGCCGCGAGCGCATCCCGGCCGAGCGTCGCGGCATCGGCCTGGTGTTCCAGGACTACGCGCTCTTCCCCCAGTTGAGCGTGTCGGCCAACGTCGCCTTCGGCCTGGCGAGGCCGGACCCGGCGCGGGTCGCGGACCTCCTGGCCGCCGTCGGGCTCACCGGGCTCGAGGACCGGCGGCCGGCCCAGCTGAGCGGGGGCCAGCAGCAGCGGGTCGCACTGGCCCGCGCCCTGGCGCCAGGGCCCGGCATGTTGCTGCTCGACGAGCCCTTTGCCAACGTCGACAGCGAACGCCGGGCCGCCATGGGCCATGAGCTGCGGTCGCTGGCGGCCCGCGAGGGCACTGCGGTCCTGCTGGTGACCCACGATCGGGGGGACGCTCTGGCGCTGGCCGACCGGGTGGTCATCCTGGCACCCGCGCCGGGCGGCAGCCGGGTGGTCCAGGACGCCGCCCCGGTCGTCGTCTACCGGCGCCCGGCCAGCGAGCTCGCCGCGAGATTGACCGGACCTGCCGGGGCCCTCGCGGGGCAGGCCGAGGGCAACCAGGCCGTGACCGCGCTGGGCACCTTCGCCCTGGCCGAGCCCCGAACGGGCCCGGTGACCCTGCTCGTGCGACCCGAGGACGTCCGCTTCGAGGCCGATCCCCAGGGGCCATCGACGGTCACCTGGAGCCGGTTCGCAGGTCGGGCCACCCTGCTCGGCGTGGGCCCGCTGACGGTGGCGTGGACCGACGGCCCGGCGCCCGCTGTCGGGACCCGCGGCCGCGCCGTCCTGGCCCGTCCGGCGTGGGCCGTGCCCGCCTGATCCAGCGTGCTACGTGGGGCCCCAGGAGGTCCTGTGACCCTGCTCGCCCCTGCCCTGTTCGCCTTGGTCGCCTGCCAGTCCGCAGAGCCAGACAAGCCCGCCGCCCCGGCCGATCCGTGTCCAGACGTCTCCCTGGAGGGACTGCCGGGCCAGTACCTCAAGTGGGCCGGAGGCACCGCGGATCACACGCGGCGCATCGAGGTCCGCAACGACGACGGCACCTGGGAGGGGTGGTTCGTCGACGGCGGGTTCACCAAGAAGCGCATGGCCGGCGCCCAGCGGGCCGACGATGTCGCGTTCACCGAGGTCCTGGCCGACGCCGACGAGAAGCGCTTCCAGGACGGCAGCCGCGACAAGACCCGCCTGTACTTCCAGCCCTACAAGAAGAAGTGCACGATCCGCGTCATCCAAGCCAAGGTCCGGGTCAAGGAGGGCAAGGAGACCGAGCAGCAGCAAGGCGCCGGCTACCAGGAGTACGTGCCACTGCCGGCCCATTACACCTTCACCTTCCAGCCCGCCGACGAGACCCTGTTCCTGGGCCGGGCGGCCAGCGACGAGGCCGTGGCGGCCAAGCAGATCGCGCGCTCGGGCACCGCCGAGCCGGCGACGGACCTGGGCGAGGCCATCCCGGTGGGCCTGTGGACCGACGCCGCGGCCGACGGCGGGGCGGAGTGCACCTTCAACATGGACCTGTTCTTCGACGACCAGCCGGTCGAGGGCAAGCAGGGCCTGCCGGTGGAGACCGTCCAGAACGGGCGGCGCCACTGGTACGCGGAGTGGTTCGCCCCCTACTCGGGCAACCACATGTTCGAGATGTACCGCTACAAGACCTGTGGCGGTCAGCGGGATCTGATCGCGGTGGCGGCGATCGAGGCCATCCTGATGTGATCAGCCCCCGGGGGGCGGACCCTCGGCGGGCTGATCTGCGCAGCGCTTGACCCACCACTTGTTGGTGTCGCCCACCGGCTCGATCGGCGTCATGCCGGCGGGCACGGGGCACCAGTCGTCGCCGGTGGCGTCTGGCTGGGCGGCGCAGCCCGTCTTGCGCGGATTCCAGACCGCGATCTCCCAGGACTCGCAGCGCTTCATCTTCATCTGCCGCTGCATGGCATGGCGGGCTTGTTGGGGCGGCCGCACCGGCGGTGGGGGCTGCTCGGCCTCGGGCGCCAGGGCGGGGGGTGGCTGGCCCCCCGCTTCCCAGGGCGGTGGGTTGGCGCCCGGGCCCTCTTCGGCGGGCGCCTGGGTCTCCGGGGCGTCGTCGGCTGGGGCCTCGTCGCCGGAGTCCTGGGCCCAGGTGGTCGTGGACAGCAGGAGCAGACAGGTCGTGAGCATGGGAGCCTTGGGGAACGGAGGGAGAGCTTAGCCCGCGTCGCGCAGAGGGCCGCTCCGCCGCCGTCGGCCGATCGCGCCCAGCGCCATCAGCCACAGCCAGCTCGCGCCCGCGCCGCCGCCGCAGCCACTGCAGCCGTCGTCGCCGCCGCTCACGGGCGTGCCGTCGGACCCATCGCACCCTTCGTCGATCAGCCCGTCGCAGTCGTTGTCCACGGACTCGCAGGCCTCGTCGGCGTCGGGGTGGCGCCAGCCATCCCCGTCGTCGCAGTCACCCTGGTCCTCGGAGTAGCCGTCGCCGTCGTCGTCGAAGGCCGTGGTCCCGTCGTCGATCACGTCGTCGCAGTCGTCGTCGGTGCCGTTGGCGATCTCGGGCGCCCCAGGGTGCACGGCCGCGTCGCCGTCGTCGCAGTCGCCGCCTTCCTCGGTGAAGCCGTCACCGTCGTCGTCGGACTGGGGCCCGCCCTCGTCGACCGCGCCGTCGCAGTCGTTGTCGACACCGTCCACCACCTCGTTGGCACCCGGGTAGATGTCGGCGTCGCCGTCGTGGCAGTCGTCGTCCAGCTCGGAATAGCCGTCGTCGTCGTCGTCGGCGTTGACCGTGCCTTCGTCGATCTCGCCGTCGCAGTCGTTGTCCTCGTTGTCCGCGAGCTCTTCGGCACCGGGGTGGGTGTCCTCGTCTTCCTCGCCGCAGTCGCCGCCTTCGATGGAGTAGCCGTCGCCGTCGGGGTCGCTGGTGCCGGCGTCGACCTGGCTGTCGCAGTCGTCGTCGATGCCGTTCTCGTCGATCTCCTTGGCGTGGGGGCCGACTCCTGCATCGGCGTCGTTGCAGTCGCCGTCGAGCTCGGTGTAGCCGTCTCCGTCGTCGTCGTAGCACTCGGTGGTCTCGTCGACCGTGCCGTCGCAGTCCTCGTCGTCGCTGTCGCAGGTCTCGACACCAGCCGGGCTGATCGACGCGTCGGAGTCATCGCAGTCTCCGCCGTCGACGGTGAAGCCGTCGCCGTCGGCGTCGTGGCAGTCCGTGCCTTCATCGACCGTGCTGTCGCAGTCCTCGTCGACCCCGTCACAGCTCTCGCTGGCCCCGGCATAGACCGTGGCGTCGGTGTCGTCGCAGTCGGTTCCGCCCGCGTGGTCCGCATCGGTGCCGTCGCCGTCGACGTCGATGATGTCCGAGCCGTCGCAGTCCTGGTCGATGCCGTCGTAGGGCCGCTCGGTGGCCCCGGGGTAGGCCGAGGGGTCGTCGTCGTCGCAGTCGGTGCCGCCGGCGCAGGCGGTGTAGTCCACCCCGTCGCCGTCCACGTCGCACAGGTCGTCGCCGTCACAGTCCTGGTCAAGGCCGTCGTAGGCGACTTCGGTCGCCCCCGGGTAGACCGTGCTGTCGCCGTCGTCGCAGTCGCCGCCGTCGCTGACGTAGCCACTGCCCGCCGAGCAGCTCTCGGACGTGATGCTGCTGTCCCCCCAGCCGTCGCTGTCGCCGTCCCAGTAGTAGACGCCGGTCTTGCCCTCGTCGACGTCGCTGTCGCAGTCCTCGTCGTCACCGTCGCAGATCTCGGGTGCGCCGGGGTAGCGCGTGCCGTCGCCGTCGTCGCAGTCCGTGTCCAGGCTGGAGTAGCCCGACGGCGCCGAGCAGGCGTCGGTGCTGACCGACGCGTTGCCGAAGCCGTCGTTGTCGCTGTCCCGGTAGTAGGTGGTCTCGACGCCTTCGTCGGTGCTGCCGTCGCAGTCCTCGTCGTCGCTGTCGCAGGTCTCGGTGGCCCCTGGGTGCACCGTGGCGTCGCTGTCGTCGCAGTCGTCGTTGTTGCTGGCGTAGCCGGATGGGAGCGAGCAGTCCGAGGTGGTGGTGGCCGGATCGCCGTACCAGTCGCTGTCCGCGTCGCGGTAGTAGAGCGTCGTGACGCCTTCGTCGGTGCTGCTGTCGCAGTCGTTGTCCACCCCGTCGCAGCTCTCGGTCCCGCCGGGGTAGGCGGTGGCGTCGCTGTCGTCGCAGTCCGTGCCGCCACAGGTGTCGTCGGTGTAGCCGTCGCCGTCGGCGTCACCGCACAGGCCGGTGTAGAGGTTCTCCCAGAAGCCGTAGTTGGCGCTGGTGGAGCTGGAGCCGGTGCAGCCTTCGAGGAGCAGGTTCGTGTCGCCGCTGGCGATGACGTCGTAGGGGTCGCGCGACCCCGCGGCCCCGGGCAGCTCTTCGACCGCCATCAGGGTCTTGGCGCCGTAGGTGAGCAGGTCCGTGCCCCCGGTGACGGTGCCCGAGGAGGCCGCATACAGCGTGCTGATCCCGTCGGTCAGAGAGTCTGTCTGGACGGTGCCGCCGCTGTCACAGCCGGACCCGAACACGGCGCCGTCGCCGATCTGCAGGGACACGCCCATGCCCGACAACAGCGTGTTCGCGTAGGCGTTCTCGGGCCCGAAGCCGTCGGGGGGCGTGGACCAGTCCCCGGTCACGACCACCCGTCCGCCGTACTTGACGACGTTGGCGACGGCCGCGGCCTCGGCGCTGTTGAAGCTGTCCGGCGGCAGCATGAAGATCAGGAGCTTGACGCTGGAGCTGTAGCTGGTGGGCCACGAGGTCGACCCGCGCACGGCGGTCGTGGTGATCGTGCCGCCGGCCCCGGTGATGGCGTTGGCCAGGCCGGTGAACGCGGTGGACGAGCCGAGGATGTCCGAGTTGTAGTAGATCAGGACGTCCTGGGCGGACGCTGGGGCCGACGCCAGTGCGGCCAGGAGCGCGGTGCCGATCATTCGTCCACCTGTCCGTCACAGTCGTTGTCGACCTTGTCGTCGAGGACCTCGGGTGCGCCGGGGTTCACGTCGGCGTCGGTGTCGTCGCAGTCGTCCCCCCGCTCGGTGAAGCCGTCCGCGTCGTCGTCGTAGGAGCGGGTGCCCTCGTCGACGGTGCTGTCGCAGTCGTTGTCGACCCCGTCCTCGGCCTCGGCGGCGCCGGGCTTGACCGACGACGTGGTGTCGTCGCAGTCGCCGTCGGACTCGGAGTAGCCGTCGCCGTCGTCGTCGGCGATGGTCGTGCCTTCGTCGACGCTGCCGTCGCAGTCGTTGTCGACGTAGTCCTCGAGCTCGGGCGCTCCGGGGTAGGCGTCGGCGTAGTCATCGTCGCAGTCGCCGGCCCACCAGGCCACCCCGTCTCCGTCGGCGTCGTCGCTGCCGACGCCGTTGTCGATGGCGCCGTCGCAGTCGTCGTCGACGCCGTTCTCGATCTCTTCGGCGTTGGGGTTCACGGTGTCGTCGTCGTCGTTGCAGTCGCCCTCGGCTTCCGTGAAGGTGTCGCCATCGTCGTCGCCGCCCGGCGTGCCCTCGTCGATGACGCCGTCGCAGTCCTGGTCGATCTCGTCCCACTCCTCGTCGGTGCCCGGGCCGATCCGGGCGTCGTCGTCGTTGCAATCCCCCGCGCAGCTGGTCGTGCCGTCGCTGTCCTCGTCGTAGAGCTGGGCGCTGCCGCCTTCGCAGTCGTTGGCCCGCAGGGGGATCTCCCACCGGGGGGTCACGGCGTCGTTGGACGTGATGACCAGGGTGTCGGTGAGCTTGTCGCTCGTGTCCGACAGGACCGTGACCGACTGGGTGGCCTGGACGCCCGAGGCGACTTCGGCCCGAGCCGTGCCGGTCTCGAAGTGGGTGCCCCAGAGCAGGCTGACCTCGTAGGACAGGGTGGCTTCGCCTTCGCTGGCGATGATCAGCTCCAGGGTCCCGGACTCGCCGTCTTCGACCATGCCGAAGTCCAGCACCAGCGGCCAGACCTGGCCCGCAGGGGCCCCGCCACGCCCGCGCAGCTCGACCTGGAGCTCCGAGTCCGACGCGTCCGAGACGATGGTGACCAGGGAACGGTGGAAGCCGCTGTAGGTGGGCGCGAACCGCAGGGCGATGAAGGCGGTGCCAAATGCATCCAGGCGTTCCGGGTACTCCAGCACCTCGAAGCCGCCGCCTTCGATCCACTGGAGAGTCGCGTTGCGGATGTCTACCGCTGGCCCATCGATGTGGTCCAGCTGCAGATTGAAGTCGAGTGTCTCCCCCACGCCGACCAGACCGACGTCGGTCAGGGACGGAGACACGATCATCTCTCCGCGAATGGTGCTGACCCCCACATCGGGGTTGCAGCCCACCAGCAGAGGCAGGACCATCAGGGTCACGACGGCCTTCCTGGGCAAGGAGGACGCACTCTTAGCGCGGTGATCGGCCTGTCCACAACCGAAGAGACACCGCGCCGGCCGGTTTCCGTGACGGGCCCGTGCCGATCAGCTGCCCTTGAAGACCGCCTCGAGGCGCAGCAACTCTGGGTGAAGCGGCCCCATGGTGGCGGCGTCGAACTGGGCCTGGAGCCGCTCGACAGCGTTTCGGAGGAAGTCGTGGTCGTCGCCCAGTGCTTCGAGCAGAGCTTCGGATCGATCCGGCGAGCGGGTGGCCAGCGCCGTGACCGCCAGGAGCGTGGCCTGGGGCAGGTCCCCCGTGCCCGGCGCATCGACGTAGCGGACGAGCATGGCCGCAAAGAGTCCCGGGTCGGCGTCGGCGAAGCTGGCCGCCCACTGGAGGCCGGGACCGTCCGGGCCCGCCATCGACGCGATCAGATCGGCCCCTCCCGGTGCGGACAGGTGAGGTGCAGTGCAGAGGGGCAGTCGACCGGTGTAGCGGCGGCAGAGCGCCAAGGCGGCGGCGCAGCGAGGGGCATCCCCACGCACATGAAAGGTGGCCACCAATTTGTCCAGCGAGGGGTCGCTGCCCGGTGGGGCCCAGGGAATGACCGCTTCGCGCGAGAGCAGGGGGGCGCCGTCGGGTGACCAGCCCCGGCGGGCGAAGATGCTCCGCAGATAGGGGATGCGCCCGAGCTGCTCCTGGGCATCGAGTCCCAGGAAGGGCTCGTCGGGCAACACGGCGCTGCCCAGGACGGCCATCACCAAGCGGGCCAGGTGAAGCCAACGCAGGTAGAACTCCGGGCCGGCCTGGCCCATCACCTCGATCTCGCCGAGCACGTCGGCCAACACATCGACCATGCGCTCGAAGGCGTCGACCAGGGCATCGGGCCCCTGTCGAAGGGCTAGGGCGAAGTCCAGGATGGCCCGCAAAGCGACGTCGCCGGAGTGAACGACGAGTGGGCCCAGCATGGGCAGCTTGCCCGCCCGAGAGTCGGGCAGAGCGCACGCCAGTCGCAGAGCGATGTCCGCCGGCGGGCCCAGGTCCTTGGCCCGCCGCAGGCCCCGGCGCGCCATGTCCAGGTCCCCTCGCAGCAGGTGGGGCTCGAGCTCCCGCAAGAGATCCTGCCAGTCCAGCTCGGTGGGGGGCTCCGGCTCCCCTTCCCGCTGGGGCGCATCGCCGGCGGTCTCGAGCAGGCTGGCCACCAGCGAGACCCGAGAGCGGTCGAAGGGAGACCCGTTGGCCTCGACCCAGAAGCGGAAGAGCGGATCGACGAGGGTGTAGAGGCTGTTGCGACCCCGGGTCTCGCGGGCCAGCACGCCGTCGTCGACCAGGCGGTTGCACAGGACCGAGATGGCCGATGGGCTGCGCCCCAGGTGCCGGGCCAGCTCGGTCGGCGTCAGAGCCCGGGGCGCTTCGCTGATGCGCTCCAGCACGCGCTGGGCCTGGGAGGACAGGCCCCTGAACCGGAGCCGGTACTCGGGCGTCCACAGGTCCAGCACTCTGGAGAGGTAGGCCGCCGCGGACGAATCGGGATCGTTGGAGACCTGTTGGCTCAGCGCCACCAGCGTGCGCGGCAGGCCGCCCGAGAGCGTGACCAGCGACTGCCGGCGGCCCAGGTGGGCGGAGTCTTCTGGGCCGGTCCGGTCCAGGAGATCGTTCGCCTGGGCATCGCTCAGCGGGGGCAGGCTGACCAGCTGGAAGCGGTTGCGCCAGGGCTCGGTCGGGCTGGTGATCTCGTCGGGCACGCTGTCCCCGGTCGCCAGGATCCAGGTGTCGTTGCCCAGGGCGCGCTTGAGGGCCTTGCGGCCGTTGGCGCCCAGGCTGCGCAGCTGGCGGTCGAAGCCGTCGAACAGGAGCACCCTGCGGCCCTGGAGGGACTCGCTCGGCTGGGCGGCGCCAGGCCAGTGCTCCCAGCCTGCGGCCTGGGAGTCCACCGCCAGCCGCTCCAGCAGGGCTTCGACACTCCGATGGCCGGGCAGGTCCTCGGAGATCCGCACCACGGGGACCCGTGCCGCGGTCGAGGCGCCTCGGAGACGGGCCGCCAGCACGCCCAACAGGTGTGTTCGCCCGCAACCAGGCGGACCGTGGAGCCAGACACCCTTGGCCTTGCCCCCGGCCAGGAAGCCACCCGCGGTCTCGAGAAGCTGGTCGAGCAGCTCGGCGCGGCCCACGTGACGCCACAAGAGGCGGTCTGTGGACTCTCTCCAACAGTTGTGCAGATCGGCCATGGCCGGGGCCTAACGCCCACCCACACCGGCATCCAACAGAGATGTTGGGATCAGGGCACCACCACGACCCGGTACGTCCGCGTCACCGTGCCGCTGATCGCCAGGGTGACCCCTGCGACCGTGACGTTGCCGCTGTCCACCGTCACGGTGTCCTCGCCCGCGCCCGTCGGGGTGCCAGTCGGCGTGTAGGTCGTGCCGTCCGCTTCGCTGAAGGGCCCGCCGCCGCCAAAAAGTGTGACCACGCGCTCGGCGTCGACGTCGTCCAGGTCCAGCACATCGCCCGATGCGCCGGTCGTCAGGGTGTCGGGGATCGTCTCGAAGGTCGGCACGGTGGTGCCTGCGGCGATGAACACCGGGATCTCGTCGATGTCTGCGTCGAACCAGCCGCTCTGGACCGGCTCGTGGGTCCACCAGTCGTACCAGGTGACCTGGTCTGGCAGGCTGACCTCCCGCCCGGTGACCCCTTGCTTCAGCACCGGCGCCACCAGCATCCCTGCACCGAGCAGCCAGGCGTCGATGCGGTCCCAGGCGTCGTCGTAGATCCAGCCCACCGGCAGCAGCATGGGCGTGCCCTGGTCCGCCGCGAGCGCCGCCAGGCCGTACCGGTAGGGCCAGAGCCGGGTGTGCTCGCGGGTCACCTGGCCCCAGAATTCCAGGGTCTCGAAGTCGGTGTCGAACTGGTGGTTGTCGTCGGCAAAGGCCCCGTGGTGGGTGCGCATCACCGGCGAAAAAGCGCCCAGGGACGCCCATCGGTACCAGAGCTCCCGGTCCGATGGGTCGTTGCCGATGGACTGGTAGCCGGCGATGTCGTGGGTGTAGACCGTGACCCCGCTGGCAGACAGGCCCAGGCCCAGGGGCAGGATGGTCGGCAGCCCGTCGTCGGCGTCGAAGCTGGTGCGCTGGTCTCCGGCCCACACGATCGGCGCCAAGCTCTGGGTGCCGACCCAGCCGGAGCGCGCGAAGAACGTGGCGTCGTAGCCCGACTGGGCTTCCAGGTTGGTGGCCTGCCAGAGCCGCGGGACGTCGTTGTGCACACGCATCGCGTCCTCGCCACTGCCCAGGACCGCGTCGGTGGGCAGCCACTCGGCGTAGTCGGCCATCCAGCCGTCGAAGCCCACGTCCAAGGCCGCGACCATGCGCTCGATGGCGAAGTCGCGGCCGTCGGCCAGCGTGAGATCCACCATCGAGAACTGCTGGAAGGTCGGGCCGCTGAAGGTGTAGGGCTCGCCGTCCTGGGTCTGGATCACCACGTCGGCGGCGATGGCCTCGTCCCAGGTGATGGTGTCCTCTTCCAGGAAGGGCGCGAAGTAGGCGAACCACTTGAAGCCCAGGTCCTCGAGCTCCTGGGCCAGACCCGTTGCGTCCGGGTAGAGCGTCTCGTCGACGAACCACTCGCCGGTCAGGTGGTAGCCGACGGCGTTCTCCTCGCCGCCCTTCCAGTCCTCGGTCCAGATCACCGACGACGGCGCGTCTGCTTCGCGAATGGTGGCGGCGACCTCGCGCACGCGGTCTTCGCCCTTGATCGCGTCATTCCACGGGGCGAGCGCCCACGGCGGCGGCAGCTGGGGCAGGCCGAACAGGTCGCGGTTGACATGCTCGACCACGTCCAGGGGGCCGTCGCCGGACACCAGGGCGAAGCGCACCGACCGGTCGTCCCAGGTCGTGATGCGGAAGCGGTCGGGGTCGCTGTGGCACAGATCCACCTCGACACGCGCCGGCGTGTAGGCCGCCAGGGCGTGGGCCTGCTGGGGCCGGACCAGCAGTGGGACCGGGTAGGACGAGCTGTGGCGGGTGCCCGTCAGGAACCAGTCGTCGGGGTAGGCCTCCTGGTCCGACTTGCCGATACCAGGCTCGCTGACCCACAGCGCAAAGGCCTCGCCCACGTGGTCCACGTCAAAGGCGTGGGCGCCCAGACCGAGGAAGTGATCGTCGACGTCGCAGTCGGCTTCGAGCGCCACCCGGTTGCTGCCGGCCCGAGGTAGGAAGTCGATGTTCAGGGTGTCGTCCCCACCTGGGCCAAAGGTCAGATCGCCCAGGTCGTTGCCGTCGGCGTCTTCCAGGGACACTAGGACCAGGCCCTGTCCCAAGCTGCTCAGGTGGTCCACCGAAGCGCCCCGCCGCAAGTCCTCGCTCAGCTCGGTGAAGCGGTAGGAGCCGACGTTGAACTCGATGTCGCTCTCGCCGGTGCCTGCGAAGAGCTTGAGATCGCGCAGCCCGTCCCCACGGGTGTCGTGGGTGATCTGGAGGGTGGCGGTCTTTTCGTCGACCTCGATCGTGTAGCCGCCGGTCGAGAACACCTCGGGACCGCATGCGGCGAGCAGGAGCAGTGTCATTGGGACCCTTTATCGCGGCGCGGCTATCCTTCCCCCATGTGGAGCCTGGCCCTTGCACTGACCGGCTGCACCGGCGCCTTGGGGCCGGTCGACACGGGCTCCGGCGGGCTGGTGCTGTCGTCGCTCGGGGTGATCCCCATCGACGAGAACCCCCTGGCGTGCTGGCTGGTGTGGCGCACGAACGAGCCCACGGACAGTCACGTGGAATTCCAGTCCCGCACCACCCCACGCCTTCGCACGGGCAGCGCCGAGCTGGCCACCGAGCACCAGGTCCTGGTCTATGGACTGCGGCCAGACGCCGACTACGAGCTGCAGGCCATCAGCGAGACCTCCGACGGGGACCGGGTCACCGCCACCCCCACGGTCTTCACCTCGGGCTCACTGCCGGATCACGTTCCGGTGCCCGAAGTCTTGGTGCACGACCCCGAGCTGGCCCGGGCCGGGTATACGCTCTTCGACAATTACCGCTACTCCGTGGGCGCCCCAAACACCGCCGTCATCGTGGACATGGAGGGCTTCCCGGTCTGGCTCCACCAGTTCGAGTCCGGGGACGACCTGGGGGCCATGGACGTCCGTCTGACGAGGGACGGCACCGTGCTGATGGGCGCGTCGGTGCCCAGCGGAGAGCGCCCGAGAGAGGTCGACCTGGCCGGCCGGATCCTGTGGGAAGGGCCCGAGCAGCCCGGGTTCGAGTCCGACGACTTCATGCACCACACCACCGAGATCCTCGACGACGACTCGGTGATCACGCTGGTCAAGCGCTTCGTGGACGGCACCCGGGGCGATCGCATCGTGATCTACGACCGGGCGGGCCAGGAGACGTGGTCCTGGGACACATTCGATCACCTGGAAGTGCAGTGGGTCGACGACTGGACGCACGCCAATTCTGTGACAGTCGACGGCGACGAGATCACGCTGTCCCTCCGCAACCTGGACCAGGTCCTGCGACTCTCGCGAAGCACCAAGGCCGTCCAGTGGCGGCTGGGCCCGGGGGGCGACTTCACCCTGGACGGGGACTGGTTCGAGAGCCAGCACGCACCCAAGCCCCTGGGAGACGACCGGCTGCTGATCTACGACAACGGCACCGAGCGAAGGACGACCCGGGTCATCGAGATGGCCCTGGACACCCACGCCGGCACTGCCGAGATCGTCTGGGAGTGGCCCATGCAGAAGGAGCACGGGTGGTTCACCGGCTACTGGGGCGACGCGGACCGGCTGGACAATGGCAACACCCTGATCGCGGCCGGCGCCAGCCAGGTCAATCGGATGACCGAGGTCACCGCCGACGGCCAGATCGCCTGGCAGGCCCAGTGGCCCACCGCCGGGCAGCTTGTCGTGGGCTTCTACCGGGCCCAGCGCATCGACCTGCCGGGTCTCGAGGTCGTGTCGCCCTGATCAGCGCGACCCGTCGTCGGTGATCGTGATGTCCAGGCCTGTGTAAGCGCTACCGTCGACCGGATCGAAGGGTTCGTCGGAGTACCGGCCACGTGCCCCGGAGTATGGATCCCCACTGCCGTCGTCCCAGAACGCGAAGATCAGCACCCCGTCCTGGATCTCCTCGGGCCCCAGCCGGGTCGACCAGCTGGTGTCGTCCCCGGTCCAGGGCACGTTCAGCGCCTGTAGGGGCTGCACCGTGGCGTCAGGCCAGCCGTCGATGGTGCCCGCCGGCCCGCGGAGTTCGACCAACAGGGTCGCATCCACAGGAAGGCCAGCCGTGGTGTCGTCGGTCACGGTCCCAGAGAACGAGGTGGGCTCGATGGCGCCGGAGTCCGCCAGGGGCTCACCCTCCTGGCCGCCCTGGGCTGGCGGCTGCACGCAGGCACACGCCCAAATGAGCGCAGGCACGGCGAGCAGGCGTGGCGAGGACATGGAAGCAGGATGGTCCTCGGAGGGGGCCACCGCAAGGGGGTTTTGCACAAACCATGGGGCACGAAGGCCCATAGTTGTGCAGATCCGAACTAGTTCGCCGGTGCGGTCCGCTTCCAGAACAGGGGGACCGAGAGCACCGCGCCGACGCTCGACTGCACGCCAACACGCCGGTCGAGCTTCCAGGCGTAGGGGGCCCAGACCACCTGTTCGGCTCGGACCCCGAGCCGCCACCCGCGGGCCGGGTGCTGCCACCCGGCCTCAATGCCTACGGGGAGCCGGGCGACCAGACTCCAAGTGCTCGGATCCTCGCTGGAGAGTTCGTCCAGCATCGCGCCCGGGGCCAGGGCTTGCAGTCCTACGCCCCCCCGAATGCCTAGGTAAGCCCCGCGCCAGGTGTGCCAGTGGCGAGCCACCGCGGTGCTCAGGTGCGCCCCGGACCCGTAGGAGAAGTCCGTGAAGCCCCCTCCCTCCAGGCTCCAGGTGAGCACTCGCAGGTGACTGCGCTGGAGGATCCACTCCAGCTCCACGGCGGTTCCGGGGTTGACCTGGCGGGGCTCCCAGCCCATCACCACCGAGCTGGCGGACAGGGTCAGGCGATCCGGTGCCGGCGTCGCGGCCCCAGCGGCCTGGGGCTGGAACCACACCAAGGTGGCGACCCAGAGGACTGCGAGGGCACGGAGGGGACGCATCTGGAGGGTTGGACACCGGTCGGAGGGCATTCAGAACCTACACGCCTGAGACGCGTGTCCCTGACAGGAGATTCATCACTTTGTTGCCGATTGTCTGGCGAGGGCCGTTGCTTCAGTCTCCGCGACCCACCCAGCGGCTCACCCGGGCCCAGAAGCCCCGCTCCCGGTCTCCCGCCGGGGTCTGCACGCCGTCGGGCAGCTCGGTCGACATGGGCAGATCGGTGTCCTCGGACTCGTCCTCCAGCGCCACGGTGGCGTCGATTCCCCGCGGGCAGAAGTCCGGGAGGCGGGCGCCCGCCGTGGCCGGGACCCAACCGCGGGCGCCGAGCTCGGTCACCCCCACCCCTTCGCCTTGGGGGCGCACCTGGAGCACAAAGGCCAGCGCTGGCCGGGCTTGGAGCCGCGACCGGGTCCGCGCCAGGCTGCGCGTCCCGGCCAACTCCTGCCAGTCCGCCTCGAACCCCGGGTCCACTTCGGGGTCCTCCAGGCACCGAAGAGCCAGCCAGTCGGGAAATTCCTCGCCCGGTCGAGACGCCCGGAACCACCGCCCCAGCGGCACCGAGCCCGAGACCTGCCCGTAGCAAGCGTCACCGTTCAGGGTGCCACCCAGGTAGGTGTACAGGTCGATCCGCAGCACGCCAGAGGCCACGCGGAGCTCCCGCAGGCTCGCGAGATCGGGCAGCGGACCGAAGCCCGCCTCCAGGTGCAGCACGCCTTCGGGACACACCAGGCGACTGGCGACGTGGCCCACCCACTCCGACGTCTCCTTGCCGTCGAGCTCCCCCTCGACCACCCGGATGACGAAGGGCTCGGGGTGCAGGAGTTCAACTGGGAGCACCAGCCCCGCCCGCGCCGCCGCGCCTGGGTCCGAGACCAGCCGGGAGCGGTCGTGCCCTCCCAGGTCACGACCGGAGATCGCCAGGAGCGGCGCCGCCCCGTTGATGAAGATGTCGCGCCTCATGGCGGGTCCCCGAGCGTCACGCTGTGATGCAGCCCCCATACAACCGGGACAGGATCTGCACGGACGTCTGCATACAGCCGGGGCAGGCATCGACCTTGTCCCGCCAGGGCTCGATGGCGGATCCGAACCAGATCTCGTCGAAGGTGCTCTGGCGCAGGTTGCCCACGGCCCGATGGTCCATGCCGCAGCGCACCACGTCGCCGTTGGGGAGCAGGTAGAGCAGGTCCCGCAGCTCGCGGCAGGGGAAGGAGAGGCCCTGCTCGTGCAGCTGGTAGTCGTAGACGTTGCGGGTGATGAGCCGACTGTACAGGTGGTCGATGAGCGGCAATTCCTGCTTCGTGCCGACCCGTGCGTCCGCCAGGGCGGCGTAGGCCTGCTCGGGGTCCGAGACCATGATCACCCGCTGGGGCGGGCCGTCCTCGGGGGGGCTGGTGCCGATCAGGAAGGGGTCGACGTTGACACCGGGAATCAGGTCCGCGCCTACTTCGTCGGCAAAGGCGATCATCTGATCCAGCTCCGGGATGGAGCGGTCCGTCAGCGCGAAGTTGATGCCGAACTTGAAGCCGTACTTGGGCTGGAGCTCCGCGACCTGGCGGACCGTGCGCTCGACGATCCGCCGGCTGCCGTCGACCCCGCGAATGTGGTCGTGGGTGCTGTCGAGTCCGTCCACGCTGATGCGCAGCTGGAGACCGGGCCACGCCACCGCCTCGATGGCGTCGATCACCCGGCGCGTGAGCATCCCGTTGGTCGTGAGCTGGAGGATGTAGGGATCGATGATCTCTCGCACGCCGGCCAGCAGCTGGACGATGTCCTTGCGCACGAAGGGCTCGCCGCCCAGGACCTTGACCACGTCGAGGGACCAGAGCTGCCGAAACACGCCGAGCCACTCGTCGGTCGTCAGGTCCTGGTGGTCCTTGACCTCCCAGCTGGGACAGCCGATGCACTTCAGGTTGCAGCGGTAGGTCGTGATCA
>CAZFLE010000105.1:5636-25552 GCA_964519895.1 uncultured Enterobacterales bacterium | reverse complement strand
CTTCAGGAGGCGGTGGTGACGTTCATGGATGTGCGGGCGCCGAGGCAGCAGGTGGAGAGGCTGCGCGACGCCATGGTCGAATCCAAGGGCAAGCTGCGGGTGGAGGTCTACGACCGCCAAGGACAGCTCCACCGCCTGGGACCCAACTCTGACGATCTGGACCAGTTGCTGGAGATCCAAAGATGACGATGCAGGAAGAAGTGCACCTCACTCTGCGCAACGAGTTGGACCCTCGCTCCGTCCTACGGGCTCTGGTCCAGTGGCCCTGGTACGGAGGGCGCCCTCCCAACGCATTGGATGAGAACTACAAGGCGCTCCCCATCCACGACGACTGGGTCGAGACCATTCCACTCGCCGACGCCTACTACAAGATGAACTGGGGCAGCAGCCGAGAGAACTACATTCGGTACAAGAGGCAGAAGGAATTCGTAGTCATCAAGAAGAGGGTCCACCTCTCCCCCTCCACCGCCCTCGACCTCCTCCGGACCGTGCCCTTCGAGACCGCCGTCGCCGTCTCCCCTCACGCCCTCACCTGGACCGACAAGCTCCAGCACCTGGGCGAGCCCCTCCACATCCCCCGCTCCGGCTGGGGCATGGGCCACGGCCCCCACGGCTGGGCCTGCTTCCTCCGCGGCCGCGGCCACGAACAGGTCGTCTCCCGGCGCTTCCTCCACCACGGCCCCTGGCGCACGGTGTACCTGCCCGACGAGGACCTGACGATGGTCCAGTTCCACGACCTGGACGCCGACGTGCACGCCGCGGTCCGCCAGGTCCGCCAGGGCCACCCGCTCATGGGCTACTCGATGGCCGGCGGCATCTTCTTCCACCGGGGAGACGCCCACCCCTTCCAGGAGTTCACCGGCAACTACGACCGGCGGACCCGCACGTTCATCTACCAGATGCTCGACCGCAAGCTGACCTGGAAGCTGATCAGCGACTTGGGCTGGCTGCGACTGCACAACCGCGACGGCCTGGGCCCGCTGCGGGGCAAGCCGATCCACCACATCCGGCTCTGCTACTGGGACCTGGACGCTGCCAAGGAAGACCTGGAGTTCGCCTGGCGCAGCGAGTTCGAGGTCTCCTGCATGATCGAAGGCAAGGAGGTCCGGATCGACGAAGGCTACGAGTCGACGTGGGAGGCACCGGACTGGGTCAAGCGGCTCCAGGACAGAGAGGGGTTCTGAGTGCGGGGCCCTGGGACTAGGGACCCCCCTCGACCCGCCGCCGCTTCAGCCGCCCCAGCACCCGGTCCGCCACACCCAGACGCCGGGTCACCGACCCGATCGCCGCCTTGCGAACCAGCCCCTGTTCCGCGCCCTCGACCAGCGCCCGACGGTCCACCTCGAGCACCCAGCTGGGGCGGGCCGTGGCACAGGTGGCGAGGCTCGGCTCCTCGTCCACCAGCGAGGCGAAGCCAAACGCGGTGCCAGGCGTCTCCAGAGTCGCCAAGACCTCGGGCTGGCCGTCGGATCCGTGTCGGGTGACCTCGACCTCGCCGCTGGCCAACAGGAAGCCTCGACCCGATGGCTCGCCTTCGTCGATGAGCGGGGTCCCCCGGGGCACCGAGCGGACCCGCACAGCCCGGCTGAAGCGCCGGCGCTCATGGGGGGTGAGCGCCGACAGGGCTGGGGCCTGGTCCACGATCTGGCGGGGATCCGGGCGATGGGAGCGCCAGGACAGACCCCGATCGATCCACGCGAGCCAGCCCCAGCTGCGCCACGTGGGCCGCGCCAGGCCCGCCCCGCTCGAACAGTCGACGATGGCCGAGGTGGTCTCCCTGAGGCGCCGTGCGAGCGCCCGGGCCACGGTGGTGTCCAAGCGCTCGGCGACCTCGGGCTGGGTGCGGCGCAGCCGGGCCAGGCCCCACTGGTCCAGCACCAGCAGCCGGGTGACCGCTGTGCTGCGCACCGTAGCGGTCCTGCGGGTCAGCCCCCCCATCAGGCCCATCTCCCCGACCACCTCCCCGGGGCCCAGATCTGCGACGGGCACCTCGTCCTCGCCGGCGTGGCCGCGGGAGATGCGCAGGCTGCCGGACATGATCAAGGCCATCCAGCTCGCGGCCTGGCCTTGCCCCATCAGCACCTCTCCGCCGGCGACGGTCATCGTGACGAAGCAAGCGCGTGCTTCCACGAGCTGGGCGCCACTCAGGCCGTCGAACAGGCGGAGTTGAGACAGCTCGGCAGGGGTGGGCTGCATGGGGACCTCCTGGTTGCCCGCCCATGCAACCTCTGGCACCCCTCGGATCCGTGTTGCCGATTGTCAGCTTCTGTCGGCGTCAATCCACTCCTGCAACAGCCCGCCGACCTCGCGCCCGATGGCCTCCAGGTCTTCGGCACGGAGCTCCTGGCGCCAGCGGTCCACGGCACCGGTCGTCAGCGGCTGCGCCACCGCGGCGCTGCTGGACTCCAGGGTCGACACGCGGACCTGGTCGTGGTGGGCCAGGACGGCGTCGTCCCAAGCCTCACCCAGGAAGGCCAGCAGCCGCTCCAGGGTCGCTCGCGGCTCCTGGACCAGCTCCTCGTAGCGGATCTCCAGGTAGCGACCGGGGACCTGGGCGGCCTGGGCCCGGATGCCTTGGACCACCTGGGACCAGTAGCGGGCGCCGCTCGCCGGGTCCTTGCAGTACCAGATGGGCTCGCCGCTGGCCGGGTCCACCCAGGCCTGGCGCACCAGGCTGGCGGCCACAGCGCGGCCATCCCGCACCACGTGCACGAACCGGGCGCGGGGGAAGAGGCGCCCGAGCATGGCCATGTGGAGCAGGTTGTGGGGGGTCTTCTCGGCGATGCGGCTGTCGCTGCCTGCCGGGATCATGCTCTCCAACAAGGTGGACACGAAGGCCCGCACAGCCGCGTCCAGCCTGGACTCGTCCACCCCGGCGGCCAGCAGGTCGTGGCCCATGGCGCTCCACCACTGATCCCGCAAGGCGCAGATCGCGGGCACCAGCTTGAGCTCCGGACCACAGCTCATGCGCGGGTGTGCATCGACCATGGCCCGCAGCAGGGTCGTCCCGCTGCGGCCGGCCCCGCCGATGAACACGAACTCGGACTCGCCGTCGTCGGTCACTTCGACGCCCAGCGCTCGGAGCGCGGCCAGGGTCCGGCGCTTCAGTCCGGGGATCAGCGAGTCCGCCCGCGGCTCCAGGAAGGGCTCCAATAGGTCCCCCCGACCGGTCCCCAGCCAGCGCTCGACGATGGCCTCGATCTGGCCCCCCGGAGGCTCCTGACCCCGCAGCGCATGGTCCTGGGCCGGCTGCCGCGACGCGACCGCTCCGACCAGCCCAGCCCAGCCAGGCCCGGCGACCGGGACGCCGCTCAGCAGCCCGTTCAGGCAGCGAAGCTCCAGCAGCTGACTGCGCCGATGGGGCCCGTCGAAGCCTTCGCCGGCGAGCTCCAGGCCCCGCTTGAGCAGGGCCGACGCGTCGGCCTCGCACCCGAGCTTGGTGGCCGCACGGGCCGCCAGGGTCCAGCCGTCTGGCACAGGGTGCTGCAGGGTGGGCTCCAGGACCCGCAGAGCCTCCTCGGGGCGGTCTAAATCCAGCAGCGCCTCGGCGACGCCGAACACAGCCTCCCGGTGACTCGGGTTGTCCTCGATCGCTCGCTGAAAGGCGTCGAGGGCGTCTTGAGGCCGGCCCAGTCGGAGCTGCACCGTGCCCAGCCGGGTGCGGGCCGTCCAGCTGGTCGCACCGGGCATCGCCTCCTCGACGAACGCCTGGCCGTGGGCTGCGAGGCAGGCCTCATAGGAACAGCGGGCGCTCTCCAGACGGGTGCGATCCTGGGGCGTGTCGCCCACCGCTCGGGACTCTGAGGCCCAGCCCTGGAGTAGATCCAGGTTCGGGTGCATGCCCCCCCAGGCCAGGGCCTGGCTCAGGACCCAAGTGGCCTCTGCCAGCTCGCCCCGAGTGATGTGGGTGTGGGCCAACAGCGACGCCAGCGACACGAAGGTCGGCCGCGGCCCACCGGCGTCCAGGGCCTGCTCTACCGCGGCCCAGCCGGCCTGGGCTTCGACCAGAGCCCGCTCGGTGTCGCCGGCCCGCAGCAGCTCGCGAGCCAGGTAGCCACGGGCGACCGGATCGTCTGGCTCGGCTGCGCAGCGCTTCTCCAGCAGGCGCAGGTTGCGGGCGTCCTTGTCCCGGGCCTCCCGGATCTCGGGCACGTAGCCGTAGTGGACCAGCGCCGCGGGCACCGTGACGACCTTGCGGGGCTGGGCCGTGAGCCAGCCGGCGACGGACTCGTGGACCGCGCCGGTGTAGGCCAGGTCCGGGGTGCGCCGGAACAGACGCGGCAGGAGCACGGGCTCCCCATGCCGGGCGCGACCCGCGACGACGTCAGCCGGCTGCGCATCCAGGCTGTCGGCGTTGTGCAGGGGCAACATGCCGCAGTCCAGACCGCCCGAGAGGGCCTGACGCAGGGCCGCCGAAGCCCCCGGCGCGAGCCGCTCGTCGGCGTCCAGGACCAGCACATAGTCGCCTGTCGCGGCGGCCAGGCTGGCGTTGCGGGCGTGGGCGAAGTCGTCCTGCCAGGGCGAGTCCACGACCACCGCGCCGGCCGCACGGGCCAGGGCCACGGTGTCATCGATGCTGCCGGTGTCGACCACCACGATCTGGTCCACGACTTCGGCCACGCTGGCCAGGCAGCCGGGCAGCAACGACGCTTCGTCGCGGGCGATGAGACAGAGGGACAGGGTCGGGGCAGCCATGGGGACCTCCGGGACCCCCGTTCGGACGGGACTCCCCCAGGTTGAGGGGATCGCGGACGATCGGTCCAGGACAGGGTCCTACAGCCCGCGAAGCACCGACTCCACCACCCGACCATCCGGCCCGACGTGCGCCGCCAAGCGCCTGCCGTGCTGCACCCGGTTCGGCTCCACCCTCACGGCGCACCCCAGCGGCACGCGCTCGATCAAGACCTGGTACCCCACCAACAGCACGGCCCACTCGCCGTCCAGGCTGCCCAGCGAGGGGCAGTCGTCGCCCTCGGACCGGAAGAACACGTCGTTTGCCTGCTCGCCCAGCGCCGCGACCAGCATCAGCCCCACCGACAGCTCCCGCTGACCCGCTGCCATGGCGGCCATGGCCTGGGCCTCGGCCCGCTCCGCCTCGCTGACGGTGCCCGGCACCAGCCGATAGGTCAGCTCGGCAGGGCTCGGGATGAGGCCCAGGGGCACGACGGCGCCGTTGGTCGGCCGATTCACCCGCAGGACCGATGGGTCGCCGGTCAGCGACGGCTCGGCGTCGAACACCAGGATCAGGTCGGGCCCTTCGTCCAGGAGCAGCGCGTCGACGACGCCGTCGGTCATCCAGCTCACGTCGTACAGGCCGACCTGAGCGGGCAGCTCACCGCGAAACTGGACCTCGCCCACGAGCGCGTCACCGCCCTGGATGCGAAAGCTGCCCGCCTCCCACGCGGCGCGCCACGTGGCCAGCGACCCTACCGTCGCGGCGGCGGCGGGCTGGCGCTCGGCTGTGGCCAGTTCTCCCTGGGACAGGGTCAGGCCCACGCTGTGCTCCCCTTGCCGGCTTCCGAGCGGCAAGGTCGCCGTGCCTTGGGCCAGATCCAGCAGCAAGGCCGCCTCGCCTTCACTGCTCCCAGTCTCGAAGGGGAAGCCGATCCAGACCCCAGCGGGTGTGGACTCTGCCGTGCAGGGCACAAGTGCGGTGCCCGGCGTGCCCCAGGTCGGCCCCCACAGCCCGATCCGGCAGCCATCGCGGCCGGACACCGTGCCGACGACCCCCTCCCCCTTCAGGACCCAGGTCGCGCGCGGCAGGACCGGATCCGCGCCACAGGCCGCCAGGGCGAGCCAGAGCATCAACGCCGCAGCTGGAAGGCCTCGGCCATGTCCAGCGAGGTGCCCAGGGTCCACGCCGCACCCAGCGCGTCGTTGTCCGGCACGCGACCCTGGAGCGCGAAGCCCTGCGCATAGAGCGCCAGGTCGAGGTACCGGGCGAGGGGTAGTGCCAGGCGGACCTCGCCGAAGGCCTTGAAGCGCAGGTCGCTGGCGTCGTCTTCCGGGGTGTTGCCGTACACGTCGACTGCACCATAGGTCGACAGGCGGGCCGACGGACCGAAGACCTTGAGGGTCTCGAAGTCCACGCGGGCGCCATACTCGAAGGGCTTGTCCTGGAGTCGCGCCAGATCGCGGTTGATCAGCAGACCGACGCGCAGGGCCCGCAGCGCCCGCCACTTGGTCGCCGAGAGCCCGGCCACCAGGGACAAGTCCGCCTGGCGCAGGCTCAGGCTGCCGTCGTCGGCGACCGCCGGCGTGAACTCGGAGTCGAAGGCCAGCTCGCCATAGGGCATCACCCGGATGGGGGTGCTGCTGGGAAAGGTCAGGCGCGGGAGGGCAGTGCTGGTGGACAGCCGCCAGTCGTCGGCGGTCTCCTGGCCCAGATCATCGGCGGTTGCCAGCCGGGTGAAGGCGGCGCGCCAGCGCAGGTCCCAGGCCACGGCGCGGGCGCTGTAGTCCAAGGCCACGTCGGCGCTGGCCCCGAGGGTCAGCGACGAGGGGCTCGTGGCCAGGGTCTCCGGCACGCTCGCAAAGGCGTCATTGCCCGTGCCCCGAAAGGTCTCGGCGTGCAGGCTCAGAGCCCGGACCTTGACCAGCCACTCCCCGGGCTTGTCGCTCGGGCCTGCGGCCAACAGCGCCCCGGCGAAGCCCGCGGCGTCGGCCGCCGCGCCGGCCCGGAACCCCTCGAGCGCGGCCCGACGCAGGGTCAGGGGCGACCCTGCCGCGTCGGTGACCACCGCCATGGATGGCTGGTCCAGCCACCGACTCGACGCCACGCCCTTGAGCAGCGCGTCGACCGGCGTGCCCAGCCGGGTCCGGTCGGTGGTGGCCACCAGGTAGGTGCGCTCGCCGTCGATTCCCCGGCCCCGGACCTTTGGCTTGGTGCTGCCCACGGCCGCCCCACACGAGACCGCGACCTCGCCGTCCGCCTGGAGCAACAGCGTGCCGAGCTTGGTGCCCGGGACCCGGTGGAGCTCGAGCACGTCGAGCATGGCCAGCTGGTCGGCGAGCTCGAGCGCGGTCATCGGCCCGGGCAGGCGCACCACAGGGGGGAGCTCCCTCAGCCACACGGCGTCGGCGCCGGTGCGGGCCAAGGTCAGCTCGCAGACCATCTTCTCCCACTGGGCCTGGGTCCAGCCGGCGGTCGGGCCAGCCGGGGGATGGGGCAGCACGATCTGCTCATGACGGGGGTAGGCGTCCAGCCGGACCTGGGTGATGGCAGCGGTCACCTGGGGATCCTGGGCCAGGTCGGCGGTGACCAGCCGGGGGGTGACCCGGACCTGGGAGAGTCCCCCGTCCTGGGCGCCAAAGGTCAGATCGGCCGTCGCCACACCGTCCATCGCCAGGGTGAGCGGCGAGCCCTTGGCGCTGGCCGGCAGCTCGCGGAAGGCCACGTCGCGCGTCACGACCCGCAGGGTCGCCATGGTCGGGTCGCCCGCCAACAGATCGATGCCGCGGCCTCGTCGGCGCAGGTCCTCGAGCACCGCCCGGCTGCTCGCCAGGGCGATGACAGCGTCCGGGGCGTGCTCGACATGCACCCGATCCACCACAGCCTGGACCGCAGCAACCGGATCCGTGATGGTCACCCCGTCGGCGCCCAGGCTCGGCAGCAGCGTGTTCAGCGCCGGGTCCAGGACCCCGACAAAGGCCAGGGCCACCGGGCCGTCGGCCGTCTGGACGGTGCGCAGCACGACGTCGGGCAAGGCCAGGCTCGGGTCGGCCGCCTGCCAGTTGGACGCCACATAGGGGAGCTCGAGCCCGGCGATCTCGTCCACGAAGGCCCGGGCGCCCGCCACGAGCTCCTGTTCCCCCGGGGCCAGCGCTGCCGGCGCCAGCGCCTGGAGCAGCGAGAAGCCGCCGGCCCTGTGAAGGGACAGGGCACCGTCCTCGACAGAGCTGGCACCGTCCACGAAGTCGCCTGCATCCACGAACAAGGCCTGGGGACCTGCGGCCTGCAGGTCTGCGATCAGCTGGGCGGTGCGGGCGCGCTCCTGGAGCGGACGGCCCACCAATAGGAGCGGCCATGCCGTCTCCCCTTCGACCACCGACGCGTGCAGGCCCAGCCGGAGCTCCCAGGCCAGAGGACGCCAGTCCGGCAGGGGCAGCCCGGTGTCCGGCCCCGCTAGACGAGCCACCAGGCCGCTGCCGTTGGTGCAGTCGCGCTCGGTCCACGGCAGCGGGTCTGCCACGTGGGACTCCAGGGCCTTGAACCAGTCGGGCTCGCCTTCGGCTTCGAGCACCCAGGTCACGGTCGGCGTCTGCAAGGCCAGGTCGTGGATCGGCTCCCCACAAGTGATCGGCGATCCATCCAGCAACGCCACCAGCGACGCGACCGTCCAGTCAGCCGGGTGCAGGAGCCAGTCCCCCTGGGCCAGGGTGCCGTGGAAGGCCGCGAGCTCCCCGAGGACCGCCCCACCCTCGTCGATCGACGTCTGGAGCCAGTTCAGACCGACAAAGGGGTACTTCGACGAGCCCACGCCGCCGCTGGCACCGGTGTAGACCAGCTGCACCGTCGGGTGCGCCGGCTCGGGCGCCGGCTCGGGCTCGGGCGCCAGGTCGGTGGTCGGGTCCTCGAGGCTGGTTTCGGGTGGGGTCGCGGCGTCGTCCTGGGCCCACACGGCCCCGACCAGCAGCCAGGCGAGAGCGGTCATGAAATCCTCCCGGGACCGGCACCTATCTCTTCTGCCCAGCCGGGGTACGCTGCGCCGAGATGCGGGAACTCGACGGTCGGTACAAGCTCACTCGGCGCATCGGCCGTGGCGGCATGGGTGACGTGTTCGAGGGGATCCAGCTGGCCTTGGACCGCCGGGTCGCGATCAAGGTCCTGCGCCCGGAGTACACCACCCACCCGGGCCTGGTGAGCCGCTTCGAGCAGGAAGCGCGGACCACCTCGCGGCTGAGCCACCCCAACGTCATCACTGTCTTCGACGTGGGCCACACCCCAGAGGGCGACCACTTCCTGGTCATGGAGCTGCTCGAGGGCCACACCCTGGCCGTCGAGCTCCGCGGCGACCGGGACCTGCCCCTGTCCCGGGTGCTCGACGTGGCGACCCAGGTCGCCGGCGGCATGGGGGCCGGCCAGGGCGTGGGCCTGGTGCACCGGGACCTGAAGCCCGACAACCTGATGCTCATCGGCGACGACCGGGTCAAGATCCTGGACTTCGGGCTGGCCATCCTGTGGGAGGGCGTCGCCGCCGCCGGTCACGGCGAGCCCATGCAGGCGCCCGCCACGGGCGACGCCGCGGCGACCTGGGGCAACCTGAGCGTGCCTCCGACAGAGTCGCTCGGTGGGGGCGATGGCCGTCTGACCCGACCGGGTTCGCTGCTGGGCACTCCCCGCTACATGGCCCCGGAGCAGGCCCTGGGCTGGAAGGTGGACCACCGGGCGGACCTGTACGCCTTTGGCTGCATCCTGTTCGAGATGGTCGCGGGTCGCGCGCCCTTCGAGGCCGACTCGCCCGCCGTGTACCTGGCCCACCACGTGCACAGCGCCCCCGACCGGCTCGACGTGCTGCAGCCTGGTGTGCCCACACCCCTGGCGGATCTGGTCCACCGCCTGTTGGCCAAGGACCCCGCAGGACGTCCGGCGGACTGGCCCGCCGTGGCCGAAGAGCTCCGCCGGGCCGTGGGCGGGACCGACGCGGTGGTGTCCCTGGGCCGGCCGGAGCGGCTCAAGGAGCAGCTCCCCACAGAGCCCTACCGCTTCCTGCAGCCCTTCTCCGAGGCCACGCGCGCGATCTTCTTTGGCCGCGACCAGGACGCCCGGCGCTTTCGAGCCGAGTGGGAGCACCCCGATCACCCGCCGCTGGTGCTGCTGACCGGCGCCTCGGGGGTGGGCAAGACCAGCTTCCTCTACGCCCGGGTCGTGCCCGGACTCGCCGACACCGGCCACGAAGTGATCGTGTTGCGGGGGGCCGACCGCCCCCTGGACGCCCTGAGCCGCGAGGTGGCCCGACTGGTCTCCAGGAGCGAGCCCTCCGGGGAGCTCCCAGACAGTCTGATCGAGCGACTCGACCTGCTGGAGCGACACCTGGAGCGCCCGGTGGCCGTGGTGTTGGACCAGCTCGAGGAGCTGTTCACGGGCGGCACCGACGGAGACCGCGTCGACTTCCAGTCCGAGCTCGCGGCCCTGGTGGCTGGGAGCAACCTGCCCGTGCGCTTCATCCTGTCCCTGCGCGAGGACTACCTGGGGCCGCTGATGCGCACCCTGTTCCCCCTGCCCCTGGAGTCCTTGGCGAGGGTGGTGCCCCTGCAGCCCCTCTCCGCCGCCGACGTACACGAGGCCTTGTCGGGACCCGGCCGCCCAGGGCTGCCTGTGGCCTATGCCCCCTACTCCTTCGACGACGGCCTGGCGGACCGGATCGTGGCCGACCTGATGGCGGACAGCTCGGGCGAGGTCGGGCCCCGGGTCCAGGCCGTCGGCCATCGGCTGTGGGAGATGGTCCAGAGCGACGAGCTCCCCCGGATCACCCCCCAGCACTACGCCCGCCTGGGGGGGGCACGGAGCATCGTGGGCCGGACCCTGGACGAGGCCATCGCGTCACTGGACACCGGCGACCAGGGGGTCGCCAAGGAGCTCCTGCGGGCACTCACCCACCTGCCGGGCAGCCCCACGTCCCGGCCTGCCCCCGAGCGCGACCTGCTGGGTTCCACAGAGGACCGGGACCGGCGGGCCGCCGTGCTCCAGGAGCTGGAGTCCCGCTGGCGCATCCTGCACGGCTACGCCGATCCGCGCTTCCCGGACCAGCGCACCTACCGGTTGGCCCACGAGGCGATCATCGCCCGCATCCAGCAGTACGGCGAGGAGACGACCGACCGGAACCGCGCCCGCCAGATCTTCCTGCAGGGTCTGGACCTGTGGCTCCAGAACGGCCGCCGCGAGGACGACCTGCTCCCAGAGACCCGCTTCGACATGGTCCTGCGTCACGCCGACGAGCTGGTGCTGCGGACCGAGGCGGAGCGGGCCTTCTTCGACGACTGCCAGGAGCTGCACAACGCTGGCTGGCTGGCCCGGTACGAGAGCGACCGAAAACACCGCATCCGCGAGCGGCTGCGGTCCACGGTCCTGCCGATGGTCCTGCTGGCCTGCGGCTTCCTGCTGGGGCAGGTGCCGGTGGGGCTGCAGACCTTTCGGGTGCTCCAGGTCAAGCTGCTCGACGCTGTCGGCGCGGTGGCCCCCAGCCAGCCGGGTGCCGCCCTGGACCAGGCCGACCTCTCGGGTCTCACCCTGCGTGGCATCGACTGGACCGGCGCGTCCCTGGCGCTGGCCGACCTCAGCCGCTCGGACCTGGAGCAAGGGGTCCTGGTCGGGGCGGACCTGCGGGGCGCCAACCTGCAGGACAGCCTGCTGTTCGGCGCCGACCTGACCGGCGCCAGGCTCCAGGGCGCCGACCTGCGCGGCACCCGCCTCCACGCGGCTGTGGTGCACGTGGACCGCAACGGGGTGGACTTCACCGCGTCGGTCTTCAACGTGGACACCGACTGGGGCGAGGGGGGCCCGCCGGTGGGTTCGCTGGGCCCTGGGGCCCACGCCGCCGGGGCGAACCTGCGCGGGCTGAGCCTGCGGGACGGCGATCTGAACTACGCAGACCTGACCGGTGCGGACCTGTCCGCGGTGAAATTCCAGCGGGCGAGCCTGTTCGCGGCCGAGCTGGTGGGGGCCGATCTGTCCGACGCCGACCTGCGCCAGGCCAACCTGGACCAGGCCGAGCTGCGCACCGCCAAGGCACCGGGGGCCCGCCTGTCCAAGGCCCGGCTGGTCGGGGCCGACCTGCGCGAGGCCGACCTGACCGGCGCAACCCTCATCGGCGCCGACCTGCGCCAGGCCATCCTGGAGGGCGCGGTCCTGCGCGAGGCCGACCTCCAGCAGGCCAACCTGCGAGGAGCGCGGCTGTGCGGCGCCGACCTGACCGGCGCCAACCTGACGGGGGCCGACACCACGGACATGAAGACCTGTCACACCACCCGGGGGCTGGTGGACGGCCGGTAGTCTTCAGCCGCAGGTCACCGTCAGCGTGAAGTTGCCCTCCTGGCCCTCGGGGCTGTCCACGCCCACCACCCAGTTCAGATCGGTGTCCGAGAAGAAGGTCACGTCGCCGCCCACGTCTGCGGTGCCTTCGCAGCGGTTGATCAGGCCCCCGGGCTCGGGACAGCTGTCGGGGTCGGACCAGCTCATGACGGACAGCGCGGCCTGGTTGCAAGCGTCCAGGCGGATGTTGACCTCGCTGTAGGCGGCCTGTTCGAAGGTCCACAGGCGCTCCTTGCCGTCGTAGTTGTTGCCGTCCACGAAGCAGAAGTTCGACTGGTGCATGTCCAGGTCCCACAGGGTCGTGCCACCGACCGTGGTGCCGCTCACCACGTCCCCACAGACCAGGGCGCCCACCTGGCAGTCGGCGATGGGCGCGGCGCTGGTGTCCTGGTCGCCGTCGCAGAACTCCGAGGTCACCCCCAGGGTGTCCGTGCCGCCCCCGATGGTGAGGGTGCCGGAGTCGTTGACGGAGATGCCGGAGCATGCCGACAGCGTGACGATTGCGATCAGGCTCACCAAGGGGATCGGGCTGTGCATGACCCTTGCGTTAACGCGGATCGTTGACCACCTTGACCCTGTTGGAGGCCACGTTGCTCGGACTCGCACTGCTGCTGGGCTGTCCCGCCGACACGGCCAGGCTCTACCACGACGAACCTCACGCCCCGAGCCTGTCCAAGTACGACATCGAGGCCCTGGAGCACATGGGGGCGATGGTGGTCGACAACGGCGTCAACTTCACCCTGTGGTCCGGCGACGCCGAGCGGGTGGAGCTGCTGCTGTTCGACGACCCCGAAGCCGAGCTGCCCGTGCAGCAGTTCGAGCTGACCCCCTTCGGCGACGTCTGGAGCGTCTACGTCGAGGGCATCGGCTACGGCCAGCACTACGGCTTCATCGCCTGGGGCAGCAACTGGCCCCACGACCCGGACTTCATCCCCGGCAGTCAGACCGGCTTCCTCAAGGACGTCGACGAGCACGGCGCCCGCTTCAACCCCAACAAGCTGCTCATCGACCCCTACGCTCGGGCCATCCACCGGGATCACGACTGGGCCAAGGGCTCCGCCGGCACCGGCGAGTCCAGGCGGGCGGACAGCACCTGGGACGCAGGCAGCAAGGCCATCGTCACGCGGTCCCAGTACGAGTGGTCCGCCGACGAGCAGACCTGGGTCGACCTGCGCCAGTCCGACGACCACCCCGGACACGGCTGGGAGGACCTGATCCTCTACGAGGTCCACCCCAAGGGCCTGACCATGAATGGCCTGGAAGAGGTCGAGTACGAGGGCAGCTACCGCGGGGTCGGCGAGATGGCCTCCTACCTCCAGGATCTGGGCATCACCGGCGTCGAGCTGCTGCCTGTGCACGAAAAGGCGCCCGACGGCGGCTACTGGGGCTACAACAACCTCAACTTCTTCGCCCTGGAGAACAGCTACTCCAGCGAGTACCTGGACAACGATCGGCCGGACCTCGTGGTGGACGAGTTCAAGGGCATGGTCGACCAGCTGCACGCCCACGGCATCGAGGTCATCGTCGACGTGGTCTACAACCACACCGGCGAAGGCGGGCTGTGGCGCGACATCCTGGTCTACAACGACTACCACTCCGACGGCACCGCCGTGCAGGAGGCCGTCAACCTGGACACCACCGAGGTCGCCGGCATCTACAGCTTCCGCGGCATCGACAACGCCGGCTACTACGCCCTGGACGGGGGCGGCCTGACCTATTGGAACAACACCGGCGTCGGAAACCAGACCCGTCCCAACCACACCCCGATGCGCCGGCTCATCCTGGACTCGCTCCGCTACATGGTCGAGGAGCTCCACGTCGACGGCTTCCGCTTCGACCTGGCGCCCATCCTGGGCGAGATCGACGGGGACTACAACAACTGGGACGACCCGGCGAACACCGTGCTCCAGGACATCGTGGACGACCCGGTGCTGGTGGCTCACAACACCCGGATCATCGCCGAGCCGTGGTCGGCCGGTGGCTACTACAACCCGGTGATGGGCGCGTTTCCGGCGTCGAGCACCGACAGCGACATGGGCTGGGGAGAGTGGAACGCCCACTTCCGGGACCTGTGGCGCTCCCTGCTCAACGAGGACATTCCGCTGTCCACCCATGACGGCACCGTGGACTGGGGCGGCGTCATGACCGGCGCCTACGACATGTACGCCTGGAACGGCCGCCAGCCCTGGCATGCGACCAACTTCATCACCGTGCACGACGGCTTCACGCTGTACGACCTGTTCACCTACGAGGAGAAGCAGAACGACTGCGGCGTGCTGAACCCCCTCTGCTGCGACGAGCCCTACAACGCCTGGTGCGATGTCGACAGCGGCGAGAGCCACAACCGCTCCCGGGACTGGGTCGACGAGGGACTGAAGCGGCAGATGGTGCGCAACAGCTTCGTGGCCATGCTCATCAGCCACGGGACCCCGCTGTTGCTCGGCGGCGACGAGTGGCTGCGCACCCAGTACGGCAACAACAACGCCTACTCGACGTGGGCCGACAACGAGTGGAATTGGTTCCGCTGGGGCGAGTGGCGGGCCTATGACGAGCGCTGGCGCATGCACGACTTCGTGAGCGACATGATCCAGCTCCGCAAGGACCACGCCGCCGCGCTCTCTCCCGCCGGCTATGGCGAGGGCATGCCCCTGTCCTGGCTGGGCACCGACGGCGGCAGCCCCAACTGGGACGGCCAGGCCATCCAGATGCACTACGCCGACGACGGCACCCAGGACTGGCCCGCCGAGCTCACCATCCTGATCAACATGGGCAACGACCAGGTCGACTTCAGCCTGCCCGCCGGGCGCAGCTGGGCCCGGGTGGTGGACACCCAGGCCTACTGGGACGACGCCTGGCTGGAGAGCAACCCGGACCACGACAGCCGGGTCAGCGCCAACATCGACCTGGAGAGTCCCGAGCAGGTCGGGGACAGCTACGGCGTGCCGGCCAAGACCATCGTGATCCTTCGGAACGAAGGGTAGCGCCGGGTAGGGTCAGTGCATGACAGCGTTGGCTGCCCTGCTTGGTGTGCTCTTCGGCTGCGAGGTGGTCTACACCCAGGACTGCGTGCCGCCGCCGCCCGGGGTGAGCGGCTGCCTGGACACGGGCGTCGCGGACTCGACGGCCCACGACGACTCCGCCCAGAGCATGACCGAGACCGGGACCGACGACACCGGCTGGCCCGCCGGCGACTGGGTCGCGGCGCTGCAGCACAAAGGCCTGACCTTCGACACCATCCAGGACGCCATCGCCGATGCCAGCGACGGCGACACGGTGCTCGTGAGCCCAGGCACGCACCTGGAGCTCATCGACTTCCACGGCAAGGCCGTGCACGTGCGCAGCACCCACGGGCCCCTGGCGACCGTGCTCGACGGTGGCGGCACGGACTCGGTGGTCCAGATCCGTGCCCTGGAGCCCGACACGGCGATCCTGGAGGGCTTCACCATCACCGGCGGCAAGGGCCATCAGGGCCACGGCGGCGGCGTGTTCGTCGAGAACGCCGACCCGGTCATTCGCCACAACGTCTTCGTGGACAACGTGGCGAGCGTCGGCGGCGGCGTCTACCTGCGCCACGGCTACGCCACCGTCACCAACAACCTGTTCATCGGCAACGAGGGCGGCGATGGCGGCGCGGGCATCGGCTGCACCAACTGCAAGGGCCGCATCGCCTACAACACCTTCGTCGACAACGTCGGCAACGTGGGCACGGTGTTCGAGTACTACTACGAGCCCCAAGCGGACCTGGTCGGCAACCTGATCGTGCTGCCGGACGACGTGCCCTATGTGGTCCGGTACTGGGAGCCCCTGGGCTACACCTTCGAGAGCAGCCACAACCTGGTCTGGCCCGAGGTTCCCTGGGTCGCGCCCGACGCGCCGGAGTGGCCAGACGGGGGGACGCTCCACGGGCCGCCGGAGTTCGTCGACCAGGGCGGAGGCGACTACCGCCTGGCGGCGGACAGCCCAGCGGTAGACGCCGGGCCAGCCGGTGACACGGACCCGGACGGCAGCCCGGCGGACCTGGGGGCGTATGGCGGTGCGCTGGGGGACTGGTAGGTCGAGCGAGACGCTCGGGCAGACGGACCGAGTCCGGACCAGTCCGGTGCGGATGTCCGATCCCGAGAACCAGTCGGGGTTCGGTGTCCGGATCAGGCGCCAGATCGCCTCGGATCGGGTCTTCGGAGGCTGAATTCGGCCCCATCCGGGTCCTCACGGGCCCGTTGGCGGACATCGAACCCCGACTGGTCTCCCGAACTGGACATTCGGCCCCGACTGGTCCTGATAGGAGCCCTCTTCAGAGGCCTGCTAGACCGAGGGGTAACCTCCCGTCGCCTGGCTTACTCGCGTGAATTCAGGCGCTTCCGCTCCTCGCGGCGCCCTAGCGCTGGTCCCCGACGCCTCCAGTGTCCGCAGGCTCGGCCTGGTCACCCGTGTCGCCGGTGTCCTCCGGCTGGTCGGAGTCTCCGGTGTCCTCGGGCTCGTCGCTGTCGCCAGTGTCCTCCGGCTCGTCGGTGTCACCAGTCTCTCCCTGCTCGCCGCTGTCGCCGGTGTCATCGGTGTCATCGGTGTCGTCGGTGTCGTCGGTGTCGTCGGTGTCGTCGGTGTCGTCGGTGTCGTCGGTGTCGCCGGTGTCCTCGGGCTCGTCTGTGTCCCCGGTGTCCTCGGGCTCGTCTGTGTCCCCGGTGTCCTCCGGCTCCGCGGTGTCGTCGTCCTCGCAGTCCTCCGTGCGCCAGACCAGCGGGTCCCCGTCGTCGCAGTCGTCGCCGCCGTGGCTCGCGGCGTCGTGACCGTCGCCGTCGGCGTCGAGATCCGAGGCGCCGTCGCAGTCCTGGTCGACGCCGTCATACCAGCGCTCCTCGGCGCCCGGGTTCACGCCGGCGTCGGCGTCGTCGCAGTCCCCGGCCCGGGCGGCAAAGGAGGAGTTCCCCTCGCACCAGGTGATCGCCTCGCCGGTCCCCCAGCCGTCCTGGTCCCCGTCGCGGTAGCCGGTGACGGTCTGCTCGCACACCGCCACGGGCTCGACGCAGGCCGCCCCGAGCAGGCTCAGCAGGGCCAGGCTCCTCATGGGTCCACCCCCTTGCGCAGGCCCAGCCCAGCGCCCGCCAGCACGGCGCTCCGGTTGGCGCTCCCGGACCAGAAATTGCCCGCTGCGCCGGCGTGCAGGTCCACGACGAGCACCAGTCCATGGTCCAGGGTGCGCTGGACCCCGAGCCCGAGCTGGGCCAGCCCATAGGCGCCCGTGCTGCCGAGCCGGACCTCGGGGGCCAGGGTCCACGGCCCGAGTTGGCGAGCCCGCCGCCCCAGGCCGACCCACAGCAGGGGCAGGCGAGGCACCATCACGGCCAGGGCGGGGCTGCCGTCGGAGCAGGTGTCGCCGCTCGAGGCGGCCACGGCGCTGCCCGGCGTGCCGGCCTGCAGCAGCCCGGCCCCCCCGCCCAGGGACCAGTCGCCGACCGCGACGGAGGCACCCACCACCAGCGGCACCAGGAGCTTGGTGTCGGCGTCGCTCCACGGGCTCTCGCCGCAGGGATCCCGCAGGGTGGCGTGGTCGTCCCGGTAGAGCCACGCCCCCGTCGCCGCGCCGAGCTCGAAGCGGCTGGCTGGGGCCTGGGGCGCGTCGAGCAGGGAGACGGTGGCGCTGGACGCCTGGGTGTGGAGGGTGGCCGCCTGGGTGCCCAGCCGACGGCGCAGCTCGGTCCGGAGATCCTCGGGCAGCCCCGCCTCGCCGCCAGCGGCCCAGGCGAGCTCCTGGAGCCAGGCGGCGAGGGCCTGGCCGTCCAGCTCGCCGTCGCGCGGGGGCTCGCCGACGCGCAGCAGGATCGCGCGGGGAGGCTGCCCGAGGGGGTGCCAGCTCAGGGTGTGGAGGCCCTCGAGCAGCAGGACCTCGCCAGAGACCGGTCGGCCGTCGAGCCGGACCTCGTCGCGACCGCTGCCGCGGGGGTCCAGGCGCAGGCCTCCCCTGGCCATCAGCAGCGTCCTGGCGTGATCGTAGGCCTTGCGGGGCAGCTCCGCCGACCCGGCCGGTGCCGGCAAGGCGGGGCGCAGCGCCACCGCGTCGCGCCAGGCTCGGGGGATGGGCTGTGCGTCCAGGATGAGAGGGTCCTCCAGCGCGTCGAAGCCGCCTGCCCGGTCGACTGCCAACAGACCCTGCAAGAAGAGCGCCATCTGGAGCACGTCCCCCTGGCCTTCGTCGAGGGTGGGGCGGAGCGCGTCCACCAGGTCCGAGACCAGGGCCTCGGCCCGGGCCGGATCCAGGGTGGCGCGGGCGGTCCAGGCCTCCTCCAGGACCGCGAGGGCTTCAGCCACGCCCGGGCCCGGCGGCGCCACATGGCCCCACAGCACCACGGCGGGGGCGAGCTGCCCCGTGTCCCGCTGGCCGTTCGAGGGCGCGACGGACACCCCGGCCAGGCCGGGCGGGGCCCACCCGCCGGACATCAGGCCGGTCAGCAGCAGACAGCACCAGGCCTCAGAGGACCTCACAGTGCAGCTCCGTGCTTCGGGATCGACAGAGCACCCGCGCCAGCTCCGCGGCCTCGAGCCTCAGCTGGCCGGAGGCGATGGGGCCCGCGGGACCCCGCAGCGAGATCGCCAGCTCCCCGGCGGGCACCTGGGTGAGGGCCAGGTGCTCGCCCTGGGCCCGGTGCTCCCGGCCGTCGGGGGTCACGGCCAGCAGGTGCACGCCCAGGGGGAGGGGCTCGGCGAGCCCGAGCCGCAGGGTCCCGATGCGCCCGGGAGGAGGCTCGGGCGGCGGCTGCGCCACGGGTGCCGGCTCGGCGGCCGCCGCGGGCTCCGGCAGCGGCTCCGGCTCAAGCTCTGGCTCCGGGGCCAGCTGTGCAGGGGCGACGAGCTCAGCCGCCGCGGCTTCCGGTGCGGCAGGCTCGGGTCGCTCGGGGGCAGGCACCCCCTCCGGATCGGTCGGCCAGGCCGCGATCCCGAGGACCAGGGCGCCGGTGACGCCCAGCGCCAGCCACGGGAGCTGGTGGCGGCGGCGGGCCGCGCCGAAGGGCAGCCGGGTCCGCCCTTCGGCCAGGCGGGCGAGGCAGCGGCACACCTGGTCCAGGCTCGGACGATGGGCCGGCTCCGGGCGCATCATCCAGGCGACCAGCCCGCGCAGCGCTGGCACCCGCGGATCCGGCGCCAGCCGCGGGTCCAGGCGGAGCGCAGGGGGCCTCCCCCCCTTGCCGGGCAGAGGCGCCGGGGGCTCGCCCGCCAACAGGAACCAGGCCAGGCCCCCCAGGGCGTAGACATCGGTCTCCGGGCCCAGCGGGGCGCCGGACCACTGCTCGGGCGCCGCGTAGCCATAGGTGCCCAGCCGCCCCGTGACGTGGACCCGGTCGGCGACCAGCCGCCGGGCCAGGCCGAGGTCGGTGAGGACCAGGCGAAGCCCCTCGGCGGCCTCGTGCACCAGCACGTTCTGGGGCTTCAGATCCCGGTGGAGCACGCCCGCGCCGTGCACGGCGGAGAGGGCCTCGGCCACCTGCCGCACCCCGTCGAGCACCCGGTCCAGGGCGAGGGGGCCCGGCCTGGACGACCACCAGCGCTCCAGGTCTCCCCCGGCCACCCAGCCCGTGACCAGGCAGCTCAGGCCCTGCTCGGGCAGGTCGAAGCAGCCCTCGTAGGCGACCAGGCCCGGGTGGCGGACCCGGCTGAGCAGGCTCGCCTCCCGCAGCAGCTCCTCCTGGGCCCGCTCCTCGTCGCTGGAGATCACCTTGACCGCTACCTGGCGGTCCTCCCCGGCGACCTCGGCCAGCCAGGTCTGGCCGCCGCCCCCGGTGCCGACCGGCCGGACCAGCCTGTACCGGCTCGCCAGGAGGGCGCCCGGGACCAGGGCGGGGGGCGTGGGCATCGGCTCGGGCAGGTCGGCGCTCCCGGGGGTTCCCCACAGTGA
>CAZFLE010000105.1:0-5536 GCA_964519895.1 uncultured Enterobacterales bacterium | reverse complement strand
CAGAAGTCGTCCGGGACCGCCGCGGCTTCGCCGTCGAGCGCCCCCGAGTCGCCGGTGGCGGTGTCGGGAGCCCCGGTGTCCTGGGGCGCTTCCGTGTCCGCCGGGTCCGCTGTGTCGGCCGAGTCCTGGGTGCCGGTGCCGCTGTCGGGCCACCCGGAGTCCGGGGCGTCGTACAGGTCGCGGACGAAGTGGGCGAGCTCGGACCAGTCCCCGTCCACGTAGGCATCGCTGGCCCGGACCCGCCACCAGTACGGCGCATCCTCCTCCAGGGCGAGCTCCACGTCGGCCGCGGTCTGCCCCCCCAGGCCCTCGGAAACCTCCCCGAGCCCCAGCACGAGCTCGGTCAGCGCCTCGTCGGCGTAGAGCTCGAAGCGGTACTCCAGGGGCTGCTCCAGGGGGGCCTCGGCGTTGTCCGCCGTCAGCACCAGCCCCTCTTCGGTCCAGGCCTCGCCGTCCACCGGGGAGACCGGCGACGGCACCCCGGGACCCTCGTAGGTCAGCGGGTCCGTGCCCTCCGCCTGTTCCTGGGCGTTGTCCCGGCCGTCACCGTCTGGGTCGGCCGTGGCGTCCGAGGGATCCTCGCTGTCCAGCCCGTGCTCCTCCTCCCAGGTGTCCGGCAGGCCGTCCCCGTCGTCGTCGCGCACGCTCACGCTCACCTCCCAGGTGTGGCTGTCCGTGCCCCCGTCGCCGTCGTCGACGGCCAGGCTCAGGGTGTGTACGCCCTCCTGGTCGTAGGTCGGCGTCCAGTCCACGAACAGGGAGCCGGAGTCGAAGGCGGCCCCCGCGGGCAGGGTGGCCGTCCAGGTGTGCACGTCGAGCACCCCGGGATCCTCGAGCTGGACCTCGACCTGGTAGCGCTCCCCCTCCGCCGCGGTGGCGCCCGGAGCGAGGGTGAGGGTCGGGGCCACGTTGGACACCGTGATGCCGTGGGTCTCGCTGTCGGACTCGTCGTCCGAGGAGGCCGAACAGGTCACCGTGTAGCTGCCATCGTCGGCGTAGGTGTGGGAGACGGTGTTCGACGTGTTCGTGGACGTAGACGAGGCACTGGTGCCATCGCCCAGGTCCCAGGTCCAGTGAATCGGATCCCCGGAGTCTGTCCAGGAACAGGTGAAGGAGACCGCCTGGCCTTCATCGCTTGCGCTCACTCCGCTCAAGGCTCCGATGTCGCCGTCGGCGGTTGCGGTCGGTGTGGTGAGCAGCAGGAGGGGGAACAACGGCATGAGCGCCTCGCGGAGGGGGGGGACCGGAGGTGAGCTGGGGTGCAAGTCGCGGGCCAGGGAGAGGGCTCGGTCCGCCCAGGGTCCGAGGGGCCGCGCCCGCCAGGAAGGCTTGCGCGCTGCAAGGATGACTTGCACCAGGACCGGCCTCGAAGCCCCACCGACAGTTCGCCGAGATTGGATCACTATTTGCAGCTATCGCCCTTCGACCGCGTACAGCCTGCCCGGTCGAGGAGAACTGAATGCGCCCTATGGAGCTCCACCGCCCGGCACTCCCGGTCCTGCTCGCTGCCTTCCTGCTCTGCCCCGCGCCAGCCCTGGCGGCGGGCATCGACAACCTCACCGGCAACCGCACCGGCGACGAGGGGGACACGTTCTCCTACACCTGCACCTGGGATGAGCCCACGGAGCCCGTGACCTTCACCTGGGACTTCGGCGACGGGAGCAGCGACACGGACACCGTCGGAGAGAGCGGCGGTGGGATCTCGTCGATGAGCCACACCTTCGTCGACGACGGCGCCTACACCGTCACCTGCAGCGCCTATGGACACGACTCCGAGGACTCCGACAACGACTCGCTGTCCATCGTGGTCGACAACGTCGCGCCCGTGGCCTCGGCCTCTGGCGACACCAGCGGAGACGAGGGCGCCACCCTGGCCTTCGACTGCAGCTCGACGGACGCCGGCTCCGAGGACAGCGCCACCTATGCCTGGGACTTCGGCGACGGCGACAGCACCACCGGCGCGAGCGCCAACCACGTCTTCGTCGAGGACGGGACCTACACCGTCACCTGCACTGCGACCGATGACGGCGGGGACTCGGGCTCCGACTCCCTGACGGTGGTGGTGGCCAACGTGGCCCCGGAGATCGGAACCCTGTCGGGGCCGAGCAGCGCCGACGAGGGGGACAGCCTCTCCTACGCGGTGTCGGCGACCGACGCGGGCAGCACCGACACCCTGTCCTACGCCTGGGACTTCGGCGATGGGGACACGGCCACGGGCGCCTCCGCGAGTCACACCTACGTCGAGGACGGCGCCTACGACCTGGTGGTGCTGGTCTGCGACGACGAGGGCGACTGCACCGACGACGGCCAGACCGTGACAGTGGCGAACGTCGCACCGACGGCCACCCTGAGCGGCGACGGCACCGGCGAGGAGGGCGAGTCCCTGGCCTGGTCCTGCGCCACCTCGGACCCGGGCACCGAGGACACGGTCAGCGTGTCCTGGGACTTCGGCGACGGCCAGAGCGGCGCCGGCGCCAGCGTCACCCACGCCTTCGGCGACGACGGCAGCTACGTGGTCACCTGCACGGCCAAGGACGACGACGGCGGCGCCACCTCGGACGCGAGCACCGTGGTCGTGTCCAACGCCACCCCGGTGATCAGCGCGACCACGGTGCCCAGCACCGGCGCCGAGGGCGAGTCCCTGTCCTTCGCCGTCACCGCCACGGACGCGGGCAGCTCCGACACCCTCACGGCCACCTGGGACTTCGGCGACGGCGCCATCGAGGTGGGCACCACCGTGGCCCACGCCTTCGACGACGACGGCAGCTACACCGTCACCGTCTCGGTGTGCGACGACGCTAACGCCTGCGACTCCGTCAGCGGCACCGTGATCGTGCAGAACCTGGACCCGGTCGTCGACTCCCTCAGCGTGGACGCGACCGCCGACGAAGGCGCCAGCGTCGTGCTGAGCGCCACCGCCTCCGACGAAGGGGACGACGTGCTCGTCTACAGCTGGGACTTCGGCGACGGCGACAGCGCCACCGGCGACTCGGTCTCCCACGCCTGGACCGACGAGGGGAGCTACGCCATCACCCTGGTGGTGAGCGACGACGACGGCGGCAGCGACAGCGCCTCGGCCGTGATCACCGTCTCCAACGTGGCGCCCGCCATCGACAGCCTGGCCTATGACAGCGAAGGGGAGGAAGGGCAGAGCCTGACCTTCGACGCCTTCACCAGCGACCCTGGGAGCGACGACACCCTGAGCGTGGCCTGGGACTTCGGGGACGGGGACGCCGCCAGCGGCGACAGCGTGACCCACGCCTACGGCGACGACGGGGCCTACACCGTGACGGTCACCGTGGACGACGGCTCCGCCAGCAGCGCCGAGGCCTTCGAGGTCCGCATCGCCAACGCGGCCCCCGTGCTCGGCGGCGACCCGGAGACCTCGGTGGTCGAGGGCGACACCTTTTCCTTCACGCCCACGCTGGAGGACCCCGGCGCCCTGGACACCCACACCTGGACCACCACCCTGCCGGTGGGGGCGACCTTCGACGAGGCGAGCCTGATGCTCTCCTGGACCCCGAGCTGGCAGGACCTGGGCGTGCACGACCTGAGCCTCTCGGTCATGGACGACGACGGCGGCAGCGCGGCGCTCGCGCTCCAGCTCGAGGTGCTGATGGCCGACGAGGACGGCGACGGCGTGAGCGACGGCTGGGAGCAGGACCACGGGCTCGATCCCGACGACGGCTCCGACGCCGAGGCCGACACCGACGGAGACGGGCGCACGAACGCCGAGGAGTACGAGCGGGGCACCGACCCCAACAGCTACGACGGTCCCTCGGTCCCGGTCCTCGCCAGCCCCGAAGACGGCTCGGAGTGGGCGGAGAGCGAGCTGGTGCTGACGGTGGAGAACGCCAGCAGCCCGGACGGCGAGGCCCTGACCTACCGGCTGGCGCTCTACGCCGACGCAGAGCTGACCGACCCGGTCGCCGAGGTGGACGGTCTGGTCGAAGGCGAAGACGGGCTCACCGGCTGGTCGGTGGACGCTGCCCTGGACGAGAACACCTGGTACGCCTGGTGGGCCGCGGCCTCGGACGCCTTCACGGACGGCGACTGGAGCGACCCGGTCTCCTTCTTCTACAACACCGTCAACGACGCTCCCGGCGAGCCGGGCCTGGTCAGCCCCTTCGACGACTCCACGGTGGACGACGTGGGGGTCACCTTCCTGCTGGACGCCGCGACGGACGTGGACGAGGACGCCCTGAGCTACACCGTCTCGCTCCAGGACGACCAGGGCTTCTCCCTGGAGACCGCCGACGGCCTGGAGGCCGTGGACGGCCAGGTGAGCTGGTCCCCGGGCTTCGAGCTGACGGACGGCGTGGCCTACTGCTGGACCGCGCACGCCACCGACGAGCACGGGCTCGAGGGTGAGCCCGCCCTCGCCAACTGCTTCACCATCGACACCGACAACCAGGCCCCCGGGGCCCCCACCATTCTCTCCCCCGAGGACGGGCTGGCGGTGAACACCCTGTCGCCGGAGGTCTTGGTGGCCAGCGGTGTGGATCCCGAGGGACGGGCGACGGAGCACCTCTTCGAGCTCGACCTGGACCCGACGTTCTCCTCCGAAGCCCTGCAGTCGGCCCTGGTCCCCAGCGGCGAGGACGGCACCACGGGCTGGACCCCGGAGCCCCTGACCGACAACACCTGGCACTACCTCCGGGTGACGGCGACGGACGGTGCGGCCTGGAGCGAGTCCACTGAGGCGAGCTTCGTGGTCAACGTCGAGAACGACGCGCCGGGCGTGCCCACACTGCAGAACCCCGCCGACGGCGCGACGGTGTCCAAGGACACGACCCTGTCCCTGGTGAACACCACCGACGCCGACGGGGACGCCATCACCTACGAGTTCTCCTTGATCTGCGTGGCGACGGGTGAGGAGATCGGCTCGGGGCCTGTGGAGGAGGACGACGCGGGAACGACGTCCTGGGCCCCGAGCACCCTCGCTCCCGGCAGCTACACCTGGACGGCCCGGGGGGTGGACGCCTTCGGCCTGGCCGGGGACTGGGCCGAGGTGCGCCACTTCTCGGTCGAGCGGCCCGCTGAAGATCCGCCGGAGTCCTTCTGCGGCTGCGCCACGGGATCCGGTCCGGCCGGAGTGGGGTGGAGCCTCGCGCTGCTCGTCGGCGTCGTGTTCCGGCGGCGTCGCTCCGAGGAGTCCACCGGGGTTCTCGTTCCGAGGTCCTGACTTGGCATCCGCCCGCCGACACAGGAAGAAGCGCCCGGCCAGGGCCTCCGAGCACACGTGGACCTTCCCGGCCCCCCCCCGGGGAGCTCTCCACGAGCCCTCACCAGGTGCGCGTGCACGCGGCGGTTCCCTTGGCGGGCGTCGGTCCCGAGACCGGGCTCATGGTCATCAACCTGGGCTATGCCAACGCGTCTGTGACCGCCGAGGACGCCCGGCGCGGCGAGTTCTACCGCCAGGAGCGCGAGCGAGCGGGCCTCGCACAGCAGGCCACGACCTTCGAGGACTACCTCGCGACGCTCGACACCCGGCTCCGGCTCGGTCGCCTGGACGCCTACACGGCGCCGCGCATCG
>CAZFLE010000104.1:0-25595 GCA_964519895.1 uncultured Enterobacterales bacterium | reverse complement strand
GCGCGGAGGCGCAGGGACGCAGTCCCGGAGCTGGGTTCGAATCCCGTTGGGGTCACCTCCTCTTTCTCGGCGTTCTCCCGGGCACTTGCGATACCACTCCGAAGGGGATTCGAACTGGCGCCGCTCCCGGCGGAGCGGTTCGGACAGGGTGGACTGCCGGTCGGCCGGCGGGCTACGCTGACTCCATGGACCACTGGATCACGACGGACCCGGAGGTGCTGGGCGGAAAGCCGTGCATCCGTGGGACCCGGATCAGCGTGGAGTTCATGCTTGAGCTCCTCGCAGGGGGAGCGACCCGCGAGCAGATCCTCGAGGGATACCCGCAGGTGACCCCCGAGGGACTGGCTGAGGCCCTGCGCTTCGCCGCGCGCTCGATGCGCAGCGAGGTCGTCTGGAACGTCGATCTTCCAAGATGAAGCCGCTGGAGTTCCCACTCCTGGCTGACGAGAACATCCACCCAGCCGTCGTCGAAGCCCTCCGCGGACGAGGACTGGACGTGGTCACCGTGGCCGACGTGGGGCTCGTCGGTCATGGAGACCGGGAGGTGCTCGCCAGCGCACACGCAGGCGGCCGGGCGGTCCTGACCCACGACAGTGACTTCGGCACACTCGCCATCCGCGAGGGAGAGGCCTTCACCGGCGTCGTCTTCCTTCGCCCCGGCCACATCGAGGCGGGCTTCGTCCTCGATAGCATCAACGCGATCTTGGAGCTGGACGTCGAGGTAGAACCGCCCTTCATCCTGGTGGCCGAGCGGCGTGCATCAGGAGTGAGGGTCCGATTCCGGCCGGCGTTGGCGCCGAAGCCCCCGCACAGTGAGGACTGACGTGGGCCACCGGCACCGCCGAGGCCGCTGGTGCTGGTGCTGCCAGCGCCGGCTCCCCAATGAACGATTCAGCGGTCCTGGTCACGGGCGCCACCTGTGCAAGGCGTGCTCCTGTCTCCCGAGGGGGAGCGTGACTACCGCCAGGCTCTGCTCGACATCGACCGGATCGTCTGGGGGGCAGGCAGGTTCAGCAAGAAGCGGCGGCAGATCGAGCGGTTCTCCGGTCACCCAGACCAGCGACGACCTCCTCCGACCAGCACCACGGCAGGACGAGGACGAGCCGGGGGAAGCTCGGGAGCCAGGCGAAGCTGGCCTCCAGCCGGCGGGGGATGCGCTGGATCGCGTCTCACTCGATGACCGCGGGGAGATCCCTTTCTGACCAGCCTCACAGCCTGCCCGCAGCCTCCGCGAGCCGCCTCACCTCCGGCCCCGCCTCCACAAGCCAGTTCGTAGATCGTCGCGCTAGGGTCAATCTTCCACCCGTCGACCCCGTCGACGGGCTGGGAGGGGTGAACCCGACGGGATTCGTCGGATCAGCGTAGCGAGCGGAGTGAGCGGAGGCGCAGGGACGCAGTCCCGGAGCTGGGTTCGAATCCCATTGGGGTCAATCTTCCACCCGTCGACCCCGTCGACTTCCACGGGGATGGGCCCCTTCCCACGTCCGCCGGGAGCTCCTGCGCTACCTCGGGTGCGGCGAGCCCTCCTCCGGCTTCGCCTGGCTGCGTTGCCAGGCCTGCGACCACCACCGCCTCGTGCCTCCACCTGCAAGGGTCGCGGCTCCCGTCCTTCCTGCCGTGGCAGGCGCCTGGCTGCATGTGGTTCGTCGCGGAGCTGGAGGTCAAGCGGCGGGCGGGGTGAGCAAGCGGGCCGCGATCGCGAGCCCACCCAGGCTCGCGAGCCAGGTGGCCTGGAGCAGGATCGGCGCCGAGGTCCCGGCGAGCAGGGTCGCCGTGAGCGGCCCGACGCCTGCAGCGACCAGGACCGCGCGAACACCGGGCCCTCGACCGGAGCTGCCGGCGAGCCACAGGCCCAGCGCCGCGAGGGTCCCGCCGTGGAGCAGGCCGGCGACCCCGCCGAAGGCCCGCACGCCGGGTGTCATCAGGCTGATCAAGGCCCACAGGCAGTAGGCGGCGGCCAGTCCGGCCACCCCGAGCTGGAGCGGGGTCCGGGGCCGTGGCACCAGGCCCACCATCGGCCACAGCATGGCGGCGCACACGGCTGCACGGCGTGTGTAGAGGCCCAGCTCGAACGGCTCCACGCCGAGCCAGGCGGTGGCGTCGAGGGCGAGGGTGCCCGCGAGCATCAGGATCAAGGCCCCGGGGATGGCTGTCCTGGGGTCGGTCAAGGCGCGCTACCAATCTGCTCCTGGAGTTGATCCCGCCGCTCCCGCAGGGGCTGGATCTCCTCGGCCTCGAACGTGTCGGCGCGGGCCTCCATGGTCTTGCGCCAGGTGTCCCCCGCGACGCACTCCTTGGGATCGACCTCGCTGGTGTTGCCGATGATCTTGATGAGCTTCTCCAAGGTCGTGTCGTCCTTGCTCACGAGCTGCGGCATGCCACAGGTCTCGTCGGACGCTTTTTCGCCGCTCTGCCGCATCTGGGCCGCCTCTGCCTCGAGCTCCTCGATCTCCTCGACCAGCTGGTCGTACTCGTCGATGAGGGCGTAGAGCTCGGAGACGTCGGACTGCCCCCACATGCCGAGCTCCACCTCGACCGCTCGGTGCCAAGGGTACTCCTCGGGGCTCGCGCACCCGCTCTCGCTCTCGCCGACACCGACCTGTTCGTTGGCGTAGGGCAGCTCCGCAGCCACGGTGCGGGCCCGCTTCTGGGACAGGGCCTGGTTGTGGTCCTCTTCGCCTTCGGGCGATGCGAAGCCCTTAATGCTCTCGACGAACCACCCCCCCCAGCTCCGACTGAGCCTGGGCGGTCAGCTCGTCCTGGGCCGTGAACAGCGCACCGTGGTGCTCGGCGTGGGGCACTTCGCTGTCGACCGGAAAGCCCCACAGGCGCAGACGACGCCGATGGGCTGGGAGGGGTGAGCGGTGGCGCAGCGCTCACCAGTCCAGGCCGTCGGCCAGGGTGTCGAAGCGGGCCTGGGTTTCCGGGCACCAGCGGGTGCTGCTGAAGACGCCACAACCGGGCAGGCTGTGGGCCCGGTAGTTCGTGTCCTGGGTGCTGCCGAAGGTGAGCCGCCAGGGAACCTCGCCGGTCTCCACGTCGACCTCGACCAGCGCCGAGCGGTCTCCGGGTACCTGGGGTGTGACGGTGCACTCGTTGTGGGCTTGGGTGACGAACACCCGATCGTCGTCGATCCAGTCGGCGTCCCCCAGGGTGCCCTCGTGCCAGTCCGGCTCGGTCCACTGCCACCAGAGCACGGCGGAGCCAGCGTCCAGGTCGACCCGGTACTCGAGGACCCGGGAGCTGTCCAGGTTGATGCCGTTGTCGTAGACCAGCACCCGATCGTCCCGAGCCACCACGCCGTGGTTGCAGGTGAAGAAGTGACTGTTGTCCAGGTGCTCCCCCTGGGGATCCGTGAGGCTCAGGTCCCCATGGCGCCCGAGCTTGCCCAGGGCCGCGCCCGTGGCCACGTCCACCGCCAGCACGCTGCTGTCGCCGCAGAGCCCGACCCAGAGACGATCCCCCCCTGGGCGGCTCTCCCAGCTGAGGGCGTTGGCGTGGAAGGGGTCCTCGTCCGAGCCGTCACCCGGATCGAGCACGCCCTCGTCGACGCCCGCCTGGTCGCCCCAGTCCCAGCTGATGCCGCCGTCGGTGCTGTCAAAGGCGGTCACCCCAAAGCCGAGCCAAGACAGGCCGCCGGCGGCGCCGTCCATGTCGTGCAGGGCCAAGAACTCGCCGTCCGGGAGCAGGGCGGCGTCGTGGTGGAACTCCAGGTCTTCGCTGCCGGTGAAGGGGACAGCCGGCGCGGTCTGATGGTCCCAGGTCACCACCTCGGGAACCCCCCCGACGCGCCGGCCGCCCCCCCACAGGATTCGGCCGTCTCCCAGGTAGCTCGCCTCGATCCCCGGCCCGTCCGTGCCCGGGACCTTCCAGGCCCAGCGCAAGGCGCCGTCCTGGTCGTAGACGAGCAGGTGCTGTCGCCTGCGGTCGACGCACAGGTCCACGTGATTCGTGAGCGCGAAGGCCGTGCGCGGCACGAAGGACTGGTCCCGCTCGATCTCGACGGTGGGCAGGGCCGGGTCGACCCCTCCCGTCTCCAGGGAGAAGATCTCCGACCGGCCTCCCGCTGGCAAGGCGGCACAGCGGTACTCGGTCAGCGGGCGCAGGCCCGTCAAGGTCAGCCGGTGCTCCAGCGCCGGGTCCGTGGACTCCTCCAGATAGGCATCGGTCGAGTCGTCGAGGGCCTGGCAGATCGCCGAGACCGCCGCGGGTTGATCCAGGCTCAGGTCCACCCAGGCCACAAGGTCGAGGTCCACGGGGCGGGACTCCTGGAGGTCGAGGACGCGGGGAACGGGTGAGGACGTGGCCTCTGGCGCCGAGGCGCAGGCCACCAGCCACCAGGCGAGCATGGTGTCTCCGGGCATGGGTGGGGAACAGCGCAGCGAGGCGCGGAGAGCCCGCCCGGGACCGGGTCGAGGAAGGATGCGGGTGGCTCGTCCACTGGTGTCGGCACCGGGCAGATCCTTCAACCCGAAGCAGGTGCGTCAGCCCAGAAACAGCGGATCCCTCACGATCGTCTGGGCCCGACCGGGACCGACGGAGATCAGGCCCGCCTCGACGCCCACCAGCTGCTCCAAGCGCTTCACGTAGGCCTGGCAGGTGGCGGGCAACTCGTCGAAGGATCGGCAGCCCGTCAGGTCCTCGACCCAGCCGGGCATGTCCTCGTAGAGGGGCTCCGCTACACCTAGGTCGTCCGGTAGCCCAACATGTCCCCGGTAGCCGACGCAGATCCGAACGGTGGGCAGCCCGGACAGCACGTCGAGCTTGGTCAGCGCGATGTGGGTCAGCCCGTTGAGCATCACGCTCGTGCGCAGCAGCGCGGCGTCGAACCAGCCACAGCGACGGGGCCGCCCGGTGGTCGACCCGTACTCCTGGCCCACGCTGCGCAGGTGGTCGCCCACGGCGTCCTCGCACTCGGTGGGGAACGGGCCCCAGCCCACACGGGTGGTGTAGGCCTTGGCGATGCCCACCACGTGCGTCAGGACCGAAGGCCCGACGCCCGAGCCGGCACAGGCCGCACCGGCCACCGTGTTGGAGCTGGTGACGAAGGGGTAGGTGCCGTGGTCGATGTCCAGGAAGGTGCCCTGTGCGCCCTCGAAGAGGAGCTCCTGGCCGCCGCGAACCGCCTGGTGCAACAGGGCCACCGTGTCGCGGACGTGAGGCCGCAGCCGCTCGGCCAGCGGGGCCAGCTCACTGACCACGCGGTCGAGGGTCAGCGGTTCACCGCCGAACCACTCGGTGATCATGCGGTTCTTCTCGGGCAGCAGGGCCGAGACACGAGCCCGGAAGCGCTCGGGGTCCACCAGGTCCCCCACCCGGATGCCCCGCCGAGCGGCCTTGTCCTCGTAGCAGGGCCCGATGCCCTTGCCGGTGGTGCCGATGGCGTCTCCGCCGCGGGCCTGTTCCCGCAGCCGGTCGAGCTCACGGTGCCAGGGCAAGATGACCTGGGCCCTGCTGGAGATGACCAGATCCTCGGGGGTGAGGTGTCGGCCGGCGGCTGCCAGGGCGTCGAACTCCCGCAGGATGACCACCGGGTCCAGAACCACGCCGTTGCCGACAACGCACAGCGTGCCCGGGTGCAGGATGCCGGACGGCACCAGGTGCAGCACCGTCTTGTGGCCCGCCACTACCAGGGTGTGACCGGCGTTGTTGCCGCCCTGGTACCTCACGACCATCGCCGCGCGCGGCGCCAGGACGTCGACGACCTTGCCCTTGCCCTCGTCACCCCATTGTGTGCCCACGACCACGGTCCCGGCCATGTTGACCTCCGGCGGGCGCCGGTAACGCCACCCCTCGGTCCTCACCATGGGCGAGTGGCCGGTCGCCACAGGGGCGTCACACGCCGTTCATCGTGCCCGCTTGAGACCCTGCTTGGCGTCGGCGTGCTTGGGATCGATGCGCAGCACGGCCTCGAACTCGCGCACGGCGTTGTTCTTCATGTTGAGCTCGGCGTACATGTTGCCCAGGGCCATGCGGTAGCGGATGCTGCCGGGCTCCTTCTCGACGGCCCTGCGGTAGTTGCGCAGGGCGCCCCTGGGGTCTTCTTCGAAGGCCCGCTGGAGCTCGGCCAGCCTGTAGAAGGCCAGCCCTTCCTCGGGCTCGCACTCGACCGCCTTCTGGTAGTTGGCGACCGCCTCGCGGATGTTCCGGTAGGACTCGGCGTTCTCGGCCAGCGCGATGAACTGGGACGCCCGGGTCTGGTTGGCCCGGCGCTGGGCTTCCTGGTGGAGCTCCCGGTACTCCGGGTTCCGTGGGTCGAACTTGACCGCCAGGTACAGAGAGCCAGAGGCCTTGAGCCACTGGCCGGCGTCCATGTCCTCGCGGCCCTGCTCGTAGTAGCGCTTGGCGCGGGACAGCTGGGCGATCAGCCGGTCGCGCAGCACGTCGGCCGGTCCAGGAGGGCCCTTCTTCTTCTTCTTGCGGCGCTTCTTCTTCTTGGGCTTCTCCGAGACTTCCCCGTCCTCGTCGAGCGCCTCTTCTTCGGTCTCGTCGGGATCGGGGTCCTCCTCGCGGCGCTTCTCCCGGCCCTCGGGGACCGCAAACTTGATCTCGTGTTCCGGGATCTGGTCGGGCTTGACCTCTTCGACCCGGGTGCCGACGCGCTTCTTCTTGACCTTCTGTCGGCGGCGGACCTTGGCGACGACCTCGCGGTCGTAGCGCTGACGGTCGAGGGGATCCCGCAGGACTTCATAGGCGGTGGTGATGCCCGTGAAGACCCGCTCGATGGTCTCGGCCTGGTCGGCGACCTCGCGGCGGTAGAAGCGATCCGGGTGGTAGCGACGGGAGAGGTCGTAGAAGGCGCGCTTGAGCTGCGCTTCGGTTGCGTCGTCCTGGACGTTGAGAACGTCGTAGTAGGTGGCCTCGTCGAGGGCCCGGGCCAGGGCGTTGAGGTCCTGGATCTCCTGTGCCGAAAGGTCGCTCAACGCTGCCACTCCCGAGCCGCTACTCTACCTCGCCGCCCCCACCGCCGTCGCCCCGGGCCCGAGGATGCGCACGTCGATAGCTGTCGATCATCGCCTCCAACGAGACGTGCGCATAGCGTTGGGTCGTCGAGAGCGTGGCGTGGCCGAGTTGCTCCTGGATGGCGCGCAGGTCGGCCCCCCCGCCCAGGAGGTGGGTCGCACAGCTGTGCCGCAACATGTGTGGGTGGACGTCGGCGATGCCGTGCTGCCGACCCGCGTCTCGAACGATTCGGTGCAGGGTCCGGGCCGTGCAGCGGTTGTGGCGCACCGTGGTGAAGAGGGCGACCTGGTCTGGGGGAGCCACGGCCAGCCATGCCCGCAGCGCCGAGACCGCCGGAGGCCCGAAGGGCACCAGGCGCTCCTTGCGACCCTTGCCCTGACGGACCCGGACCAGGCGCTCGTCCAGGTCCACGTCCCGGCGGTCGAGGGCCGCGACCTCGGACACCCGCAGACCGGCGCCGTAGAGGAGCTCGAGGACCGCCTTGTTCCGAAGGCGCAGCACACCCTCTTGGGCCGGTCGCTCGACCACAGCCTGCGCTTCGACGACGTCCAGGAAGCGCGGCACCGGCAGGCTGGCCCGGGGCGATGCCAGCCGCTCGGCGGGTGAGTCGGCGCGGCGTCCCGTCAGCACGCACCAGCGGTAGAAGCTCCGATAGGCCGCCTGCCGGCGACGGGTGGACGCCGCGGAAGGTGCCGCGCGCGCCAGCATGGCCAGGTGTCTTCGCAGGTCCGGAAGGGCCGCGTCCAGCAGGGTGCGGTCCCTGGCCGCCAGGCTCTCCTGAAGCCGCTCCAGGTCCCGGCGATAGGCGCGCAGGGTGTGGGGACTGGCCCCGCGCTCGGCGCGGAGGTGGTCCTCGAAGCCATCCAGGAGCTGCTCCATCGCACCCGATGATAGCGCCCCGACCTTGCCGGATGGAGGACAGGGCCCTATACCCGGTCGCCTGCCAAGGAAGGTCAGCTGCATGGGCAAGACCCTTGTCATCGTCGAGTCCCCGGCCAAGGCCCGCACAATCTCCCGCTTCCTGGGTCAGGACTACGCGGTCGAAGCATCGGTCGGGCACATCCGGGATCTGCCCAACAAGGCCTCCGAGCTTCCCCCCAAGCTTCGAAAGAAGTCCTGGGCCCGGCTCGGCGTCGACGTCGACGGTGACTTCAAGCCGGTCTACGTCAACACCACCCGGGGCAAGGAGCAGGTCAAGAAGCTCAAGGCGCTGCTCAAGACCGCCCCCGAGCTCCTGCTCGCCACGGACGAAGACCGCGAGGGCGAAGCCATTGCCTGGCACCTGGTCGAGGCGCTCAAGCCCAAGGTGCCGGTCCGGCGGCTGGTGTTCCACGAGATCACCTCCAAGGCGATCCAAGCCGCGCTCGACAATCCACGGGAGCTCGACCTGGATCTGGTCAAGGCCCAGGAGACCCGGCGCATCGTCGACCGGCTGGTCGGCTGGGACGTCTCGCCGCTGCTCTGGCGCAAGATCAAGCGGGGACTGTCCGCCGGTCGTGTGCAGTCCGTGGCCGTCCGGCTGGCCGTCGAGCGCGAGCGGGCCCGCATGGCGTTCGTCACCGGGGACTGGTGGGACCTGTCCGCGTCGTTCACCGCAGACGCCGGCTCGTGGTCGGGCACGTTGATCGCCATCGACGGGACCCGCCTGGCCACGTCGCGGGACTTCGACTCCACCACCGGCAAGCCCAAGGCGGGCGCCAAGGTGCGCCTGCTCGACGAAGCTGCGGCCAAGGCCCTTGCAGCCCAGGTCAAGGGCGGCCAGGGCCGTGTCACCAAGGTGGAACGCAAGCGGTTCACCGAGCGCCCTCCCCCACCGTTTGCGACTTCGTCCCTGCAGCAAGAGGCCAACCGGCGCTTCCGCTGGACGGCCCGGCGCACGATGTCCGTGGCCCAGCGTCTCTACGAGAACGGCTGGATCACCTACATGCGCACGGACTCGTACTTCCTGTCCGACCAGGCCCTCACCGCCGCCCGCAAGGCGGTCGAGCAGGAGCACGGCGGCCAGTACCTCCCGAGCAAGCCCCGCCTGTACAAGTCCAAGGCCAAGGGCGCCCAGGAGGCCCACGAGGCGATTCGGCCAGCGGGCGAGGTCTTCCGCACCGTACGGGCCTGCGCCAGCACCCTCGACAACGAGTGCGCCCGCCTCTACGAGCTCATCCGCAAGCGCACCCTGGCCTGTCAGATGGCCGACGCTGCAGGGGTCCGCATGACCCTGGACACCACGGTCGACCCCGTCGGCGCCGTGTTCCGGGCCAAGGGCAAGGCCTACACCTTCGACGGCTTCCGCGCGGCCTTCGTGTCGACCCGTGAAGACGCCAGCGATGCATCCGGCGGACTGCTTCCCGACGTGGCCGAAGGCACCCCGGCGGCCGTCGACCAGGTCGACGCGACAGGCCACAGCACCAAGCCCCCGGCCCGGCTGACCGAAGCCACGCTTATCAAGGAGCTCGAGGCCCGCGGGATCGGGCGGCCGTCGACCTATGCCAGCATCCTGTCGACCATCCAGGACCGGGGCTACGTGTTCAAGAAGGGCACGGCCCTGGTTCCCACCTGGACCGCATTCGCGGTCACCGTGCTCATGGAGAACCACTTCTCGGAGCTGGTCGACTACGACTTCACGGCTCGGCTCGAGGACGGTCTGGACAACATCGCCATCGGCAAGCTGGACAACCTGCGCTATCTCAAGGACTTCTACAGGGGCAGCGACGGCACCGATCACCTGGGGCTGGTCGCGCTCCTGGAGCGGGCCCAGGCAAATGCCGTGCCCCAGGAGATCTGCAGCTTCAAGCTGGGAGAGGTCTCCGGCAAGCTCCTCGAAGTCCGGGTCGGACGCTACGGCCCATACCTGCAGCACGAGGACGAGAAGCGCAACATCCCCGAGGACATGCCGCCGGACGAGCTCGACCTGGACGCGGCACTCGTGATGCTCGCCTCGAAGCCCGAGGGCCCCCGCGAGCTGGGGGTCGACGCTGACACCGGTCTGGCCGTGCGCGTCATGGACGGTCGCTTTGGTCCCTACGTGCAGCTGGGTGAGAACGCTTCGGGCAAGAAGAAGCCCAAGCGAGCGAGCCTGTTGAAGGGCATGGAGCCCGAGACCGTGGACTTCGCCACCGCGCTCGCCCTGCTCAGCCTGCCTCGCACGCTGGGTCAGAACGACGCAGGGGAAGACGTGTTGGCCTTCAACGGTCGCTACGGCCCCTACGTCCAGGCCGGCAAGACCCGGGCGAGCCTACCGGCCGACGTCTCACCCCTCGATGCGACCCTGGAAGTGGCACTGGCCACACTGGCCAATCCCCCCCGTCGTGGGCGCAGCAATGCGGTGTTGCGCGAGCTGGGCAAGGACGGCGAAGACCGCGCAGTGGTCGTGCGCAGCGGCCGCTTCGGCCCCTACGTGACCGACGGCGATGTCAACGCCACCCTGCGCAAGGGCATGGCCCCCGAGACCATCACGCTCGAGCGGGCACTGGAGATGCTGCAGCACAAGCGCGACAACCCCTCGACCAAGAAGAAGCGCCGCGCTGCGCCCAAGAAAAAGGCCGCCGCCAAGAAGAAGGCCCCCAAGAAGAAGCGCACCGCGGCCAAGAAGTCGTCGACCACGACGGCCTGAAGAGCGCCGATCACGCGGGTCGATGGGGCGGGTTCAAGCCCGAACATAGCGTCCCACCGGGTCGCGTCGGACGAGACCGCTCAGCTCCATCAGGACCAGGCGGTGCAGTGTCTCGGCCATGGGCTGGCCCAGCCGCTCTGCGAGCTCTCCCGGTGCCAGTGGGGCGGTGAGCGCGTCCAGCAGCGCGTGGCTGGGGCCGCCCTGGGCAGGCGCCACGAGCGACGAGACCGTGTGGATGTCCTCGACCACCAGAGCGCCGTCCCTCAACAACCGCAGGCAGCCAGCAGATGCGGGGGCTCCCACAGGTCCCGGTACAGCGTACACATCGCGTCCCAGCTCCCCGGCAAGCCGCGCGGTGATGCCGGCGCCTGAGCGCAGCCCGGCCTCGACGACCACGGTGACCCGACCCAGCGCCGCGATGAGACGGTTGCGCCGCGGGAAGGTCCAGCGGGTCGGGGGATCGTGGGGCGGCAGCTCCGAGATGAGGGCGCCATCGGCGGCGAGCAGCCGGTCCCGGACCCGGCGCCCCTCGCGACCGACGGGGGCCAGCAGACCGGCCCCGAGCACGGCCACCGAAGGACCGACCTGGCACGCCCCCAGGTGCGCTTCGGTGTCGATGCCTCGGGCACCGCCCGACACGACCACTCCCCCCGCCGTGGCGATGGCCTGTCCGAGAGCCCGCGCCATGCGCCGACCATAGGGCGTGCAAGCCCGAGAGCCTACGACGGCCAGCGCCGAACCGTCCAGGGCGGACGGCCGGCCTTGGAGCCACAGTGCCGGTGGCGGCCGCGGCAGGTCCAGGAGCGGGGCTGGGTAGTGGTCCTGGCCCACCACGGCCCAGGGCGGCTCCGACAGGGGCTCGGCCTGGGACCAGCGGCGCACCAGACCGGCCGAGCAGCCGGCCCGGCGCAGCTCGGCGGGCGCGAGCCTGGTGAGGTCGCCGGAGACCGAGCGGACCAGGGGACGTGGGTCGAGTCGATCGGACCACCGGGCGAGCACAGCCCAGAGCCCTGCAGTGTGCGGATCCATGTTCACTCCCGAGAGAGGGAGCGCGGTCGGACCCCTTGCTTAGGTCCCGTTCCGTCGCCGACAAGGGGGCGCGGAACGGGCGGCAGTTACTCGACGGTCTGCGCGATCTCGTCGCCCACCCGGATTGGGGCCCCGGCGTTCACCACGATGCCGGTGGCGGAGTAGTCGTCGACCCGGGTCACCACGATGCGGCCGACCACCTGGGCGGGCAGGTTCTCGTCTTCGGTGCGACTGCCAGAGAACAGGTCCTGGCGGTTGATCACGTAGAAGGAGTTGCCTATGCGCAGGCCGTCCTCCTTGCCGCGGTCCAGGAAGACGACTTCGCCGGTGGCCGCCAGGTCGTTGGTGAACTGGCCGGCCCGCGCCACAATGGTGCCCTGGAGGTCGCCACGCGGCGCCCGGACCGGCATCTCCGCAGCGACCGGCGTGAGCGTCGTCACGATGTCACCACGCACCGAGTGGGCATACATGTTCCGGATGTAGGCGGTCGCGATCTCGCCTTCCTTGTGGACCACCCGGACCTCGGCCACGATGTGGAAGAGGTTCCCGTATTTCAGGCGCTTCAGGTCGGGGTGCTTGACCTTGCCTTCCTGGCGGACCACGGCGAACACATCGCCGCACTCGACCGAGTCGATGTCCGCCATCTGCAGGTAGACCAGGTCTCCCTCGCCCAGGCTGGTCATGCCTGTCTTGGCCCCGTAGATCGTGCCGAGCTCCTCGACGTCCGACGGCTCGGACAGGAAGCTCGGCGTCACGTAGATCGCCGAGCGGATGTTCTCGGTGAAGCGCACGTCTGGTCCGCAGTCGACCTCGGCCGTGCCGAATTCGAGGGCCGGCACGCTGTAGCCGTCACCCTCTTCTTCGTCGGGGGTCTCGAGGTCCATCTGGGGCGGCTCGAGCAATGTCCCGGGCGTGAAGATCACGTTGTTGCCCGGGTAGATCCAGTGCGGGTTGGTGATGTAGTTGTTGATCGACCAGAGCCGGGCCCAGTAGTACGGGTTGCCCATGTTCAGGGACGCGATGTCCCACAGGGTGTCGCCGTCCTGGATGACGTAGACGTCGGACTGCTCTTCCTCGGCGAGCGTGAGCGCGCCGGACAGATCCTGCGCCAGCGCCGGCGTGGCTGAGAGGGAGGCCAGAAGGAGAGTCAGCATGGCGAGCATCCGCGTTGCCGCGTCATGCGGCAGACTGGTCCGCGTCGGATCATGCCCAGAGTGGCCGGTCCAGTCAACCCGAGGACCGGGTGGATCGGCGTGGTCAGGCCTCGGACGTGCCTTCGCGGCCGTAGTCATCGGAGTGGCGAACCACGTCGTCCAGGTGCGGCGTGCTGACCTCGTAGACGACACAGTCACTGAGCGCCTCCATGCGGTGGCGCGCGTGAGGGGCGATGTGGGCGCTCTCCCCGGCGCTCAAGACGTGGGTCTGCAGCACGCCCTGGGCGTCGTCGAGCTCGAGCTTCATCTGCCCTTCGGCCACGCGAATGGTCTCTTCCTTGACCTCGTGGTGCTGAAGGCTGAGGCGGTGCCCCTGACGGATGTAGAGCACCTTGCCCACATAGGTCGCCGACTCGGCCCAGATCTCCTCGTGGCCCCAGGGCTTCTCGACACGGCGGGTCAACGATCCACCCGAGCGACCATCAGGTCGGTGGTCCCCAGCACCGTCGAGAGCTCCCGCGCGGCATCCTGGGCGGCATCCCGCGTGTCGTGGCTGCCCACTCGGACCCGGAACCAGGTACGGCCCTTGACCAGGGCCTCTGCTCGCCAGGCGTCCAGATCCTGGGCCCGCAGACCGGCGACCCGGGCGTCGGCCTCTTGGGCAGACGTGTAGGCACCGACCTGGACGGACCAGCCTTGGGTCGGGGGCGCAAAGACGGGGGTGTCCTCGGGGGGGACAGGCTCCTGGGGAGGGGCTGGGGGTGGCGGGTCCGACGGGGACTCGACCGCCACGGGCTCGGCCGCCGCCGGCTCGGGCTTCGGCTCGACCGGCGGCGGGGTGACGTCGTCTGCCACCAGCCGCTCGGGGTAGCTCAGCGGCGCGGCTTCTGCTTCGGGGAGCTGACGTGCCGCCGCCTTCTCGACCCGAGCGAGCAGGTCCATCAGCGCGTCCTTTTCGACCTCGGGCTCGACCAGGCGAGCCGTCAGCTCAGCCACGGGCTCCGGAGGTGCGCGGCGACCCACCATCAGGCCCACGAAGAAGCCCAGGACCGCGATGGAGAGCGTGGTCACCGCCAGGGCGGTCAGCTGCCCACGGGACAGCCAGTACTGCTTGTCCTGCTGGATTCGGTTCAGGTCTCGCATGTCGCCATCATAACCAGGAATCTGGCTCAGGTGTTGACGTGTCCAGAGCAGAGCCGATCAGCTCCGCCAAGGGGTCGCCGGCGAAGGGGGCGATGTCCACTGGACGGCTGACCAGCTCCGCCAGATAGAGCCCGTCGACGAACGCGGCGATCCGGTCCAGGGTCGAGCGCAGCACCACCGCGTCGTTGCCCACCACAGCCAGCCCCAGCACGAGCCGCCGCTTGTCGTCGAGGGCCTCGACCTCGGAGATGGCCACGGGAAATTTGGCTCGGACCCGATCTCGAATCCGAGACGCCACCCGGCGCTTGTCCTTGAGGCTGCGAACATGCCGCAGCTGGAAGGTCCAGCGTGCGCTGCCGACCAGCATCTGGTCGGGGCCTGCCAAGGTCAGGCCGTCCGGCGGACGGCCTCGACGATGTAGGACTCGATCTCGTCGCCTTCCTTGATGTCGTTGTAGCCCTCGAGGCCGATGCCGCACTCGTAGCCCTGCTGGACTTCCTTGGCGTCGTCCTTGAAGCGCTTCAGCGAACCGACCTTGCCCTCCCAGATGACCACACCGTCGCGGGTGAGCCGGGCCATGTTGTTCCGACCGACCTTGCCTTCGACGACCATGCAGCCGCAAATGGCGCCGATCTTGGGGATGACGAAGACCTTGCGGACCTCGGCGGCGCCCTGGTGGCGCTCCTCGTAGACGGGCTCCAGCAGACCGAGCAGAGCGTTCTTCACGTCGTCCAGGGCTTCGTAGATGATCTTGTAGGTCCGGACCTCGACGTCGGCGGTCGCTGCTGCGCGGCGAGCCTTGACGTCGGGGCGGACGTTGAAGCCGATGATGATGGCGCCGTTGACGCTGGCCAGGGAGACGTCGGACTCGGAGACCTTTCCGACCGCCGAGTGGAGGATCTTGACGCTCGCGCCATCGATCTGCTGGTTCTCGAAGGCGGTCCGGACGGCCTCGAGGGAACCGCCGACGTCGGCCTTGAGGATGAGGTTGAGGTGCTTGGTCTCGCCGGCCTTGGCCTGGGCGTAGAGGTCCTGCAGGCTGACCCGGCCACGACCGGCCTGGCTCTTGCGCTTCTGCTCTTCCTCGCGGTGGGAAGCCAGGGCCCGGGCGTCCTTTTCGGACTTGACGACGGTGAAGTCGTCTCCGGCTGCGGGCACGCCGTCCAAGCCAATGACCTCGACGGGGGTCGAGGGGCCAGCGATCTTGATGCGCTTGCCCTTGTGGTCCGTCATGGCGCGGACCTTGCCCCAGGTGTTGCCGAGCACGAGCGGGTCCCCCTGCTTGAGGGTGCCCTCCTTGACCAGGATGGTGGCCACCGGACCGCGCCCCTGTTCCAGGCGGGCCTCGAGCACGGCGCCTTCGGCGTGGCGATCGGTGCCGGCGTCGAATTCGCTGAGCTCTGCCACCAGCTGGATGGACTCCAGCAGGCCGTCGATGCCGTCGCCGGTGATGGCCGAGACGTTGTTCATCAGGGTCTCGCCGCCGTATTCCTCGGGCACGAGCTCGTAGGCCATCAGGGCCTGGCGCACGGTGTCCGGGTTCACACCGGGCTTGTCGCACTTGTTCACCGCCACGATGATCGCGACGCCAGCGGCCTTGGCGTGGTTGATGGACTCGATGGTCTGGGGCATCACGCCGTCGTCGGCGGCGACCACGAGCACGACGATGTCCGTGACGTTGGCGCCGCGGGCCCGCATGGCGGTGAAGGCTTCGTGGCCCGGGGTGTCGATGAAGGTGATCACCCCCCCATCGCGCTCGACCTGGTAGGCGCCGATGTGCTGGGTGATGCCACCGGCTTCGCCAGCCGCCACGCGGCTCTTGCGGATCATGTCCAGCAGCGAGGTCTTGCCGTGGTCGACGTGGCCCATGATCGTGACCACGGGGGGCCGGGACACGCGCTCGACGTCGGCGATCTCCTCGTCTGCGATGAGGATGTTCTCCTCTTCGAAGCCCACGTTGACCACCTCGTACTCGAACTCCTGGGCGACGACCGATGCGGTCTCGAAGTCCAGCTGCTCGTTGATGGTCGCCATGGTGCCCATGGACATGAGGGTCTTGATGACCTCCTTGCCCTTGATGCCCATCTCGTGGGCCAGCTGGCCCACGGAGACGGTGTTGTCGATGCGCACCTTGCGCTTCTCTGCCCTGGGCTTGGGGGACGGGGTCTTGGGACCGCTGCTCCGCCGGGTCCGCTTGCGGCGGCGCATCGGCACGTCGTCCATGAAGGCTTCCACGCGGCCGCGCCGACGGCCGCGCTTGGGGGCCGGACGCCCGCCACCACGGCCGCGGTCGTCCCGTCGCCCACCGGGGCCGGAGGCGTCCCGACCCCCGGTCTTGCCACCGTCGGCGGAGGGCCCGGACGGGCCCGGGCTCGAGGGCTTCTCGCTCGCAGCGGACTGCCGGGCGCGGGCCATGCTGGCCCGAGGATTGGTGGGGTCCCAACCAGGAGGCGGCTTGACAACCGCCGCCCCGAGGGCGGGCAGATCCGGCATCCTGGGGGCACCGCTGGCCGTGGTGGTCGGCAAGGGCGGCGGCGCGGGGGCGGGCTCGGGCGGAGCGGGCTCGGGAGCCGCGGGGGCCTCGGCCGCGACGGCCGGCTCTGTGGAGGGCGGCTCTGCGTCCGCCGGTGCCGGGGCGGCTTCGGCGGCCGGCGGCTCCGGGGACTGGGCCGCGACCGGCTCGGCGGCCGGGGCGGCACCGGCCGCGGGCTCGGACGTCGGGGCCTCGGGCGCGGCAGCCGGCTCGGCCGCGGTGGCCGGGGCCTTGGCCGCGGCGGGCTTGCGCTGCGGAGCGGGCTGCGCCAGCGAAGGGAGGTTCTTCGGCGGCTCTGCAGCCGGTCCACGGGCCTTGCGACGGCGTCGAATGACGCCAGAGCCGACGCGGGTGGAGGTCTGCACCCCTTCGGGTCCCCGCTCGGCGTTGCCTTCGGGCCGCCGCCGCGTGGGGGCGGGGCCATCCGTGCTCTGCAAGCGGTCTAGGAGATCCTTGGTCGACATTCGTGGCCTGATCGCCGCCCTGTCGGCGGAGATGCGTTGTGCTCGTGGTGGCCCCGAGGTGTAGTCGGGGGCGAAAGGGCCCGGGCGCGGGCCTCGGAGGCTGCCGGATGGCTGCCTGGAGAGGGCCAGGGTCTAACGCAGTGCGGCCCAACGGCGCAACTCGCGCGAGAGGTAGTCCCCAGCCTTGCCGCGCATCACGACCAGCGCGGCCCGCGGACCCCGTCCGATCCTGGCCCCGAGGGCCTCGCGATCGAGGTGGAGGGTCACGACGGGAAGGTCGCGCGCCCGGCGGGTCAGATCCGCGGAGCCACGTGGCGAGGCATCGCAGGCGAGGATGAGGGCACAGGCCCGCTCGGACTGGAGTGCGCCCCGCACGCGCTCCCCTCCCCCGACCACGGATCCCGACCGGGCGGCCAGGGACAGGGCTTGTTCCACGGCGGCCCGGTTGGCGAACAGGACCTGGTCGAGCAGCCCTTCGACCGCGACAGGCCCCCGCAGGACCTTGGCCAGGACCTTGGGTCGTTGCTCGAGCTTCTGCAGGGCGCCCCTTGACGGGGTCACCCAGGCCCCACGACCCGGCAGGCGCCCCCGGTAGTCCACCACCACGCGGCCGTCGTCGGGGCTGCGGACCAGGCGGATCAGCTCGCGCTGATCCGCCTTGACCCGCGTGGCCACGCAAGTGCGCTCGGGCACGATGCTGGTCCGCTGACTAGGCTTCGGGCGGAAGCTCGTCGCCGAACTCCGGCGGAAGCTCGTCGTCGACGTCGGGCGGCAGCAGCGCGGCGGCCTCGGCGGCGGCGATGTCGGCCAGGCGCTTGCGCTCGGCTTCCTCGAGGATCAGCTGCTCCAAGACCTCGTCGGCCTTTTCGATCAGGGCCTCGGCGGCGATCTCGCCCACGCCGAGCACGCTGGCGATCTCGAAGGGCTCGGCGTCCGTGAGCTCCTTGGCGGAGCGGAAGCCGTGGCGGATGAGCTCCTCGACACCCTCCTCGTCCAGCTCGGTGATGCGGTTCAGCTCGCTCCGGGCCTGCTCGTTGAGCTCGGCGTGCCGGGTCTCGCTGTAGATGTCGATGCGCCAACCGGTGAGCTGGGCCGCGAGCCGCACGTTCTGACCCCGCCGGCCGATGGCCTTGGACAGCTGGTCGTCCGGGACGATCAGCTCCATGCAGTGGGTGTGCTCGTCGATGTAGACGCGGCTCACGTGTGCGGGCGCGATGGCGTGCACGATGAACCGGGCCGGGTCCGGGTGGTAGGGGATGATGTCGATGGCTTCGCCGCGCAGCTCGCCCACAACCGCCTGGACCCGTGAGCCCTTGAGGCCGACACATGCGCCGACGGGATCGACGTCGGTGTCCGTGGAAGACACCGCGATCTTGGCCCGGACACCGGGCTCGCGGGCGCAAGCCTCGATGCGCACGATGCCCTCGTAGATCTCGGGCACTTCGAGCTCGAAGAGCTTCATGAGCAGGCCGGGGTGGGTCCTGGAGAGGACCACCTGGGGCGACTTGCTGGCCCGGGTGATGTCCAGGACGTAGGCCTGGATCCGGTCGCCCTGGCGGTAGGTCTCCGTGGGCACCTGTTCGCGACGGGGCAGCACGGCCTCGGCGCGGCCCAGGTCGACGATGATGTTGCCCTTCTCGAAGCGGCGGACGATGCCGGTGATCAGGTCACCCTTGCGGTCGCGGAACTCGTTGAAGGTCATCTCGCGCTCTGCGTCGCGGACCTTCTGGATGATCACCTGCTTGGCGGTCTGCGCGGCGATGCGACCCAGGATCTGGATGTCCATCTTGATGCCCAGGGAGTCGCCCAGCTCGCAGTCGGGATCGAGCTGCTTGGCCTGTTCCATGAGGATCTCGAGCTCGTCGTCTTCGATCTCGTCGACCACGGTGCGGAACTCGAACAGCTCGACCTCGCCGAGCTCCTCGTTGTACTGGGCCTCGATGTCGCGATTCTGGCCGTAGCGCTTGCGGGCGGCGGCTTCCATGGCGGCTTCGAGGACTTCGATCAGCGAGTCGCGCGGGATGTTCTTTTCCCGGTGGACCACGTCGATCAGCCTTGCCAGGTCTGAGACGATCATCGGTTCTCTCCTTGGAGCTGGACCCGTTCAGGCGGATCGGCAGCGAGTGCGAGGTATTCGTCGAGGGACAGCACCAGGTGGGCACGCTCCACCTGGGACAGGGACAGCACGTGGTCCGTGCCGTCGACATCGAGGGTCAGGTCGTCGCCGCTCAGGCCACCCAGCACGCCCTTGTAGTTGCGCCGGCCCTCGCCCTTCTCCAGCCGGACGCGGGCCGTGAACCCTGCGAAGCGCACGAAGTCGGAAGGGCGCTGCAGGGGACGCTCGTCTCCGGGCGACGACACCTCGAGGTCGAAGGCGCCTTGAAGTGGGTCTTCGGCGTCGAGCAGCGGGTTGAGCTCGCGGCTCACCGCGGTGCAGTGATGGACCTGCATGCCGCCCGGCCGATCGACGCTCACCCGCAGGGTGCGTCGACCCAGGACGGTCGTCAGCTCGACGGCCACCAGCTCGTAGCCCAGGTGCTCGACCGTGGGCTCCAAGAGCTGGAAGAGTGCGTGCTGCTGGTCGCGAAGTTCGGACATAAAAAAAAGAGAGCCACCCGACGGGGCGCTCTCTCCCAGGGGGGGATTGCGTTGTCGCGGCCGACCTAACGGGGTCCCAGGCCCGGAGCAATGCGACTCTGCGCTCAGCGACTGTCCAGGCGATCCCTGGCCCGCGAGGCCTCTTGGGAGCGGGGGTAGCGCGCCACCAGGTCCTCCCAGAAGAGGCGGGCCTCGTCTGTCCTGCCCAGGGCCTGGAAGCACTCCCCCTGGCGCAACATCGACCGCGGGGCCCACTGGCTGGCCGTGTCGGCCTGCACCACGTCTTCGTAGGCCAGCACCGCCTGCTGGTAGGCGCCCTCTGCGAACCAGGTCTCGGCGACCTGGAAGCGGGCCTCGAGGACTCGGGGCGACTGCGGGTTCTCGTCGATGTACCGGGCCAGCACCGCCCGGGCCGCTGGCGCACGACCGGCTGCCAGGTGTTCGCCGGCGAGCGCAATCAGGTCGTCGGGGTTGCCCGAGTCCGCCGCCAGGGGCACCAATGGTGGGGCCGCGTCCTCGGCTCCGGTCGGCTGGGTCTCGCTCACGGCGGTCGCCGGCATGTCGAGCCCCAGAATGGCCTCGAGCTGGGCGAGGCGCGTGCCCAGGCCCTCGAGCCGAATGTCCGCCTCGTCGCGCACGACCCCGGTCGTGGCCTCGAGCTCTGTCACCCGGTGCTGGCTCAGCTCGAGCTCTCCTCGCAGGCGCCGGACCTCGGCCCGAACACCCTCGAGGTCATCCATCTTCTCGGCTTCCTGGCGGCCTCGGGCCCGAAGGGAGGACTCGAGCAGACCGAGCCTGCGATCGAAGTCCGAGATCCGGGTCTCCTGGAGCGCGAGCTGGCGCTTCCAGTCCGACACAGCGGACTGTCCGGTCCGATCGATGACGCAGGCGGGCCCCGTCACCAGCGCCAGGACCAGCAGCGTGTGCACGGTCAGTAGCGGACCGACAGCTCGACGCGCCGGTTCGCGGCCCAGATCTGCTCGCCACCCCCGCGCTCGGCGGGGCTCTCCTCGCCGTAGGAGATGGTCTTGATCAGGTCGGTCGAGACCCCGTACGAGGTCAGGTAGCGGGCCACGGCCTCGGCCCTTCGCTGCCCGAGGGCCATGTTGTAGTCCGAGGTCCCCCGGTCATCGGTGTGGCCGGCGATGACCAGCGACTCCCCGAGCTGGGCCAGGCACGGCGCCAGGCCGTCCAGGTTGTCCTGGGTGGCGGCGTCCAGTCGGTAGGCATCCAGATCGAAGTAGACGGTGCCGCCGAGACAGTCGGCCAAGGCGTCCCCCAGAGGGTCGTCGGAGCGGCTGGGGTCGTAGAAGTCGTCATAGAGCGACAGGCCCCCGCGCAGGGTGGCCCGCTCCCCGTCGCCCCGGATGACCGTCACGTCGACCGAGCCAGCGACCATCGGCGGAACGGTCAGGGTGATGGCGTTCACGTCGCCCACGACGACCTCTGCGGCCTCGACGGAACCGAGCACCACCCGAGCCCCCGGGGTGAAGCCCGAGCCATAGACGGTGGCCGTGAAGATCTCGCCGGCAGCGGCCTCGGGAGGATCGATGGCGATGACCTGGACCTCGACCTCGGGGGACGCGATGGTGGCTGTGCGCACCTCGTCCGGGTTGTCCCCGGGCCCCTGGTTCTTGGCGGCCTTGCGCTTGTTGCAGCCCGGGGCCAACAGGAGGCCGACCGAGAGCAGGGCCAGGGAGAGGTGGCGGATGGACATGGTCACTCCTGTGGGCAGGCCTCGACGGTCTCTGACACCTACAGGTCTAGGCCAGAACTCTTGTCATGTCAAGAGTTCTCGATCCGGGGGATCAGGGCGATCCTGTGGAGTCTGAGACGTCCAGGCGCTCGCCGGGCGTCAACCCCTCGTTGCGGTAGAAGTAGTCCGCCGCCGAAGGGGACAACCAGCCTAATTCGGCAGCCGTCGCGTGTCCGATGCGGACCTGGGACAGGCCCCGAGGCTCCACCTCGACGTCGGTGTCCAGGGGGATGTCCACCGCCATGAGCTCGGCGTAGCGCTGGGGGTAGAGCGGCTCCTTGAAGGGTTCGATGTAGCCCTCGGGCCACATGGCCCGGAAGTCTGCGTCGTCGTACCGGTCACTCGCCCCGAGGGTGTGGGCCAGCTCGTGGGCGAGGGTCACCACGGCGTAGGCCGGGTTGAATTCCTCGAGATCGATCCAGGCGATGCCCAGGCGCCCCTTCTCGGAGCCGCGGGAGTGGGCCGCCACGTCCCCGTCGGCACCGGTGTAGATCACGAAGATGCGCGCCGCATAGTCGTTGAACTCCAGGCCCCGGGAGCGCGCCAGCTGGCGCCAGAACCGGACGTAGCCCAGAGAACGCCAGATGATCTGCAGAGGACCATCGTCGGGGCCGGCCAGATCCGGGGAGCGCACGTCCTCGGCAAAGGGACCCTGGATGTCCAGGGCCAGGTAGGGGCGGCGGATGCCGGTGTAGCGGTAGTACTCCCCTTCGAACCAGTCCTGCAGATCGAGGAGTGAGGGGCCTTCGTAGCCATCGATCGGCCGGGCGTTGAGGCCGGCGACGGTCCGGTGGTGCAGGTCGCGCTCGGGCACGAATTGGAACACGCCGACGACCAGGGTCGAGTTGGGCGCCACGGCGTAGCGATCTGCGCGGAGGTGGACGAAGACCTCGGTCAGGAACACCCCGAAGACCAGGATGACCAGAAGCTGGCGCATCCGGACCCAGCGCACCCGAACCCGGCTGGTGTGGCGGTGGCGAGAACAAAGGCGTGCCCCCGAGGCGTCGAGCAGACAGCGGGAGCAGAGCGCCTGTCCGCAGCGCTCGCACACCTCGCTGACCAGCTCGGCAGGGTGGTCCAAGCAGAACGGGTACTCGTCGCCCCACTCTGTCGCGACGACCACCGCTGCGCCGGCGTCGTGGAGGCGGTTCGCAGTGTGCTGGGCTGCTTCGAGGTCGTGGGTGACCCGCACAAGGACCGGCATCTCGTCGTGGGAGTACAGCCTGGGGCGCGGCAGCACTTCGGTCAGGCCCTCTGGACCCTCCGCCGGAAGGTCCACCAAGATGACCCGGTAGCGGCGTTCTCCCGGTGTCGGATCAGCCACTCGCCGGCCTCCAGGCTGCCCCAGCCGCCTACCCTCAGCCTATCATCGCGGCTTCTGATGCCTCGGTCTTCCCAGCGGCTGATCGCTGTCGCCACCACGGCCTGTCTGGCCCTGGCCGCAGGCGTCGTCTCCTTGGGAGACGTGCACTCGGCCGCGCCGAGCTTCGTGGCGCTGACCCTGGGGTGGGCCACCGCGGCGGCCGTCGGCGCCTGGGCTGTTCGGCGGGTGCCCAGCCTGCCGATCTCAATCGGGGCCGCGGCCGTCGGGCTGCGGCTGCTCCTGCTGTTCACGGAGCCCACGCTCTCCGACGACGTGTACCGGTACCTGTGGGAGGGCAAGGTCCTGGCAGCGGGTCTGGATCCCTTCCAGCTGGCCCCCTCGGATCCGGCCCTCGTCGGCCTGCGCGACGAGACCTGGGCGCGGGTGAACCACCGGGACGTGAGCACGATCTACCCCCCGCTGGCGCTGGGGCTGTTCGAGGCCGTGGCACGGGTCGCTCCGGTGGCCCAGGCGTGGAAGGTGCTGGCGATGGCGGCGGACCTGGCCTGCCTGGCCCTGATCGCAGGACTGGCCCGCCGGCGCGGCGTGGGGGCCTGGGCCGCGACCCTGTGGGCGCTGCACCCCTTGCCGGTGCTCGAGTCCGCCGGCAGCGGCCACCTGGAGAGCCTGGCCCTGGCTCCGCTGCTGGCCGCCTTGTGGTGGGCCGGAACGCGGCCGCTGTGGGCCGGGGCCCTGGCCACGCTCGGCTCCCTGGTCAAGCTCCTCCCCTTGGCCCTGCTCGCGCCTCTGTGGACGCGCGGTCCCTGGCGCACCCGGGTGGGTCTGGCCCTCGTGGCGGCCGTGCTCTGGGGCCTCGCCCTGGCCCCCTGGCTGGCCGCCGGCCCCGACCTGGCCCGAGGCTTCGGTCGGTACTACCAGGCCTGGGCCTTCAACGGGTCGGCCTTCGTCGTCCTGGCACAGCTGCTCGGAGATCCCTCGCTGGCCAGGGTCGTCGGCGTGGCCCTGGGCGCGGCTGTCGCAGGCTGGGCGCTGTGGCGGCGACCGGATCCAGCGACCTGGCTCCTGTGGGCCTGTGGCGCCTTGGTGCTGCTGTCGCCGGTGGTCCACCCCTGGTATCTCTTGTGGCCCCTCGCACCTGCGCTCATCGTCGGCGCCTGGCCCTGGGCGGTGCTCGCCAGCACGGTCCTGCTGTCGTACCTGGTGTTGGGCAGCTACGATCCGGCGACTTCGACGTGGGTGGAGGCCTGGTGGATCCCGTGGGTGGAGTACCCCCCGCTGCTGGTGGCGACGTGGTGGTGGCACCGGACCCGGCGGGTGCCCTCGCCCGCCTCGACCGGCCCCTGAGCGGTGACAGCGCGGCCATCGCCGTGCCGGACGGCACCCGCGACGTCGACGTTCCCGCAGCTCTGGGGGCTCTGGTCCCCCTGCTCGCGGGCTTCTCCCGAGTGACGGTCGTGGTCGGCCTGGGACTCCACCGACCCTTGCGAGAACCGGAGCTGGCGCCTCTGCGGGGGGCCTGCCCATGGCCTGTGGTGAACCACGATCCGGACGCCACCGTGGCCCTGGGCCGGGTCGCCCAGGTGCCCTGCGAGGTGCACCCGGCCTTTGTCGGCGTGGACCAGGTCATCACCGTCGGCCGGGTCGAGCTGCACCAATACGCGGGTCTTTCGGGCGGCCACAAGGGCGTCGCGGTGGGCTGCGGCGGCCGGGCGACCCTGGCCGCCCTGCACCGGCGGGCGCTGGTGTGCGACCCGCGAGTGGTGGTCGGCCGGCTGGTCGACAACCCCTTCCGGGCCGCGGTGGATGCGCTCGGCCGACGGATCGGCTGCTCGCTCGCCCTCCAGGCCCTGCCCGATGGCCGGTGGCTGGCGGGCCATCCGGACGCCGTGCTCGATCGAGCGGCGGCCGCTCTACAACCCTGGTGGCGCGTTCCGGCGCCGGTGGCCACGTGCCTGTTGCGGGTGCCCGCCGCCAAGGCCGCGAACCTGTACCAGGCGTCCAGGGCCGCGACCTACCTGGCGCTGTCCCCGCGCCCCCCTCTGCTGCCGGGGGCCCGGCTCGTGCTGGACGCGCCCTGCCCCGAAGGCGTCGGCCGAGGCAGCGGAGAGCTCGCCTTTGCTGCGCTCCTCGCCCGCACGGCGCCACCGTGGACAGGCCTATTGACGGACCCGGTGCCGAGCGGAGCCGGCCTCCAGCGGGCGTTCATGTTGGCCCGGCTGGCGCAGCACTATGCGCTGCTGGTGGCGGGGTGCGAGCGACCCCAGGAGCTGCGAGCCTTGGGGCTCCAGGCCACTTCGTCGAGCGCGGAAGAGGTCGCGGGACCGCACGCGCTCGAAGTCCTGGCGCCCTTCAGCCGGCTGCCTCAATTGGCGCCCCCGGCCTGAGGTCCCCGGTGTGGCCCCACACCGAGCGCAGTCCCACCCAGGCGAAGCCCGCACCGAACAGGGCGAGGAAGGGCAGCGCGGTCCAGCGGCCGTGGGAGGTGGCCAGGACAAGGCCGAGCAGGAACCAGGCGGCGAGCAGTAGCTCGAGGGCGACAGACCAGTGCAAGGTGGCCCGGTAGCGGCCACCGCGACGGGACCCGGACTTGGGGGTGCGCACGAAGGCCGAGTCCAGGCCGCCGAGGGCTTCGACGACCGCCCGGGTCTGGTTCACCGCCATGCCCAGGCCCAGGGACATGACGGCAGGAATCCACAGGGCGCGGCGGCGCCAGTCGGTGTGGACCTGCTGCTGGGAGACCCCATAGAAGGCCGCGATCGACAGCGTGGCAGCGCCGAAGAAGAGCAGGTCCAACAGCCCCAGCACCCGCCACATGTTCGGGGGCCGGACCAAGGCGGCGGGCACCATGAGCACCGACAGCACGAGCACCAAGGGGTAGGCCAGGTTGCTGGTCAGGTGGACCAGGGACTCGGCCTTGACGCGCCACCCCACGGGGGCTCGCAGGAGCAGGGGCAGCAGCTTGCGGGCCGTCTGGATGGAGCCCTTGGCCCAGCGGTGCTGCTGGGTCTTGAAGGCGCACATGGT
>CAZFLE010000103.1:0-25746 GCA_964519895.1 uncultured Enterobacterales bacterium | reverse complement strand
CTACTGCCCCCAGCCGTCGAACACCCCGATCGCCCCCAGGTAGTCGGAGTCAGGGCTCGTGTTCACCGCCGGGACGCCCACACCGAAGCTGTCGATGCCGTCGCCGTCCAGGTCCCCGAGCGAGCGCACGTGCCAGGCGCCATAGGCCCATTCCGTCGAGCCGTTCACCCGGAAGTCCGCATCGGCTGCGTCGACGCTCCCCGCGACGGGGCCGTAGAACAGGTAGGCCGCACCCGCGTCCTGGTCGCCGGTGACCGGGTCGTCTGCATAGGGCGCCCCCACCAACAGGTCCGGGTTGTCGTCGCCGTCGAAGTCGAAGTCGCCGTCGACGGACCATCCGAGCTGGTCGTAGCGGTCATCACCGCGGATGGTCGCCGCCTTGGTGGCAAAGGGCTGGCTGCCGTCGACCGGCCCCTCGATGACCAGCACCGAGCCCTCGTAGTTGCAGGCGGTGTCCAGGCAACCGAAGCCGCCCACCAGCAGGTCCCGGTAGCCGTCGCCGCTCAGGTCCCCGGCCGCGGCCACGTCGTGGCCCAGGTACATGGACTCGTAGGGCCCTTCGATGATCGCGTCGGCATCCACAGCGTCGCGATCGCCATCGATCGGCCCCAGGAACAGGTAGGCGCGGCCTCGGTAGTCGTTGGTGTAGTCCTGGGACGCGCCCACCAGGAGATCGCCGAAGCCGTCGCCGTCGGTGTCGCCCAGATCGGCCAGGTGCTGACCGAACATGCTGTTGGTGTCGGACTCGCCGCGCAGGGAGATGAACTCGCCGGCCCCTCGGTCCCCCGGCAACATGCCGGACACCAGGTGGACCACGCCGTCGGTGTAGCGGCCGGTCGCAGCGGTCAGCGGGGCCCCGATGGCGACATCGGGCTGGCCGTCACCGGTCAGATCGCTCCCGCCGTCCAGGGAGAGACCCGTGGAGCCGTAGTCCTGGGCGTCCCCGATCAGGGCGGCACAGCAGTCGTTCAGGCTCTCGCCCGCCTTGACAGGACCGGAGTGGAAGAAGACGACGCCGAAGTCAGAACCCCAGAGCCACGAGGGTGCGCCCATGACCAGGTCGTCCAGGCCATCGCCGTCCAGGTCGCCCACGTCGGCCAGGGCCGCGCCGGCCAGCCGGGCCTCGCCGCCGGACTGGAGCTCGACCAGCGAGGTCAGCGTGGCGCTGGGATCGTGCGGCCCATAGGACACCAGGACGCCGCGATCGGAGCCGTTGGCCCAGTAGTATGGATCGCCCTTGCCCCCGACCGCGAAGTCGTCGTGGCCGTCGCCGTCCAGGTCCCCCACCCCGCTGAAGGCGCTGCCCAGGAAGTCGTACTGCTCGACGCCCTGGAGGTGTCCGTCGCCGGCGTCGTGGGCGGTGGTGCCGGTGCGGCGGCACACGGCGGCATCGTCCTCGCAGTCGTTGTCGATGCCGTCGCCGCAGACCTCGGCGACGCCCGGGTTCACGCCGGGCTCGGAGTCGTCGCAGTCCTTGGCGTTGTCCGAGTACCCGGGCAGGTCATCCTCGCAGGACTCGATGGACGCGCCGGGGTCACCAAAGCCGTCCTGGTCGTCGTCGAGGTACAGGGTCACAGCGTCGCCGGCGTCCTCGTCGACCGCGTCGTCGCAGTCCTGGTCCCAGTCGTCGCACGTGTCGTCGGCCGCGCCGGGAAAGGTGTTGGGGTCGTTGTCGGCGCAGTCCCGATCGTTGGAGACCCAGCCGTCTCCGGGGTGGTCGCAAGACTCGGTGGTGCGCGTGCCGCCGTAGCCGTCGTCGTCGTCGTCGGCGTACCAGGTCTGCAGGCAGTCCGTGCCGGTGGTGCCGGTCGTGCCCGTGCCGCCGCTGTCGGTCGCACTGCCAGAGTCCGAGGTGGTGCCGCCGTTGCAGGCCAGCAAGGGAAGCAGGGGCCACAAGGCGCTCACGGGCACTCTCCGGTCAGGGCGGACTGGGTGTCGGTGTCTTGGTCCTGGGGGAGCCGCTCCAGGGTCAGACCGGGCTGCTCGTCGAGGGAGATGTGCTCGCCGGCCAGGTCCATGCACAGGAACTCGCCGTCGGGGCAGTCCGTGCACTCCAGGTTGTAGTCCCGCGCATAGGTCGTGCAGATGAAGTCCGGCTGGTCCAGCCCGAACAACAACGCGATGTTGCGGGTGTCTACGAGCCCCTGGATGCTCGCCCCGGCGATGACCGAGCCGTCGGGCGCAAAGGTCCCCTGGAGGGCGAAGTCGTGCACGTCGATGGGCACCGTGTCGTAGGTGAAGGTGATGGCTTCAGCCACGGCGGAGAACCAGGCCCCCTGGGACAGATCGACGTCGAACACGTCCCAGGTTCCCAACCCGGGCAGCTGCTCGAAGCCCGCCAGGTCCGTGAACACGCCCATCGCGACGAGGAGATCGATGGTGTCGCCGCGCACGTCTTGCACGCCGATGAGCAGCGGATCGGTGAAGAAGGCGTTGAGCAGCTCGGCGGCGCCGTCGGGCTCGGTCCAGTCCACGTTGCCGGTCTGGAGCACCCAGGTGCGGTCTCGCAGGGACTCCGAGCCGTCGGTGAGCGGTGTGCCGTAGACGCTGGTGGTGAATGGCACGGCGGAGGTCACGCCGCAGGCGTCGACGGTCAAGGTGTACGCCGTCTCTGGCATCAACGGCTGGCTCGGCGTGACGACCACCGAGTCCACCCCTTCGTCCCAGTCCTGGGCTGCGGCCACGGCGCTGCCGTCGACGTCCAGCGTCAGGCTCACCCCCGGCAGGGATCGGTCCAGGAAGGACCCGTCGAACCAGACCTGGAGCGGGTCCCGCCAGAACACCTCGGCGGCGTCGGCCGCCGGCTCGGTGCCGCTCACCGCGATGGTGCAGGGCGGCGAGGTGTCCTGGGTGTCCTGGGTGTCCTGGGTGTCGGAGGTCCCGCTGTCTGCAGCGGTGCTTCCCGAGTCGACGAGCTCAGTGCCGTCGTCGGTGCAGGCGACCAGGCTCAGGGCCAGCATCACGGTCATCGGGGTCCCTATCCAGTAGTGTCTTCGTCGGTGATGGCCACGTCGAGCACGTACCAGAACGCGCTGCCACCCACCTGGGTGCTCTCGTCGCTCTCGACACGGACCGAGACGTAGTAGGTCTCTTCTGGGTCCACCGGCACCGAGACCACCGGGTCCTTGTCATAGGTGTCGCCGATGCCCTGGGTGGCGACCTCGAGCTTGGTGCCCAGCGAGTTGTAGATCGCCAGCCGTGCGTCCAGCGGAGAGCCCAGGTTGTTCGCCATGATCGACAAGGTCACATAGGGCTGGTCGGGCTGGGGCTCGAAGACGAACCAGTCCAGGTCGAAGGCGTCACTGCACACGCCGTAGACCCGCTCGCCGTCGACCAGCGCCACCAGCCCATCGCCCAGGGTGTCGTTGGGCTCGACCTCCTCGAGGTCCCACTCCAGGGGCTGCTTGCCCTCGAGCACTCTGAGGAACCAGCCGTAGTCGGGACCGCTGCCGGCGTACTTGTCGTACAGGGCCAGGGTGAACTCGCCGTCGTCGCTGACGGGGAAGACCACGTAGGGGTCGGTCTCGCGATCGAAGTCCTCGACCAGGAAGCCGTCGTCGACCGGGCCGTAGACGATGAGCTCCGGGTCGGCGACGGACGCGCGGTTCAGCGCGTCGACGTCGATCTCGATCCAGGTGTCGCTGACGGCGTCGCCCCGCTCGACGGCAAAGGACAGGTGGTCCCAGTCGTTCTCGTCGGGGTCGTCGAACGCCCCGCAGGCCCACCAGGTCATCGTGATGGGCGACGCATCGGTCTTGTGGTCGTTGGGCTCGACCTCGGGCTGGGGGCACAAGGGCTCGGGGCCCGTGTCGCCGGTCTCGCCCGTGTCGCCGGTCTCCCCCGTCTCTGCGGTGTCCACGGAGTCGGTGGGCGTGGAGTCGCTGTTGGTCGCCGACGGCGCGCCGCAAGAGCGGCAGCCGGTGCAGGCGATGAACAGCAACAACAGGCGGGGCATGGTCCTTTCTACCTCGACAGAGCGTCGACGGCCCGGGTGAGGCCCGGATAGGGTGGCAGCCCATGTTCATGCTCGCCACCTTGACGCTGTTGGGCTGCCCGACAGAGACCAACGTCCGCGCCCTGGAGCCCGACTGGGCCGTGTCGCCCGAGACCCTGGAATTCGGCGAAGTGGTGGTCGACTACTCCGAGACCCTGGGCATCGAGGTCCTGAACACCGGCGAGGTGGCCCTCAAGATCCTGTCCGCCACCCTGGCCGACGGCACCGTGTTCTCGGTGCCCGGCGACGAGATCGAGCTGGCGGTCGACGACCGGGTCACCATCGACGTCACCTTTTCCCCGCCCAACTACCTGGACTACGCCGACGTCCTGACCCTGGAGAACAACCAACAGGAGCTGCCGGCCCTGGAGATCCCGATCACCGGCGTCGGCGGCGACGGGCCCACGCCCGACATCCACGTGGACCCCATCTCGGTCGACTTCGGCAGCGTCGACGCTGGCAGCCCAGCCGTCGAGTTCTTCACGGTCGAGAACAAGGGCGACGGCCCGCTGCTCATCGGAGACACCAGCCAGACCGGCGGCGGGGTGTTCCAGATCGTGGGCGACCCGGGTGGCTTCACCCTGGACAGCGACACCGTGGCCACGGTGGCCATCTCGTACCTGCCCGAGCACACCGACGGCGACCACGGCACCTTCACCCTGGCGTCCAACGACCCGGACGAGCCGGTGGTCGAGGTCACCATCCTGGGCAACGGCGGCGGCGAGTACGACTACCCCGTGGCGGTCATCGACGGCCCCGCCCAGGTCGATCCCCCGGAGCTGGTCACCCTGGACGGGGGCGACAGCTACGACCCGAACGGCGGCACCATCACCGAGTACGCGTGGTCCCTGACCAAGCTCCCCGACGGCTCCCGGGCCGAGCTCAACGCGACCGAGGCGGTGACCACCAGCTTCCAGGTCGACGTGGCCGGCACCTACTGGGCCGAGCTCCAGGTGGTCAACGACGCCGGCGTGACCTCGGCCCCCACCAAGCACGTGATCGAGGCCATCCCCGAAGACCTGATCCACATCGAGCTGGTGTGGAACACCAACAACTCCGATCTGGACCTGCACCTGCTGGACGGGCCCGGGAGCGAGTTCTACCTGATCCCGGGCGACTGCTGCTACTGCAACCCGAACCCGCTGTGGGGCTCGCTCACCGACGACATCGACGACTGCCGGCTCGATCTCGACGACCGCTACGGCTACGGCCCCGAGAACATCAACGTCGATGCGCCCATCGACGGCGAGTACTACACCCAGGTCTTCTACTTCCGCGACAACGGCGGCGGCCCCACCGAGGCCACGGTGCGCTTCTACATCGCCGGGGTGCTTGAGCGCAGCTTCACCCGCGAGCTGAAACAGTCCGACCGCTGGGAGGTCGCCTACGTGCGCGTGCCCGACAACGTGGTGGTCGAGCAGGATCTGGAGCCGGTCTACGAGGAGACGCGGGACTGCCGCCTGGGGTTCAGCGAGTAGCGCCGTTGCCCGGGACCACCAGGCCCTGGATCGTCCGCGCGAGCTCACGACCGGTGTAAGGCTTCTGCAGGAACACGACGTCGTCGCCGGTCTCGCCCAGATCGACCGAGTCCGGGCTGTAGCCGGACGACCAGATCACGGGCAGCGGCGCAAAGGCGGGAAGCTTGCGCAGCTCGACCAGGAGCTGAGGCCCGGTCAGGCCGGGCATGACCACGTCGAGCACCAGCAACACCGGAGGCTCGGCACACTCTCGAGCGGCATCGAGGGCCTGCTGCGGATCGCTGAAGCTGACGACCCGGTAGCCCCGAGCGCCCAGCGCCAGGTCGATGAACTCCAGCAGCACGGTCTCGTCGTCGACGGCCCAGATCATCTGCTGGTGGATGCGATCCGGGCCCTGAGGATCGGCCGCGGCCTGCTCCTGGGGGGCGGCCGGCAGGTAGAGCTCGACCACCGCGCCGTCCTGGTTTCGCACGTCCAGGGCCCCACCGTGGGCGGCCAGGATGCCCTGGACCGCGCTGAGCCCCAGGCCGTGGCCGTCGGTCTTGGTGGTGAAGAAGGGCTCGAACAGGTGGCGCTGGGCTGCCCGGGTGAACCCGGCACCCGAGTCCTGGACCGACACCCTCACGAAGTCCCCCGTCCGATCGAGCTCGGGGCTGGCCCAGGCCACCCCGTCGGGCGGGCTGGCCAGCTCGATCCGAACCTGGATGCGGCCGCTCGCACCCACCGCGTCCCGGGCGTTGGCGAGCAGGTTGACCAGGGCCTGGTAGAACTGCCCCGCGTCGGCCAGGGCTGGGACCAGCCCAATGCCCACGACCGTGGTCAGGTCCACGTCGACGGGCAGTGTCGACCGGAACAGCCGGACCCCGCGCTGGACCTCGACCTCGAGGTCGACCGGCTGGGGCCGGATGGTCCCGCTGCCGCTGAAGGCCAGCAGGCGATTGCTCAGGCGCGACCCACGGACGGCGGCCTGGGCGATGGTCGTGGCCCGGGTGATGATGTGGTCGTCTGCGCGAGGGGCGTTCCGGATCAGGTCGGCGTGTCCCAGGATGGCGCCCAGCAGGTTGTTGAAGTCGTGGGCGATGCCGCCAGCCAGGCGGCCCAGACGGGTGAAGTTCTGCTCGGCCATGGCCCGGGCCCGGGCCCGGCGCCGCTCGGTGACGTCGCGCAGGAAGACCAGGGTCAGGGGCTCGCCACCCGGTCCGGCGCAGCGGGTGCTGGTGAGCTGGAGCTCGCGGGTGGGGCGCTCGTCGTCCTCGAGGGTGGCGTCGATGGGGTCGGCCAGCGAGTCCTGGGGGCCGGCCACCAGCGCCTGGAGCGCCGCCAGGCGGGTCGCGGGGTCTGGCCACAGCAGGTCGGCCCAGCCCAGGGCCGCCAGCTCGGCTTCGCTGCGCCCCAGGAGCTGCTGGGCCCGCAGGTTGCCGAACACGACCTTGCGGGTCCGATCCAACCCGAGCACGCCGTCCGACGCGGCGTCGAGCACGGCCTGGAGGAGCCGATGCTGGGCGGCGAGGTCGTCGGCCGAGCCCGCGCGGTCCAGGGCCACCGCGCCGATGCTGGCGAGCTGTCGCAGGGCCCGCAGCAACTCGGTGGTGGGCAGGCCGCGGCTGCGCCACGCCACCAATAGGATGCCCAGGTCCCGACCCGCCGTGCGCAAGGGCAGCAGGGCCACCGCTCGAGCGCCGGAACTCTGGATCAACCGGTCCGCGGCGTGCAGCTGGAATCGCGGGTCCTCGAGCACGTCGCCGGTGACCAGGGGGGCTCTTGCCTGGAGGACCTCCCACAGGGCCGACGGGCCATGGGCGATCTCCAGGGGAAGCAGATCCGGCAACCCCCAGCCGCTGCGCAGCACCAGGCTCTCTCCGGCCCGCTTCCAGACCCCAGCGCCGTCTCCCAGATCCTGGCCGGCGACCTCGGCCAGGTGCTTCAGGACCTCTTCCTCGGTCGCGGCACCCCCCAGTCCTTCTGCCGCCCCCAACAGCACACCGACCCGATCCCGGGCGTCCAGCCGCAGCCGAGGCGCCTCGGCCTTGCGCACGCCCACGGCACGGCCGTCCTGGTGGGTGAAGGCCATCACCTCGCGGCTGGCGTCCCGGGCCAGCGGCCGTGGCGCAGCCACGCCAGAGGCCTCGAGCTCGGCAAGGGCCGTCCGAGCCGCCTCGGCGACGTCGCCCAGCGCGGCGTCCAGGGTCTCCCCCACCCTGATGGGCGCCTCGTGGCAGCCCAGGCCCTTGAGCACCCGGTCCTCGCCGTCGAGGATCCACGCCCGCCACCCCCCCATGGCGAGGACTTCGTGCAGGCCACCGGCGCGTCCCGTCGGACTCACTGCTGCCACGCCTCGCCGACCAGCGCCAGGTAGCTGGCGTCCCGGTCCACGACGCCGTCCAGGTGGTGCATCCGGGTGAGCTGGGCGCGGCCGCGGACCCGGGGGTCCTGGATCGGCGCCAGGGCAGCCAGGTGGACCAGGGTGGCCAGCTGGACACACACCGGGCGGAGCTGGAGGGTCGCCAGGTCCGGCGGGGCCTGGAGCAGAGACTCGAACGCCGCCCGGGGCCCGGCCAGGGTGTCTTCGTCGAGGCGCTCGGCCAGGGTCTGGAAGAAGGCGTGGTGCAGCTCGAGCCGCTTGCAGTCGCGCAGGACCTGGAGCATCAGCGTGTTGTGGGTGCCCTCCCAGTTCTCGTAGACCACGTTGTCCCGCAGCAGGCGGGGAAGCACCGAGAAGGACTCGATGGCGCCGTTGCCCCCCAGCACCTCGATGCCGCGGCAGACGGCGTCGTGGCCCAGCTGGGCCGTGCGCATCTTGTTGAGATTCAGCGCGACCCGGAAGAACCCTCGCTCGGTGTCCGTGGCCTGGCCCGCGTCCAGCCGTTCCTGGAGCCCGGCGAGCATCCAGCTGCCGGCCAGGCAGGCCTCGGCGTCGGCCAGGATCAGGGCCAGGGTCTCCTGGACCAGCGGATAGGCGGCGATGGGCTGGCCGAATGCGCGACGGTGCCGCGCATAGCCGCTGGCGACCAGGTAGCTGCGCTGGGCGATGCCGGCGCAGCCAAAGGCGTTGTAGAGCCGGCTGGTGTTGATCACCAGGGTCATCAGGTTCACGAAGCCAGATGCGATGGGCCCTAAGGGCTCGGCCACGGCGCCATGGAAGTCCAGCTCGGCCGATGCCATGGACCGGGTGCCGAGCTTGTCCTTGAGGCGGCGCACCTTGAAGTGGTTCCGCGTGCCATCGGCCAACACCGCAGGCACCAGGAACATGGACAGGCCGCGGGTCCCGGCGGGCTGGCCCTCGGGCCGGGCACTCATGATGATCACGTCGGCGTCGATGTTCGAGCAGAACCACTTCTCGCCGTGGATGCGCCAGGACCCATCGGGCTGGGGCCTGGCGACGGTCGCGTTGGCCCCTACATCGGAGCCACCCTGGACCTCGGTCAGGAATTGAGCCGCGGTGAAGTTGGTGTCGAAGTCCGAATCGAGCAGGCGCGGCAGGAAGCGGTCCCGTTGCTCGGGCGTGCCCAAGGCCTGGAGCGCCCGGATCGCCCCCGCGGTGCAGGCCAAGGGGCAGTTGTGTCCGCCTTCGCCCACGTGGCTCGAGAGGTAGAACAGGGACAGGATCGCCCGGTGGGAGACCGGCCGATCGCCATAGGCCGCCATGATGCCCGAGCCGTAGATCAGCCGGCCGGCCTGCCACCAGGTCGGGTGGTGCTGGACCGGGTCCGACGCCTGGCCGATGCCGTCCCAGCCCGCCAGGCGAGGCAGGTTGGCCGGCTGGTTGTTCTGGGCGGCGACCCCGTCGAGTTCCCGGGCGACGACCTGGCCGTATTGGGCCAGCGCCGGGCCGTGGCGGGCGTGCTCTGTTGCGGACCAGTCCTGGGCCTGGAGCAGCCCGAGCAGTCGCGCCGACACCAAGAAGTCGTCGGGCTGGTCGGCCAGCCACGCCGCCAGGTCGGCGCGGCCACTGGTGGAGCGATTCGACAATGGCACCCTCGGGATCGACAGGAGAGCCTAATCCAGCCCGGGGGGCCGGACGGTCTCCTTGTGTCTGGGACTTGTCCGGGTCGGTTCGCGGGCGGCGAGAAAGAGTGATCGCTGCGCCCCCCGCGTGGCACTGATGCCCTGACGACCCGCGGGTGGCGGGCACTGGAGCCGACATGTTCTCAGCGATGCCCCTGCTCTGGACCCTGGCAGCCTGTGGGGAGCCGACGAGCACCAGCGACACGGAGCGGCCCACGGACACCGGGCCCGCGCCGCAGACGGACACCGCCACCGACACCGGCACCGACTGCGAGGAGGCCGCCTGGTACCCCGACGCCGACGGCGACGGATTCGGGGACGCGGCCCTCCCCACCTGGGCGTGCGAGCAACCGCCGGACACCCTGACCGATGGCAGCGACTGTGACGACGACGATCCGTCCGTCTACCCGGGAGCGCTCGAACACTGCGACGGGATCTGGTCGGACTGCAGCCAGGACTGGGACGACGACAGGGGCCGGGTCACGTGGTTCAGCACCAAGGGCGTGCCGACGGACCTGTCCGAGACCTGGGCATCGCTGGGGGCCGTCGAGACGGACCGACAGGTCTTCGCCGCGTCGGGCACCCTGGCGATCTGCCCCGGGACCTGGACCGTGCCTCTGTCCCTGGACGGACACGGCATCGCGGTGGTCGGCATCGGGGGCAGGGACGAAGTGGTCCTGAGCGGAGCCGGCGCGGTCCGCGTGATCCAGGGCGCCAGCGCCCAGGTCACGTTGGACGGACTCTCGGTGATCGACGGTGTGTCCGTGGCCGCCGGGGGCCTGGTCAAGGTGCCCAGCGAGGGTTCGTGGGCGCTGACAGACCTGACGCTCAGCGGGGGAAGCGCCAAGGAGGGCGGGGCGATCCAGGCCAACGCTGCCGGCTCGCTGACCGTCGACGACTGCACCCTGGTGGGGAATCACGCCGATGACGGCGGCGCGATCGCAGCCCGGGAGTCGCCGGTCACGATCCGCTCTTCGGCCTTTACCGACAACCACGCCACCCTGGGGGCCGGCGGCGGGGTCGCCGTCTACACCGCGTCGGGCCAGACCCTCACCATCGTGGACAGCACCTTCGAGGCCAACTCCGCCAGCCACTGGGGTGGGGCCATCATCGTGACCGGGTACGGCTACACCGAGCTCGAGGGCGTGGTGGTGAGCGACAACGTGGCCGGAGACGATGGCGGGGGCGCCTATGTCGCAGGTCAGGAGGTGCTCTCGGTCTACGAGTCCACGTTCACCGGCAACCAGTCCACCGGGGGCCAGGGCGGAGGGCTCTGGGGCTATCCCTACCGGCTGGACCTGATCGACGTCAGCCTGACGGACAACGAAGCCGGGGCCGAAGGGGGAGGCGGGTGGCTCTATGGCTGGCCCGGCAAGGTGTTCCGACTGACCGCCACCGGCAACACCGCAGCGGGCGACGGCGGCGGGGTCTACTTCTGGGGCAGCGACACGACGGTCGAGTCACTCACCCTGCAGGACAACGAGGCCACGGCCGGGTGCGGCGGCGGCGTGGCGGTGAAGTCCTCTGTGACGTGGACCCTGGAGCAAGCCGAGATCTCCGGCAATCGGGCCACCGGGGCCGACGGGCACGGTGGCGGGGTGTGCGCCGACAGCGGGCTGACGGTGGTGGAGACCGAGATCACACGCAACGAAGCCACCTCCCACGGCGCAGGCCTGAGCGTCATGAAGTACGGCGCGGTCACGCTCGAAGACTCCTGGGTCCGTGACCACACTGCGGCGTCGGGGTCCGCGGTCTGGGTGGGAGTGAATGCCACCCTCCAGTGCACGGCCTCGAATTCAGGCAGCGCGGGCTTCACCGCCAACCAGTCGGCCGACGCTGCAGTGCGGCTCGACCACGACACCAGCACCCTCCGCAGCACCAGCTGCGCCTGGGGGGCCCCGGGTCAGGCGTGGGACAACAGCGCCGATCTGATGTTGCCCGATGGCTCGGTCCTGCAGCTGGGCGACGACGAGACCTTCACCTGCTACGGATCCGACTGTGGCTGACCGCCCATGGCGCTGACCCCCGAAGATCTCGCCGTGCTCCAGGGCGTGCTCGCCGAGCGGGCCCATGCTCGAGCGGCGATGGTGCGGCGCTGGCTCAAGCCCGTGCTCCGCTGGGCCCGGGGCCTGGGTGGCCCGGGTGTCGATCCCGAAGACGTGGCCCACGACGTGTTCGTGGTCGTGCTGACCAAGCTGCACGCCCTGCGGGATCTGGGCGCCTTCGAACCCTGGCTCTTCGGCATCACGCGACGGGTGCTCAAGACCCACCGGCGGCGGGCCAGGAAGTGGCAGTGGGGCTGGTTCGGCGCCGAGGAACTGGCCGACGAGAGCCCGGGGCTCGACCGGGTCCTGGCGGACCGCCAGGTCGCCGAGCGGGTCCAGGCGGCCCTGGCCAGGGTTCCAGAACGGCAGCGGGAAGTCCTGACCCTGTGCGACCTGGAAGGCCGCACGGCGCAGCAGGCCGCTGAGCTCCTGGGGGTGTCGGTGGGCACGGTCAAGAGCCGGCTCAGGCTCGGCCGCCAGCGTCTTCGCCGGGCACCGGGCGTCCGCCTGCTGCTGGCAGAGCTGAGCCAGGCGGAGGCCGGATGAGCGGGGGCAGCCACGATCTCAGGCGCTTGCTCGCGGTCCTGGAGCCCCCGCCCGGGGACGCCGAGGCCGTCCTGGATCGGCTGGAAGACGCGGTTCCAGACGGACAGCTCGCCCGAGCGCTGCTGGGCAGCATGGACTCGGATCGGCCCGGCGCCCAGGACCGCGCGATCGCCAGGGTGGAGCGCTGGGTCGCGACCGGCGGCGGCCCGGTGCCCGAGTTCCCTTGGCGCGGCGTGGGTGTGGTGGTCGCGGCCGCCCTGGTCCTGGTGGTCGTGGGGCTCTGGACCGGCTCGGACCCCGGCACCCTGCAGACGGCCAATCGGCTCGGTGCCCCTGGACCCGAGCTCCCGGAGCTGCCGTCCGCGGCGGACGCAGCCGAGCGGCTGAAGGACCTGGCGATGGGTCCCCCGGTCGGTCTGGATCGCGGGCTGCAGGGATCCCAGGCGCTGTCGATGGCCACCGTCGCGCCGGGCGTGACCTTGACCTGGACCGGCACCGGCTACGTCGGCGGCACGGACCAGGCCCCGCTCATCCTGTGGGACAGGGGCACCCTCGAGGTCACGAGGGACGCCCAGGCGCCCCCGGTGATCATCGAGGCGGGGCCCGCCTGGATCCAGGTCGGCGGACGTGCCGCCGTGGACCGCACCCCCAGACGCGTGCGGATCACCGCCCTCACAGGCGCCACCCAGGTCCGATGCCACGACCAGCCTCTCCTGGTGCTCCGCGCGGGCGACCGGACCGACTGTCCCTGAAGCGGTCGGCGCCTACTTTCCGGGCGCGTACAGCTCGCCGCCCGCGTCTTGGAACTCGGCGGCTTTTTCGGCCAGTCCCAGCTCCAGGGCGTCGCTGTCCGCCACGCCCTGAGCCGCCGCGTAGTCCCGCACGTCCTGGGAGATCTTCATCGAGCAGAACCGAGGACCGCACATGCTGCAGAAGTGCGCGGTCTTGGCGGCCTGGGCTGGCAGGGTCTCGTCGTGGTATTCCCGCGCGATGCCCGGATCGAGGGCCAGGTTGAACTGGTCCTCCCACCGGAACTCGAAGCGCGCCCTGGACAGCGCGTCGTCCCGGTCCCGGGCACCCGGGTGGTGCTTGGCCACGTCGGCCGCGTGGGCCGCGATCTTGTAGGCGATGAGGCCCTGCTTGACGTCTTCCTTGTTCGGCAGGCCCAGGTGCTCCTTGGGCGTGACGTAGCACAACATCGAGCAGCCCTGGCTGCCGATGATGGCGGCACCGATGGCCGACGCCATGTGGTCGTACCCGGGGCTGATGTCGATGACGAGGGGTCCCAGGGTGTAGAAGGGCGCCTCGTAGCAGTGCTTGAGCTGCTCGCTCATGTTCTCGGCGATCTTGTCGATGGGCACGTGGCCGGGCCCCTCGATCATCACCTGGACGTCGTGCTCCCAGGCGATCTTCGTGAGCTCGCCCAGGGTGTGCAGCTCGCCGAACTGGGCTTCGTCGTTGGCGTCGGCCAGACAGCCGGGTCGCAGGCCATCGCCCAGGGAGAACGTGACGTCGTACTCCTTCATGAGCTCGCAGATGCGGTCGAAGTGCGTGTAGAGGAAGTTCTCCTGGTGGTGGTGCAGGCACCACTTGGCCATGATCGAGCCGCCCCGGGACACGATGCCGGTGATGCGGCTGGCGGTCATGGGCACGTAGCGCAGCAGCACGCCGGCGTGGATGGTGAAGTAGTCCACCCCTTGCTCGGCCTGTTCCCGCAAGACATCCAGGAAGAGCTCGATGTCCAAGTCCTCGGGCTTGCCGTTGACCCGCTCCAGGGCCTGGTAGATGGGCACGGTGCCGATGGGCACCGGCGAGTTGCGCAGGATCCACTCCCGGGTCTCGTGGATGTCGGTGCCCGTGGACAGGTCCATGACCGTGTCCGCGCCCCAGCGCAGCGACCACTGGAGCTTCTCGACCTCTTCCTCGATGGAGCTGGTGACCGCCGAGTTGCCGATGTTGGCGTTGACCTTGCACAGGAACTTGCGGCCGATCAGCATCGGCTCGAGCTCCAGGTGGCGCTTGTTCGCCGGCAGCACCGCGCGGCCGGCGGCGATCTCGGCCCGCACGAATTCCGGATCCATGTTCTCGCGGATCGCCGCGAAGCGCATCTCGGGGGTCACGATGCCCCGCCGGGCGTAGTGGAGCTGGCTGAAGTTCGTGTCGCCCCGCTGCTCCCGCTCGGCGATCCAGGCCGCCCGGTTCCGGGGCAGGCCCAGCCGGACGTCGTGGCCCTGGGGCCCCGCGGTCTCGTAGACCCGGTGCACTTCGCCCGTGCTCAAGGGGATGTCCCGGAACGGCACCCCCAGCTCGCCGACGCGCACCTGGCGGGACAGGCCGCCGTTGAAGCTCTCGTAGCCCTCGTAGGGATCTTGCTTGCTCATCCTCGCTTTCCTCCGCCGGTTCGAGCCGGATCAGGTTCTGCGGTCTGATCTCAGGGTCCCCATGACCCACCCGCAGCGAGCCCCTGAGGCGTAACTGAGCCGCGGCCTCAGGGCAGGACGGTCGGGTGGGTCGGCGGCGGCGGCGACAGCGACATGTGCAGCGCAGGTGTGCCGGGCGGTGCCGGCGGCAGGACGTCCCGGGCCCTCCCCAGAGCACGCGCCAGGCGGGCCACGCTGGCATGCCGGTGGTCCGGTTCCGCCATCGTGGACCGGGTCAGAGGCCACTGCAGCGGCTCGGGCACCGTGTCGGCGAGCCGCGTGACGTCGCGGGTCGGGTCCACGGGATCCTTTCCCGACAGGAGCGCGAGCAGCGTGGCGCCCAGGGCGAAGACGTCGGTCCGACCGTCCACCCGCTTGGCGTCGGCGGACTGCTCCGGAGACATGTAGCCCCAGGTGCCCATGGTGAGCCCGGTCCGCGTCACGCTCGTCCGGTCCTGGACCAGTCGGGCGAGCCCGAAGTCCACCACCCGACACCACCCGCGCGCATCGACCAGCACGTTGTGGGGCTTGACGTCTCGATGGATGATCCCCTGATCGTGCGCGGCAGCGATCGCCGAGCACACCTGGAGCACCGCGTCGACCGCGAGTCGCGCCGGCATGGCCCCGTGGACCCGCATCCAGTCCCGCAGGGTGGCCCCCTCGACCAGCTCCATCGCGATCCACAGGGTGTTGTCGGTCGCACCGAAGTCGTAGACCTGGACCACGTGGGGATGGTTCAGGGTCGCCAGGGCGCGGACCTCGTTCCGGAACCTGGCCCGGAGGCCCTTGGACGCGGGCAGGCCCGGTCGCAGGAGCTTGAGTGCCACCCAGTCCCCAGTGCGCTCGTCCAGGGCCCGGTGCACGTAGGCCACCCCACCCTCTCCGAGCTGCTCGTGCAGGGTGTAGCGGCTGGCGATCACCGCGCCCAGGATGCCAGACCCGGCACCCGCGTGTGCCGCCAGGTCGCCTTTTGCCGGGGACCCGGCTCGGATGACGTAGACTGAGGACCTCGGCGATCCCGGCCCCCCCCAAAGACCGAGCCCGACCTGGCCTCCTCCCCCGCAAGGCGCAGCCGCCAGCTGCTCAAGCCCCTGCCCCTTCACATCGAAGGGGACTACGGCAAGGTCCGGGCCCTGGCCTGGTGGCTGTCGGGGGGCGAGATCCGCTTCTCCTGCAAGCAGCGCATCCTGCCCGGACGTCCGCGCACGATCTTCGTGAGGGTGGGGGGCGAGGACCCGATTCCCCTCGAGGTCATGATCCGCAAGGCGTCGACCATGCCGGCCGAAGGCGACGTGGACACGTTTCTGCACAAGGGCAGCTACCGGCTCCTCCGCGGCTCCGACGAACCCCGGCTGCGCAAGGTCCGTCAACAGGGAGACCCCGAGAACCCGGTCAAGGCGCCGACGATCACCGGCTCGGTCACGCCCAAGCGGCGCAAGCGCTCCAAGACCTTTCCCACGAGCAAGGCCCTGCGGGAAGCCATGGCCCGTGGCCGCGGGGGCACCGGCGGCCAGGACTGGTGGGCCCCCGAGGGCGTGCCCGGGGTGTTCGAACACGGCGAGCTCCCCAGCCTGTACGTAGACCTGTCCCAGGATGACCACTTGCAGCGCTGTGTGGACCGGCGCACGGAGCACCTGCGCTTCCACGTGTCGCCCGTGCCCGGTCTTCTCCAGGGCCAGGCCCTCGAGGTGGTGGTCCAGCTGCCCGACCGCACCTTTGAGCAACTCGATGCCGTGGTAGAGCGCAAGCACGGCCGTGGCACGGTGCTCCTGATCGAGTCCGAGACGGCCATTGGTCTGGGGCGTCAGGCCGACGCCGACGCCGGACCGCTTGAACACTCGATCCCGTGATCCGAGGGGATCTCCAGACTTGAACTGGAGAATCCTCATGGCCCTCACGGTAAACACCAACACGGCGTCGATGAACGCCCTCACCAACCTGAACAGGACCAGTCGGGACCTGTCTGGGACCTTCACCCGCATCTCGAGCGGTCTGCGGATCAACAAGGCCGCCGACGACGCCGCCGGCATGGCGGTCGCCGAGAACCTGTCCGCGGCCTACCGGTCCGGCCGGGTCGCGATGCGCAACATCAACGACGGCGTGTCGGTGGTGCAGATCGCAGAAGGCGCGACCAGCGAGGTGGTCAACGTGATCAAGCGGATGCGCGAGCTGGCCGTGCAGTCCAGCTCGGAGACCCTCGACGACGACGAGCGGGCGTACATCCAGGAGGAGTACGTGCAGCTGGCCGACGAGGTCGACCGCATCTCGCTCTCGACCGAATTCAACGGCACCGCCCTGGGCGATGGCGCGGTCACCCAGCTCGACGTGCAGGTCGGCATCAACAACACCGCCAATGACCGCATCAGCATCACGGTCGGCGACCTGCGCACGACGGTCATCGGCATCGACACCGGGACCGTGGACCTGTCCACCGCCACGACGGCCCAGTCGGCCATCGACACCTTCGACACCGCCCTGGACACCGTCAGCAGCTACCGCTCGTCCTACGGTGCGGTCCAGAACCGGCTCGACAGCTCCCTGCGCAACATGGAGACCTACACCGAGAACCTGGCGGCCGCCGAGTCGCAGATCCGGGACGCGGACTTCGCCTACGAGACCGCAGAGATGGCCAAGAGCCAGATCCTGCAGCAGGCCGGCGTGTCGGTCCTGGCCCAGGCGAACATCATCAACCAGGGAGCGCTGGCCCTGCTCGGGTAGCGCATCCGGCTCTCATCGGGGCCCTGGGCCTTCGGCCGCTCGGGGCCCCGCTTGAGCACTTTTCTTAGGGCGATCGCTAATAAAGCGGTCGCCCTTCGCCGATCCGATGTCCAGACGAGGTCCTCCCCTCGTCATTTCCTCACCCCGAGGAAGGAGACATCGAGATGGCGCTCACACTGAGCAACATCTCCAGCATGAGTGCGGGCTTCGATCTCAATCGAAGTACGCGGTCGCTGGAGAGGACAATGGGCCGGATTTCTTCCGGTCTCCGTATCAACCGAGCCGGCGATGACGCCGCTGGACTGGCGGTCGCCGAAGGGCTCTCAGCCCGCTCCCGATCGGCAGCCGTGGCGCGTCGGAACACCAACGACGGCATCTCCATCACCGAGACGGCCGATGGAGCCACCGGCGAGATCTCAAACATCGTGAAGCGGATGCGGGAGCTCGCCGTCCAGGCCAGCTCCGAGACGCTGAGCGACACCGAGCGCGGGTACATCAACACCGAGTACCAGGAGCTCGCCGCCGAGGTCGACCGCATCGCGGAGGGCACCGAGTTCAACGGCACCGCCCTGACCAACGGTGGCACCACCCAGATGGCGGTCCAGGTCGGCATCGACAACACGGCCAGCGACCGGATCACCCTGTCCCTGGGCGACGTGCGGTCCACCGTGCTGGGTATCGACACCGGCACCATCGACATGTCGACCGCGACCGGGGCCCAGTCGGCCATCGACACGCTGGACACCGCGCTGGACACGGTGGCCGGGTACCGCTCCAGCTATGGCGCGGCCCAGAACCGCCTGGACTCTGCCCTGAGCTACACCGAGACCTACGAGGCGAACATGATCGCTGCTGAGAGCACGATTCGCGACGCGGACTTCGCGTTCGAGACGGCTCAGATGGCCAAGGAGCAGATCATCCAGCAGGCGGGGGTCTCTGTCCTCGCCCAGGCCAATGTGATGAACCAGGGCATCCTCTCGCTCGTGTAGCGAATGGAGTCCGACCCCTCTCCTGGGGAGACGCCGAGGTCCGGTGCGGGGCCTCGGCGTCATCGCGTCTTGATCCGAAGCAACTCAGCCGGCCCCGAGGGACCGGCTGAGGCCGGCCTCGAGGGACCGGCTGAGGCATGGTGCGGAAGGGGGGAGTCGAACCCCCACCCACGTGCGTGGACTAGGACCTGAACCTAGCGCGTCTGCCATTCCGCCACTTCCGCACAATTGCAACGCCGTCCGCATCTACTCTTCCTCGGAGGGGGGTGCAAGGGGAACACCCGCGAAATGCGGCGCCCGTCACCCCCACAGCACCGCCAGGCCCTCGTAGGCCTGGATCGCCGGATCGCGGCTCACCAACGGGACGCCTTCGACCCTGGCCTGGGCGATCAGGAGCCGATCGAAGGGATCCCGGTGGAGCAGGGGAAGCGCAGCCAGACCGTCCGTGTGGGCGAGGCACACCGGGAGTGGGGTGAAGCCCTCCTCTTTCACCGCGTCGGCCACAGTGCCGATGAACGTCAGTCGACCCAAGGTGCGCTTGATGGCGATCTCCCAGCCCACCACGGCGCTGACCAGGACATCGTTTCCAGGATCGGTGACCAGCTCGCGAACACGGGCCGACAGTTCGGGCGCGTCCAAGCGCCACCACAGGAAGGCGTGGGTGTCCAGGAGGAGTCTCAGCCTTCGACCCCGAAGGCGTGGGCGAGCTCGGGGGGTAGCGGCGCATCGAAGTCGGGCCCGATGCGGATCTTGTCACGGCCCCGCCCCGGCCGCCGCGCCGGTCGCGCGTGAGTGAACGACACCAGGCGTGCCACCGGCCGGCCGTTCTTGGCGATGACGATCTCTTCGCCCGCCGCCGCCCGCTCGACCAGGCGCGACAGCTGGGTCTTGGCCTCGTAGAGGTTGAACTTTGTCATGGTGTCTCCCGGCTCAGGTTAGTCTAGTCGACCAACTTGGTCAATTTGGGCCATCCACCCCGTCTCTGGATAGACAGCCCCCGCGATGTCCTCCTCTGACCTTGGCCCCCCCTACACCCGGCGCACCGTCTTCAAGGGCAAGGTGGTCGATCTCGGGCTCGAGGCCTTCGAGCTCCCAGACGGGCGCCCCTGCGAGCTCGAGGTCATCCGACACCCCGGCGCCGCCGCGGTCGTGCCGCTCCACGACGACGGCACCGTGACCCTGGTCCGGCAGTACCGCCACGCCGGCGGCGGCATGATGCTGGAGATCCCCGCCGGCATCCTGGAGGAGGGCGAGGTGCCCGAGCTCGGGGCTCGTCGAGAGCTGGCCGAGGAGACCGGCCTGACAACCGACAAGCTCCGCCGTCTGGTCATCCTGCACACCACCCCGGGCTTCACAGACGAGCGCATCTGGATCTTCCTGGGCACCGGGCTGGCCGAGTCCGCGGACGGCCAGGACCTGGACGACGACGAGTACCTGGCGCCCGAGCGCATGCCCCTGGTCGAGGCCTTGGAGCTCATCGATCGCGGGCAGATCACCGACGGCAAGACCATCGTCGGCCTGCACCTGGCAGCGCGACACAGCCCCTGATCGGGTGCTACGGTCCCCCCAGGTCGGGATGGAGGAACCATGACACGGACGTGTTCCGCCCTGGCGGCGTGCGCGTTGATCAGCTGCGGAGGCGGCGACTCGACCACGTCGGGCGACACCGGGTGGAGCGGCAGCGACCAGGAAGCCTGGGCCGATGCCGACACCGACGCCGATGCCGACACCGACTCGGACACCGACAACGACGACGGCTTCGGCAGCGAGGTCGAAGACGACTTCCTGAAGCTCGAGCCGGCCACTGTGACCGGCGCGGTCTTCGTGGCCAACGCGACCCGGAACACCCTGACCCGGATCGAGGTCCCGGCACTGGACGTGCTGACCACATCGGTCGGGGTCGACCCGGCCAGCGTCCAGGCCACCCCGGACCAGACCCTGGCGGTGGTCTTCAACCAGGGCAGCAACAGCCTGTCCCTGGTCGACTCGACCACCCTCGACGTCGTCGAGGTCGAGATCCGCAAGAACCTCAACGCCCTCGAGATCTCCCCGGACGGGCGCTGGGCCGTGGTCTACCACGACCACGACCAGCCCATGGACGAGGAAGACGTGGACGGCATCCAGTCCCACGCCGAGGTCTCCCTGGTGGACCTGATCGACGCTCGCCACGTGCCGGTGGTGGTGGGCTTTCGCCCACACGACGTGCGCTTCGACCCGGACGGCGAGCTCGCAGCCGTGGTCTCCGATGCCTACCTGGCCCTGCTGGACCTGACCGAAGACAGTCCCACCCCGCGGCTGATCGAGGTCGCCGAGGACCCGCTGGACGCGCCGGCCGCAGAAGAGGTCCTGATCAACGGAGACGGCTCTCTGGCATTCGTCCGGCAGTACGGGACCGACGTGCTGGTGGTCGTGGACCTGGTCACAGGCGACGTGGACCGGCTCTACGCCGGGTCCAACCCGACCGACGCCGACCTGACCCCCGACGGCTCCCAGGTGGTCGTGGTCGCCCGGGCCAGCAACGAACTCGTGCTGTTCGACGCCTATGCGCCGACCCTGCCCGGCCAGTCCCTGGACCTGCCCGCCGACGAGGTCACGGGCTCCCTGCAGTTCGCCCCCGGGGGCCAGCAGGCCATCCTGTACACGACGGCCGAGTCCGTGCAGACCGGGCACTACACGGTCTGGGACCTGACCGACGACAGCTTCCACGTGAGGGGACTGAACAAGCCCATCTCGGCGGTCAGCGTCACACCCACCGGCACGTCGCTCCTGGTCTTCCACCCCTCCTGGGACCTGACCGACGCGGATCCGCAGGGTGCGGCCTATGGGCAGCCCGGCGCCAGCCTGGTGGACCTGGACGACTTCCGCTCCAACCAGCTGATCCTGCCGGCCGAGCCGATCGCCTACAGCAACGCGGACACGGGACAGGTCGGCTACCTGCTGCTGGACGGCATCGACTCGCTGAGCATGCTCATCTACGAGCAGCTCCTGTACGAGGAGATCCCGCTCAAGTCGGCGCCGGTGCACGTGGGCGTGCTGCCCGGCTCGAACCACGCCTTCGTGAACCAGGAGCACGAGCTGGGGCGGCTGACGTTCTTCGACCCGGCCGACCCGCTCGACGACACCGACGACGTGGTCGAGACCATCACCGGCTTCGAGCTCAACTCGGGCATCGAGCACTGAGGGTCGCGGCAGACATTCCGTGACATGGATGTCCTGGTCCGGCGCGAGCCGGCCAGGCGCCATCGCCGGAGAACCGCACCGTTGAGCCACCGACCCGAACTGGCACGAGACGTGCTTTGATCCCAGTCCTTCCCGGGAGTTCCCCCATGACCCGCACCTCGCTTCCCCTGCTGCTCGCCTGCGCCGCCCTGGCGATGGGCTGCAGCGAATACAGCGTGGAGTACGGCGCCGCCGACCGCGCCGAGTCCGCCTGGGACACCGGCGGCGCCGCCAGCACCTCGACCGCGTCCGAGCCGGACGACGACGACGACGGCCTGGGCAGCGAGCAGGAGGACGACTTCCTGAAGCTCGCCCCGGCCGTGACCGACGCCTACGTGTTCGTGGCCAACACCACCCGCGGCACGGTCACCCGCATCGCCGTGCCCGAGCTCACGGTCGTCACGGTCGACGTGGGCACCGACCCCACGGTGGTGACCACCACGTCGGACTACACCCGGGCAGTGGTCTTCAACCAGGGCTCCGACGACGTGAGCATCATCGACGCCGAGACCCTCGAGGTCCGCACGGTGGCGGTCCGGGACAACCTGAACCACATGGTCGTGAGCGACGACGGCCGGTGGGCGATCGTGTACCACGACGCCGACAAGCCCGTGGACCCGGACATTCACGACGACGGCGGCATCCAGTCCCAGAACGAGATCAGCCTGGTCGACCTGGACGACGGCGAGCACTTCCCGATGGTGGTGGGCTTCAACCCCAACGACATCGCCTTCACCGACGACAGCACCCTGGTCGCGGTCATCTCCGACGCCTACCTGGCGGTGCTCGACCTGACCGTGGAGTACCCGAGCCCGGACCTGATCGAGATCGCCGAGGACGTGCTCGACGCCCCCGCCGCCGAAGAGGTGGTGATCAACAACGAGGGCACCTACGCCTTTGTCCGTCAGTACGCGAGCGACGACATCGTGGTGGTCGACCTGGCGACCTTTGCCGTCGAGCGGGTCCCGGTGGGCAGCAACCCCACCGACCTGGACCTGACCCCCGACGGCGAGGACGTCGTGATCGTGGCCCGGGGGAGCAACCAGGTGGCGATCTACGACGCCCAAGAGCCCCTGGTCGGCATCCCCGGCATCCTGGACCTGCCCGACGACGAGGTGCTCGGCAGCATCCTGTTCTCGCCGGACAACACCCAGGCGGTGCTCTTCACGACCACCACCAACACCGACCACTACACGACCTGGGACCTGGCCGACGACAGCTTCACGGTCCGTGCCCTGGGCAAGCCCATCGACAGCATGGCCGTCACCCCGACCGGCGAGAGCCTGATGGCCTTCCACACCGGGGACCTGGACAGCGCCGATCCCCAGGACTCGGACTACGGCAAGCCCGGACTGAGCTTGATCGACCTGGACGACTTCCGGTCGAACCTGCTCATCCTCCCCCAGGAGCCCCTGGCCTACGCCAACAGCCAGACCGGCGAGGTGGGCTTCTTCATCATGGAAGGCGAAGACACGCTGGCCATGCTCATCTACGAGCAGCTGCTCTACGACGAGGTCGCGCTCAAGAGCGAGCCTGTGCACGTGGGCGTGCTGCCCGGCACCAACTTCGCCTACGTGAACCAGGAGCACGACCTGGGACGCCTCACCTTCTTCGACCCCGGTGACCCCTTGGTCAGCAGCGACGACGTGCTCGAGACCATCACCGGCTTCGAGCTCAACTCCGGCATCGAGCACCAGGACCCCTGATGACACTCCTCCTCCTCGCCGCTTGCAGCATCTGGGACGACCTCCCAGGCGACAACAACAACACCCTCGACGCCGCTCTGTGGGACCAGGACATCACCGCCGCCGCGGACGGGCTCTACGTCCGCCTGCCCCGAGCGGGAGACCTGGCCCGGGTGACGGCCGACGGCACGGTCGACATCGTCGACCTGGGCAACGCTTCGCCCAAGCAGCTCATCCTGGCGCCGGACAGCCAGACCCTGATGGTCTTCACCGACGCCTGGTTGTGCGACACCGACGACACCCGGATCGACACGGTCGAGGAGTGCTCCCGGGAGAACGAGGAGCTCAAGCTCCAGTCCCGTCTGTCGTTGGTCACCGACGGCATCGACACCAGCACGACGGCCATCGCCGCGCACTACAACGCCGTCCAGTTCTCCAACGACGGGCTGACCGCGGTGGTCTACCTGGACGAGGAGACCGCTGATCTCAACAACATCGCGGTCGACGGCCTGCTCAACCCCACCGAGGTGGTCTTCGTCGAGCTGGACTCCGGCGTCGCCACCCGCGTCCCGGTGGGCTTCGCCGCCGACCGCATCCTGTTCACCCCCGACGACGACCGCGCGGTGGTGCTCAGCCGCTCCAAGGTGGTCGTGGTGGACCTGACCACCGGGGACTACGAGCAGATCGTCAGCTTCCCGCTGTCTCTGGACGTGGACGACGACGTGCGGCCCCAGGACGCCGCGCTGACCCCCGACGGCCGCTACGCCCTGCTCACGGTCGAGGGCTCCGGTGAGCTCTACGCCCTGGACCTGGAGAGCGAGTCGATCAACATCGTGTCCCTGGACGCGGCACCGTCCGCGATGGACGTCTCCGACGAGGCGGACCACACGGTCATGGTCTTCAGCAATCGCTCCCAGGTCGACGTGCTGGAGCATGACTACTTCGACGTGGAGAGCTACACGCTGGAGGAGCCCGCCAACCGCATCGCCATCCGCGACCGCAGCGCCATCCTCTACAACGTCTCGGGCAACAACCGACACGACGTGATCCGGATGGACCTGGAGACCACCGAGCGGATCGAGTACCGCATGGAGAACCCGGTCAGCGCCCTGGAGATCGCCCCGGACGGGCGCTTCGCGGTGGCCCTGATGCGCACCGAGTCCACCGGGGCCACGGGCCTGGACTCCCTGGCTGACGCCAACTTCGGGGTGGCCATCCTGGACCTGGGGTCCGAGCGCGGGGGCAACATCTCGCTGATGAGCGAGACCGAGCCCGTGGGCCTGGCCTTCCAGGGCGGCGAGGTCAGCGAGACCGCCCTGCTGTTGCTCCAGGGCAAGGACGACCTGCTCCAGCTGGACCTGGAGACCGGCGGCTACCAGGAGGTCGGCCTGCCGGACAGCCCACTGGGCATCGGCTCCTTTGGCGACAACGCCTTCTACATCACACACGACAGCGCCCTGGGGCTCATCAGCTTCTGGAACCCCCGGGCCGCCGAGCTGGAGACGGTCAGCGGCTTCGCCCTCGCCGGCCTGCTCGACGACGAGACCCCCTTGGCCACCCCGGTGGAGGACTGATCGATGACCCTCTTGCTCCTCTCCTCCCTCGCCAGCGCCGCCGACCTCGAGGTCAACCTCGAGGTGGGTCGTCTCGACATCGCCAAGGGCTACTGGGACCTGTTCGACTACAACAACGTCCAGGCGACCTATGGGGTCCGTGCCGACTGGCACAAGAGCTCGCGCCTGGGCTTCTCGGCCAGCTACGCCCACTTCGTCACCGGGGCCCACAACAGCGTGTGGGACTACTGGGAGTACGACGAGGGCGGCAGCGAGGACAGCCCGGGCGCCGCCGAGGGCTTCGACGCCGCCTTCCGCGGCCACGTGGTCGGACTGGGCGTGCGTGGTGGCGTGGACCTGTGGGGCTGGTTCAACCCCTACGCCACCCTCGAGGCCCGGGGTCTGCACGCGGTCGTCCGGCTGGACGACGACACCTCCGACGACGACAACCCGAACCAGATCACCGTCCGCGGCACCACCGTCGGCGCCGTCGCGGCGGCGGGCATGGACATCCGGATCCCGACCAAGTACCGCTGGGCTTTCAGCCACAACCTCGAGATCGGGTACGAGATCATGGCCCCGCTGAACATCGATCCGCTGGGTGCGCTGGCCGTGCGCGGCCTGCACGTCCGGGCCGGGTTCGGGGTGCGGTTCTAGCGCTAGCAGCGTGCGGTGAATCGGGGGTCGTGAGACGTGGTCGTCCACGTGCACGGGGGTCGTGAAGTCGTCTGACGTGACACGTGGGACGTGGGACGTGGGACGTGGACCGTCCACGTGAACGTGCACATGGGACGGGAGACCCGGGCCGGGCTGGTGTCCATGGTGACCTCCTCCGGCTCGGGGCGCGTCGAGTAGGTGGGGCGGTCACCCGCCCCACCTCTCACAGAACCGTACGTGCGCTGTTCGCATACGGCTCCTCGGGACGGCGGGTTGTCAACCCCGCCGCCGGCCGGGTCACGACCTCGATCTGTCCCACTCGAATCCGAGCTGTCTTGGGGCGGCCTTGGGAAGCAATCGAAGGTGGAGGCGTTCCCGCAAGGGGACGGTTCCGCGGGCCGCGAGCCAGAGGCGAGCAGCTTCAGGTTGGCTGTGAT
>CAZFLE010000102.1:19976-26227 GCA_964519895.1 uncultured Enterobacterales bacterium | reverse complement strand
CTAGACTTCCCAGCCCAGCGAGTCGACGTAGATCTGTCGCTCGTCGCCACGGGCCAGCTGGGCGACCAGGTTCGCGCCCTCGCCCACCGCGGCCCGGAAGCGGCGACAGAGATCGCGGCCCATGCTGCGCAGGATGGCGGTCCCCATGGGGTCGCCGCGGGCCACCAGGCCCTCGAAGACCTCGGCGGACAGGTGCCACGCCACGGACTCCATCACCGCAGTCACGGTGGCGGACCGAGGCGCCACCGTCACGATGCCCATCTCTCCCAGGGTCTCGCCCGGACCCACGCCGGCCAGCGGGACCTCGTTGCCCTTTTCCCCCATCAGGGTCACCCCGAAGTAGCCCTGGAGGACCAGGTAGAACCCGTCGGCGTGGTCTCCCTTCAGGAACAGGATCTTGCCCGCCGGGACCGTGACCAGGTGACCCGCGCTGTAGAGCGCCTGGGCGTCGGTCGAGGACAGGCTGGCGAAGATCCGGTTGCCCAGCAGGAGCTCGAGATGACGCTGCTCGGACATGGCGCCTGAGTCTACCAGGGGAAGGGATTCCCCTCTTAATCCCGTTCCGCCTTGCGGGCGCGGCCAAGGAGTGCCGCCAGGCTGTCCTGGGGGGTGAGGCCGTCGTAGAGCACGCCGTGGACCTGTTCGGTGATCGGCATGTCGACGCCCACCTTGCGCCCCAGGTCCCGGGCTGAGCGCGCGGTGGCCACGCCCTCGGCCACCTGGCCCAGCTCGTCACAGATGTCCTCCAGGGTGCGGCCATGGCCCAGCCCCAGCCCCACGCGCCGGTTCCGGGACAGATCGCCGGTGCAGGTCAGGACCAGGTCCCCCATGCCGGCCAGACCGGCCAAGGTGAGCGGGTTCGCCCCCTGGCGCGTGGCTAGCCGGCCGATCTCGGCCAGGCCCCGGGTGATGATGCCGGCCCGGGCGTTCAGCCCCAGCCCCAGCCCGTCGCTGATGCCGCAGGCGATGGCCATGACGTTCTTGAGCGCCCCGCCGAGCTCGACACCGATCACGTCGTCGGAGTGGTAGACCCGCAACGACCCCCCGTGAAAGGCGTCGGCCACCCGGTGGCAGACCCCCTCGTCGGGACCGGCCACCACCACAGCGGTGGGCAGCCCCCGGGCCAGCTCGGCGGCAAAGGACGGGCCCGAGAACACGGTCAGGTTGGGGTGCAGGGCGGCCGGCAGGACCTGCCGCAGCACGGCGTCCATGGTCTCCAGCGACCCCTGCTCGACCCCCTTGGAGGCGCAACAGATCAACGCATCGGGCGGGATCGAAGGCGCGGCCGCGGCCATGACCTGGCGCATGGACTGGGACGGCACGACCGCCACGACCAGCTCGGCACCGTCCAGGGCGCCGGCCAGGTCCGACGTGACCCGAAGGCCCTCTGGCAGCGGCACGCCCGGCAGGTATTGGCGGTTCTCCCGCGCCGCCTGGTGGGCAGCAGCGCGGTCTGGCTTGCGGTCCCACAGCGCCACCGGGTGCCCGTTGCGGGCCAGCTGCAAGGCGAGCGCGGTTCCCCATGAACCCGCGCCGACGACTGCGCACCTCATCGGCTCACGCCTCCTGGAAGTCCTCGAAGAAGTCGATCCGACGCCGGTCCAGCGACGCCGGCCGGGTCCGGGACCGCGCCCACTCGCGCAGCTCCTTGAGCCGGTCGTCCATCGTGATCGCCAGCGGAACCGTGTCTCGCACGACCTTGATCAGGTCCCGCCGGCCCAGGGGCCGGTTCTCGGCGTAGGCGTTGAACAGGGCCTCGACCACCACCTGCTCCAGCTCGGCGCCGGAGTACTTCTCGGTCTCCTCGGCGGCCTGGAGCAGGTCGAAGTCGTCGGGGTCCCGGTCCCGGTTCGACACGTGGATCTCCAGGATCTGGAGCCGCTCGTGCACGTTGGGCAGGTCCACGAAGAAGACCTCGTCGAAGCGGCCCTTACGCAGGAGCTCGGGGGGCAGCAGCCGGACCTCGTTGGCCGTGGCGACCACGAAGACGGGCTTGGTCTTCTCCTGCATCCAGGTGAGCAGCGTGCCCAGCCCGCTCAGGCCGCTGGCGGCCAGGTCGTTGACGAAGGCCTTCTCCATCTCGTCGATCCACAGCACGCAGGGGCTGATGGACTCGGCGATGCGGATGGTCTCGCGCAGGGACTCTTCGGCGCCCTGGCCGGTGCCTGCGAACAGGGCCCCCACGTCGAGCCGCAAGAGCGGCATGCGGAACAGGCCGGCCACGGCCTTGGCAGTCAGCGACTTGCCACAGCCCTGGACCCCCAGCAGGAACACGCCCTTGGGCTCCGGCAGCCCGAATTTGCGGGCCGACTCGGCAAAGGCGGCGGACCGCCGCAGCAGCCACTCCTTCAGGTTGCCCAGTCCCCCGACGCCGTCCATCTGGCCGACCTCTTCGTAGAATTCCAGGAAGCGGGACCGCCGGATGGCCTGGCGCTTGGACCGGGCCAGCACCGCCAGGTCCTCCTCGCGGAACGAACCGCCCTGGAGCAGGATCTGGGCATAGGTGCGCTTGATCTCCTTCTCGGAGAGTCCCAGCGAGGACCGCACGAAGCGCTCGAACAGGGTGTCCGTGAGCTTCACGCCCTGGCGCTTCAGGACGACCTTCAACAGCCGGCCGACCTCGTCGGCGCCGGGCAGGGGCACGTCGACGATGCGCACGTCCTTGGACAGCTCCTGGGGGATGCGCAGCTGGGGTCCCAGCAACAGCACCGCCTGCTTGCGGGCACCGAGCTGGGTCTCGCTGTCCCGCAAGGAACGGATGACCGCGGCCTGGTCGAGCATCGGGTGCAGGTCCAAGAAGAGGAAGAAGCCGGGGGCGTCGTGGTCCTTGAGCCAGCCCAGAGCGGCTTCAGGACTGGCGGTGTCGGGGACGAGCTCGCCGTCGGGCGACGTGATGCCTTCGGTGCACCGCCAGCGCCACAGCGGTGTGTCCTGGCGCTTGGCCAGTCGCCGCAGGGCGCGCTCGACCCGCTCCTCCTCGTGGCTCAACAGGTAGAGCAGGGAGAACCGGGCTCGGACCAACAGAGCGACTTGATCGAGCAGCTCGTCCATGGCCGGACTCTACAGGAGTTAGGGCCTGGCCGCATGATGCGCCTCGGCCTCGCGATCACCCGTGCAGCGGTGGTGGAACCCACCTGGACCACGGCGCTCGTCGCCTGTACCTGGCTGCGCGAGGGCCACGCCCTGCGGGTGATCGAGTCCTGGGACTTCGAGCTGGGGCCCGGCGTCGGGCTGTCCGCTCGGGCCCACTGCTTCGACCCGGGTCGTGGGCTGACCCCTGCAGAATTCTGCCGAGCCATCCGCGAGCGCGCCGCCCCCCGCCGGCTCATCCAGCTCTCCGACCTGGACGGCCTGTGGCTGCGCACCAACCCGCTCAACACAGCGGTCCTGACCTTTGCAGCCGCAGCGGCGATGGCCGGGGTGCCGGCGATCCCGTCCCCGTCGACCCTGCTGCTGACCGCCCACAAGAGCTTCGTCGCGGGCCTCGCTGACGTGCCCCACCCCGCCACCCTGGTGACCCGCAGCCGCGCTGCGATCCACGCCTTCTACGAGGGCCAGGCCGACGGCGTGGTGCTCAAGCCCGCCCGCGGATCCGGTGGCCGGGGGGTCCACCGGGTCGGCCCCCGACGTCTGACCGAGCTCGATCGCGCCATCGACCAGGTCCGAACCCACGGCGACGCCTATGTGGTCGCCCAGCGCTACCTGCCCCAGGCCATCGAGGGCGAGAAGCGCGTGGTCTGGCTCGACGGCCGGGTGCTCGGCGTCTACCTGCGGGAGCGGGCGTCCGGAGAGTTCCGCCACAACCTCTCCCAGGGCGGCCAGCCCAGGGCGTGTACGCTCACCCTGGCGGAACACGCTGCCTGCCAGGCCCTGTCGCCCCACCTGGTCCGAGCCGGCGTCTGGCTGGCCGGCGTGGACCTGATCGGGCAACAGGTTGTCGAGGTCAACACCCTCAACCCGGGAGGCCTGCACTGGGTCCAGGCGTTAAGTGCTCGCGATCACACCAAAGAGGTCGTGGACTCTCTCGCGTCGTGGATTAAGGGCAGCACAGCTGACGAACCCGCGGCTTGAGGCCGATGTAGGAGGAGAGGAGGATGAGGATGTCCATCGCGCGGGACGACGAACGACTCGACGGCCCCGGGATTCCCCGATCGCTGACCCGAAAGCAGGTCCAGGATCTGTTGCGCAGGGGTCGTTCGCTACAAGACGCCGACTTGCGCGGCGCCAACCTGACCGGTCTGGACTTCGCAGGGGCCGATCTCCGCGACGCCAAGCTGGCCGAAGCCGACCTGTCCGGCTGCAGCTTCGTGGGGGCCGACTTGCGCGGTGCCAGCCTGTGGAAGGCCAACCTGCGCAACGTGGTCTTCGAGAAGACCCGGCTCGAAGGCGCGGACATGGACTTCGCCCACCTGGACGGCGCCAGCTTCCTGGGCGCCCGCCTCAAGAAGACCATCCTGCCGATGGACCGCATGAACATGTCCGATGTCGAAGAGTCCGTGCGCCACGGCTCCCCGGTCCGCATGCAGAACCTCGACGACGACGACGGATAGACGCCTTTTTTCCGGGAACCCGGTCCCGGGTCACGTGTCAGAGCGCCCGAGGATCGATGTTCGGACTGCTACTTGCGATGGGGAGTCGCCCAAGCGACTCCGAGCTGGTGCAGCGGTTCAAGGCCGGCGACCGAGAGGCTTTCTCCGTCCTGGCGCACCGACACCAGCACCGGGTCTACGGCATGTGCATGCGCATGCTGGGCAGCTCCCAGGAGGCCGAAGAGGTCGCCCAGGACGTCTTCCTCTCCCTGTACCGGGCCCTGCCCCGGTTCCGGGGGGACAGCAAGCTCACGACCTGGATGTACCGGGTGACCCTGAACCACTGCAAGAACCACGAGCTCTACCGCCGCCGGCGCGGGCACGGGCGTCACGAGCCCATCGAAGGCACACGCGACGACGGCCCGCCGCGAGAGCTGCCCCACGGCGGTCCGGGCACCGACGCCGGGGTCCATCGACTCGAAGCCAGCGATCTCCTCCAGGAGGCCCTCGACCAGCTCGACGACGACCACCGTCAGATCGTCCTGCTCCGCGACGTCGAGGATCTTTCCTACGAGGAGATCAGCGAGCTGCTGAACCTGCCGCGCGGCACAGTCAAGTCACGGCTCCACCGAGCCCGGGCCGAGCTGGCTCGCCGTCTCAATCGCAACGTGTCCCGCGCCGACGTACTCTAAGCCCCGGAAACCCACCCTCCTTGCACAGCTTCTTCGCCATCAACCGACTCAGCGCCTACATCGACGGAGAGCTGCCCGACAACGAGGCGGCCGAGGTCGAGCGCGCGATCGCCGCGGATCCGTCGGTCCGCGACGAATACCAGCGCATGCTTTCGACCGTCGAGCTGCTGCGGACCCGCGGACCACTCCAGGCCCCTCCGACGCTGCACGGGGCGATCCTGGCGCGGGTCGCCGACGAGCCGGATCCGGTGGTCGGATTCTGGGCCCGGCTGCTGGCGCCCTTCCACGCCATCCCCATGGAAGCCGTCGGGGTGGTGTTTGCCGTCGTGGCGGTGGTGGTGCTGATCAACCAGAAACCGGGCATGGATGCCCCCCCGGCAGATCCCGCACCAGCAGCGGTGGAGCGCGCAGAGGAAGCCGCACCCCCGCCACTCGAGCAGGCACTGCCACAGCAACCTCCCAAGCTGGCGTCGCGCCCCGAGCAGCCGGCCCCGCCCGCCCCAGAAGCCGGCCTGCCCGCCAAGCCGATGGGCACCAGCGCCGCCCGCACCAGCTCCGGCGTCGGGACCCAGGGCGCCGAGACCACCCAAGCCAAGGGCGGCGACAAGTCCGGCGGCAAGAAGGCGCCTTCCAAGAAAGACGCCCGGGTCCAAAAGGTCACCCCGCCCAAACAGGCCTACGAGCCCGAGTGGGAGCAGCAGGGCGACGACCACTCCACCGGCTACGGCGAACCCAACGCCTTGCAGACCCGGCCCTACTACTACCGGCTGGACCCGCGGGACCAGCACGGCCTGCGCGAGCTTCGCAAGCTCGCGGCCCGCTACGGAGGCTCACTGAAGTACCTGGACGGCCGGGCCTTCCAGGACCAGACCCTCCAGGACGGTGATCTGGTCGACCTGAGGGCCGACGTGCCCTCGGACCAGGTCGAGGCCTTCGTCGCAGCGCTCAAGCAGCTGGGCCTGGTGGTGCCGATCGCGTCCTACGACGGCAGCCTGCACGGCGGCGGCATGACCCAGGTGCGCGTCCAGGT
>CAZFLE010000102.1:0-19876 GCA_964519895.1 uncultured Enterobacterales bacterium | reverse complement strand
TCCTGGCGGGCGCAGGGCCGGCACGGATCCTGCCAGGGGCGTCGGCGGAGGTGACTGATGCCCTTGAATCCCCCCTTCGCCAATGAAGGCCCGCGGGACCGCTACGCCCGAACCGATGGCCGGGACTTCGGCGACGTGGAGCTGCTCGCGCTGGTGCTCGGCACCGGCACGGCGCAGCGGTCCAGCCGGACCATCGCGGCCGACCTGGTCGACCGCTTCGGCGGCCCCGCGGGCATCGCTGTGGCACCCGTGCACGCCCTGGCCCAGGTCCACGGGGTCGGGCCCGCCCGTGCGGTCCGGCTCCACGCCGCCTGTCGCCTGTCCCGTCGGGCCTGGCCCCGCGCTGGCCGGGTCATCCGCAGCGCGGACCAGGCCTGGCTCGCCCTCCGGACGACCCTCGAAGGCCTGCCGGTCGAAGAACTTCACGCGCTCTACCTCGACGCCAGGAACCGGATCAGGCTCCACCGCAGGGTCAGCGTCGGCACCGCCCGCTTCACCTTTGTCGACCCCCCTTCGGTCCTGGGTCCGGCGCTGGCCTGCGGGGCGACGAGCCTGCTGATCGCTCACAACCACCCGAGCGGCGACCCGGAGCCCTCCTCCCAGGACATCGAGAGCACCCGTCGCCTGGCCCTGGCCGCCAGAGCGGTCGGCCTGCCCCTGCTCGACCACCTGGTCACCGGCGAGGGCTGCTACGTCTCCCTGGCCGAGCGCGGGGTTCTGGGCCCGTGGACGGAACCGACCGTCAGCACCACGGGTTAGTCCCGCGCCATGCTTCCCGACCTTTTCAGCGTCGAGGGCACTGCCCTCACCCTCCACACCTATGGGCTGATGCTCATGCTCGCGTTCGGTGTGGCGATCGGCGTGGCCCACCTGCGAGCCCGGGTGGTGGGCGTCGACCCCGACCACCTGTTGCCCTTGGCGGTGCTGGCCATCCTGGGGGGCATCTTCGGCTCCCGCCTGCTGCACCTGGCGATGGCCGAGCCCAAGCTCTTCTTCGCCAAGCCATGGGTCCTGTTCGATCTGACCCAGGGCGGCATGGCGGTCATCGGCGGTGTGGTCAGCAGCATCCTGATGTGCGGCGCCTATGCCTACAAGAAGGGCCTCCCCGTCCTCAAGCTGGCCGACGCCGTGGCCCCCTGCATCCTGATCGGCCAGGCCATCGGGCGCGTGGGCTGCTTCGCCGGCGGCTGCTGCCACGGCCGGGTCTGCCACATCGCCCCTGGGGACTCGCTCACCGGGAGCGTGTTCCCCGGCGGGGAGATCGTGCAGGTCGAGGGCTTCCCCTTCATCACCATGGTCATGGAGCGCGGCGTCGGGGTCGGCAACATCTCGGGCGTGCCGATCTACCCGACCCAGCTCTGGGAGGCGACGGGCACGTTCCTGCTGTTCGTGATCCTGAGCCTGCTGTTCCGCTACGCACGCAAGTTCGACGGCCAGATCATGGCGCTGTACCTGATGAGCTACGCCGGCCTGCGGTACTTCATCGAGACCTTCCGCGGGGACAGCATCCGCGGCACCGAGTACTTCGGCATGTTCTCCACCAGCCAGCTCGGGTCGATCGGCATGGCGACGGCCGGCGTGCTGCTGGCGGTCTACGGCCTGACCCGCGGCTTCGGCGACGAGACGCCCTACACGGCCGAGAACGACCCGACCACGGACGTGCTGGGTCTATAGTTCCGCCATGCGGATCCTCCTGGTGGGCCTGGCGACGCTGACGGCAGCCGGCTGCATCCCCCTCGACAACGACCTGGACGGTGACGGGTGGCCGGGGGACTGCGACGAGAGCGATCCGGGTATCCACCCCGCGGCGATCGAGGTCCTGGACGAGCTGGATCAGGACTGCGACGGCGTCACCGACGAAGGTGCGACCCTGGGCCCGGACGACCTGACCCTGTGGGAGCCAAGGGAACAGGAAGTCATCGGTGAGCGCCTGGCGGCGGATCCAACGACCCAGGTGTTGGCGCTGGGCGCCGACAATGGGGTGGTCATGCGCCAGGCAGCACCGCCCGACGTCAACGACAAGCTGAGCTCCGCCGACAACGTCACCCTGGGGGTCGACAGCGGCGAGCTGTCCGGCCTGGCCATCCGGGGCGACGTCCGCGTGGTGGCCGGCGTGGTCGGGTCCGACACCGTTCGGGTGGCCTGGGACCAGGGCACGAGCATGCCGGGGAGTGGCTTCGAGTCCGAGCCAGTGGGCGGGCGGCCGGTCCTGTGGGTCAGCGACGGCACGTCGGAACCCCTCTGGGTTGCCGGCCTGCCCGACCACGACGGCGGCGGCGGGATCTCCTGGTGGCGCGAGTCCGGTGGCCCGATCCCCACCGAAGTGGCCCAGGGCGACGACCAGGCAGACCTGTGCGTGGGCTGGGCCATCGCCGCGTGGGACAACGGCTCGGGCGACACCCTGGTGCTCACGGATCCTTGCCACAGCGCGCTCTACCTGGTCGACGTCTTCGCCCTGACGAGCATGGTCGAGCTGGTCGACATCATCGACGGCCCCGCCGAGACCGTGCGCTACCTGGCGCTACAGACCGAGCTCTCCGACGTCGGGACCTGGGCCGCGACGACACGCCTGGACGGCAACGACGACACTGACGTGGTGCTCGTGGCGGGCCTGCTCGACGGATCCGGTGGCCAGACGGTCTTGGTGGTCCCAGACGTGGCCGAGCAGAGCACCGGCCAGCCGCTGACGCCGGTGGCCGTGCTCAGCCTACCGGGCACAGACGCCCCCCGCGCACTTGCGCTCCAGGGCCGCCTGCTGGCGGTCTCGGACCCAGCAGGTGACGGCGCGGTCCACGTGTACGACCTGGGCGAAGGCACGGAGGCCGCGCGGCTCATGGTGTCGATCGATGGCCAGGACGGCTGGCGCCTGGGCACTGCGCTGTCCTGGCTCAACGGCGAGCCATGGGGCCCGGGGCCCCGGCTGTTCATGGGCGCCCCCGGATACCCCAACCAGGGTGCGCTCGCATCGGTCGTCCTGGAGACGCTCTCCTCACAGGGCGCCCGCTGATCCGGCGTTGTCCTTGCGGATACCCTGCCCGAGCACCCGCTCCAGCTGGTACCGACCCAGTGTTCGCGGCAGCGATGGCGCGAGCGCCGCGGTCGTTCCACCCACCATGACTCAGCCTCCCGGCTCCTGGCTACGGAGTCCGCGACCGATCGGATCGGTCGAAGGGCGTCGGGGGCGGGGCCGGTGTCACATCACGGTCGCACCCCGATCGTCAGAGCCACAGAAGGCACCGGCCGCACCCAGTCGCTCGTGTCCTCGTCGGAGTCGAGGTTCGCCGCGGACCACAGGCGGGCCCCCGCCTCCAGGCCCACCCAGACCGGTCCGACCAGGCCGTGGCCCCGGATCCCGACGAGCGCCGACGTGGCCGGGCGGGGCTGGCCGTCGATGACCCGAGCCGTCAAGGCGCCTTCGACCAGCGGGCCCACCCCGAACCGACCCGGGGTGGTCCAGCTGTACCGGAGTCCGCCGGTCAGCGCGGTCACCGGCTCGACGCCGAGCACGGACACGGGACCGCGGGCCCCGTTGACGCTCACGCCCAGCATGTGACGTCCTCGGCTGGGGTCCCGCGGCAGCCACCAGCCCACGATGCGGCCTGAGAACCAGGGCAGCGTCAGCGCGTCGAGCTCCAGGCCAGCGCCTGCGGAGAGGACCAGGTGGCGGTCGCGCTCGGCGACCAGCGCCGCAACATCGACCTTCTGGCCGGGGCGCAGGCGGGTGCGCGTGTGCAAGAGGACCTGGTCGGCGTGGGTGACCTGGAGCTCCCGGAGACCTGGGTCCACCGGGCCTGGGCCCCTGGGCTGGCCGTCCACTCGGAGGGTCTCGTTCTCGCCCAGGGGGGGCAGGTAGAGCATGGCCCGCGCTGCCGCGGTGCGTTGGTCTTCGTCCCCGGCGAGGAAGATCTGGTCCCGCCCGACCTGGGTGGTCTCGATCCATGGGGTCTGGCGCCCCTGGGTCCGGGCGATGGTGTGCTCCATCGCGTAGGTGTGCGCCTCGATGACGTCGACCAGCGCGTCGCCGTCCATGTCGCCCTCGCCCGCCAGGGCCTGGGTGAAGTAGTGGCTGTACACGCCGTTCTGCAGGCTGTCGTCTTCGAGGGCGGGCTGGTCGTAGTGGGCGGCGAACAGCCGGGCTTCGAAGCGCCCGACGGCCTGGGTCGCCGGAGGGGGAGCCTTGCCTCGGCTCTTCTTCAGCAAGGCCTTGGCGTCGGCGCCCAGGGCCGAGCGACCCGTGCCGCTGTGACAGGCATCCACCACCATCACGCGGTGCCGAGCCGGCAGCCCCGAGACCGTGTCCGCCAGGTCGTCGACCTTGAGCCCGGTGCCGACCGGGTCGTCCAGTCGCGACTCCGAAGCCAGCAGGTACAGCTCGGTCCCGCTCGTCGGCAGGTACATCGTGCCGTGGCCGGCGAAGTAGAACAGCAGGGTGTCCTCCCGGCCCAGGGTGCGGGTGAGCTCGGCCAGGGCGCCTTCGATCTCCCGCCGACTGACCCGACCGCTGAGCACCTCGACGTGATCGAAGCCACCGCCGTCTTGCGCGATCAGGGTCGCCGCAAGATCATGGCCATCCTTGGCGGCGAAGCGCAGGTCGCCCAGCTCCGGATCCTCATAGTCGTCGATGCCGATGATCAGGGCGAAGCGACGAGCGGCGTAGGCGTCGTCCAGGCCCGTCGGCGCCTCGGCGTCCTGGACGACTCCCCGCGGGGCCGCCAGCGCTGTACCCAGGACTAGCCACCCAATCATCACGCCTTGGATCATCGCACGTCCGGAGAGGGGTCCATGGGCGACTACTGCCCGGCGCCGCCAAGTGTCACAGCAGCCCCGCGATCCCCAGTCCGCGCACCGCCAGCGCACACGCAGCGAGCAACAGCACGACCCCCAGAGCCCGACGGCGAACCGCCGCACCGCGCCAGGCGCCGCCCAGGGAACCGAGCCCGAAGCAGGCGATCAGGGCCACGGTCAGCGGGGCCTGCTGGAGTCCCAGTCCGGCGACGAGCACGGCCAGGCCCGGGACCTGGGACGATCCGCGGCCTCGCAGGAGCCACAGCGCCGCCGACAAGACCAGGGCAGCGCTGACCAAGGGGACCCAGGGGAGCGCAAGCTGAGGCACGAAGCGGGCTCCCAACAACAGCACCGGCGCCGTGAGCGCCAGCAGCCCCAGCCCCTGACCGGCCGCGGCCCGAAGCCGGCGCCCGGCCCCGGCCACAGCGCCGATGCCCAGGGCCAGGACCAGTCCTGCCAGAGCCGCGCCCGTGCCGAGCTGTCCGGAGAGCCAGCGCAGGTGCCAAGGCACGGCCAGAGCCCGATGGGCCATCCGGGGCGCAGCCGAGTCCCCCACCAGCGGCCCCAGGAGCCGGTCCAGCGGTCCATGGGGGTCCAGCTGCACGAGCAGCTCCGTGACCCTGGACGCCTCCTCCATGCGCCAGCGGGCCTCGCGCAGGTTCCGGATCTGGCCTTCCTTTTGGTCGAACAGCGACGATGCCAGCACCTGAACCTGAGGGTCCACCTGGACCTCGACGTAGTGGAACGCTGTATCGGCGGGGAAGTTTTCGTTGATCAGCTTGAACCGCTGAGGCCCCGGATCGGGGCCGAAGCCGGCCTGGAGCACCAGGTGGAAGGAGAAGAAGCGGCTGTTGCCCTTGGGGACCTCCTCGCGATCGGCGACCCGCTCCAGCGCCACCAGGGCGCCGTCGTGCTTGAGCAGCAAGCCGTCAGCGAGTTCGTCGAGGCGAGCCGCGGTGTAGGCGTCCGGGGTCTCACCGGAGGCCTCGAGCTCGCGCAACACCTGACGGACCGGGACCTCGATCCGGTAGTCCACCACGACCTGCTCGGTGCCCAGCTCGATGACCGTGCGGTGTCCGATCCGCTCGGCCGAGAACGGGTGGGCCCAGGCGACCCCGAGCCAGAGCGCCACCCAGGCACTCACCGGCGACCTAGCCAGTCGCAGTGCGCGGGCGGGTTGTGTCCCCCGCTGGAAGCGACCAGCGCCTGGGCGCCCGTGAGCAGGCGATCCAATCTGGCCCCAGCGGCACAGTCGCCGGCGAACACCACGGTCGTCGCGTCGAGGATCACCCGAAAGACAAGATCCCCGACGTCCAGCCCCTGGATCCGGACCCCGGGCAGGTCCAGCGCATCCCCGTGGAACATGGACTCCAGGGTCAGATCCAGCGAGCCCGCCCGGGCGTCGACCTGGCGGGCGGCGGCAGCGAGGGCCGGCACCGCTTCGTCGGCCAGGGCGTGGGCCAGCACCAGGGGAGCCCGGCGCGGCACCGCCGCTTGCTGCAGCAGCAGTGGGAAGAGGCCGGCGGCGCGGTCGACCGCAGGGCCGGTGAACAAGACCGCGTCCAGGCGTGGCGACGGCTCGGCGCGGGACCAGGCCCGGGCAAACCCGTCCTGGGGGTCCACGGCCAGCGCACTGCCGGGCCAGGTGAGCGCCCAGCCGACGCCCAGGTCGTACAGGCCCACCGGACCGGTTCGCCAGGCCGGCGCGGTCACGGTCGGGGTCCCTGGGGCGGCCGATCGACCCAGTCGGCGATCAGGGGAAAGATCTCGTCTTGGGCGTGGTCCCCCAGAGGCAGGTCCAGGTGGCCATAGTCGGCGGCGAAGCCGTGGGCCCGGCCAGCGATGACGAAGCGCTTCTCGGCGGCCCCGACCCCTTGGTAGTAGGCGTGCACCCGGTCCGGCGGCGCCACCCGATCCGCGCGTCCGGCGATCACCAGCGTGGGGGTCTCGACCCGCCCCAGCAGGGCGCCGTAGTCGATGGCGCCATCGGCGGTGGTGAAGGATCCGGTGCGCAGGGCCTGGCCGAATTGCTTGAGCTCGCCGCCTACCAGCGGTGACACGACCCGTTGGTACATGCGGGTCCGGGCGTCGCCAGACAGGTCGTTGAACAGCAGGTCGTCCACCGGGGTGACCCGACCGGGCAGAGCACCCTGGATCCGGGCGGCCAGGGGGCTCGGCACGACCGGGAGCAGAGGTCCATAGATGCGCGCGGCCCACAGGCTCGTCTGGAGCAGGGGGTCCGGGTCGGAGAAGTCCATCGGAGAGCCGACGGCCACCAGGCTGCTGAGGCTCCCGTCGCCCCCCGGGTGGCTGCTGGCGTAGATGGCGGCGACCATGCCGCCGAGGGAGTGACCGACCAGCGCCACCTGGGGCTGGGCCGTCTCGCGCTTCACGTACGCGACAGCGGCGGGCAGGTCCTGCAGGCCATAGTCGTCGACCGTCCACCCCGAGCGCAGGCGCTTGCCGCCCACACGGAACCGGCTGTCCCCGTGGCCTCGCAGATCCAGCAGCCAGGCGTCGAGGCCCTGGTCGGCCAGGTAGGCGCCAAGGGAGCGGCCGGGCTCCAGGTCCCAGCAGTGGTGGTTCGACGAGATGCCGTGGATGACCAGCACCGGCCGGCCGGCGGGTGCCGCGTGCCGGTGGAGCACCAGCTCGGCGCCGTCGTCGGTCTGGACCGTGTGGCGCTCGGTGGCGTCGCACTGGGCCGCTGCTGGTGCGTGGTCGTGGTCGAAGCAGCCGGACAGCACGAGCGCGGCCATGGCCAGGGCGGTCCTCACGATCCGTCCGCCAGGAATTCGGCGACCCGCTCGCCGTGTCGGGGCTCGAGCAACAGCTCGGCGTGGGTCGGGTCGTGCAGGCCCAGGGACTGGATGCCCACCCGGTGCCAGCTTCGGCCGGGCCAGCCCTGGGAGGGCCGCCGCACCGTCTCGGGTGGCGCCACCGGGTCCATGTCCGAGGCCAGCAAGAGCACCGGCTGGGTGGGCGGCACGAAGTCGGGGAAGATCGTGGCCCAGTCCACGTACGACCGCGCGAGCTCGCCCGAGCAAGGGGCCCCGGGAAGCTCACCGACGAGTTCCTGGGGCCAGGGCAGCCCTTCGGCGACAGGTCCCTGGGGGGCCTGGGCGACCACTGGCGCGGCGTGGGGCCCCAGAGGCGTGCCGACCAGTGCCAGCCGCTCGGCGGGCAGCTCGGCCATCAACGCGAGCACCCCGCCATAGCCGTGGGCGGCCACCACCAGCGGCCCCCGGGACACGTGGAGCTCGTCGGCCGCTGCCCGGAGCTCGGCAGCGGCGTCCTGGGGCTCCTGCCCCCTGGGCGGCAGCGCAAACAGCCAGGCGTCGAAGCCGTGTCCCTCCAGGACCTCGGCCCAGCCCAGCCAGGCGGTGGGGTCCACGCAGGGCGTGGTCACGATCAAGGCCACTGGCGCGTCCGGGACCGGGCGCCCCGCGTCGATCAGCGGGGCGCCGGCCATGGCCAGCGGACCGAGCAGGGCCAGCAACACCGCGGCGCTCAGCCCAGCACGTGGGGCAGCTGGCGCACGGTCTCGACCCGCCCGAGCATGCTCTTGTCGTTGTCCAGCGAGAAGGCCCGGCCGTGGCCCAGGTCGTCGACCAACACGGTCCGCACGCCGCCCACGAGGGCCTGGAGCTGGTCGGTGTCCCCGGCAGCAGGGGCGTCGTAGAGGCCCAGGACGATGCGATCGCTGGTGGGATCGAATTCCCAGTGCCCGGCCAGACAGCCCCGGCGCAGGACCACCCGCTGCCAGGTGGTCTTCAGCTGGGCGATGGGCTTGGTGCGAGCGCCACCGACCCGCAGCTCCCGGTCGTGGTGCCGCGGCTGGGCGATCCAGGCCATGCGGTTGCGGTAGTCGGTGTAGGGGTCCAGGAAGGGCAGCAGGTTCCACTCGGCGACCGTGGCCTGAGCAAGTCCGTCCAGGTGGTCGGGGAGCACCATGAAGGGATCCTTGGGGTCGGCGCCCTCGACGTCGATGGGCACGGCCCCCAGGGTCTCCAGCGCGGCCTTGGCGTCGCGCTGTGTGGCGCCGGCCCAGTCAGCCAGCTCCCGCCGGGTGGCGGGCCCGGTCTGGGCCATGAACCGACCCATGAACGGGGCCGCGAGCGCGGACAGGTCGTCGGCCAACGTCACCCCTTCGAAGGGGCTCCGGGGCAGCACCCGCCAGGCATAGCTCTCTTTGTCCAGCCGGCCCGCCGCCAGGACCCGCCGGATCAGCCCCCGGGACTCCAGCAGCCGCAGCGAAAGGGGCAGGGTCGACGACATGCCCACTTTCTTGCCTGCGGCGCCCAGGCTGCGCACGGTGCCGTCGGGCAGTGCACGGCGGAGCTGCTGGGTGCTCCACTCGTGCTCGTGCAGGGCGGCGAGCACCGCACCGGCCACGTCTTCCAGCTCAGCCCAGCTGGTGCCGGCCCGCTCGACATCGCGGTCGTGCCGCTTCTTGGCCGTCAGCCAGCCCCATCGCAGGGCCACCGGGACGTCGGCCGCAGGCACCAGATAGATGCACCCCCGGGCGGCCGGCAGCACCCACAGCTCGCCGGCGTCGACAGCGGCGTCTACCCGCGCCCCGTCCACGGTCCCCTGGCGAGCCAGGAGCGACACATAGGCCGAAGCGCCTCCCAAGGTGCGCGGCCACCCATGTCGGGTGATGGTCGCGACCGGGTCGGTCCCTGTGGGCGCGGCAAGGCCCTGGTGGGTGCACCACGCCGCGCGCAGCTGGTCCTGGGTCAGCGTGGACATCGGGCCTCCGAAGCCGGTCACGCTTCCTAAACGATCGCCGGGGAAGCGTGCCAACCGCGCAATGCGTGATCCAGGTCTTGCCGTGTCGAGACTTCGGGCGTACCGTGTCCACGACCCCCCAGACGGGGTGTCGGGTCGGTCCAGGCAGATCGGCTCGTGGGGACTTCCTCCACAACCCCCACTGTCGGTGTCCGGCGGCAGACAGCGGGTTGCAGGTCGGGACCTGCGATGTCCAACGCGCCGAGAAAGGAGGTGATCCAGTGAAAAAAACCGTAGTGCTCTGCCAGGTGATGGCTTCGTAGCTCAGATCACTGGATCCCCCGGCGCATGACGCTGGCCCGCTCGCGGGCTGGACGCCGTGGGACTTGTGAGGTCGGGCTACATCCCGGCCGTCACCGCCCCCCCTGGGAGACCGGGTAGCACCCCCGGCGGACAGGAAGTCAGCGAGGACCTCGCGTCCTCCTCCCAGGGGGTTCCTCCACCGAGGAATCCAACCTTTCCTCCACCGCGCTCAGCCAATAGGGATCCGTCGCAACCCGCGACCCGGAGTCCCCATGGCTGGCCACTTCAACCAGTTCGTCTGGCACGACCTGAGCACCCTCGACATGGCCACCGCCACGGCGTTCTACACAGCCGTCTTTGGCTGGAGCACCCAGTCCGACGACCCGGACTACCACCAGTGGGCCAACGGCAAGCGCGGGCTGGGGGGCATGATGATCCTGGCCGAGCAGGCCAAGGCCATGGGCGCTCCGCCGAATTGGATGGGGTACATCAGCGTGGCCGACGTGGCCGCCAAGGCCGCCCAGGCCCAGGCCGCCGGCGCGACCGTCTACGTGCCGCCGACCGCGATCGACGGCGCCGGCCACTTCAGCGTGCTCGCCGACCCCCAGGGCGGGGTCTTCGCGCTGTACCAGTCCAACCGGGACTACGAACAGCCCGAAGCCGGTGTGGGCGACTTCTCCTGGGGCGAGCTCGCCACCGACGACCTGGCCGCCGCGACTGCGTTCTACGTGGGCCTGTTCGGCTGGGAGACCCAGGACACCGACATGGGCGGCGGCTGGATGTACCGGCTGTTCAAGGTCCCCGGCGGCTCCCGTCACCTGGGCGGCATGTTCCAGAAGGGCCCGGACATGCCCTTCCCTACGAATTGGCTGCACTACATCACGGTCAGCGACATCGACGCGGCCGTAGAGCGGATCAAGGCCGCCGGCGGCGCCGTCATGAACGGCCCGATGGACGTGCCCGGCGGCGACCGGGTCGCCCAGTGCAGCGACGACCAGGGCGCTGGCTTCGGACTCCACCAGAGTCCGGCGACGGAGTAGGCTCGGCCGCTGGAGCCACCCCAGGGGATCCCATGCTCACGCTCCTCGTCGCCCTGTCGCCCACCGCGACCGCCCAGTCCCTCACCGGCACCTACGACCTGGCCTGCTCCGATCTGGCGCTCACGGTCTCGTCGGGGCTGGGCGTCGACTCCCCCTTCGGCGCGACCACGGTCATCGACGACGTGCGAGACGTGCCCACCAGCTGCGCCGGCACCGACGCCGCCGACCTGGACGCCTTCGAGACCGCGGTCGAGACCGACTGCCTGGCCGCCGGTGTGGCCGTGCTCGACTGCGCCGCCATCGCGGCGTCGTTCCGGGCGTCGATCGAGGACTTCGACGACCGCCGGGACGAGCTCATCCCAGCGTCGGTAGACCTGACGGTGGGGGACCAGATCTCGTCCGGCGTGCGCGAGCTGGCCGGCGACCACACCTATGGAGACGGCTCTGTGATCTCCTGGGACTACGAGCTCCGGCGGCGCAGCCTGACCAAGCTGATCTTCGTGACCAGCGACCTCTACGTACCGGACCCCGATGTCACGGACATCGAGTCCCTGGGCTTCACCTGTACGTCCGAGACCGCAGGTGCGGGCGGCAGCCTGGCGGTGCGGACCGACAGTCGCTGGGCCTTCGACAGCTTCGTGTCCGGCTCGGTGACCACCGCCTGTGAGCTCTCGGTCCCGGGGAGCACCGTGACCCTGGAGATCACCCAGGATCTGGCCCTCACCCTCGCTGGGACCCCGTAGTCGCGCTGCGTCAGAAGATCCGCGACGATCGGGTCGCAGACCAAGCCAAAATCGCGTGATCTCAGCTACTTGACGGTCGGTACACCCCTTGCTGAACAAGTCCCTGTGCACCGACTGGGGGTCCCGTGGGACCGCTCCTCGCTGCCCTTTTGCTCACCGCCTGCTCCGTCGAGTACGACAGCGAGCCCCTGTTGGCCCAGGCCTTTGACGACGCGGCCCTCCAGTACGACGTGCCCCGGGACCTGATGGTCGCGATGGGCTGGGCCCTGACCCGCCTGGACGACCGCGAAGGCATGGCGGCTGACGACGGCGCCGTCGGCGTCATGAATCTGCGCCTGCACGGGCTCGTGCCGTCGGTGACCGATGCCGCCCGGGCCAGCGGCCACGATCCCGAGGAGATCCAGCTCTCCCGCTCCACCAACGTCGACGCGGCGGCCGCCCTGCTCAGGACCTGGGCCGTCGAACACCACCGGGCAACGGGCAAGACCGTCGTCACCCTCGAGGACTGGTACCCCTTGGTCGCCGCCTGGTCCGCAGCCCCCGACCCCCTGGTGGCCGAAGGCTTCGCCGCCCAGGTCTTCGGCTTCCTGGCGTCGGGCTTCGTGGCCCAGGTGGACGACGAGGTGGTGGTCGTGGATCCCCAGACCATGGACTGGATCAACGCCCGCCAGGACCTGGGCGGCTCCGGGCTCGTCAGCCACTTCGTGCCGGCCAGCACGTCCAACTACACCAACGACAGCCGCGGCGCCGGCGACATCGACATGATCGTCATCCACACCATGGAGGGCAGCTACTCCGGCGCCATCTCATGGTTCCAGAACAGCGCTGCTGGCGCGTCGGCCCACTACATGGTGCGGTCGTCCGACGGCGAAATCACCCAGATGGTCGACGAGGAGGACGTGGGCTGGCACGCGGGGGACTGGACCACCAACGAGCGCTCGATCGGCATCGAGCACGAGGGCTATGTGTCCGACCCGGGCAAGTGGTACACGACCGCCATGATGGAGTCGTCGGCCGCGCTCACCCGGGACATCGCCGACCGCATGGGCGTGTCGCTGGATCGCAGCCACATCATCGCCCACTCCGAGGTCCCGGGCTGCTCGAACCCGGGCGGTGGCGGCACGTCCTGTCACACGGACCCCGGCTCCGGCTGGGACTGGGACCTGTACATGGACCTGGTCAAGAACGGCACCGCCAGCAGCTCCGGGCCCACCACCGCCCTGACCGACGGCACCAAGAACGGCCACTACGAGGTGGTCGTGTCGTCGTCCCGCTACGGCATCACCCGGACCTGCTCGGGCCCGATCACGGCGTCGGTCTCCAGCGGCCGGCTGTACGCGTCCGTGAACTGCCACCTGGAGTACAACGGCCGAGCCGGCGACTTCCCGATCACCTGGTCCGCCGAGGCGACCGGCAGCGCCCTGTCCGGCACGATGGCCGTCGAGTCCTACGCCGACGGGTACTCCGGCACGGTGAACACCGACGGCTCGACCCTGGCCGGGTTCACAGGGAGCAAGGATCTGGGCGGGGACATCGGCCCACTGAGCTACCAGGTGACGCTGCAGACGGATCCCTGAGCTCAGCTCGCCAGCACCGCCAGGTGCCGGTGGATGTCCTGCAGCAGGCGCAGCACTTCGGGCTCGACCCCCGGCCGCGGCAGGTAGCGGACCCGCAGTCGGTTGAGCCCGGCGATCATCGCCGGGTCGTGGGGCTGGGGGGAGCCGTCCAGGACCCGCCACTGGGACGCCTGGGCCAGGACCCGCAGGACCCGCTCCAGCTGCTCCAGCTCCCAACCACCTTGGGGCGGGACGGTCTCGGCACGCAGGGCCAGGATGCCCAGGGTGAGCAACGCCCGCAGCTCGGCGGTCACGGCCTCGGGCTGGGTGCCCGCGCGGGCCAGGAGCAGGTCCAGAGGCACCTGGGGACCCCGAAGTCGCAACACCGTGCGCAAGGACGGACTCAGGTCCAGCTGCCCCAGGCGATCCCGCGCCGGGCCGTCCACCAGCACGACATCGCGAGTCCTCAGCGGCCCATCGCCTCCGATGCCCTCGCGGAGCATCGCCGACCAGAGCAGCGGGCCCGCCCCGGGCACCGACGCCACCGTGGGCTGATGGCCCAGCACGTCGACCTCGGCGGGCAGCCCGGCGAGCACCTCTGCCAACAACGCCAGCCCCTGGGCGTCCTGGGCCTCGCCACCGGTGAGCAAGACCGTGCCCCGACCGGGACTGCGCACCAGCGCCGTCTGACCCGTCGCCCAGATCCGGGCGAGCTGCATCACCAGCGTCGGTCGGGCCGACGCCGATGGGTCGGCCGGCGGCCAGGCCCGCAGGGGACGGTCTGGGAGATGTGTCAAGGCTGCCTCTGGGTCACGTGTGGGGAAGGGACACGCACTCCGGAGGCAGGACCGGAGCTCGCCAGCGGCGCGTTCCGCCAGCCCCACCAATAGACCACAGAGACGACAGAGATACAAGAGATCCCTGTCGGGCCAGCAACCCGCGGCCCGGCCCGACGACCTCGCGGGGTACGCTCCCCCCATGAAGCGCATCCTGGTGCCCGTGAACACCGCCGCCGGCTCTCAGCTCGCCGTCGACGCGGCCCGGAACCTGGCGTCGACCTTTGGCGCCACCGTCGAGCTGGTCCACGTGGACGAGGGCCGCCCCGTCGAGGCCGAGATCCAGCTGACCGAAGGCAAGCGCCGGTTGGATCAGACCGGGGTGGCCAACCGGATCGTGCGGCTGGAGGGCGGCAAGGTCGGCGTCCAGCTGGCGGAACAGGCCGCCGGCGCCGACCTGGTCGTGATCCGCAGCGAGGCCCACCGCGCCCAGGGCGCCGAGACGGGCCAGGTCCGCTCGACCACCCTGAGCGTGCTCAAGCGCTCTCCCTGTCCGCTCCTGGCCATCACGGTCCGGTCCACGTCGCTCCTGAACCCGCTGTTCGGCTACAACGGCAGCCCCCAGTCCCGGGCGGCGATCGCGTCGGCCCTGGCGTGCCTGGCCCCGACCCTGGTGCGCAAGGGCACGGTCATGGTGGTCACGTCCGACGAGCACATGGCCGAGCGCCTGGCCGCGGAGATCCAGACGCTGGGCGCCGAGCACGGCGTGGCGCTGGACCTGCACTGGTCGGCGGGCAAGCCCGGCCGTGCGCTCAAGCAGCGCATCAAGAGCGGTCGGCACGACCTGCTGGTCATCGGCGCCCTGGGCCGCAGCTGGCTCAAGGAACAGCTGTTCGGCTCCACGACCAACGACATGCTCCGCCACTGCCCGGTCCCGATCTGGATGGACAAGTAGGTCGTGGGCACATCGATCCTCGGGACCTGGCTCCTGCTGGCCTGCACCGGCTCGGTGCCCACCTTCGACAGCGGCACGACAGCGGCCGACGCGGACACGGACACGGACTCCGACGCGGACAGCGATGCCGACGGGGACAGCGACGCCGACACCGACAGCGACGCCGACGCCGACAGCGATGCCGACACCGACACGAACCCCTACGTGGGCACCGATCCCGTGTTCACGGCGACCTTTTCCGGACTGGCCTACGAGACCGGCGACGGGCACTGGCTGGCCGGCAGCACGTCCTTTGTCGAGGCCCAGGACGGCGACATCGAGGTGAGCCTGGAGCTCTCTGGCGACATCCGCAGCGACGACACCCTGGCGGTGCGAAAGCTCGCTTACTTCCAGGTGATCCACAACGGCTACGAGTTCAACTACCAGCTCGCCTCGGGCACCGCAGACCTGGTGGTCGCCGGCCGCGACGACGACGTCGACCACGTGTGGGCCGAGCTCCAGGGCGAGCTGGTCCTGGCCGACTCGGCGTCTGGCGCCGAGGTCACGGTCGAAGGGCTCACCCTGACGTCGTGGAAGCGGTACGGCGCACGCTGATACACGGCTCCATGGCTTGCGTCACCGACGATCGCGGCCGGGTCCTGGACCTGGCACAGCCTCCTCGGCGGGTGGTGTCCCTGGTGCCCAGCAGCACCGAGACCCTGGTGCACCTGGTGGGCCGGGAGCGGGTCGTGGGCGTGACGCGCTTCTGCACCCACCCGGATCCCTGGGTCCGAGCGCAGCCCAAGGTCGGCGGCACCAAGGACGTGGCGCTGGACCGTGTGCTCGCGCTGGCACCCGATCTGGTGGTGGCCAATGCCGAGGAGAACACCGCGTCGATCGTCGACGAGCTCGACCCTCACGTGCCCGTGTACGTCGCGTTCCCGCGCAGCGTCGACGACGCCGTCGATGACCTGGCGCGGCTGGGCCAGCTGCTCGGTGCCGACGCCCAGGCCGCGGCGTGGGTCGCCGAGATCCGGGCCGCGCGGGCGGCACTGGCCGGCGTGAAGCGGCCGTTCACCTATGCCTACCTCATCTGGCGCGGGCCCTGGATGAGCCTGAACGACGACACCTTCATCGCCGCCATGCTGGCCCAGGCCGGGGGCACGAACGCGCTCGGCGCACACGGGGACCGGTACCCCACGCTCACCGCCCAGGACCTGGTCGACGCGGATCCGGACGTGGTGCTGCTGAGCTCGGAGCCCTTCCCCTTCCGGTCGTCCCACGCCCAGGAGCTGGTGGCCGAGACCGGATGGGACGCCGATCGGGTGCGCTTCGTGGACGGCGAGCTGTGCTCGTGGCACGGGGTCCGAATCGCCGCCGGGCTGCACTGGCTGCGCGAGTGTCTGGTCGAGGGCTGGCCCACGGCCCCGACGCCGCCCGCGCCCGACGTGGCGGTGCTGTCGTGATCCTGGCCCTGTGGCTCGCAGCCTGCGGCGGCACCCCGCCCGCGTGGTCGGACTGCCCCGACGCGGCCTGTCGCCAGGACGGCCTGATGGCGGCGTGGAAGGACTCGCCCGACGTGGTGCTGGCCGTGTTCCCGGGGCTCGACGCCACCGAACAGGCCGTGCTGATCGACGGCTTCGCCGTCCGGGCCCCCGCCGCCGTGGATCAGCTCTGCGCGTCGCTCCCCGAGCACAGCGCCGCCCGCCAGCGCTGCGATCGCCTGGACAAGCGGCCCCACCTGGCCATGGGCGAGCACATCAAGGTCCCCGAGACCAGCGACCGCAAGGCCCCAGGACCCGCCGAGAGCCATCTTCGTCCGACCCAGGCACCCCTTCCCGAGATTCAGGCCGACTGCCCAGAGGACCCTGGCGAAGACCGCGACGACTGCCACTTCCAGGCCGCCGAGGCACTGGCCAAGCAGACCGGCACAGCCCGCTTCGCCGAAGTCCTGGCCCACTGCCGCCAGGCCGGTCACTTCGAGCCCTTCTGCATCGAGCATGTCACCGTGCTCGCCCTGCCGCCGGTGCCCCCGGCGGACAAGGTCACCCAGCGCGACCTGGACGCCATCGTCGCGGCGACGGCCGACATCGGGCGCGTGGTCGGAGAGCGGGTGTCCAAGGACTACGTCGACAAGGCCTGGGCTCGGTGGGCCGCCCAGGCCTACCGCCAGGCCACCACGCCGACCGGCGGGCTGCTGCGGCTGCTCCCGCCCCAGGCCCGGCCCCACGTCAAGATGGGCCTGGCCACCCGGATCGCCACAGGCCAGGCGGATCTGGGGCGGTGGATGCAGCGCTACCAGGCCGCTCTCCAGGAGCCCCCTCGCCTGCACCCGGGCCCGTCTGTGGCTGTTCCCGCGGTGATCGGGGAGTCCCGGGAATTCTGGGACCAGGACCGGCCCGACGAGGATCGGATCCACGCAGCCTATTGTCTGGGCCCCACCCGACGGGCGGTGTCCGAGGACCCCGGCCAGGACGACATGATCGTCCTGCTCGAGGCCGCCGCCAGGTCCGACACACCGCCCAAGGCGGACTTCTACCTGAGCCTGGTCGGCGGGAACCAGCCGGAGCTCATTCGCTGGACAGCGGCTCGCTTGGCCTGGGGACTCGATCCCGGCGCCTCCATCGCTCTGGGCGCGACCGACCCGAGCCCCCTGGTGAGGTCGTGGCTCGAGCCGCCGTGAGCCCCGGACTGTCCGCCCTCCACAGGGTGCCTGCCTGGGTCTGGGCCACCGCGCTCTACGGGCTGCTGGCGCTATACGCGACCTTTCCGGTCTGGCTCTACCCCGACACCGGCGTGGTCGGGAACTGGCAGCACCCGGACATGATCAGCAACCACTGGCTCTACCGCTGGGTGGCCGAGCAGCTGGGCCAGGGGGGCTCCCTGCTCCACAACGATCGCTACTACCTGCCGATCGGCGACGCCCCCTGGTTGGCCGGCAACGGCAACGACGCCGTGTTCGCCGCGCCACTGCTGTGGCTGCTGCCCTGGCCGCTCTCCGTGACCGTCTGGGTCCTGGGCATGCTCGTGCTCAACGGGCTGGCTGGGTACGCCTTCTGCCGCGCCAGCGGGGCCAGCGCTTGGGCCAGCACCCTGGGCGGTGCCGCACTCACCCTGAGCACCTACGCCTTGGGCGAGCTGAGCGCGGGCCGCTTTGCCCAGGCCCCCCTGTACTGGACCGGCTTCTTCCTGGCGCTCTGGGTCCGGCAACTGGAAGAGCCGACCCGCCGCCGAGGGCTGCTGGCCGGCCTGTGCTTCGGTGCCGCGGCCTTCACCTACCCGTACCAGGGGCTGTGGGCCGGGCTGTTGGGCGTGGTCCTGTGGCTGGGCCGCCCAGGCTGGCGGTCCGTGGTGACCACCGCACCGGCAGCACTCCTGGCGTGCCTGCCCCTCGGGGTCTTCCTGGGCCGCTGGCACGAGATCCCCGGCACGGCGGAACAGGTCTTCCCCCACCCGATCACCCTGGACAGCTCCCTGCCCTGGACCTGGCCCCTGCTCGAGGTGCCTGCACCGCTGCCCCAGGGCACCCTGCCCCTGCTGATCCTGGTGCTGGCGGGCATCGGGCTGGTCCGGGCCCCTGCGATGCGGCGCTGGCTCCCGACGCTGGCCGGCGCCCTGCTGTTCTACGGACTGTCCCTGGGACCCGAGCTCCGAGATGGCACGGGGGCGCTCACAGGCGTGCCGGGGCCGTTCCTGGCCCTCTACGGCCTGGCCCCGCCTCTGGAGCGGTTCTGGTGGCCCTACCGCCACGGCTGGATGGTGCTCCTGGCCCTGCTTCCCCTGGCGGCCTGGGGCGCGGGCGCGCTCCCGGCCCGTCTGTGGCGGTGGCCCCCGGCAACCCTGGGCGTCCTGGTGGGTCTGCTGGTGCTCGAGGACGGGGTGCGGCGGGGCACCACGGGCGCAGCGTCGTCGCTGTTCGTGCCCCCAGAGCCGTACGCTGCGCTGGCCGACCTGCCGCGGGGCCACCTGCTGGAGCTCCCCTTGGTGAGTCCGTGGACCCGAAGCCAGCAGTCCCTGAGCTACCAGTGGGTGCACCAGCGAGACCTGGTCAATGGCCACGCCATGTGGGTGGAACGGGTGCGCCCGGACGCCTGGGACGCCTGGCTGGCACAGCAGCCCTTGCTGGCCCAGCTCGCCGCCATCGACCGGGGCGAAGGGCCGAGGGAGCTGGTGGTCACCAGGGCGGATCTGCGGGATCTCCAGGACCGGGGGGTGCGCTACGTCACCGTGAACACCGAGTACTACACCGGCGAGCTCGAAGCCCTGGCGCCGATCCACCGGCAGCTGCTGCGGGGACTGTTCGGCGAGCCGATCCTGTCGTCGGGGGAGTACTTCCTGGCCTGGGACCTGGATCGCTGGACCGGCCGGGAGCGCGTCCCGGTCGCCGGCGAAGGGGTGGCGTCGCTCGCCCAGGAGGTGGACCCCAGCGCCCTGTCCCTGCGGCCAGAGTCGTCGCTGGGCTGGACCACCCTGGCCAAGGGCGCCCTGTCCAAGGCCGTCGAGGACACCGACCCCGACCCAGGAGGCGACGCCGACGCCATCGAGGCCAACCAGGACCTGCCCCCAGCGGTCCGGCGCACCCGAGCCCGGGAGCTGCGGGAGCTCGAGCAGGCTGGGGAGAACCGGTGAGGCGACCTGGCTGGCCGCTCCTGGTCTGCGGGCTGGTGGCGCTGGGTGCGATCTTCGGAGCGTCGTTGTCGGGCCTGTCCAGCCGGTTCCTGGGGCTGGAGTACGTGGATCACTACGGCACCCAGTGGTTCTACTGGTTCGCGGAGCAGAGCCTGGTGGAGTGGCGGTCGCCGGGCCACACCGACCTGTTCTTTCACCCCTACGGCAAGGACATCTACGCCCACACCGGGGCCAACGTCCTGGACGCTGTCGTCGCCATCCCGTTCCGCCAGCTCTTCGGGCACGTGCTGGGCTACAACCTGTTCGTGCTCACCGGGCTGGTGGCGGCGGCCCTGGCCTTCCGGCGGCTGGCCACCGAGTTCACCGACGACCCGGTGGC
>CAZFLE010000101.1:0-26360 GCA_964519895.1 uncultured Enterobacterales bacterium | reverse complement strand
CTAGAAAGGGGGTGCCGTCGGCGAGTTCTGCGGATAGTCGTGGACCCCCGGCCCGCCACCTTGCGCGGCGCCTCGAATCCCCCCAGGAGTGGAACTCATGCGCCTCATGAGCGTCATCGCAATGGTCGGCCTGCTGGTCGGCTGCGCAAGCAAGTCCGAAGTCGAAGCCCTCGAAGCCCGCCTCGACAGCATCGAGGAGAAGCTCGACAAGGTCGCCTCGGCCCCCGCCCGTTCCGGCAAGACCGCCGGCGCGTCCGACGAGGAAGAAAAGGCCGCCGCCGCCCTGTACGGCGAGATCAACAAGCTCATGGGCACCGACGACTACGACGGCGCCAAGGCCAAGCTCAAGGAGCTCAACAGCAAGTACGGCAAGACCCGCTCCGCCGCCCGCGCCAAGCGCTTGGCGGCCGAGCTCGAAGTTGTGGGCAAGTCCGCCACGTCCTTTGCTGGCAACGCCTGGGCCGACTCCTGGTTCGTCGGCGACTCCGCCGACGTGGACCTGACCAGCGGCGTGGACCTGGTCGTGTTCTGGGAGGTCTGGTGCCCTCACTGCCGGAAAGAGGTACCGAAGCTCGAGGAGATGAGCGCAAAGTACAAGGGCAAGATGGACATCGTCGGCCTGACCCGCCTGACCCGCGACAAGTCCCCAGAAGAGGTCGACGCCTTCCTCAAGGAAAACAAGGTGACCTACCCGGTGGCCAAGGAAAACGGCAAGGTCGCCGAGCACTTCGCGGTCAGCGGCATCCCGGCCGCCGCCCTGGTCAAGGACGGCACCATCGTGTGGCGCGGTCACCCGGGCCGGCTGTCCGAAGCCACCATCGCCAAGCACATCAACTAGGCGGCGCAGCACCATGGGTCTCGACCAGATCGTCGCCCTGCTGGGCGATGACGCGGCGGCGCTCCTGGAGCACCGCTGCGCCACCGTCTCCAAGGACCGGCTCCACCTGCCCGGCGGCGACTTCGTCGACCGGGTGTGGTCGGACTCGGACCGCAGCGTGCAGACCCTGCGCTCGCTGGCGGCCTTGCACGGCAACGGTCGACTGGGCGGCACCGGCTACGTGTCCATCCTGCCGGTAGACCAGGGCATCGAGCACAGCGGCGGCGCGAGCTTCGCCAAGAACCCGGACTACTTCGACCCCGCGAACATCGTTGAGCTGGCGATCGAGGGCGGCTGCAACGCCGTCGCCACCACGTCGGGCGTGCTGGGCATGGTGGCCCGCAAGTACGCCCACAAGATCCCGTTCGTGCTCAAGCTCAACCACAATGAGCTGGTCACCTACCCGAACGACTTTCGCCAGATCATGTTCGCCCAGGTCGAGCAGGCCTGGAACATGGGCTGCACCGCAGTCGGCGCCACGATCTACTTCGGGTCCCCCGACAGCAACCGCCAGATCATCGAGGTCGCCGAGGCCTTCGCCGCGGCCCACGAGCTGGGCATGGCCACAATCCTGTGGTGCTACCTGCGCAACTCGGCCTTCAAGATCGACGGCCAGGACTACCACGCCGCCGCCGACCTGACGGGCCAGGCCAACCACCTGGGCGTCACGATCCAGGCCGACATCATCAAGCAGAAGATGGCCACCAACAACGGGGGCTACACCGCGCTGAACAGCGGGGACAGCAGCTACGGCAAGCTGGACACCCGCATCTACAGCGAGCTCTCCAGCGACAACCCCATCGACCTGGTCCGCTACCAGGTCGCCAACTGCTACATGGGCCGCGCTGGGCTGATCAACTCCGGGGGCGCGTCGGGCAAGAACGACCTGGCCCAGGCCGTGCGCACGGCGGTGATCAACAAGCGGGCTGGCGGCATGGGCCTGATCAGTGGTCGCAAGGCCTTCCAGCGGCCCCGGGCCGAAGGCATCGCCCTGCTGAATGCGATCCAGGACGTCTACCTGAACCCGGACATCACGGTCGCCTGAGTGCTTGCTCGGGGCCGGTTCCCGCCAGCCTCAGAGCACGTCGACCTGGAGCCAGGGATCGTCCAGTGCGCTCGGGTACCACGCCCTGACGCGCACGCTTCCGGTGCCCTCCAGGTCCGCGCTGCCCTCCATCGTGATGACCACGTTCATGGACTCGTCTGGGGGGCCTGCGGCGATGAACAGGCGCTCGACCACCTGGACCGGCTCGGCGCCGTCGACCGTGGGCGGGACTTCGACCACGCTGCCCATCAGCGCGTCGCTCGGCACGATGCCGCCGTCCCAGTCCGGCTCCAGGATCCACAGGGTGACGAGCGCTTCGTACTCGCTGTGGTTGACCGTCTCGTAGTCCAGCTCCAGCTGGGCCCGCTCGTAGCCGGCGGCCAGCTCGGTCTCCATGGCGTAGGTGATCTCGTAGTCCCTGAACGACGTGAGGGTGTTCAGGTCGATGTGACCCAGGGCCACGTCGTTGCTGGTGGTCTCGAAGGGCAGGGCCGGCAGCAGGGTGTCCATGCAGCCGGCGGTCAGAAGCAGCAACGTCATCACCGGGAGAGGTTATCCGCGCTGGACGTTTCTTGGAGGCGAGAATGGTGCAGTGGGACCCTCAGGGCTGGCGGACCAGGCCGATTCGTCAGCAGCCGGACTACGCCGACGGCGACGCTCTGACCCGTGCGCTGGACACGGTCACCCGTCTGCCGCCGCTGGTGCACCCGGGCGAGGTCGACAGCCTCAAGGCCCAGCTGGCCCGGGCAGCCCGCGGCGAGGCCTTCCTGCTCCAGGGTGGCGACTGCGCGGAGCGCTTCCAGGACTGCAGCCGGACCTCGATCGAGAACAAGCTCAAGATCCTGCTGCAGATGAGCCTGGTGCTCACGTGGGGTGCCCGCATTCCGACGATCCGGGTCGGGCGCATCGCCGGTCAGTACGCCAAGCCGCGCTCCAGCCCCTTCGAGACCATCGACGGCGCCCAGGTCCCCAGCTACCGCGGGGACCACGTCAACAGCTTCGGGCTCGAGGCCCGGGAGCCGGACCCCCAGCGCCTGGTCGAGGCCTACTTCCACAGCGCAGCCACGATGAACTACCTGCGGGCTCTGCTCGACGGCGGCTTCGCCGACCTGCACCGGCCCGAGACCTGGGACCTGGGCTTCGTGCGCAGCCTGGGGCGGCGTGCGGACTACGAGGCGATGGTGGCCCGCATCGCCGACGCCCTCGAGTTCGTCGAGGCCACGGGCATCCAGACCGGCAACGTGACGGGCCAGGTGGACCTGTTCAGCTCCCACGAGGGCCTGCTGCTGGCCTACGAGTCGGCGATGACCGAGCAGATCGGCGGTCGCTGGTACAACCTGGGCTCCCACTTCCAGTGGATCGGGGACCGCACCCGCCAGGTGGTCGGCGCTCACGTGGACTACTTCCGGGGCATCGCCAACCCGATGGGCATCAAGGTCGGCCCGACCATGACGCCGCCCGAGCTGGTCGAGCTGCTCACGCTGCTGAACCCGTCGGACGAGCCCGGCCGGATCACGCTGATCACCCGGTTCGGGGCCGACCGCATCGACGCCATGCTGCCGCCGCTGATCGAGGCGGTGAGGTCGTCGGGCCGCACGGTGGTCTGGTCGTCAGACCCCATGCACGGCAACACCCAGAAGACCGGGACCGGGGTCAAGACCCGGGACTTCGACCGCATCCTGGACGAGCTGGACCAGGCCTTCACCCTGCACGCCGCCTGTGGCACCCGCTTGAGCGGGGTGCACTTCGAGCTCACGGGGGACGACGTCACCGAGTGCACCGGTGGACCCCAGGAACTGGGCGAGGGCGACCTGTCCAGGGCGTACGAGACCTACTGCGATCCACGGCTGAATTTTGCCCAGGCCCATGAGATGGCGTTCTTGATCGCGCGGGCGCTCCAGGACTTCCGCACGGCTTGAGGGGGCTCTTGCGGGCTCAAGTCCCGGTGAACTGCCGCTCCCTCCGCTCAAGTCCCCGTGAACTTCCGGTCGGCCCTCTCTTGGGCGGCCGAGGCCCCCATCTCGGCCCGAATTCGGGTCTGCAGGCCCATGTTCAGCGCGAAACCGGAAGTACGAAGGCACTTGGCCTATTCCTTGGGAAGCGCCAGCTTCCGCCGCACCAAGGCCTCCCACGCCCGCCAGGGCAGGATCCGGTGGGCCAGGATCTGGGCGCGGGTGCCGCGTCCGGTGGCGATGCGGAACGGCGGATTCGGGTCCTCGAGGGCTCGGCGGACCGCCGCGACGACGGTGTCGACGGGCTCCGGGTGTTCGAAGGCCTCGGCTTGGAGCTCCTCGATGCGACTCGTGATGCGCGCATAGGGGCCACGCCCGACCTGTTTACCCGTGCCCTTGGCGGTGGGGAAGCCCGTCTCGGTCGGTCCCGGCTGCACCAGCACCACGGGCACGCCAAAGGGGGCCAGCTCGAAGCGCAGGCCCTCGGCCCAGCCCTCCAGGGCGAACTTGGAGGCGTTGTACAGCGACGAGCCCGGGGCACTGCGGCGGCCGGCCACGCTGCTGATGGCCACCAGGCGTCCTCGGGACGCCCGCAGGTGGGGCAGGCAGGCCCGGGCGCAGTGCAGGGCCCCGAAGAAGTTGACCTCCATGACCGCCCGGACCTGATCCGGGTGCAGGTCTTCGAAGCAGCCGAACAGCCCGACGCCGGCGTTGGCGACCAGGGCGTCGAGCCCGCCGTGCTGATCGACCACCTGGGCCACCACCCGCTCCACCTGGACCCGGTCCACCACGTCGGCGTAGACCACCTGGACGCCAGCGGCCTCCAGCGCGGCCTGGCCGTCTTCGCTGCGCAGGGTCGCCACCACGGTCCAGCCTGCCCGGGCCAGCGCGATGGCGCTGTGGTGGCCGATGCCGCGGGAGCAGCCGGTGATGAGGACGCGGCGGGCGGTGGGCATCGGCGTAGACTATCGCCATGTGGATCTGGCTGGCGGTGGGGTGCTTTGCGACCCAGGACGACTACTTGGCGGCGCGGGAGCGGGTCCAGGACATCGACGGGGACGGGGACAAGGCGCTCCAGTACGGCGGCGGCGACTGCGACGACTACGACCCGGAGCGATCGAGCCTGCACCAGGAGTCCTGTGCCGACGAGGTCGACGTGGACTGCAGCGGCGCTGTGGGCGACAACGCCGTCGACGCCCCGACCTGGTACCTGGACCACGACGACGACGGCTATGGGCTGATCGACGTGACCGAGACTTCGTGCCTGAAGCCCGACGGCTATGGCGGTGTGCCAGGGGACTGCGACGACGGCGACCCCGCGCGGAACCCGGACGCCCAGGAGGTCTGCGATGCCGCCGACGTGGACGAGGACTGCGACGGCCTGGCGGACAACGAGGACTCGGACGCGTCGGGGGCCTCGACGTGGTTCTTGGATGAGGACCAGGACGGGTACGGGTCGAGCGAGACGGTCGCGGCTTGTGACCTGCCAGAGGGCTACACGGCAGCGGATGGTGACTGCGACGACGGGGATCCGGCGGTGAACCCGGGGGCGACCGAGGTGTGCCGGAACGGGGTGGATGACGACTGTGATGGCACGTACAACGGGTGTGGTCCCAGTGGGAGTTTGGGCTCAGGGGACGCTGTGCTCTCACTGCAAGGGCAGTCGGACAGCGCGTATTTCGGTCACAAGGTGATGCCTGGCTGTGACCTGACGCAGGACGGCATCGAGGACTTCGTGGTCAGCGCTCCGGGTCGAGGCAACGAACCTCTTCAAGGTGCCATCTATGTCTTTGAAGGAGGACTGGAGGGATTGAACGGACCAGACGACGCCCACGCATCGATTGAGGACCCGGTTGTGGGCACCGAGCTGGGCTTCGACATCGCGACATGTTTCGACTTCGAGGACGACGGCCGCCTGGACATCCTAGTGAGCGCGCCGGGGGCTGAAAACCCGGCCGGGGGTCATGGCGCCGCCTACATCATCAACGGCAGTGCCGTGGGTGAGTGGCCGCTGGCCTGGAGCTCGGCTCGCATCGTAGGAGGTGGGGACAGCGGCGCCATGTCCTCTGTCGACGTGCACGGTGACTTGACCGGAGATGGCGTTGTGGATCTTCTGGTGGGCGATGGAGAGTTCACAAGCGGCGGCAAGACGGTGGGCGCAGCCTGGATCGTGGGTCTGATCCCGCCAGGGGTTCCAGGTGGCGATCTTGAGCTCGCCGACGCCGAGTCCCGGATCGTCGGATCCCAGGACGCCTCACTCACTGGGCTACCGGCAAATGTGGTCGGGGATGTCAATGGCGACGGTTTCCCGGAAATCGCTGTCTCCGCCAGCCGAGCGTACGGGACCGAAGATCAGAGTGGCCTGACCTACGTCTTTGAGGGGCCCGTTCAGGGTGACCTGAGCGTGCTAGACGCCGACTCATCCGTCGCTGGCGAGGTGTACGAGGCGTGGATGATCATCGCGGGACCTGCCGATACCGACATTGACAATGACGGAGCCGCCGATCTTGTCTTTTCCGCATCGCAGGACCCGGACTCGGCCGCCAAGTGGGCTGGAGCCGTATACATCTTCCTGGGCAGCGATTGGGCTGACGGGACGACGTTGGCCGATGCGTACGTTCGCATCCTGGGCGAGGCGGAGCATGGATTCCTCGGTGACTTCACCTGGGCCAAGTCAGACATCAACTCCGATGAGCAGGCGGATGTCCTGGTGGGGTCGAACTGGGCCGACACAGCCCATGTCTTCCTTGGCCCGCTCGAAGGCTCCCTCGGCCCTGATGACGCCGTGTGTTCTATCTCCGGGAATGGCGACGGCTCTCTCGGGGCTACACTCGCTGCAATTGGTGACCAGACGAGGGACGGGTACCAGGACTTCCTGCTGGGCGCCCCGCTCCATTCCTGGGCAGCGGACTATTCGGGCGCCGTCTACCTATTTGAAGGCGGGGGTCTGTAAGGGTCATCGGGTTCCGATGAACTCCGTCTCGCGCGGGGGCCCTGCGCAGTCGCTGCAGTTGCCCGAGTAGCTTGCCTTGAAGACGCCCTCCATCGTGTTCGCATCGGTGAAGGTCCCGGTGATTGAGTAGCTCTCGTTGCACCCCCCCGAGATGCCGCTTGTGACAGTAAATTCCGCCGCAGCCGACAGCACCCCCTCCATCGTACCGGGCTGGGACGCCTCCCCGAACCCGGTCATTTTGATGTCCGGATCGATGTGCTGGACCATGATGGTGTCGAACTGGATGTCGACAGCATAGTACCCGCCTCCGTTTAGCCAGGCACACTGCTCAAAGACGGCGTTGTCCATGGCCCAATTCCCCGAGTAGTCCAACACACAGCTCTCATCGACCTGCTCATCACAGTCATTGTCCTGCTCGTCCTCACACACCTCGGCATTGCCCGGAAAATTCAACACGTCGTCGTCGTCGCAGTCGGTGCACTCCGTGATGCCGTCCCCGTCCAGATCATCGCCGTCGGGCGTGGTCTCCGAGCAGTCGTCGTCGACCCCGTTGCACAGCGTCTCCACCATGCCCGGGTTGATGTTGGCGTCCTCGTCGTTGCAGTCCAGGTCGCAGTCCGACCAGCCGTCCTGGTCCAGGTCGATGGCGTCGGCCGTGGCCGGGTTGCAGTCGTCGTCCAGGTTGTTGCAGGTGACCTCGGTGCCCGCAGGGTTCACGTCGGCGTTGAAGTCGTCGCACTCCTCGCAGGAGGTGTAGCTGTCCTCGTCCCGGTCTTCCTCGTCCAGGGTGTCGGCGTTGCAGTCGTCGTCCAACAGGTTGCAGCCCACCTCGACCGCCGAGGGGTTGATGTCGACGTTGTTGTCGTCGCAGTCCAAATCCGCGGCGTCATAGGCCTCCTGGCACTCGGTGTTGCCCCCGTCCGGGTAGCCGTCCTCGTCCTTGTCGAAGGGCTGATCGACCCAGTCCTCGGAGGCCTGGAGCACGCCGTCGCACTTGGCGGTCTCCGTGACCGAGATGTCCTGACCGCAGGCGAGGGTGAGAAGGAAGAGCGTCATGGGGCCTCCAAGCGACGTCATGCTACTCGCACTCGCTACGGGCGTGCCAGCAAGCGCTGGACGACCTCCTGGACGCGCTCCAGCATCACCGGCTTGGTCAGGACCTCGTCCATGCCCGCAGCCCGGCAGGCGCGGATGTTCTCCTCCAGTGCGTTTGCGGTGAGCGCGACCAGGGGCAGCTGGTGGCCTGCCTCGCGGATGGCGCGAGCGGCGCCGAAGCCGTCGAGCACTGGCATCTCACAGTCCAGGAAGACGAGATCCCAGTGGTCCTGCTGGACCCTGGCCACCGCCTGGGCGCCGTCGTCGACCACGGCCACCTCGAGACCCAGGGTGGCGAGCAGCTGCCGCGCGACCTCTTGGTTCACCGGGTCGTCCTCGGCCACCAGGATCCGCGCCCCTGGGCGCGTGGCATCGGCCACCCGGGCGGGACCCGTGGCCACCTCGAGCGGGAGCTGGAGTCGGAATTCGGCCCCGCCATCCGGGTGATCCCGAGCCGTCAGCTCACCCGCCATGAGGTGCGCCAGGCGCCGACAGATCGCCAGCCCCAGACCCACGCCGCGGGCGCGGGGACCCTCCTCACTGCCCTGGACGAACGGCTCGAACAGGCGCTCGGGGTCTCCGGGGCCAAGCCCGGGGCCGCTGTCGCGCACCGTCACCGACCACGAGGCGCCGGCTCCGTCACAGGCCGTGCACACCCAGACCCCGCCCTCTGTCGTGAACTTCAGCCCGTTCTGGACCAGGTTGAGCACCACTTGCTGGACCCGCGTGCAGTCCCCCATCAGGTAGGTCGGCACGTCGTCGGCGACGGTGATGTCCAGGCTCAGGCCCCGTTCCGTGGCAGGCTCGGCCAGGATGAGCCGGACCGCGTCCAGGGCATCCCGCGGCGACCAGGGGGCGTGGGCGGTGCTCAGTCGCCCGGCCTCCAGGCTGGACAGGTCCAGCACGTCCCCCAGGATGGACAGGGTCATCTCGCCGCTCGCTCGGATCGTCTCCAGCATGCGCCGCTGGTCCGCCGGCAGGTCCCCGGAGAGCAGCGCGTCCGTGAGCCCCATCACCCCGTTCAAGGGCGTGCGGATGTCGTGGCTCAGGTTGGCCAGGAAGGCGGACTTGGCCCGGTTGGCGGACTGGGCCTGGTCCCGGGCCTCCACGAGCTCTTCCTGGTGTTCCTCGAGCGCGGCGTTTGCGGCCGCCAGTTCCACGTTCCTGAGCTTGTGGATCTCCGCCTGGTGGCGATCGGACAGCTGACGGAGGGCCTTGGCATTCTCGGCGTCGAGCCGCCTGCGCTCCAGCCCTCGCAGGGTCTGACCCAGGGCCCAGGCACGCTCGTACGCCCGGTCGGCGGCCCAGCTCTCCGCCAGTGTCTCGCAGGCACGGATCGCCAGGTGCGGCAGCTCCCTTCGCATCGACTCCTGGAGCACGTCGTCGAGCTCCTGGCGAGCCTCGGCGGCATCTCCCCAGGAGAGGTCGAGCAGAGCTCGCTCCAGGCGAAAGGACAGCACGCTCAGCGGGTGCTCGTGGGCCTGGGCCTGGAGCACGGCCTGGTCGATGAGGGCCAGGCCACTCACCGGGTCGCCGGCCTTTGCCTGGGCCGTGCCCAGGCCGCAGAGCACATTGGCGTAGAGCTCGTGCTCAGGCCCCAGCAGGCGCTCTGCCCGCTGCCACGCCGCCAGCGCGTCCGCGTGCCGCTCCAGCTGTTGCAGGGCCTGGGCCTGGTTCACCAGACCATAGGCCAGGTGCACCTCCTGGCCCGACTGTGCAGCCAGACGCAGGGCGTTCTCGAAGCAGGACAGCGCAGCGTCGAGATCCCCCAGGCGCCCGTGCACGGCCCCCAGGTTGTTGAGCACGCCCAGGCTCCCCGGGTCCTCGTCGCAGCGGCGGGCCTCGACCAGAGCCTGTTCATAGGCGCTGACGGCCCGTGCCAGATCGCCGGTGTTCGCGCTCACGACGCCCAGGTTCGTGAGCGCGTTGAACGCGGTCCGGTGGTCCTGGGCGGCCCGTGCCAGCCGAACGCTCTCTTCCAACAGGTGCGGGCACACGCCCGGCTCCCCCAGCGCAAAGTGGCAGACCGAGACCTTGAGCAGGGCCCGGGCGTGCAGGTGCGGAACACCACCCGCCAGGGCCTCGGCCTGGATCGCCAGGGCCAGGGCGCGGCGCGGCTCGGTCCGAAGGGCCGCGTCGCTCTCGGCGAACAGGGCCAGGACCTCGGCCTCGCGAGGCTCCAGGGTAGACATGATCCCAGAGTAGACGCTGGCGGGCCCCTTGTCGGTCCCCGCGCTAGACTGGTCCAGTGCTGGTCCTCGAGCCCTTCGACACCCCCGCCGCCACCCTGTCCCGGCTGCTGGATCACTTGCTACCCGAGCTGACGCCCGGAACGCGGGTCTTCGTGAAGCCCAACTGGTGCGCCCGCACACCGCCCAAGCCCTCGGAGAACACGACGCCGGAGTTCCTGGATGGCCTGCTGGCCTGGCTCCAGGATCGCGGCGCCGAGATCACGGTGGGGCACGCCTCGCTGCTCACGCCCCCGGATCACCCCTACATGGGGTTTGCCAACCTGATCCGCATGGCGCGCACCGACGGGCTGCTCGAGAAGTACCCCCACGTCCGGTTCCTGGACCTGGAGCTCGAGCCGATGGAGGTCCGGACCTCGGGAGACATCTCCCTGTTGCTGCCCCGGCTGCTGCGGGACCAGGACCTCCACATCAACTGCGCCCGCCTCAAGACCCACATGATGACCCAGGTCTCCATCGGGGTGAAGAACCTGATGGGGCTGTTGCCCGACAACGAGAAGCTGCGGCTGCACCGCGACGGGCTGGAGCCCTTGATCGCGCACCTGGGCGACATGGTCTGGCCAGAGCTCACCCTGGTCGAGGCCGATCTCGGCATGGAGGGCGAGGGCTCCCACCACGGCGATGACATCGTGTGCGGGTACTACCTGGGCGGCACCGACGTGCTCGAAGTCGACGCCGTCTGCACCCGACTGATGGGCATGGACCCCGAGGTGGTGGTCCACCTGAAGCAGCTCGCCGACCTGCGCGGCACCGCGCTGGCGCCCCTGCCCGACGCCCTCCAGGAGTGGGTCCGGGCCTTTCGGCCGCCCGCGGCCTACCTCTACTACTCCCGCCGCACCCGCGTCTGGCCGGGGGACAGCTGCTCGACCTGTCACATGGCGGCCAAGACGGTGGTCGGTCACGTCAAGGAGAACCCGCACAAGCTCGGCGACCTGGTGGCGCTGGCCAACATGATGTACCTCAAGGGCTTCAACCTGTACCTGGGCCACCACCCGGACTCCGCGCCGCCCCCCGAAGGCGAGCTGGCCATCGCCATCGGCGACTGCGCCCGGGACTACGCCGAGCAGCACGCCCTCCCGTTCATCGGCGGCTGCCCGGTGCGCTACCACGGCATTCGACCGGCCCTGGTCGAGCTGGTCCGCAGGATGCACAAGGGCGACGTGCCGGCGCCGGAGGGGCGGTGAAGGTCCTGGTGGCCGGGCGCTCCGGCCTGGCCGTGCGCTTGCGGAGCAGGCTCGGTCTCCGTCACGACCTGGTCTCGGTCGACGGTCCTGCCATCCAGCCCGACGCCTACGGCCCCACGCTGGCCGGTGCCCAGGTGCTGGTGTTGGTGCTGGACCAGGGCGGCGAAGAAGGCGAGCTCCTGGAGCGAGACCTCAAGGGCAGCCAGGCGCTGCTCCATGCCTTCACCGGCTGGGGCGCCCCGGCGCTGCTGGTGATGGTCAGCACGGCCCTGCTGGCCGACCAGGAGCCCATCGACCCCGACGTGCCCCTGACCCGCTATGGCTCGGCATGGCTGGCCACCCGGGCCGCGGTCGAGGCCCGCTGCCTGCACCTGAGTCGCCAGCTGGATCTGGCGACCTTGGTGGTGCGAGCCGGTCACGTGCACGGTGCCGACGACGTGGCCGGCGGGGCGCTGGAGCCGCGGCTCGCAGCCGTGCGTACCGCTGCCGAGAGCGGTCAGGAGCTGGCGCTCGCCGGCCTCGAGATCGCCCTGCCCTTCGTGCACGCCGACGTGCTGGTGGACGCGCTCTTCGAGCGGATCGCCGGCAAACCGCTGCCGGGCGAGCAGGTGCTCACCGATCGCTTCTCTCGGGTGGACGCCGTGGGTGCCGTGTGGTCCCTGGCCCAGCTCCACGACGCCCAGGCCCAGCTCGCCGGCAAGCCGGCCTGGCGCAAGGAGCTCGCCACCAAGGGCCCCGGGCTGACCTCTCGGCTGATCGGCTCCATCGTGCGGTCCAAGGCCCCGGAGCTGGTGCCCGAGTACGTGAAGCGTGCCCCGCTGCGGCGGGCACCGAGGGCCTGGCGCAAGGCCTTCGGCGATCGGGACCTGGCCCAGGACGCCGGCGGGATCTGACCGCGCCGATCAGGTCTCCCGCCCAGGCGGCAGAACCGCGTGGGCCAGCAGGAGCCCACCCACCAGGCTCGCCCCCACCAGGAAGGTCTCGAACGCCGCACCGACGCCGACCAGGGTCTGCTGCTGCAAGAAGGCGTCGACGCCCCGGAAGCCCAAGCTGCCGGGCACCAGCAACAGGATGCCCGGGGTGGCGGCCACGGCCGCCGGCACGTCCCGGACCCGGGCCTGCAGGTTCGCCAGGAGCCCGACCCCCAGCGCACCGACGAAGGCGCCCAGGGGCCCCCCGAGCAGTGCACCGCCCACCCGCGCCCCGTAGAAGGCGACCACGGCGGCGGCGAGCGCCACCAGCCAGTCCGCAGGCCGGACCTTGAGCAGCACCGCCACCGCACCGGCGGCCACGAGCAGGGCTGCCAGTTCCACCTCTGACGAGCGCGACACCGCGGCCGGTGGCGGCAAGACCTCCACCACGTCGAGCAGCCGCCAGCCGATCGCAGCGCCCAGGCCGAGCTGCAGAAAGGTCATGCCGGCCTTGGCGGCCCGGGCCGTGCCTGCCGCCAGGTGGCCCGTGGCGAGCTCTGCCAGAGCGACCGTCAGGGTGAACCCGGGCACCAGGATGATCACCGCCGTCAGGGTCACGGCCCGCGGCTCCAGTGGGACCACCGTCGCCAGCAGGCTGGCGGCGACCCCGGCTGCGGCCGCGGCCAGGCCCTCGAACAGCCGGGCCAGGCTAGGCCGGCCGCTGGTCTTGATCGCCAGCAGGCCGACCCCAAGGCCCAGGGCGAGGGAGATCAGGGCTTCGCTAGCGGTTCGCCCGAACAAGACGCTCACGGCGGCCGAGGCCACGCCGAAGGCGACGATCGTTGCCCAGGGCTTGAAGCGGCCCTGCTGTTGCGCAAGCGCCTCCAGAGCCTGGTGGCCCTCGTGGGCCGATCGCTGGCCACGGGCCACCTGGGCGGCGATCCGATCCACCACGACCATGCGCTCCAGATCCTCGGAGCCCGGGGCCACCCGGATCATCTCGGTGCCGCGGTGGGACGAGATGAACAGGCAGGTCGGTGTGGCGAAGCACTGAACCCTGATGTCCAGCGCCTTGCACACGGCCTGGATCACGGCCTCGAGCCGATGCACCGGCGTGCCGCAGCCGTGCAGTGCCTGGGCCAGGGCCAGCACGAAGGCCTTGTTTCCGGGCTGATCGATCGACCGGGCCGGTGGCCCAGAAACGAAGGAAGTTCGGATGGATTCCATCGATACATCATTGCGACGTATTTCATGGTCATCAATCGAATAGACTTCGAAACATGTCCCGCCAAGACCGTCTCGACCGAATCGATCGTCGGATCCTGCAGCGTCTCCAGAACGATGCACGGTGCAGCAACAAGGAGCTGGCCGCGCACGTGGGTCTGGCGCCATCGAGCTGCCTGGAGCGGGTGAGGCGCCTGCGGCGTGACGGTCAGCTGGGCGATGCCCACAGCGAGACAGACCCGGCGGCCCTGGGCGTGGGCATCCAGGCCCTGGTCGCGGTCGACCTGTACCACCAGAGCGAAGCCGCCATCGCCGACTTCGACCGGTCCCTGCGGGGCCTGCCCGAGGTCATCGCCTTCTTCAACGTCAGCGGGCGCCACGACTACCTGGTGCACCTGGCCTGTCGGGACACCGCGCACCTCAGAGCGTTGATGCTCGAAGCCTTCACCGGGGTCGAGGCCGTGCGCTACCACGAGACCTCGCTGGTGTTCGGCCGGTACCGGTCTCCCGGCTGGCCGGATCTGGTCCAAGGCTCCGGTTAGGATCCGCTCAGCACCACGGAGCAAGTGATGACCCTTCTCTGGACCCTGCTGGCCTGTGGTGACTTCACCCGGGACACCGCGGACACGAGCTCCGAGTGCACCGATCCCGCGACCTGCTCGGTCACGGTCAGCGCCCTCACCGCCGAGTGCGGTGACACGGGGCTGGGCGGCACGTCCACCCTGACCGCCGAGCCAGTGGGCTCCGGTAGCCTGACCGTGCAGCACATGGACTTTCGCGAAGGGTGCTGCCCGACGTTCTCCGCCACGGCCAACTTCAACTACGGCGAAGGCCGCATCGACGTCTACTACAGCCTGACCGACGACAGCTGCAACTGCGTCTGTGAGCTCGATCTGGCCTACACCTTGGACGGCATCCGTGCGGGCACCTGGCAGCTCGCTGCCGGCTTCGATCAGATCGAGGTCGTGGTCGAGTAGGCGGCAGTCCAGCGCGCGGATAGACGGCGGGACGTTCTGGAGGCCCCCATGTCCAAGCTCCTGCAGGTCGTCAGCCCGGTCGATGGCAGCGTGGTGGTGGAGCGCACCCTGGCCAACGCGGTCCAGGTTGCGCGGGCCCTGGAAGCGACCGCCGCGGCGTCTGCCGGCTGGCGCTGCACGCCGCTGGCTGAGCGCCAGGACGTCATCTCGGCCGCGCTGGACTGGTTCGCCGCCAGGGCCACCCAGCTGGGCGCCGAGCTCACCCAGCAGATGGGGCGGCCGAGCCGGTACGCGGCCGGGGAGATCCGAGGCCTGGTCGATCGGGGCCGGACCATGACCCGGCTGGCCACGGACGCCTTGGCCGATGTCCCCCTGAGCGACAAGGCCGGCTTCCGTCGCTACATCCGCCGCGAGCCCCTGGGCCCGGTCCTGGTCCTGGCGCCCTGGAACTACCCCTACCTGACCGCTGTGAACGCCGTCGTGCCTGCGCTGCTGGCGGGCAACACGGTGATCCTGAAGCACTCGGATCAGACGCCTCTCTGCGCCGAGCGCTTCGCCGACGCCCTCGATGCCGCGGGGCTGCCCGACGGTGTGTTCCAGGTCCTGCACGTCAGCCACGACCAGGTCGCCGGAATCGTGGCCGACCCCCGAGTCGCCCACGTGGCGTTCTGCGGCTCCGTGGGTGGAGGACGGGCCGTGCACGCCGCCGCGGCCGGCACCTTCACGGGGGTGGGCTTGGAGCTGGGGGGCAAGGACGCTGCCTATGTCCGGGCCGACGCCGACCTGGCCCACGCGGTGCCGAACCTGGTCGAAGGCGTGACCTTCAACAGCGGTCAGTCCTGCTGCGGGGTGGAGCGGATCTACGTGCACCGGGACCTGTTCGACGCCTTCGTGGAAGCCTTTGTCGAGGAGACCTGTGGGCTCGTGCTCGGGGACCCCACCGACCCGGACACCACCCTGGGACCGATGGTCCGGGTCGCCAACGCCCAGGCGGTCCAGGCCCACGTGGCCGCGGCCGTGGCTGCGGGCGCCCGGGCCCTGGTGCCTCCCAGCGCCTTCCCGAGTCTCGCGCTTCCCTACCTGGCCCCCCAGGTCCTGGTCGACGTGGACCACGACATGGCGGTGATGTCCGAGGAGACCTTTGGCCCCGTGGTCGGCATCATGCCGGTGCGCGACGACGCCCACGCAATCACCCTGATCAACGACAGCCGCTACGGCCTGACCGCCTCGATCTGGACCGGGGACACCGACGCCGCCGCAGCCATGGGCGACCAGCTCGACGTGGGCACGGTGTTCATGAACCGCTGCGACTTTCTGGACCCCGAGCTGGCCTGGGTCGGGGTCAAGGACTCCGGGCGCGGCTGCACCCTGTCCCGCCTGGGCTTCGAGCACCTGACGCGCCCCAAGTCCTTCCACCTGCGCACCCGCGTCTGAGGCAAGCGATGGCTCTCTCCGGCACCTGGAACTACCCGACCGCCATCCGCTTCGGCGCCGGCCGCATCGCGGAGCTCCCACAGGCCTGCACCGAGCTCGGCATCACGCGCCCGCTGCTGGTGACGGACCCGGTGCTCGCCGGCCTGCCCATCTGCGCCCAGACGGTCCAGGTCTGCGAAGACGCGGGGCTGCCGGTGACCGTGCAGAGCCAGTGCGCCAAGAACCCCGTGGGCGACGACGTCGACGCAGGCGTCGACACCTACCGGGCATCGGGCAGCGACGGGGTCATCGCTTTTGGAGGAGGCGCAGCCCTGGACGTGGCCAAGGCCGTGGCCCTGATGGTGGGCCAGGATCGCCCCCTGTGGGACTTCGAGGACGTCGGGGACAATTGGACCCGGGTGAAGACCGAGGGCCTGGCCCCTTGCGTGGCGGTGCCCACGACCAGCGGCACGGGCTCCGAGGTCGGCCGCGCGTCGGTCATCGTGCACGCCGCGACCCACACCAAGAAGATCATCTTCCACCCCCGGATGCTGCCCGGAAGGGTCGTGGCGGACCCTGCGCTGACCGTCGGTCTCCCGCCGGCGGTGACGGCGGCCGTAGGCATGGACGCGCTGTCCCACAACCTCGAGGCCTGGTGTGCGATCGGCTTTCACCCCCAGGCGGTGGGCATCGCGGCCGAAGGCATGCGGTTGATCCACCGGTCCCTGGTCGACGCGGTCACCCACCCGGACGACCTGGGCGCTCGCGCCCGCATGATGTGCGCCAGCCTGATGGGCGCGACGGCCTTTCAGCGGGGCCTGGGCGCGATGCACGCGATGGCACACCCGATCGGAGCGGTGTTCGACGCCCACCACGGGCTCATCAACGCCATCGCCATGCCCTACGTGCTCTGCTGGAACCGCGACGCCATCGAGAGCCGCATGATCCGGCTGTCGGCCTACATCGGGCTGGCCAACCCCGGGTTCCGCGCCTTCCTGGACTGGGTCCTGGAGCTCCGCGACACCCTGGCCATCCCCGAGACCCTCGCTGCGCTCGGTGTGGGAGAGGGCGACTGCGACCGCCTGGCGGCGATGGCGGTCGTCGATCCCAGCGCGGGCACGAACCCGCTGCGGCTCACCCAGGACGACTACGCCGAGCTGTTCCGCAAGGCGGTCAGCGGGGTGCTCTGACCCGGATCAGAAGCCTGTCAGTCCTCGGTGCGGGCGAGCACGCGCAGGACCTCGGTCGGCACCGTGAGTCCCTGCGTGATGAGCCAGGTGCAGTAGCGAGCCAGCGGCAGGTACGTGCCCTTCATGGCGGCGGCCTTCATGCGCAGCAGGTCGTCTCCCCGGGCGATGGACTCGCGCATGCTGGGCCCGATGTCCAGGATCTCGAAGGCGGCGATCCGACCCAGGAAGCCGTCGTGTCCACAGCGAGCGCAGCCGTCGGCCTTGTAGAGGGTCGCCTTCGCCGGCAGCGAGACCCCGACCGCCCGCAGGTTCTCGATCACCAGGTCGCTGTAGGTCGTCGGGTGTCGACACTCCGGACAGAGTCGCCGGAGCAACCGCTGATTGACGACCCCCTGGAGCGCTGTCGCCAGGACGAAGGGCTCCACGTCCATGCCCAGCAGGCGCAGGATGGCGCTCAGGCTGTCCTTGGTGTGGAAGGAGCTGAGCACCAGGTGTCCGGTCAGGGCCGCGTTGCCCGCCAGCCGGGCGGTGGCGGCGTCGCGGGTCTCGCCGACCAGGATGATGTCGGGGGCCTGGCGCATGAAGGTCCGCATGACCTGGGGGAAGCCCAGCCCGATGTTCTCGTTGACCTGGACCTGGGTGATCCCGGACAGGTCGTACTCGACCGGGTCCTCGACGGTGCAGATGGAAAGCTCGGGGGTGGTTCGCTCGAGCAAGGCCGCGTAAAGCGTGGTCGTCTTGCCGGATCCGGTCGGTCCGGTCACCAGCACCAACCCGGACGGCGTAAAGAACAGGTTCCGGACCACGTTGGCGACCTTGGTCGCGTGGATGATCGAGCCCAGGTTCTCGTGCAGCCGGGCGCTGTCCAAGACCCGCAGCGTGACCTTTTCCCCGTACTTGGTGTTCACCGTCGCCAGGCGCAGGTCATAGGTCTTGTTGGCCCCGAGCTCGATCGAGATCCGGCCGTCCTGGGGCAGCCGACGCTCGGTGATGTCCAGAGCCGCCAGGACCTTGATCCGTGACAGCAGCGGCAGGTGCAGCTGGCCGGGGATGATGCCGTCTCGATAGACCAGGCCGCCTTCGATCCGATACCGCACCATCACGCCCCGGCGCTCCGGCTCGATGTAGATGTCCGACGCCTCGCGCTCGATGCCCTCCAACAGGATCGACGACAGCAGGTTCGCCACGTCGGCGCCCGACGCGGCCTGGCGCACCTTGCCCTCGTCGTCACGGCCTTGTCCGGTGGGCGCCCGGTACTTGATCCGCTTGTGGGCGTCGGCGTAGCGCTGCTTGCCCGCCCGCTCGACGGCGCCGGAGGCGGTGGCCCTCGGAGACAGGTGCAGGTTGTTGAACTCGTTGAAGTCCGCGTCCGAGCAGGCCACCAGGCGGATCTGATTGGAGCGCAGGACCCGGCGCAGATCGTCCAGACCCAGCCGGTTGTGCGGGTTCGGGGTGGCCAGGGTCACCACCCCTTCCTCGGCGGACAGAGGCACCATGCGGTGTCGGCGGATCAGCGGCAGCGGCACCAGGTCCAGGAGCCCCCGGTCCCACTCCAGGCCCTTGAGCGTGATGAAGTCGATGCGGGTCCCGGCGGTTGCCCGGTCCAGGCGCGATGCGATCTCCTGGGCCACGGCGAGCCCCACGTCGGGAGACGCCCGGACCAGCTGGAAGAAGCGGGCCTTGGGCAGGACCAGGAGCTCGGTCTCGACGGTGGTCTTGATGCCGGCCGTGCGGGCGGCGCCTGAGAGCAAGGCCATCTCGCCAAAGGCCTCACCGGGGCCGAGCTTGGCAAGCTCATAGGTCAGGCCCAGGCTCTCGTCGTCGGCAAAGACGGACACCTGGCCGCTGACGATCACGTACATGGCGTCCCCGGGCTCTCCCTTCTGGAAGAGCACGGTGTCGGGACCCAGGGTCTGGCGCTCCAGCTGCTTCTCGACCACCGTGCGCGTGACCGGAGACAGGGAACGAAAGAGGCTGACGCCATCGAGCGCCGAGCGTCCAGCTGCCTTGCCCTTGTCGGGGGCGTCGTGATTGTCGGCCATGGCCCAGCCTACCGTAGGACGGGATCAGGCCGCGGTCAGTTCGTCCTCGTCTGGGGCCTGGTACCGGACGTTCTGGCCGGCGACGTGCACCGAGACCTGGTTTCGGCCGCCTTCCTTGCTGGCATAGAGGGCGGCGTCGGCCCGCTCGAACACGGACTTCTTGTCCGACCCTCCCGTGGGGAATTCGCACAGGCCCAGGGACACCGTGACCTTGAACAGCTGGCCGTCGTAGTCGAACTCGGCGTCTTCGATGGCCTGGCGGTAGCCCTCCATGACCTCGGCGGCTTCTTCGATGCGGGTGTCCGGTAGCAGCATCACGAATTCCTCGCCGCCGTAGCGGAAGGCCCGGTCCCGGGAGCCCGGTCGGGTCGCGACGTTGAGCATCCGCGCCGTCTCGATCAGGACGTAGTCCCCGGCGGCGTGGCCGTAGGTGTCGTTGAAGACCTTGAACTTGTCGATGTCGCTGACCGCCAGGGTGAACGGCTGGCCGCTGGCCTGGGCCGCCGTGATGGCGGACTCGAAGCTCTCCTCGAAGTGCCGCTTGTTCTTCAGCCCCGTCATGCGATCGGTGATCGAGTCGTCGTAGAGCCTTGCCTTTTGGAGGTTGTGGGCGGCCTGACGCGCCATCAGCTTCGCCATCTCCTCGTCCTCGCGGCTGAAGCGGCTCAGTTCGTCCAGGACCCGGCCCTCTTCCTCGTCGATCTTGATCTTGTTGGTCATGTTCATCACGCCGACCACCTGGCCACCGTGGATCAGGGGCACGGCCAGGATGCAGTGCGCCACCTGGCTGCCGACCTGCTTGATCTTGGAGCGGTGGTTGATGCGCACTGGCTTCTGGGACTTGGCGGCCAGGCCGGCGACGCCCTCCCCCAGGGCGAAGCTGCGGGTCTTGCGGCGGCCCGAGTTGATCTCGTCTCGGACGCCCCTGGGGATGTCTCCCCAGACCACCTTGAGTTCGAGCAGCTCGGTCTCGGGGTTCCAGAGCATCAGGTTGGCCTTCTGGGCGCTCATGGCGTCGCACGCCGTGGCCAGGGTGTCGATGGTGAGCTTCTTGAAGTCGTTGACGTTGGCCAGCTGCTGGTTGATGTCGTAGAGCACCTGCATGTTGCGCAGGACCTGCTCCACCTTCTCGTACTGCATGGTGGACAGGATGTTGGTGGCGGCCACGGCGGCGATCTCGGACAGGAAGCCGTAGTCGCTCTCGGCAATCATCTCGCCCTTGGCGTTGCGCCCCAGAGTCAGGATGCCGACCACGTCCTTGCCCTTCTTGAGCGGGACCCAGGTGCAGGACTGGAGCACGTCCAGGTTCCACTTCTCCCACGCGGTCTTGAAGCGCGGGGTGCCCTGCATGGTCAAGGCGCTGAACACCTCGCCTTGCTGGATGAGCTGCCAGAGCAGGCCGCGGTCCCGGGGGAACCGGAACATCAGCATCTCTTCGGCGACGCCGTCCTGGGCCGGGTAGGTCTCCGGCAGGTTGTGGTACCCACGGACCCGGTAGGTCGCGACCTCTGGGTCCAGGTCGTCCTTGAGCAGGACCGTGGCGGACTGGATGCCGTAGTTCTCTCGGCACACGCTCATGAACGCGTCGAGCAGCTCCGGGATCGACATGAGCTCCGAGAAGCCCTTGCCGCTCTGGAGCAAGCAGCGCAGGTCCGACACCACCCGATCGAGCTGGTAGGCCTTGCCTCGGTAGAACTTGAGTTCCTCCCAGAGGGCCTGGATGCGGGGTTCGTCCGTGAGGGTCGCGTGAGGGTCCTGGCTCATGATCCTCCCCTGGGCGGGGGTGCGTGTGGAACACCCTCGGAATCGGATCGTCGGGCCCAGAGGTGAACCCCCGGCGGCCGGATCAGTGAACCAGCTGTCGACCCCGCAGCCAGGCCCAGGTGCGCTCGAGACACGGCTCCAGCTCAGAGACCTGGAATCCGAGCTCTTCGATGGCCTTGGCCGAGCTGTACATGCGGTTGCGGCTGCTCAGCTGGGCGAGCTGTCGGGTGAAGTCCGGCTCCTTGCCGGTCAGCAAGCCGCCCCACTCCAGGGCCAGGCCAAAGGCCAGCAGCGTGCCGCGGGAGGCGACCCGTCCCGGGGCTCGCCCGCCGACGATCGGCGCGATGCGGGCGAACAGTTCCTGGAACGACAAGGTGTGACCGCCCAGCACGTAGCGTTCGCCGTTGCGGCCATGGGTCAGCGCCGCCAGGTGGCCGGCGACCATGTCCCGGGCAGTGCACACGGTGGTCGATCCAGGCGGTGCCACAGGGGGTCCGCCCCGCCGGCTCTGGACGAGCATGCGCGACGCGCTCACCCGAAGATCGCGCTCTCCGAACACGATGCCCGGGTTCACCGCCACGGTCTCGAGCCGAGTCTCGGCGAGCACCAGCTCCTCGGAGCGGCGCTTGGCGTCGCAGTAGTGCACCCCGAGCTCTCCCCAGTTGTAGGGGGTCTGCTCGTCACCGAGACCGTCGCCTTCGACGTAGCCCAGGGCGGCGATCGAGCTGGTGTGGAGGAAGCGGCGAACCCCCGCGCGGGCGGCGGCGTCCAGCAGGGCCCGGGTGCCCTCGACGTTGACCTGCCAGAGCTGGCTGGCCCGGCGGTTCCAGTAGGTGACGACACCGGCGGTGTGCACGATCGCCTCGACCCCGTCGGCCGCCCGGGCCAGGCTCTCCGGGTCGTTGAGCTCTCCGGGCATGCGCTCCGCTTCGAGGCCGTCCAGGAGCTCCGCCGGGTCCCCAGGCATCACCAGGCAGCGCAAAGCGTGTCCTGCGGCCACCAGGCCGTGGGCCAGGTTGGAGCCCATCATGCCTGTGCCGCCGGTGAGCAGGACCTTCATCCGGGTTCCGCCACCAGGGCGCGGCGGCGCCAGTGATCGGTGATCAGCTCCCACTTGACCACGGACTCGTCGGGCATGATCGGCTCGTAGCAGCGGTCCTTGGTGAAGAAGTAGAGTCGGTCCCGCTGCTCGGCGCTCACCGATCGCAGGGCATCCATGCCGATGGACCACGACCCTTCGCCGTCGAGCCGGAGCCCGTCGTGGGTGAGCACGATCCGGCCCTTGCCCACGGCCACCGGCAGCTCGTCGGTGACGTCGAAGAGCGCCACGGGCTTGCTCTCCAGGATGACGCCGTCGTCGCGGTGGCGGTCCAGGTCGGTGATCCAGTCGCGCTCGGCAAAGCCGGCCTGCACGGCATCCCAGGCCGCGGCGATACTCAGCGGTTCTCCCCCGCCGGTCGGGGTCAGGTGGTTGGTCGTGTCCACCGTCCACCGGCCCCCGCACTCGGAGCAGCCGAGCTGGTCTGCCCGCTCCTTCAGGGCTTCGACCGCCTGGCAGGCCGGGCAAGCGAACAGCACATTGGACAGCCCCACGGCCAGGTTGCGTCCGCGCACGGTGTAGCGGTGGGCGTCGGGGTCGACCTGGATGCCCTGGGCGATGAAGTCCCGGATCACCTGGACGTCCTCTCTTCGGGCGAAGCTCCGGGGTGGGTCGAACACCACGTGCACACGGCCCCGCCGGGGTGCCGGGGCCCAGCGCGGCCAGACCCGATCGGCGTTGTAGATGCGTGCGGTGACCACTGGGGCCCCCAAGAGACGCACCAGCTTCTCGATGCCGTCGAGCAGCGGCAGGGGGCGACCGTCCCAGGTGCGCTGTCCCTCGGGAAACAGAGCCACGGGGCTGCCCACGTCGGTCCAGCCCTTGAGCAGGCGGATGGCCCTGGAGTCCACGGTGAACTTCTTCTTGGGCACCACCCCCCACCAGGCCAGGATCTGCCCCAGGCGACCGTTGAACAAGCTCTGGGTGGCCATGAACTGGGCGTAGCGGGGCGCGGTCAGCAGGATGGACAGCGGGTCCATCAGCGAGGCGTGGTTCGCCAAGATCAGGCAGGGCTGGTCGGCCACCACGTGCTCGCGGCCTTCCACCGTCAGGCGCTGGGCCCAGGCGCGGATGGCCAGCCGAGTCGGGGGCACGACCAGGCTCGCGGCCAGGTCGTTCTCACGGACCTTGTTCGGGGTCGGCAGGGTCGTGTTGAAGCGGACCAGCGCAGGCATCGCGGGCCCATTTAACGCACTCGCCCCCGGTCGCGACAGGCGCAACCGGGGGCGATTCTGCGTCGATTCAGGGCGCCAGGCAGTAGGCCGACGCGCCTTCGTGCAGCTCGAGCATCTCGTCCTCGGTGAGCACCCGGTCGAAGATCAGGACGTCGTCCATGACGCCGTCCCAGAACAGGGCGTTCTCGTCGGCGCCGTGCTGGGTGCGGCCCAGGAGCAGGTCGCCGTCGAAGAACTCCAGGGTCCGGGGTTCCGAGGCCTTCAGGTCGCCGTCCACGTACAGGGTGGTCTCGCCGGTGGCGTTGTCGTAGCTGACGGCGAGGTGGTACCACATGCCGGCCTTGAGGGTGCCGGCGCAGAGCTCGGCATTGCCGATGAAGGACGATGCCTGGCCACCGCAGCTGGAGTCCACGTAGAGCAGGGACCGGCCCTGACCGGTCTCGCCGTTGGTGGTCTGGACCAGCACGTAGTCCAAGCCGTCAGCCCGGGTCGGGAAGGAGTCGCCGTCCCAGCGGGCCCGGACGGAGACCGTGAAGCTCGTGTTGTTCAGGTCCGGGAAGGTACCGGCGAGGGCCTGGGCGTAGCCATTGACGCCGTCCATGTGGAGACCACCGCCAAAGGTGCCTGGGCCGAAGCTGGCTCCACCGGTGAGCGTGTAGTCTGATCCTCCGCCAGTCACGTCGGCTGCTGTGAGACCGACGCCGTCGTCCATGGGCGACCACGCTGCCGGAGGGGTGGGCAGGGGGGCGCAGTTGGACTCGCAGACCGGTCCCGTGGCCAGCGCCGCGATCTCAGAGGCCGACAGCGCGGAGTTGGTCACCGACCACTCGTCGACCACGCCGTTGAAGAAGTTGTTGTCGGCGGTCTTGTTGGACCCGATGAAGTAGCCGCCGTTGGCGATGGTCATGTACTCGGTGCCGCTGCCGTCGAGCACACCGTCGAGGTAGATCTCGACGCTGGTGCGCGCCCGGTCCCGGACCACGGCCACGTGGTGCCAGCCGTCGTTGGTGATCGAGGTGCTGCCGCAGACCTTGCCTTCGCCCACGTTGCTGACCAGGCCGTTGACGGTGCCGCCACACTCCGGAGAGAGGTAGAGCAGCGTGCGCCCGGTGCCGTCGGCCACGTCGCCGTCGCCCTGCTGGAACAGGGCTTCGTTCTTGGTGAGCTCGTCGGCGCTTCGGCTGAACCAGCCGGCGATGGTGAAGTCCGTGGACCACAGCACGGGGTAGGCGGGGTCGGCGACCTCGATCCAGCCGGTCCCGGCCAGGTCGATGCCGGACTCCCAGATCCCCGTGGACCAGGTGTAGTCCCCGTTCAAGGTGACCTGTTGGCCGTGCAGGCTGTCGTCTCCGAGGGTGTCGCCAGAGCCGGCGTCCATGTGCAGGACCATGGCGGTGTTCGCCACGTCCACGCACACGACCGGGTCCTCGGTCACGTCGAATCCTGCCGACGCACTGCTCTCGCTGTTGCCGTCGCTCGCCGATAGCTCGACGCTGTAGCTGCCGACCGCCAGGCCCGTCAGGTCCAGGTCGACGTCGCCCGTGACGCCGTCTGGCGTGGCGTCGGCGTAGAAAGCACCGTCGAGGTTCCACACCACCGTCAGCGCGGACAGCGCGTCTTCGGCGTCGGAGACGTTGCCCGAGATCTCGATGGGGTCACCGAGCTCGTAGGAGCCGTTGGCGCTCAGGGTCACGACCGGGGCGGAGTTGCCGACCCAGCTGACGTCGTCGCTGAAGGTGCTGCAGCCGTCGTTGACCGACACGCTGGCGCTGTGAGCACCTGCGCCCGCGGGGCCGTTCAGCACCACGTCGGTGCCGTCCCATTCCCAGTCGTCGACCGGGAGGCCATCGATGGTGAACACCACGCTGATCGCTGCTGCGTCGATGTCGGTGCCCGTGAGCTCGGCCCGGAGCGCGACGTTGTCGGCGGGATCGATCGTGGCGCCGTCGACGGGGCTGGTGAAGGCCACCCCCGCCAGCGTGCAGCCGTCGTCGCCTGAGTCCGTGGTGGGTCCGGTGTCGTCTGTGGTTGTGCCGCAGCTGTCACAGGCGACCTGGGAGGCGGCCAAGGACAGCACGAGCACGGGGAAGAGTGATGAACTACGCTTCATTGAAGTTGACCTTGCGGGTTTGGATCCGAGGCGAAGTGCCGGCGTCGGGATCGGTTTGGCGGGTTCCTCCATTCAGGACTCTCGCACGGCAAGTGTGCCGACCGCTACCCCTGGCACGACCCAGGCTCTCTCGGGTAGGGCGATGAGCACGCCATCTTCGGCCGTTCGCAGGGTCTCCAGGACCCCGCCGGAGAGATCCCGAACCTCGGCCACGATCTGGCCTCGCCGGAGCGCCGTGCCGGGGCTTGCGCACGGGAACAGGCACCCCGCCGTTTGGGCGCGGGGGCCGGAGTGCCGGCGCAGGGTGGGGCCGGCGTGACACGAGGGATGGATCGGTGCGGGCTGATCCAGCAGACCGAGGGCTGTGAGCACCCCCAGGACCGCTGCTGTGGCGACCGCTACCGACCCGGCGTCGACGATCAGGCGAGGCCCGGCTTCGATGGTGACGGCGGGCACCTGGAGACGATTCGTGACGGCCCCGGCCAGGGAGCGGTCGAGCCGGAAGCGGGTGTAGGCGTCGTCTGGGAACTCCCGAAGGACGGTCAGCCCGGTGGCCACGGCCAGGGCCTGACACCGGGCCTCCAGATCGGCTCGGGCCTTTCGCCGGAGCGACGTCGCCCGGTCGACCAGGGCGTAGGGGATCGCCTGGGGTGCGTCGGCGTGGAGATCGATCACCGCGTCCGGGCTGCGCCCGGCCAGGTCCTCCCAGATCAGGTGTGCCAGGCGCTCGGCCGGCGTGCCCCGCGCGTCGCCCGGGAACAGCCGATTCAGGTCCTGGTCATCGGCTGGCACCCGGCGGGTGCGCCCGGCGAGACCGTCCGGGTTCAGCGTGGGGTACAGGTGGACCCGGCCGGCCGTGAGCAGCGCCGGGAGCTGCTCTCGCAGAGTGTGCACGACCCCCAGGCCCGTGACCTCGTCGCCGTGCACATTGGCGGTGATCGCGACGGTGGGCCCCGGGGCCTTGGCGGCCACCGTGAGCACCGGGAGCTCCCGAGGCGGTCCGCCGATGGGGGAGGGGACCCGGATGGTCTCCCGCTGGGTCTGGCCGGCCGCGAGCACGGGCTCGCCTAACAGGCTTCTGAAGAAGTCTCCCGTCGCCA
>CAZFLE010000100.1:0-26543 GCA_964519895.1 uncultured Enterobacterales bacterium | reverse complement strand
TCCACCCCGACGACCGGCTGATGCTCTGGTTCGACTTCTTCAACCACGACTGCGACCGGGTCATGGCGAACATGGAGGCCTTCATCGAGCACGTGGTGCCCCGGATCGAGGCGGCCCGTCCGTGAGCGGCACCAAGCTCCCCAGCAGCGTCGCACCCGGTCGCCCGGGCAGCGGCATCTACCCCACCAGCCCCCTGGGCGAGCGGGTCGAGGGCATCCCCACCGGCCGGGACGTCGAGTGGGAACCCCTGGTCGACTACCGCCGCAACGGGGTCAGTGAGACCACCATCCACGGCGCGGTCGCCTGGGCCAGCGGGGGCCAGGTCGTGCACAGCTTCGGCGGCAATGTGCTCTGCTACGGCCGCTCGATGATGAAGCCCTTCACCATGAAGATCTTCACGTCCGAGCTGGACCCGGTCCTGGACTGGCGGCAGAAGGCCATCTCGGTGGCCAGCCACAACGGCGACACCGAGCACGTCGCCGCGGCCCAGTCCATCCTGAGCGAGTCCGAGTGGGGCCTGATGCAGACGCCGCTCGACGTCCCCCTGGTCCAATTCGGCCGTCAGGTCCGGCGGGCCCGCCGCTGGTACCACTGCTGCTCCGGAGAGCACGCGGCCATCCTGCGCGGCTGCCGCCTGAAGGGCTGGGACCGGGCCGGCTACACCCTGCCCCAGCACCCGATGCTCCAGGCCTACGTCGACGTGCTGCGTCGGTGGCTGGGCCCGGACTGGAAGCCCGCGCGGGTCGCCCGGGACGGCTGCGGCCTGCCCACAGCCAGCAACACCGTGAGCGAGCTCGCCCTGCTCTATGCAGGCCTGGCCCGGGACAAGGACGACGACTGGATCTGGGAGGCCATCGTGCGCCACCCGGACCTGGTCGGCGGCTTCAACCGCCTGGACAGCTCGATCATCAAGGCCTGCGAGGGCCGGGTCATCGCCAAGGAGGGCGCCGACGGCCTGCTGGGCATGGCCATCCTGCACCCGGACTACCCAGACGGGCTGGGCGTGGTCGTCAAGATCGCCCACGGCTGGAACGCCCCGGCCACCTGGTACGTGGCCCGGGCGGTGCTCGGCACCCTGGGCTTCGAGCTGCGCAACCCCTACAGCCTGCACCGTCAGAAGGCCTTCATCGTGCCCGGCGTCGTGCCGCCGGACCGCCTGGCCGCCCTGGAGAAGACCCCCACCTGGGACGAGTGGGACCCTGACGACGACCGCTGGTACTACGACTGGGAGCAGTACATCCGATGATGACCGTCGACAACTTCATCGGCGGGTCCTTCGTGCCTCCGGCGAGCGGCCGGCTGCTCGATGACGTCGAGCCCGCGACCGGCGGACTGTTGGCCCGTATCCCCCGCTCGGGTCCCGACGACGTTCAGGCCGCCGTGGCCGCAGCCCGGGCCGCCTTCGACGACGGCTGGGCCCGCAGCAACGTCAAGGAACGGGCGGACCTGATCGACGCCATCGCCGACGGCATCCAGGCCCGCTTCGAACAGTTCGTGGCCCTGGAGAGCCAGGACCAGGGAAAGCCCCGGGACCTTGCGCGGGCGGTGGACATCCCACGGGCGGTCAACAACTTCCGCTTCTTCGCCGGCGCCGTGCGCCACGACCGCGACGACGCCTTCCACATGGACGGGGCCCTGAACTACACCCTTCGCCAGCCCCTGGGCGTGGTCGGCCTGATCACCCCGTGGAACCTGCCCCTCTACCTGCTCACGTGGAAGGTCGCGCCCAGCCTGGCGATGGGCAACTGCATCGTGGCCAAGCCCAGCGAGCTCACCCCGCTCACGGCCGATCTCTTGGCCCAGGTCTTCGCCGACGTGGGGGCGCCGGCCGGCGTCTTCAACCTGGTGCACGGGCTGGGCCCCGAGGTCGGCCAGGCCATCGTGGAGCACCCGGGCATCAAGGCCATCAGCTTCACCGGCGGCACGGCGACCGGGCGCATCGTCGCGGCGACCGGGGCGCCGATGTTCAAGAAGCTCAGCTTGGAGCTCGGCGGCAAGAACGCCACCCTGGTGTTCGCCGACGCTGACCTGGACCAGGCGGTCGACGGCGCGACCCGCGCGGCTTTTGCCAACCAGGGGGAGATCTGCCTGTGTGGCAGCCGGATCCTGGTCCAGCGTCCGATCTACGACGCCTTCGTGGCCGGACTCATCGCCCGGGCGAAGACCTGGACCGCCGGCGACCCCGCCGAGCCCGGCACCCGGGTCGGTGCCCTGGTCAGCGAAGCCCACCGGGACAAGGTCGCCAGCTACCTGGACCTGGCGGTCGAGGAGGGCGGCACCGTGCACTGCGGCGGACCGCCGGCGTCCCTGCCCGAGCGGTGCCGGGACGGCTTCTTCCTGGAGCCCGCGGTCATCACCGGCCTGCCCACCACCTGCCGCACGGCCACCGAGGAGATCTTCGGCCCGGTCGTGACCGTGCACCCCTTCGACACCGAGGCCGAGGCCGTGGCCATCGCGAACAGCGTGGTCTACGGGCTCTCGGCCAGCGTGTGGACGTCGGACCTGGCGACTGCGCACCGCGTTGCGCGAGATCTGGAGACCGGCATGGTCTGGGTCAACACGTGGCTCAAGCGGGACCTGCGCGTGCCCTTTGGCGGGGTCAAGGACTCCGGCGTGGGCCGCGAGGGCGGCCGCTACTCCCTTGAATTCTTCAGCGAGAGCCGCAATGTCTGCATTGAGCTGGGTACCCATACATGATGATATGGTGACCCATATGAAGACCACCGTCGAGCTCGCACAGCCCCTCCTGGAAGAGGCCAAGGCCACGGCCCGCGCCGAGGGTCGCACTCTGCGCTCCCTGCTCGAGGAGGGCCTGCGCCTGGCCCTGGCGCGGCGCAAGTCACCGGGCCCCGACTACGCCCTGCCGGACCGCTCGGTCGAGGGCGAGGGCCTGCGTCCCGAGCTGGCCGAGGGCGGCTGGGCCGCGATCCGAAGCGCGATCTACGAGGGCCACGGCGGGTGATCGCCCTCGACACAAACCTGCTCGTCTACGCCCACCGGCGGGACAGCCCCTTCCACGCCTCGGCCGCGGCCTGCGTGCAGGACCTGGCCGAAGGGCACACGGACTGGGCCGTGCCCTGGCCCGTCCTCTACGAGTTCTACGCCGTCGTCACCCACCCCCGGCTCTACCGGCCTCCTTCCACACCCGAGCAGGCCCTGGAACAGGTCGCGGCCTGGCTCGGCAGCCCCTCGGTCCGACCCCTGGGCGAGGAGTCCACCACCTGGAAGACCTTTGCCCAGGCCGCCCGGTCGGGCCGGGTGACGGGACCCCTGGCGTACGACGCCCGCATCGCGGCGCTGTGCCGCTGTCACAAGGTCCAGGAGCTCTGGACCGTGGATCGGGACTTCAGCCGCTTCGCAGGGCTGACCACCAAGAACCCCCTGGTGAGCGCGACATGAGCACTGGACGCATCGTGGCGGGGGCCCTGGCGCCCCACCCGCCCCACCTGATCTACGCGGAGAACCCGCCCCAGAACGAGCCGACGGCCGAGTGTGGCTGGGAGAACCTGCGCTGGGGCTATGAGCGGCTCCGCCGTGACCTGCCGGAGCACGACGTGATCATCGTGCTCTCGCCTCACTGGCAGACCTATGTGGGCACCCACTTCCTGGGCGTGCCGCACTTCAAGTCCAAGTCGGTGGACCCGGTCTTCCCCAACCTGTTCCGGTACAGCTACGAGCTCGACGTGGACGTGGCGCTGGCGAGAGCGATCCACGACACCGCCGCCGCCGAGGGCCTGGTGGTGAAGATGATGGAGAACCCGGACTTCCGGGTCGACTACGGCACCCTCATCAGCTGCCACATGGCGAACCCGGCGTGGGACAAGCCCATCGTGAGCATCTCGAGCAACCGGGCCACGGCCTGGTACAGCGTCGAGGTGATGCGCGAGCAGTCCTTGGCCCTGGGCCGCGCGACCCGGGCCGCGGTCGAGGCCAGCGGCAAGCGGGCGGTGCTGCTGAGCAGCAACAGCCTGAGCCACCGGCACTTCACCACCGAGTCCGACGTGCCTGAGGACATGAGCCGGGAGCACATCACCCACCACGGTCAGTACCTGTGGGACATGAAGCTCATCCAGATGATGAAGGACGGGCGCTGCCAGGAGCTGGTGGACGTGATGCCCGAGTTCATCGAGCAGGCGGTCAGCGAAGCCGACGCCGGCAGCCTGACTTGGCTCATGAGCGCCCTGGGCTTTCCCGACTACCCCGCCGAGGTCTACGCCTACGGCACCGTCATCGGCACCGGCAACGTGGTCGCCGGCTGGTTCCCCCAGGAGGTGGCCCCGTGAGCGGTCCCGTCGTCCAGGGCGTGCTGGCCACCGGCCTGCCACAGCCCTTGTTGGTCCCGGCACAGAACGCCGGCTGGCAGCGCATCCGCGACGCCTACGAACGGGTCCGGGACCAGGTCCAGGCCAGCGGCGCCGACGTGCTGCTCATCTACAGCACCATGTGGCCGTCGGTGATCGGCCACCAGGTCCAGGCCCACCCCCACCCCGAGTGGGTGCACGTGGACGAGAACTTCCACGACCTGGGCTCGATGCCCTACCGCTTCACCGTGGACACCGAGTTCGCCCACGGGATCGTGGCGGCGGCCCAGGCCCGGGGCCTGATGGCCCGCGCAGTGGCCTATGACGGCTTCCCGGTGGACACCGGCTCGGTGGTCGCGAACACCCTGCTCAACCCCGCCAACACGCTGCCGATCTGCATCCTGAGCAGCAACGTGTACTCGGACCGGGCCGAGACGATCGTGCTGGGCAAGGCGTGCCGCGATGCGCTCGAGGCCCAGGGCAAGAAGGCCGCTGTGGTGGTCGTGTCGTCCCTGAGCAACCGCCTCTTCACCGACTTCATCGACCCCGCCGACGACCACATCCACTCCCCCAAGGACGACGAGTGGAACCGCAAGCTGCTGGAGTTCCTGGGCGATGGCCGTCTCGAGGACGTGGCCCAGCTCTCCCGGGAGATCCATCGCCAGGTCCGGGTCCACAAGGTCGTGAACTTCAAGCCCATGTGGTGGATGTCCGCGGTCATGGGACAGCACAACCGCTACGACGGCCAGGTGCTCGCGTACGAGGCCATCGTGGGCACCGGGGCCTGTGTCGTGAGCCTGGTGCCCACCGCTCACGGTGTCGGGGACAAGGAGTTCGACGAGGACGACGTCGAGGTCTACGGCGGCGACCGGGGGGTGTTGGCGACGGCGGGACCGAGCGCCCAGGCCCCGGAGGCCGAGCCGGCTCAGAACGCGGCGGGCATCGTGCGCACGGACACGGCGCCCAAGCCTGTCGGCGCCTACCCCCACGCCCGCCGCGTGGGCGACCTGCTCTACCTGAGTGGCGTCGGGCCCCGCCAGCCGGGCACCGACGCCATCCCCGGCGGGCCCATCCGCGACGCCGACGGCAACCCTCGGGACTACGACGTGGCGGCCCAGACCCAGGCGGTGATCGACAACGTGCGGGTGATCCTCGAGGCCGCGGGCTCCAGCCTGGACAAAGTGGTCGACGTGACCGCGTTCCTGGTGGACATGGACCGGGACTTCGCCGACTACAACCGGGTGTATGGCGAGACCTTTGCGCCCATCGGGGCCACTCGGACCACGGTCGCCGTACAAGCGCTACCGACGCCGATCGCGGTGGAGTTCAAGGTGGTGGCGCTGCCTTGAGCAGACTCATCGACATCTCCCCGCTGATCCACCCCGGGGTCGCCGTCTGGCCCGGCGACGTGGCGTTCTCCCGCTCGGTCGCCCTGGACATCGCCCAGGGCGACAACCTGACCCTGTCCAGCATCACGACCACCGTGCACGTGGGCGCCCACACCGACGCCCCGAACCACTACGGCCGCGGCGCTCCGGACATGGCCGGGCGGGACCTGGACCGGTACTACGGGCCCTGCCAGGTCATCGCGGTCGACGTCGGCCGCGGCGAGCGCATCCGCCCCGAGCACCTCGACGGGCCGGTCCTGGCCCCCCGGGTGCTCTTCCGCACCGGGACCTTTCCCGACCCCGACGCGTTCAACCACGACTTCGCCAGCCTGTCGCCCGAGCTGGTGGACCACCTGGCCGACCGGGGCGTGGTGCTCGTGGGCCTGGACACCCCCAGCGTGGACCTGTTCGACGACAAGGTGCTCTTGAGCCACAACGCCCTGCTGCGCCGAGACCTGGGGGTGCTCGAGGGCGTGGTGCTCGATCACGTCGTCCCCGGGCTCTACACGCTCATCGCCCTGCCCTTGAAGCTCGCGGGTTGCGACGCGTCACCGGTGCGGGCGGTGCTGGTGGCCGACGAATGACCCGCATCCTGGGGCTCCTGGCGCTGCTGCTGGCCGCCGACGCACCCGCGGTCGAGGTCTCCCCCGACACCGTGGTGGCCTTCCTGGGCGACCAGGGCCTCAACGCCGGCTCCCAGGCCGTGCTCCGCCTCGTCCGGGACGCCGGCACCGACCTGGTCGTGCACGCCGGGGACCTGGACTACCGCAACGACGCCGACGCCTGGGACGGGATGATCAGCGCCGCGCTGGGGGCGGACTTTCCCTACCTGGTCGCCATTGGCAACCATGACACCCACGCCTGGCCCGCCTATACCGAGAAGCTCGAGGCCCGCCTGGCCCGCACGCCCGAGCTGCAGTGCACGGGCACCCCCGGCATCACCCAGGCCTGCACCTTCCGGGGGCTCCAGGTCCTGCTGTCCGGCGTCGGCGTGCGCAACACCGGTGGCAAGCCGGCCCACGAGGCCTGGCTCGAAGCCCAGCTCGCGCCGAGCGACCACCGCTGGCGGATCTGCACCTGGCACAAGAACATGACGGCCATGCAGACCGGCCGCAAGCCCAACGAGACCGGCTGGGGGGTGTACGAGACCTGTCGCCGGCACGGGGCGCTGATCACGACCGGGCACGAGCACGCCTACAGCCGCACCCACCTGGTGACGGCGTTCCAGGACCCGGTCCAGGCCGACCCCGCCGCGCCCCTGGTGGTCCGGGACGGCGCGACGGTCGGCTGGGTCAGCGGCATCGGCGGCAGCAGCGTGCGAGACCAGCACCGGGACGACCCCCACTGGGCGTCGATCTGGACCAAGGACCAAGGCGCCGCGCCAGGGGCGCTGATCTGCACCTTTGCGCCCCGCGGCCAGGTCGATCGCGCGGACTGCGTGTTCAAAGACGTGAAGGGCCGCGACCTGGACACCTTCACCCTGACCCGGTCACTGGACTGACGGCAGCGGGGTCTGTTCGGCGACGAAGTCCAGGCTGGCGCTGTTCACGCAGTAGCGCTCGCCGGTGGGCTCGGGCCCATCGGGAAACACGTGGCCCAGGTGGCCGCCGCAGTTGGCGCACAGGATCTCCACCCGGCGCATGCCCAGGGTGCTGTCGACCAGGGTGGTCACGCGGCCTTCCTCGACCGCCTGGGTGAAGCTCGGCCAGCCGGTGCCGCTCTTGAACTTGTGGTCGCTGGAGAACAGCGGGTCCCCGCAGCCACCGCACACGTAGACGCCGTCGTCGCTGTGGTCCCAGAACTCACCGGTGAAGGCACGCTCCGTGCCCTTCTTGCGCAGCACGTAGTACTCGTGGTCGGTCAGGATGGCCTGCCAGTCGGCCTCGGACATCGCGCCGGGGGTGAGCTCGCTCTTCTGGGCAGTCGTGGTCTTCACGGGGGCGTCTCCTGCGGTGGCGGGGGGCATGGCGACGGTGGTCGCCGCGACAGCGAGTGTGCCGAGGGCCAACAGCAGGGCGGTGCGACGGGGCATCCGGGAACCTCCAGGGGTTGAGTCTCGCCGGTGAGTACGGCCCCAGGGTGCCAGCGGTTCCCTTTCCCGGGAAGAATCTTCGGCTGACACTTGTTCGCATAACAAACGTTCGATATAAAAAGACCCATGCCACGCATCGTCGATCGGGATCAGGTCCGCGCGGATCTCCTGGCCCGCTGCATCTCCCTGTTCGCCGACCAGGGCTTCGCCGGCTTGACCATGCGCCGGCTGGCCAAGGCGCTGGGCGTCTCGACGGGCACGCTCTACCACTACTTCCCCAGCAAGGAAGCGGTCTTCGAGGGCGTCGTGCGGGCGGTGGCGGTGCGGGAGATCGAGGCGGCGATGGCGTCCCTGCCCGAGACCATCGACGACCCAGTCGCCGTGCTGCTGGACTACATCGAGGCCCACGAGACCCGGCTGGTCGAGCAGTTCCTGGTGCTGATCGAGTACCTGCGGGCCCAGACCATCGATCCGGGCTCGGACCAGGTCCGGGGCGCCCTGCTCGCCTACCACGGGCGCTTCTTCGACACCCTGGGCGCCGTGCTGGGCATCGACGACCCCCGGGCGTCCCAAGCGACCTTTCTCTTCCTGCGCGGCCTGCTGCTCCAGCGCTTCCTGGACGGCGGCACCACCCCGCTGCGGGCCCACGAACCCACCCTGCGCGCCCTGGTAGCGAGCTGAACCCCGAGTCCCGGAGATCCCCATGGAAGCCCTGCAACGACCCGATGGCCCCAAGGGCCTGCCCTTCTTCGGCCCCGTGCGCGAGGTGCGGCGGGAGGGCCTGGGCTTCGTGCGGCGGGTCGTGCGCGAGTACGGCGACCTGTCCTACACCCGCTTCGCCGGTCTCGACGCCTACCTGGTCAGCCACCCGGACCTGGTCGAGGAGGTGATGGTCAAGAAGCGCAAGATCTACGGCCGCAGCGAGCTGAACGGGCGCCTGAAGCCCCTGCTGGGCAACGGCCTGCTCACAGCCGAGGGCGACGGCTGGCTGGCCCAGCGACGCCTGATGGCCCCGGCCTTCCACCACAAGCGCATCGCGGGCTACGCCGAGACCATGGTGGGCTCGACCGTGGAGGGGATCGCCGACTGGGAGCCCGGACAGGTCCGAGCCGTCGACGTGGACTACAACGCGCTGACGCTCGACATCGCCATCCGCACGCTCTTCGGGGTCGACGCGGGCGACGCCGGCAAGCGCGTCGGCGAGGCCTTCCTGCAGCTCGGCGCCTTCTTCGAGAAGACCCTCTCGTCGGTGGTGCCCCTGCCCCTCTGGCTCCCGACCCCCGCGGTCCGCGGCTTCCTCCAGGCCCGGGACGAGCTGGACGAGGTCGTGGCCCGCATCATCGCCGACCGCCGGGCCAAGGGCGCAGACGGCGACGACCTGCTGTCGATGCTGCTCAACCTCCGCGACGAGGACGGCCAGGGCATGGACGACAAGCAGCTGCGCGACGAGGTCCTGACGCTGCTGCTGGCGGGCCACGAGACCACGTCCCTGGCGCTGACCTACACGACCTGGCTCCTGGCCCGCCACCCCGAGGCCGATCGCAAGCTGGCCCAGGAACTGCAGACCGTGCTGGGCGACCGGGACCCGACCATGGCCGACCTGCGGGCGCTCCCCTACCTGGACCGTGTGGTCAAGGAGTCCATGCGGCTCTACCCACCCGCTTCGATCATCGGTCGCCAGGCTCGGGTCGACGACACCCTGGGTGGCTACCCCATCCCGGCGGGCTCGTTGATCGTGCTCCCGGCGTTCGCCGTGCATCGCGACCCGCGCTTCTGGGACGCACCAGATGCCTTCTGGCCCGAGCGCTGGACACCGGCGCTCGAGGAGACCCTGCCGAGATTCGCCTACTTCCCCTTTGGTGGCGGCCCGCGGATCTGCGTGGGTCAGGCCTTTGCCGCGATGGAGGCCCGCCTGGTGCTGGCCACGGTGCTCCGGCGCTTCCGCCTGGCACCGGTAGACGACGCCCCCCTCCGACTCGTGGCCACCGTGACCACGCGGCCCCGTGACCCGGTGCACGCCGAAGTCAGGCTCCGGTAGCGCCTCTCAGCCGGCCTGTCGCAGCGCCTCGCCCAGGGGGTAGCCCAGGTGCTGGAGCATGGCCCGATGGCGCTGCTCGAAGGCCGCCTGTTCCTGGGGTGTGAAGCGCTGCCGCCAGCCTCCGCAGCGCGTGGGATCCAGCCGCGCAGCACCGTCGGAGTACGCCGAGACCATGGCTGCGGCGTCATCGGGCACGCCCAGGAAGCCGCACACCGTGGAGACGGTCCTGGTGGGTTCTCGGAGCAGGTCCTCGTAGCGGACCTCGAGGTAGCGGTCGGGGTTCGCCATGCCCCAGCGAAGCCCATCCATGACCTTGCGGGCCCACCAGTCTCCGCCGCCCAGGTGGGAATTGGGCCCCCAGGGGCGGGTCACGACGGAGCAGGCCACGTCGCGGCCGTCGCGCACGCAGTGGAGGAAGCGGAAGCCCGGGTAGAGCTGGTCCAGCGCCGGCAGTAGGTGCACATAGGCCGGGGTCTTGTTGATCCACCGGGGCTTGTCCGCAGCCGCACAGTGGGCCTGGAACAAGCGGTCCATGAACCGCCGAAAGGCCGGCACGCCCTGGCCGGCCCTCAGGTCCACGAACAGTTCGTCCAGGCTCCTGAGCGCATGCTCCCGGGTGAAGAGCACGTGGTGGGGGCCGTGCAGGTAGCGCTCATAGGCCCGCTTGTTGTGGGGCCGGATGGGCAGCGGCGCCGTCCACGTGTCCATGAAGGATCGCACCCGCGCCTCGATCTGCGCCTGGGTGCGACCGTGGCCCCCGAAGAGCTCCGGGATGAGCTGCACCACGAAGTCCGTCTCGTAGATCGGCGACAGCTGGCTGTGCACGCCGAACACGTCGACCAGGAGGGTGGTCCCGGAGCGGCCGGCGCCGCCGATGAACACTGGGAAATCGCTGCTCACGGGCACTCCTTGCAGGCCTCCTCGGATCGGTCGAGCCACCCGGGCCTTGAGGCCGTTCTGGCCGACGCTATGCTGGCCCCGTGTCCCCCCTCTGGATGGTGCTGATCGGCTGCCTCGGCACCGCCGACGAAGACGGCGATGGCTGGCCGGCAGACCAGGACTGCGACGACTCGGACCCGAGCCTGGGCGCAGCGGCGATCTGGTACGCCGACGCCGACCAGGATGGCGTCGGCGGCGACGTGTCGGTGGCCGCGTGCGAGCAGCCGGACCTGTTCGTGGCCGAGACCGGCGACTGCGACGACACCGAGCCCGCTGCCGCGCCGGGGCTGTCCGAGGTCTGCGGGGACGGGATCGACAACGACTGCGTCGACGGCGACGTGGACTGTGTACGGCTCGACGGCGTGATCTCGGTCGCGGACGCATGGGTCGAGGTCCAGGGCGAGGTCACCGGGGAAACCTGTGGCCGGGCCGTGGCGACGGGACGGGACGGGGCCTGGTTCAGCTGTACCCGCGGCGCCGAAGGCGCTGGCCGCGTGGCCTGGCTGGACGCCGACGAGCCAGCCGGGGTGCGCGCGGTCTCCGACGGCGTGGTGCTGGACAGCGTCGGCGATGGCGGTCAGGCCGGTCGCGACCTGGCGGTCGGAGACGCCGACGGCGACGGGATCGAGGATCTCCTGGCGGGAGCCTATGGCATCGCCACAGCGGCTCTGCACCTGGGTCCACACGACTTCGGCGGCGCCCTGGCGGACGGCCACGGCCTCGTGGTCGGGGCCGAAGGCGCCGAGACCGGCCGCGGGGTGCTGTTGCTGGATCTGGACCTGGACGGCGTCGACGACGTGCTGGTGGGGCAGCCACTGGGACCCGGGGACGTCGCGGTCTTCTGGGGGCCCCTGGCCGGGGAGCAGGACGTGGTGGACGCCGACGTGTGGCTGGCTGGCGACGTCGACGACGCCGCAGCCGGCACAGCCCTGGCGAGCGCCGGCGACGCCGACGGCGACGGCCTGGTGGACCTGTTGGTCGGCGCGTCCCTGGACTCCACCGGCGCGAACCAGGCGGGCTCGGCGTCGCTGGTCCTCTCCCCCCCGGTCTCCGGCAGCCTGGCCGACGCCAGCGCCCGCTGGAACGGCACGAGCAGCTTCCACAAGGTCGGCTTCGCCGTGGCGGGGGGCGACCTGGACCGCGACGGCTACAGCGACGTGGTCCTGGGGGCTTATGGCGACGGGCTGGTCGGGTACTACGGGGGGGCCGTCTACATCGACCTGGGCCCCCACGAAGGCACCCGCGACGTGGTCGAGTCCGACTGGACCATCCTGCCGTCCAGCGATGCGTGGTTCGTGGGCTGCTCGGTCGACGTGGCCGATCTGGACGGCAATGGCTGGCTGGATGTGGTCATCGGCGGCTTTGGTCACGCCGAGTACACCGGGGCCGCCTGGGTGGTCTACGGGCCCGTGACCGGCGGCACGGCGGTGCTGAATGCCGACGCCCAGCTCGAAGGCCTGACCCCCGAGGACGCCGCCGGCTTCGCCGCCGAAGCCATGGGCGCCGGCGTGCTGGTGGGGGCCTACGAGGCCGACGGGACCCAGGCCGAGACGGGCGCCGTCTACTGGATGCTGCCCGAGTGACCTGGTTGGAGATCACCCAGGGCTGGGACGGGGGAGCGGCGCTCGCAGCCGAGCGGGCCCGCGTCGGCCTGTCCTGGCAAGGGGCCGACCTGGCGGTCCGAGTCGAGGCCCCCGACCACGGAGACCCCCCTCCCCCATCGCCGCCGGGCCACACCCCGGGGCTGTGGGACTACGAGGTCGTGGAGCTCTTCCTGTGCGGCCCGGGCGACGTCTACCTCGAGCTCGAGCTGGGACCGGCGGGCCACCACCTGGTGCTCCTGCTGCACGGCGTTCGCAAGCCCAGGGCGAGTCCCCGAGAGCTGGACGTCGTCGTCAACCGCGGTGCGGGACGCTGGACCGCGGGGACGACCCTCCCCCAGGCCTGGCTCCCCCCACGACCCTGGCGGGCCAATGCCTACGCTATCCACGGCTGCGGTCCCGATCGGCGGTACCTGGCGTGCCACCCGGTCCCTGGCGACGGGCCCGACTTCCACCGCCTGCAACACTTCAAGCCCCTGGCACTCGAGGCCCCATGAACCAAGGCTACCTGCGCATGCCCGCGGTCCACGGCGACACCGTCGTCTTCGTGAGCGAGGACGACCTGTGGGCCGTGCCCCTGACCGGTGGCGCCGCCCGCCGGCTCACCGCCGGCAAGGGCGAGCACAGCCACCCCTGCATCTCGCCGGACGGCACCCTCGTGGCCTTTGCCAGCCACGACGAGGGCATCCCGGACGTCTGGGTCATGCCTCTGGAGGGCGGGCCCGCCCGCCGGATGACCTGGGTCGGCCACGGCTGCCGCCCTCTGGGCTGGAGTCCCGACGGCACGCGGCTCCGCTTCTCCACCTTCCTGGGCCAGCCCTCCAGCCACCTGCTGATGGGGCACGAAGTCGCCCTGACGGGGGGCGAGCCCGAGCCGCTGGGCCTGGGCCACATGCTCAGCCTGGACGAACGCCCGGACGGGGCCCGGATCCTGGGCCGCCACAGCGACGATCTCGCCCGGTGGAAGCGCTACCGCGGCGGGCGCGCGGGACAGCTCTGGGTCGACTCGAGCGGGCACGGTTCATGGGCTCGGCTGGCACTGGCCCCCGCCCAGGCCTGCGGTCGCTGGCACGGGGAGCGGCTCGTCTTCGTGTCGGACCACACCGGGCTCGCGCGGGTTTGGTCTTCAACCCTCGAAGGCTCGGACCTGAGGTGCCACAGCGCGCAGTCGGAGTACGCGGCGCGGTTCCCGGCGCTCCACGGCGACGACCTGGTCTACGGCGCAGGGGCTCGCCTGTGGCACGTGGACCTGGCCAGCGGCGAGACCCGCGAGCTCGAAGTCGCTCTGGGCAGCCCGCGCACCCAGCGAGCCCGTCGCTTCGTGCCCGCCCACGCCCACCTCGAAGACGCCGACCTGCACCCGGACGACCACAGCGTCGCCCTGACCGTGCGGGGGGGCGCCTGGTCCCTGGGCCTGTGGGACGGTCCGGCGGTCCGCGTGGGTACACCCCAGGGCGTGCGGATGCGCCTGGTCCGCCACGTCGACGCCGACACCCTGTTGATGGTCAGCGACGCGGGTGGCGAAGAGGCCCTGGAGCTGCACGACCGGCAGGGCCTCACCGAGCCCAGGCGCCTGGAGGAGACCGCAGCCCTGGGTCGGCCCCTGGACCTCGAGGTCTCCCCCGACGGACGCCACGCGGCCTACGCCACCCAGCGCCAGGACCTGGTGGTGGTCGACCTGGAGACCGGCACCGCTCGGGTCCTGGATCACAGCGACCACGGCCGCCTGGCGGGACTGAGCTGGTCCCCGGACTCGGCCTGGATCGCCTACAGCCTGATGGCCACCCAGCAGACCTGGACGATCAAGCTCGCCGAGGTGTCGAGCGGCGAGACCCACGGTGTCACCCCCCAGGAGTTCCGGGACACGAACCCCGTCTGGGACCCGGGCGGTCGCTACCTCTACTTCCTGAGCGCCCGGGACTTCGACCCGGTGTTGGACACCCTCACCTTCAACTACGCCTTTGCGAGGGGCGTGCGGATCTGCTTGGTGACCCTGGCCGCCGACACCCCGAACCCGCTCCTGCCGGCGCCCCGCACCCTGAAGACCAAGAAGAACGGCGACGACAAGAAGACCAAGACCCCCACCCCGGTGCGCATCGACCTCGACGGCCTGAGCGACCGCGTCCTGAGGCTGCCGATCGCGGCGGGCAGCTACCAGGACCTGTGCGCCAGTGGAGACCGGGTGCTCTACGTGCAGAACCCGATCAAGGGCGTGCGCAAGCGCTCCTGGCGGGACACCCGCATCCCCGCAGAGAGCACGCTCAAGGCCTACGATCTGGTGGAGCTGCAGGAGAAGAGCCTGCTGAGCAGCATCTCGTCCGTGCGGGCCGGCCGCTCGGGCAAGCACCTGCTGGTCCGGGTCTCCAAGAAGCTCCGGGTCGTGCAGGGGAGCGCCGACAAGCTCGACGCGACGGGCGCCAAGAGCGGCCGCAAGACGGGCCTGGTGGACCTGAACCGCATTCCGGTCGCGGTCGATCCAACGGCCGAGTGGCGCCAGATGCTGCGGGAGACGTGGCGGCTCATGCGGGACCAGTTCTGGGTCGAGGACATGAGCGGGGTCGACTGGGAGGCCTGCTGGACCCGGTACGCAGCGCTCCTGCCTCGCGTGGGCAGCCGCAGCGAGTGGGGCGACCTGGTCTGGGAGCTCCAGGGCGAGCTGGGCACCAGCCACGCCTACGAGATGATGGGGGACCACCGGCGCCCGCCGGCCTGGGCGCCCGGGAGACTGGCCGCGCAGATCGGCCCGGGCGCCGTGATCACGGCCATCGCCGACGGCGACGCCTGGTCCCCGACCGATGGCAGTCCCCTGCGCGGGCCAGGGCTGGACGTCCAGGTGGGGGATCGGGTCCTGGCGGTCGACGGCCAGCCGGTGCCCGAAGGGGTCCCGCTCTCGGCGATGCTGGTGAAGCGCGCCGGCCGAGAGGTCCTGCTGACGACCCAGCGCGGGGACGGCGAGCCGACCCAGGTCCGAATCAAGACCCTGCGCGGCTCGGCCGACGCCTGGTACCGGCACTGGGTCCGGCAGAACCGCGCGGCCGTGCATGCCGCCACCGACGGGTGCTGCGGCTACGTGCACATCCCGGACATGGGGCCCAACGGCTTCTCGGAGTTCCACCGCTCCTACGTGGCCGAGATCGATCGTCGGGGGCTGGTGATCGACGTGCGCTACAACCGCGGCGGCCACGTGAGCACCCTGCTGCTGGACCGCCTGGCCCGCCGGGTGACCGGCTGGAGCACCCAGCGCTGGGGCAGTTCCCGGGCCTATCCCCGCTACACCATGCCGGGCCCGCTGGTGTGCATCACCAACCAGTTCTCCGGCAGCGACGGCGACATCTTCGGCAACGCCTTCAAGCGGCTGGGCCTGGGACCGCTCATCGGCGAGCGCAGCTGGGGGGGCGTGATCGGCATCTGGCCGCGGCATCGCCTGGCCGACGGCACCATCACGACCCAGCCGGAGTTCAGCGGCTGGTACGACAACGTGGGCTACGGCCTGGAGAACCACGGCGCCGAGCCCGACGAGGTCGTGGCGCTGACCCCCGCGGACTACCACGCCGGCCGTGACCCCCAGCTCGCCCGGGCGATCGCCCTGATCCTGGAGGCCTCCTTGGCTGCAGGGCCACTGCCCCCGGACCTGGGGCCCAGACCGGACCTGGGCGGGTACCCGGAGCGTGCCATGGACACCGACACCCAGGGCTGACCCCGGGTGTCGAGATCTCGTCACCCGTCATCGCAGGACTGACACCCTCGGTCCCTCGAATGGCCTGATGAGGCGATCCGAGGTCTGGCGTGCTCCTCGCAGGGGCGTCGGCACGTCCAGCGGGCACCGGCCCGCCAGGGCGTGAACACACCCCACCTTGGAGCATCCCCATGGCACGCACCCTCCCCTTCCTGGTCCTCCTGGCGCACATCCTGGTGCCTTCGCCTGCCCACGCGGCCAAGCCAGCCTGCATCGGCACGCTGCAGACCGACATCACCGCCGCCCGCGGGGAGATGATCGACCTGCTCCAGCACCCAGAGGGCAAGAGCGTGGAGTACGCCACCCGCATGCGGCAGTCCCTCTACGGTTTCCTGGGCACCGCGCCCAAGGACGGCGGGCTCGCAGACGGCGTGGCCGCACGCGGCAAGGACCGCTGGCTGGACAACGCCTGCATGGACGACAACAGCGGCTACAAGCCGTGGATGGAGAAGACGCTGTCCGGCGCCGTCGGACCCGTGCTCGACGACGGGCTGAAGGTCTTTCGGATGAACTGCGCCAAGGCCGCCGAGGTCAACGCCTCGGCCTCGTCCGCCTTCTGGGACGACTGCGGCGTGAGGCCGCTGTCCGCGGCGACGGACAACGCGGTCGCGGGATCGGCCCTGGCCGCGTGCGAAGCGCGCGTGGACAAAAAGGTCTCGTCCGCCCGGGTCCAGCTTGAGCTGGGCGGCTCGGTCGAGCGCATGGAGGGCATCGTGTCCCGGCTCCAGCGGGACCTCGGTCCCGCCTCCAAGGAGGCCCAGGAGTGCGGCGCCTCTGCCGCCGCCGCGTTTGCCGCGTTCCAGACCCAGGCCCAGGAGCAGGTGGACGACAAGAACGCCGACGCGCACGCCGAGTGCGTCGCCGGCCTGCGCCGGGACATCAAGGCCACGCGCGACAAGGCCCAGGCCAAGGCCCAGGACCCCCCGAAGATCACCGTCGGCGGCAAGTCCACGCCCCTGGACGAGACCATGCGGCGGGGCCTGGTCTCCCTCCAGGAGGAGCTGGCCGATCCTCGCACCAGGGCCCACCGGGCCTACCAGCGGTGCGGCTCCGACGTGGACGCCGAGCTGGCCCGGCTCGAGGTCGAGGTCGACGCGTTCATCGTGGCCGCCAAGGCGCGGCAGGCCGAGCAGGCGGTCTCACACTGCGGCCGCGTCGCCGAGCTCCACTTTCGCATCCTGCGGGGCACCGAGAACAAGGACCTGAGCGACTTCCCCTCCGGGCTCACCACCGGGTGGAACCACCACCCCCAGGAGGTCGAGCAGCTCGGCACGGTGTGCGTCGACGCCATCGACGCGACGTCTCCCAACCGCCAGGCCGACTTCGGCCAGCTGAGCCCAGCCCAGCGCCGCCAGGTCGGTGTTCCCGAGCACGTGTCCTATGACGCGGTCTACGCGCTCGCGATGGAGATGCAGACCGACGCTGCGGGCTGGATCGCGGACGCCATCTCCCAGCGCGCCAGCGTGCTCGAGCAGGTCAAGGCCGAGTGGATCGCCGCCCACGTCAAGGGGCCCGACATGCTCAAGGTCTACCGGGAGCGGGGTGAGCCCAGCAGCATCAACACGACCGGCGGCAGGATCCGCTGGGTCTACGGGTACGTGAACGACAACCTGACCTACAACACCTGCGACGCCTACGTGTTCAGCACCGGGGGCACGCTGCAGCAGAGGCGGGACAGCTACGCGTGTGCCAAGTGAGGGGCCGAGCCCGCAATTAAGGACCCCCCGCGCCCGATCTCGCTGGAGGCAGGTACAGCGAAGCCCGGGGCGGGGGCCACTTCCCAGTGAAGCCGACCCTCAACGGAGGGTCAAGACAATTCGCACTATTTCACGGGAAAGGGCCGAAGGCGGATCCGAGGAGGATCCTCCAGACCCTTCAGATCACGCCCCGCACCGCCGTCACCACAGCGTCTACGGTGAAGCCCAGCTCTTGGGCCAGGGTCTTGTGGTCCGCCGAGGCCCCGAAGCGATCGATGCCCACGCTGGCGCCTTCGAGCCCGACCCAGCGCTCCCAGCCCAGGGTCCGGCCCGCCTCGATCGAGACCCGGGGAACGCCCGCCGGCAAGACGCCCAGCTGGGTGGCCCGGTCCTGGTCCGAGAACAGCGCCCACGACGGCATGCTCACGACCCGCGCCGCGATGCCCGCCTGGGCCAGGGCCGCCTGGCTGCGTACCGCCAGCTCGACCTCGGAGCCGGTCGCGATCAGCACGACCTGGCAGGGCTGATCGGAGTCGCTCAGCACGTACGCGCCCTGGGCCACGCCCGCCGCGGCCTTGGACGCCGTGCCCGCCAGGTGCGGCAGGCTCTGGCGGGTGGTCACCAGGCAGGTCGGGCCGTCCGTCCTACCCATCGCCACCGCCCAGGCCGCCGTGGTCTCGTTGGCGTCGGCGGGCCTCAGGGTCACCAGGCCGGGGATGAGCCGCAGGGCCATCAGGTGCTCGATGGGCTGGTGGGTCGGTCCGTCCTCGCCCAGGAAGATGCTGTCGTGGCTGTACACGAACACGACCTGCTGGTTCATCATGGACGCCAGCCGGACGCTCGGCCGCATGTAGTCGTGAAAGACCAGGAAGGTCGCACAGAACGGAACGATGCCACCGTGCAGCGCCATACCGTTGCACAGGCTGCCCATGCCGTGCTCGCGCACGCCGAAGTGCATGTTGCGCCCGCTCCAGGCCCCGGGCTGCAGCGCCCCGGTGTCGCTGAGCACACACCCGTTGGAGCCCGACAGGTCCGCCGAGCCGCCGATCAGGTTGGGCACCTGGGCGGCGACCGCGTTGATCGCGGCCTGGCACGCCTTGCGCGTGGCGAGGTCCCCGTCCTGGGGGGACCACTGGGGCCACGCCACCCGGTCCACGGCCGGCGACGCGTGCCACAGCGCCCAGTCGTCGCGGTGAGCGGAGTCCGCCAGCCGGGCTTCCCAAGCCCGGCGGCGGGCCTGCAGCTCGCCGTTGCGCGCCCGGAAGTGGGCGATGGTCTCGTGGGGCACCACAAAGGACGCGTCCGGATCCATGCCCAGGGCCTGCTTGGTCAGCCGGACTTCCTGGGGCCCCAGCCGCGCACCGTGGGCCCCCGAGGTGTCTTGCTTGTTCGGCGCCGAGTGACCGATGATCGTGCGGCAGGCGATGAGCGACGGCTGGTCGGTCGCGCCCCGGGCGGCGTGCAGAGCCTCTTCGACCGCGTCGTGGTCGTGGCCGTCGATCTTCTGGACGTGCCAGCCATAGGCCCGGAAGCGGGCGGCCACGTCCTCGCTGAAGGCCAGGTCGGTCCGCCCGTCGATGGTGATCTCGTTGTCGTCGTAGAGGAAGATCAGCCGCCCGAGCTTCAGGTGACCCGCCAGGCTCGCGGCTTCGGCCGCGACGCCCTCCATCAGGTCGCCGTCGCCACAGATGCCGTAGGTCCAATGGTCCACGAGCTCCGGTCCGAAACGATCCCGCAGCACCTGTTCCGCCAGGGCCATGCCGACGCCGTTGGCGAAGCCCTGCCCCAAGGGGCCGGTGGTGGTCTCGACCCCCACGGTGTGGCCGTACTCGGGATGGCCCGGGGTCTTGCTGCCGTACTTGCGGAACCGCTTCAGGTCCTCGATCCCGAGGGGGTAGCCCGTCAGGTGGAGCAGGCTGTAGATCAGCATGGAGCCGTGGCCGGCCGAGAGCACGAAGCGATCCCGATCGGGCCACGCGGGGTCCGACGGGTCGTGCACCAGGAAGCGGCTCCACAGGACGAAGCTGGCGTCGGCCATGCCCATGGGCATGCCCGGGTGCCCGCAGGTCGCGGCCTCGACCGCGTCCATCGTGAGGCCCTTGATGGTGTTGACGGCGAGGCGGTCGGCGGCGGAAGCAGGCATCGCGTACTCCAAGCCCAGTCCGTGCCAGGACCGGGCGGCCGTGTATCGCCCACTCGTGGGCATCGCAACGGCCGCTCAGGCGTTATGTGCCGGCCCCGATCTCATCGTCACAGGAGCGCCTCGATGGCCCGTCAGTCGACCATCTGTACCCGCGACAAGGACTACAGCAAGTGGTACCTGGACGTCATCCGCGAGTCCAAGCTGGCGGACTACTCGCCGGTCAAGGGCTGCATGGTCCTGCGCCCCCACGGCTACGCCATCTGGGAGGCGATCAAGGCGGACCTGGATCGCCGGTTCAAGGACACCGGCCACGTCAACGCCTACTTCCCGGTCTTCATCCCCATGAGCTTCCTGTCCAAGGAAGCCGAGCACGTCGAGGGCTTCGCCAAGGAGTGCGCGGTGGTCACCCACCACCGCCTGCGGTCCACCACCGGCGCCGACGGCCGGGCGGCGGTCGAGCCCGATCCCCACGCCAAGCTCGAAGAGCCCCTGATCGTGCGGCCCACGAGCGAGACCATCATCTGGCACATGTACGGCCAGTGGATCGACTCCTGGCGGGACCTGCCCATCCTGATCAACCAGTGGGCCAACGTGGTCCGCTGGGAGATGAAGACCCGCCCCTTCCTGCGCACCGCCGAGTTCCTGTGGCAGGAAGGCCACACGGCCCACGCCACCGAGACCGAGGCCGTGGCCGAAGCCGAGCAGATGCTCGAGGTCTACCGAGCCTTTGCCGAGGAGACCCTGGCGATCCCCGTCGTGACCGGGGTCAAGTCGTCGAGCGAGCGCTTCGCCGGCGCGGTCGAGACCTACTGCATCGAGGCCATGATGCAGAACACCTGGGCGCTCCAGGCCGGCACGAGCCACTTCCTGGGGCAGAACTTCGCCAAGGCCTTCGACGTGACCTACCAGGCCGAAGACGGCGAGCGCACCCACGTGTGGGCGACCAGCTGGGGCGTGTCGACCCGCCTGGTGGGCGCCGCAATCATGGCCCACAGCGACGACGGCGGCCTGGTCCTGCCCCCCGCCATCGCGCCGATCCAGGTGGTCGTGGTGCCGATCTGGCGCAAGGGGCCCGAGAAAGACCTGGTCGAGGACTTCGGGCGAGGCGTCGCCGACACACTCAAGACCGCGGGGGTCCGGGTCCACCTGGACACGCGCGACAACATGAAGCCCGGCGCCAAGTACTACGAGTGGGAGCGCAAGGGCGTCTGCCTGCGCCTCGAGGTCGGTCCGCGCGACGTGGCCAACGACAGCGTGTTCGCCAAGAGCCGGATCGACCGCCAGAAGTTCGGCATCCCTCGGGACGGCCTGGTCGACCAGGTCCACGAGGTCCTGGCCGGCATCCAGTCGACGCTGCTGGAGAACGCCCGCAGCTTCCGCCAGGACAACGTGCACGACTGCGACAGCTATGACGACTTCAAGGCCCGGCTCAAGACAGACGGCGGCTGGTACCGCGTGCCCTGGCGGGACGACGCCGACGCCGAGAAGAAGATCAAGACCGAGACCAAGGCCACCATCCGCTGCTACCCCTTGGGCGACCAGGACATCGCTGGGCAGACGTGCTTCTACTCGGGCGAGCCGGCCACGCACATCGCGCTGTTCGGCCGGGCGTACTGACTCACCCCCCCATCGCCCGCAGCCACGTCTCCAGGTTCGGCACGCTCAAGTAAGGGTTGGTCTTGCGGACCTCTTCCAGGGGCGCGTGGGCGCCGCTGTAGGCGTGGCCGGGGAACAGCGTCAGGTCTCCCGGCAGCTTCGCGAGCCGCTGGGTGAGCGAGTAGTACATCTGCTCCGGATCGCTCCCCGGCAGGTCCACGCGGCCGCAGCCCTGGAGGAAGAGGGTGTCGCCAGCCACCAGGCTGTCCTGGAGCCGGAAGCACAGGGAGCCCGGGGTGTGGCCCGGGGTGTGGAGCAGCTCGATCTCGATGTCGCCGACCCGCACCACGTCGTTGGCTTCGTGCTTGGTCAGGTCTGACTCGTCGAGACCCGTGACCTTGCGGATGTAGGGCACCTCGAGCTTGTGCGCGTGCACCTTGCAGGGGTTCAGCGCCAGCAGGGTGGGCAGCCCGTCGATGTTGAAGCCCATCATCGAGCCGCCCACGTGGTCCGGGTGGTAGTGCGTCGCCAGGGCGCCCACGACCCGCATGTCGTCGTCGGCCACCACCCGCAGCAGGTCCCTCACGTTCCACGCCGGGTCGACGATCACGCACTCCCGGGTGTCCCGATCCCCGATCAGGTACACGTAGTTCTGCATCATCGCCGCGGTCTGATCCCCCACGCCGAAGTCACGGCCCGCGAGCAGCTGTCGAAAGTAGAGGTCGCCCATCCGCCCGTCATAACGGGCACCGCCGATCGATTAGCCTCGCGAGATGCCGCACATCGACGTGCACGACCTGGGCCGGATCCGACGGATCACGGCGGTGCTGGCCCGCCATGGCTTCGGCGGTCTGGTCGACGGGAGCTTCAGCGGCGCCGGGGCAGACGACGCCCAGGCCGCCGACACCGGTGCGCCTTGGGCGGTGCGCCTGCGCCAGGTGGTCATCGAGCTGGGCCCCACCTTTGTGAAGATGGGCCAGGTCCTCAGCGTGCGCCCGGACATCTTGCCAGCCGCCCTGCTCGTGGAGTTCCAGAAGCTCCAGGACGAGGTCCCGCCGGTGTCGTGGGACCAGGCCCGCGCGGTGCTCGAGGCCGAGCTCGGTGCCCCCCTGGAGACCGCGTTCTCGTCGGTCGAGCCCGAGCCCGTGGCCTCGGCGAGCATCGCCCAGGTCCACCTGGGCGTGCGCCAGGACGGTCGGCCGGTGGCGGTGAAGATCCAGCGACCTGGCATTCGCGAAGTGATCGAGTCCGACCTGCACATCCTGTACAGCACCGCGCGGGTGCTGGAAGGCCGGCTGGCCCTCCCGGGGGTCTACACGCCGGTGGCCATCGTGCAGGAGTTCGAGGCCGCCATCCACCAGGAGCTGGACTTCTTCCAGGAGGCCCGGCACGCCGAGCGCTTCGGCGGCAATTTTCTCGACCATCCAGACGTGGTCGCGCCGGCCATTCATCGGGACCTGAGCTCGTCCAAGGTCCTGGTCATGGACCGGGTGCACGGCCGAGCCCTGTCCGCCCTGCAGCCCGGCGACGACGGCGTCGAGCACGCGATGGACGTGCTGGTCGAAGCCACGCTGACCCAGGTCTTCGAGCACGGCTTCTTCCACGGCGACCCCCACCCCGGAAACGTGCTGCTCCAGGACAACGGGCGCCTGGCCTTCCTGGACTTCGGCCTGTGCGGGACCCTGACCTCGGAGATGCGCGACACCATCGTGACCATCTTCGTGGCCCTGGTCTTTCGGGACGCAGACACCGTCGCCCACAGCGCCTACCGGGTCGGCGCGGTCGAGGGCCGCATCGATCTGCGGGACTTCCGAGGCGAGATCGCCCGGCTGATGGACAAGTACCACGGGGCCTCCCTCCAGGACCTGAGCCAGTCCAGCACCCTGCTGGAGTTCATCGAAGTGGCGACCCGCTACCGAATCCGCCTGCCCCCCGAGTACGCGGTGCTGGCGCGAGCCGCATCGCTGGTCGACGGAACCCTGCGGCGACTGATTCCAGAGGCCGACATCATCGAGCGGGTCGAGCCCCACGCCAGGCGGCTGATGGCACGGCAGCTCTCCCCGGACAAGCTGTCGGCCGATGCGCTCAAGCTGCTCGTCCAGGCCCAGGCCAACCTGAAGGGTTTGCCGGCCCAGCTCGACCAGGTCCTGACAGACCTGGAGCGCGGCCGGTTGGAGCTCGTGACGCTGGATCCCGACGCCGAGCGCCTGCGACGGGCGATCGCCGCCGCGGGGATCCAGGTGGGGCTGGCCACGTGCGCTGGTGCAGCGCTGATCGCCGGCGCAGTGTTGATCGAAGGGTGGGGGCCCCTGCTCGCTGGGGCGCCGCTCGCCCGCTGGCTCGGACTGCTGTTGCTGGTGGGCGCCGTGGGCACGTGGTGGGCCCTGTCCGTGCACGCGCTGATCACCTCCCAGCTGGAGCCTGGGGACCTGCGTCGCGGGGCCGTCGGCATCCTTAAGTTCTTCATCGGGAGCAGAAGGGGTCAAGACCCTCGCCTGTGATACCGTTCCGCCGATCCACCCCGCGCGAGACAGGGGTGAACGACGCCGTAGCTGAGATGTGAGGTCGATTTCCCAGTGGCAGACCTTTCGAGCAGGATCACCTTTGCCCGTGGAGACGTCGTCTCCCGCAAGTACGAGGTAGAGAGCCAACTCGGCACCGGCCTCTTCGGGGCGACCTACCTGGGCCGCCACATCGCCTCTGGGCGCCACATCGCCATCAAGTTCCTGCACCCGGAGCTGGTCCAGCAGCCGGCCGATCGGCAGCGCTTCCAGAAGGCCTTCGCCAAGGCCAAGCAGGTCAAGCACGCCGGCCTGACCCGCCTGGGCGAGGTCGCCGAGCACAACGGCGTCCTGTACTACACCGAGGAGTACTTCAAGTCCCAGAGCCTGCGGGCCCTGCTGGACGAGTACACGAACAGCGGGCAGGTGTTCACCCTCCAGGAAGCCTGCGCGGTCGTGATCAAGGTGCTCGAGGCCCTCCAGAGCGGCCACGAGTCCGGGCTGGTCCACCGCAACGTGAAGCCCGAGAACGTGCTGGTCAACACCCAGCGCACCGGCCCCGGCGGCTCCCGCATCGTGCGCCAGTTCAAGGTCACGGACATGGGCATGTGCGACATGCTCGACCCGACCGAGATCGTCGAGGGCTTCGAGAACCGGAGCGAGCACCCCTACCTGTCGCCGGAGCTCGGCGGATACGAGCAGCCGGGCACGTCCCAGGCCGACATCTACTCGGTGGGCGTGCTCTTCTACGAGCTGCTGTGCGGCCAGACGCCCATGGGCACCTTCCTGTCGCCGACCCAGCTGCGCGACGACCTGCCGGACCACATCGATCACGTGGTCGAGCTAGCCCTGAGCCCGAGCCCCGAGGACCGCTACCCCGCGGCCGTCGACATGATCCGGGACATCCAGCGCTGCTTCGATCCCGGCATGCAGTCTCAGACCACGCCCACCAGCTACCGCACGGTGCTGATCGCACTGGGCGTGGCGGTTGGCATCGTGGGCATGATCGGCGGCTACCGCCTGGTCAACGAGGGCCCGGATCCGGTCGAAGAGGCCCGCAAGAAGGACCAGATCATCCGGGACCAGGTCGCCAAGAGCAACCCGCTGCCGACCGAGGCCGAGATCAAGGCCATGATCGCCCAGCAGCCGGACATGGTCTACATCCCCGGCGGCACCTATGTGCGCGGGCGGCTCTACGCCGAAGACAAGAGCATGGCCCACTCCAGCGAGCCCCTGGCCCGGGTCATCCAGGTCAACCCGTTCTTCATCGACCGCTTCGAGTTCCCCAACATCAAGGACCAGCCGCCCACCGGGACCGTCACCTGGACCGCGGCCGACGAGACCTGCCGCAAGTTCGGCAAGCGCCTGTGCTCCGAGCTGGAGTGGGAAAAGGCCTGCAAGGGCCCCAACAACTTCATCTACACCTACGGCGACACCTGGGACCCCTCGATGTGCGGCGAGTCCATGGAGGCCCCGTACACCTTGGGTTCCCGGCCGGACTGCGTGTCCAGCTACGGCGTCTACGACCTGAGCGGCGGGTTCCGCGAGTGGAGCGGCGACGCCCGCCCAGGCAAGGAAGGCCGCAAGATCGTCAAGGGCGGCCACCGCGGCAACGCCGAGCGCGGCGACCGCTGCGCCTACTACGTCGACGAGTCCAAGGGCTACCAGGACTCGACGCTGTCCTTCCGCTGCTGCTTGGACGCGAACTAGCGACAGCGAGCCCGCGACCTCACCCCCTGAACTAGTAGAACGTCGGCTGACGTTCGGTGGAGGGCGTGCCCTCCCGCTCGGCCCAGAGCCTGGACGCCGCTTCGAGCTCCTTGCGGACCAGGATGTAGACCCCCGGGTCGTAGGTGAGCGCCGTGTGGCCCACGTTCTTGACCTGGATGTTCTTCATGCTGGTCTCGCCGGGCTTGGGGCGCAGCACGCTGCACCAGTGGGGACAGACCAGGTCGTGGCGGCTGTAGAGCGACGACATGGGGATGTGGGGCGGAAAGGTGTCCCGGGACAAGAGCTTCACCAGCCGAGACCTGGGCAGCATCTGGAGGGGACTCCGGGACAGCACACCGCCGCCCATGAGCCACACACCGATGGCCGCCGTGGGGGTGCCGTGGTGGGGCGTGCCCAGCGTGGTCAGGGACTTGACCCGACGGTCGCCGCCGTGGTGCTGCACGTAGCTGCGGGCGATGAGACCGCCCTTGGAGTGGCCGATCACGTGGAAGCGGTCCAGGCCGTAGCGATCGCAGATGGTCTCGACCTTTTCGGCGATGGCCTGGGCCAGGGCGTCGACCGGGCGGCTGTTGAAGCGAAAGAACAGCCCGCCCAGGTTGAAGCTGAACACGCCGAAGCCGTCGTAGCGAAGCCGGTCCTCCATGACCTCCCAGACCGCCCGGGTCTGCATGAAGCCGTGGAGCAGGAGCACGGTCTCCTGGCGGGTGCCCAGGTCTCCGCGCCGGGCCACCTGGTTGCCCTTGAGGTACACCTTGCGCAGGCTGCCCAGGTTGTCCCGGAACAAGCGGTAGGCGGCGCTCGGGGTGAAGGGCTTCCGCAGCATTCCCGATCCCCTAACCC
>CAZFLE010000099.1:0-26840 GCA_964519895.1 uncultured Enterobacterales bacterium | reverse complement strand
GGACACGGACACGGACACCGACACCGACACCGACACCGACACCGACACCGACACGACGCCGGTCAGCGAGCTGCCCCTCGGCCCAGACGACTCCTACGCCCAGACCGCCTGTGATCTGTTCTCGGGGTCACCCACCTCGATGGTCGACTCGTCCAAGGTCGAGGCCCAGGCCGGACAGACACTCATCGCCCCCAGCATGACCGCCAACACGATGATCCAGCGGGACGCCGACACCGACGACGCCTGGGTCACCCTGGAGTTCGCCGACTGGTCGGTCAACGTGCGGGTCTTCATGCCAGAGACCGCGACCTATGCCCTGCACGGGGCGACGGACGACCTGGAGCTCAAGCGGGAGCTCTCCAACAACGCCGCCTGCCCAGACGCGGGCCTGACCGACCAGATGTGGCGGGTGCACAACTGGGGCAACTACAAGCTGGAGATCGCCGGAGAGAGCGCGTCTCCCCTCCGGCTCAGCGTGCTCCAGGAAGCGGAGTAGGGCCGCTGCTGGCGCTGATCCTGAGCGGCTGCGCGGGCAGCCCTGCGACGGACTCGGGCCCGCCAACTGCGTCTTGGACTTGGGACATCCCGGCGTGGATGCCCGAGCCCGCGGTGCCCGCGGACAATCCGATGAGCTCGGACAAGGTCGCCCTGGGCCGGGTGCTGTTCTACGACTTCCAGCTCTCGATCAACGGGGCGCGTAGCTGTGGGATCTGCCACGAGCAGCCCAAGGGGTTCACCGACGGCTTCGTCAAGGCGGTCGGCGCCTTCGGGGACCGGCACACCCGGAACACGCCCACGGTGCTCAACGTGGCCTGGCGGTCGCCCCTGACGTGGCTGGACCCCGATCAGCACAGCTTGGAGGAGCAGCTGCTGGTCCCGCTGCGGGGCGACGACCCGATCGAGCTGGGCATGGGCGGCCAGGACGATCTGTTGCTGGAGCGACTGGCCACCTTCGAGCCCTACCCGGCGCTCTTCTCGGCGGCGTGGGCCGACGACCCGGATCCGATCACCGTGGCGCACCTGGCCCAGGCGATCGCCAGCTTCGAGCGCACGCTGATCGCCCTGGACAGCCCGTACGATCGCTGGCTCAGCGGCGACGACGAGGCGCTCGACGCAGCCGCTCAGCGCGGGCTGGCCCTGTTCGAGAGCCCCGAGCTCCACTGCAGCGAGTGCCACGGCGGACCCCTGCTGGAGCTGCCGATGGGGGACGACGGGCAGCTGCTCGACGAGCCCGGCTACTTCAACACCGGCCAGTACGACGTGGACGGCGCCGGGGCCTACCCCCCCGACGACCCGGGACTGATCGCACTCACCGGGGACCCGGCGGACAGCGGGGCCTTCCGGACCCCCTCGCTGCGCAACGTGGCGGACACACCACCCTACAACCACGACGGCACCACGGACACGCTGTGGGACCTGGTCGACAACTACGCCCGCGGGGGCCGGGACATCACAGCGGGGGAGCACCCGGGGGACGGTGCGGGCAATGCCCACAAGGACCCCCGCATCTCCGGCTTTGACCTGAGCGACGACCAGGCCGCCGATCTGGTCGCGTTCCTGGGGTCGCTGAGCGACCCGTCGGTGCTCGCCGGCGGCCCCATCGACGACCCGTTCTGCAGGGACGACGACACCGCCCTGGCGGACTGCATCGTGCCCCGAGACCTGGAGACCGACGACGTGGGGCGGTAGCCTGGGCCGCCCATGTCCGATCGCCACCCCGTCCTGATCACCCAGTGCCTCCAGAACGACTTCCTGGAGCCCCTGGCGGCGCACCAGAGCACCCCGAATCGGCTCCACGTGGGTCGGGTCGAGGCTCAGCGCCTGCTGGGGCCCGAGGCGGCCCGCGGACCGATCATGCAGGTGCTCAGCTGGGCCCGGGAGCAGTCCTACGACGCCCTCGACGTGGTGCACATCCGGGACTGGCACGACGCCGATGACCCCCGCCAACACGCCCACCTGGACATGTTCGGTGCCCACTGCCTGGCGGGCACCCGGGGGGCCGAGCTGGTCCAGGGCCTGGGCGACCCGGTCGCCGAGCTGCCCAACGAGCGCTTCGTCGACGCGCTGACCCTCAACGACTTCGTGGACACGACCCTCGAGGCCCAGCTCACCGCGATCCGCGAGCGGGTCGGCAAGCCCCTGCGCATCGGGGTCATCGGGGTGTGGACCGAAGCCAAGGTCACGTTCCTGCTCTATGAGCTGGCGACCCGGCTGGGGGTGCGCGCCCTGGCGACCTGTTCGGCCCTCACGGCCAGCGCGTCCCGCAGCCAGCACTTCATCGCCCTCGATCAGCTCCGCAGCATCCTGGGCGTCCAGGTCCACGACAGCCTGGCCGAGTTCACCGAATGGCTCCAGCCGGGCGGCACCCACCACACCGTGCGCCCGTCCCGGCCCGGTGTGGGCCCCCAGGTGACGGTCGAAGGGGCGCTGGCCGCCGACGACGCGGTGCTGGTGGACTTCCTGTACCGGGACGCCCGCCGGGTGAACCTGGAGCCGCTGGCCGGGGGCTTCTCCGGCGCCGCGGTCTTTCGGGCCCGCAGCTACGACGCCTATGGCCAAGAGCAGGCCCCGACCGTGCTCAAGTTGGGCCCGCGGGCCCTGATCGCCGCGGAGCGGGTCGCCTTCGAGCGGGTCGAGGCCGTGCTCGGCAACGACGCGCCCACCCTGCGGGGCTTCGCCGACGGCGTCGAGCGCTCGGCCCTCAAGTTCGCCTTTGCGTCGATGGGCCAGGGCCGGGTCCGCACCCTCCAAGACCTGTACACGTCGGGGGCGTTGAGCGACGACGCCTTTGCCGACCTGCTGGACCGGGTCTTCGACGACGTGCTCGGGCGCTTCACCCGGGCCGCGGTGGCCGAGCCGGTGAGCTTCGCCGAGGCGTTCACCTTTCACCCCCGCTACGCCGACGGCGTGCGCGCCCAGGTCGCCCGGCTCCTGCCCGACGCCGGCGAGACCCTGCGCTTTCCCGGGGGCTACTCCGTCCCGAACCCCGCCGAATTCTACGAGGGCGTGCTGGCCGAGCTGATGGCGCGGTCCGATGGCGAGCACCTGGTGTCGTGGGTGCACGGGGACCTGAACGGCGCCAACGTGCTGGTCGACGGGCGTGGCAACACGTGGATCATCGACTTCCTCCACACCGCGCGAAAGCCGGTCTTCATGGATCTGGTGAAGCTCGAGAACGACCTGCTCTACATCATGACGCCGCTCCAGGACGAGGGGGAGCTGGTCCAGGCCCTGGCGATCACCCGGGCCCTGCGCCGGGTCCAGGACCTGGCAGCGCCCCTGCCAGAGCGCCTCGAGGCCCTGACGACACCATCGCTCCAGCGCTGCTGGCGCAGCCTGGGCATCCTGCGGTCCCACGTGGCCCGGGTCTGCGGCGCCGATCGGGACCCTCTGAGCTATGGCTGGGGGCGCCTGCGCTACGCGGTCCACACCCTGTTCTTCGAGGAGTCGAGCCCGCTGCAGAAGCGCTGGGCGCTGGCCGCGGCCGGCGGCCTGGCCCAGGACCTGACCCGGGCCCATCGCGCGTCGAGGCAGCTGAGGGTGGACTGGCTCGACGCCACCGCGCTGGGCACGCCCAGCGGGCTGGGCCTGACCCTGTGTCCGGGGCGAGCGGATCGAGGGCGGAGCCTGGAGGCGGACCTGGACGCCCTGCGGGACGCCGGTGTGCGCCGCGTCCTGACTCTGCTCACCGACGCCGAGGTGGCGCGCCTGGGGGTCACGGGCCTCCCGGATGCCTGCGCGCAGCGCGGGCTCACCTGGCGACAGCACTCGATACGCGACCAGGGCGTGCCGACCTTGGCGGACATGCAGGCGCTGGTCGCGTGGACCCTGGACGGGCTGCGGGCCGACGAGCCGGTGCTGGTGCACTGCATGGGGGGACTGGGTCGGTCCGGCACCCTGGCGGCGTGCGTGCTGGTCGCCCAGGGGCACGCACCGGACGCCGCGATCCAGTGGGTCCGCCAGGCCCGGGGCCCCCGGGCGGTCGAGGTCGCGGCCCAGGAGGCGCTCGTGCATCGCCTTGCCGGGGTGCTCTGATCGAATTCGACACGGAGAGGGCCTGAACGCGACAGTCGCGACACGGAGGGGCACTCAACGCGACAGATCCCGGCTTCGGGGTGCCCCTGGAGGCCAGAAAGGGGCAATTCGGGCCCAGGAAGGGCCTTGCCGCGGCCGATCTGTCGCGTTCGACCCCTCTCCATGTCTCGACTGTCGCGTTCGACCCCTCTCCGTGTCTCCAGCGAGGCCCGTGCACCGCTGGCGTCGGTGTACCGTCTGTGCCCGTGACCCCAGCTCTGCTCGCTCTGCTCCCGATCGCCGGGGCCGCCGACACGCCCCAGCGTGGCGCGGAGCTGGAATTCGCCGTCGAGCGTGGCGACGACGGCACGGACCTGCTCCTGGACCTGGGCGCCCGCGGCCTGCGCCACGACGGGGTCCAGTCCACGGGCCACTGGTTCGGGCTGCACGTGTCCTGGGACTTCCAGGGCAACGACGGCATGGAGATCATCGACCGCCTGGAGCTGAGCTTCCTGGAGGTCACCCGCCCCTTCGAACAGGACCGGCTCACCCTGGACCTGGTCTTCCTGGAAGCGACCTACGACTACGACGCCGGCATGATCGACGCGACCGCGCTCGGGGGCGGCGTGACGATCGTGCTGCTGGACCCGTACCTCTCCGCGTCCGTCGGCCTGGACGTGCGCTACCGGGCCCAGGCCGGGTTCTGGGTGGTGCGAAACCACAACGCCCTGGTGGGGATCCCCCTCTCCCTGGACGCCAGCTGGCAGGGCGAGATCCCCCTCTTCGCCGAAGGTCGGCTGATGGTGCGGCCGTCCATCGCCGCGTGGGGCCAGGCCACAGCGATCTTCGAGGTCGAGGCCGACGCCAGTGCCGGGTACGTGGTGCTCGACGGCGAAGAGGTCGACGTGCGGCTCTTTGTGGGCGGGACCTACCGGCTCGACACCTGGACCTGGGGACCGGGCGGCCGCGGCACGGGCCGGCTGTCGGAGTGGACCGGGTCCGGCGGCGCCGGCCTGCGCTTCTGAGGGCCCAGCGATAGGGCTGCTGGGCCTGTCCCTCGGAGGTCCCATGTCGCTCGAGCTGCTGAACGCCGGCCTGACCCAAGAGGTCGCCGCCATGGAGGCCGAAGGCCGCGCCAAGGCTTCTGAGCGGGTGATCGTGGACTACGTGCCCCCGCGGGGCGAGCTGGGCCCGCGGTACAAGCTCGCCGGCCACGGCGACAAGCCCTTCATCCGCATGAACAGCAACAGCTACCTGTCGCTGTCCCACCACCCCAAGGTCCTGGCAGCAGCGGACGCGGCGACCCATCGCTTCGGTGCGGGACCTGGCGCGGTGCGCTTCATCGACGGCACCTTCACCCCCCACGTGGACCTGGAGCAGCGCATCGCCGCGTTCATGGGCCGGCCCGCGGCCAAGATCTTCAACAGCGCCTACACCACCAACCTGGGGCTGGCCCTGGCCCTGCAGAACAAGAAGACCTTCTGGGTCGGCGACGCCCTCAACCACAACTGCATCATCCGGGCGATGCGCATCGCCGGCGTGCCCCGCGAGAACAAGGCGATCTTCCGCCACAACGACATGGCCCACCTGGCCGAGTGCGTGGCGAACATCCCCGACCCCATCGAGCGGGTGGTGGTCATCTTCGACGGCGTGTTCTCCATGCGCGGCGACCACGCCCCCATCGGCGCGATCAACGACGTGCTGGCGCCCCACCGCCACCGCTTCAAGGAGGGCCTGGTCACCGTGGTCGACGACTCCCACGGCATCGGGGCCTTCGGGGCCACAGGCCGCGGCACAGAAGAGATCGCCGGCGCCCAGGTCGACATCTCGGTGGGCACCTTTGGCAAGGCCTTTGGCGTCAACGGCGGCTTCGTCGCCGCCAGCCCCCAGGTCGTCGAGGCCATCCGCCAGAAGGCCGACACCTACATCTACACAAACCCGCTCTCGGCGGCCGACGCCGCCGCGGCCTGCGCTGCCGTCGACCTGGCGGACTCCCCAGAAGGCCTGGCCCGCCTCCAGCACGTCCGGGACCGGATCCGGCAGTTCCGCGCCGGCATCGACGCCTTGGGCCTGGAGACCATCCCCGGGGTGCACCCGGTGACACCGCTGATGGTCCGCGACACCGAGCGCACCGCCCGCATGGTCGACGGCTTCACCGACGGCGGCGTGCTGGTGGTCGGGCTGAACTTCCCGGTGGTCCCCCAGGGCGACCAGACCATCCGCTTCCAGATCAACGCCGCCCACACCGCCGCCGACGTGGACGAAGTCCTGAACGTGCTGGAGAGGATCCGCGGATGAGCACCGTGAAGACCGTCTCCGAATTCCCCTTGCACCTGGGCCTGGGCGCAACCGCCGAGTGGCAGGACCGCTTCACCGGCGACATGGCCTGGTACATGGCCTATGGCCAGCGCAACGCCAGCGATGGCCTGGAGGGCCGGCTGGTGTCGATGCACACCTTCTCCGAGTCCTGGACGTCGTGGGAGATGCACCCCCAGGGCTCCGAGATCGTGCTCTGCACGGCGGGCCGCCTTCGCCTGACCCAGGAGAACCCGGACGGCACGATCGAGGTGGCCGACCTCGACCCTGGCCAGGCCGTCGTGAACGCGCCGGGTGTCTGGCACACCGCCGACGTGCTGGAAGGCCCGGCGACCGCGGTCTTCATCACCGCGGGCGCAGGCACCGAGATCCGCGAGCGCTGAGGCAGAACCGCGGGCTTCCGCCTCACAGAGCCGGCTCCGAGATCCGACCACTCAGGGAACCCCCGAGGTGTTCCCTTGCTGTGGATCGTCGCCCTTGCCGCCTGCGCCACCGAGACCCCCGGACCCGCCGCCCCGGACGGAAGCACCGAGGACGGGCCCCAGGGGCTGGCCCAGCTCGCCCCCCACTGGTCCCAGGTCCCCCTCCCTCCCGTCCTTGTCGACGTGCCCGACGACGGTTCCCTGGAACCGAACGACTGGCTCGAGACCACGCTGCCAGGCTCTCCCCAAGAGCCCGACGACGACGAGCCCGAGGATCAGACCGAGAGCGAGCCCTGCGAGCCCAGAGGCATCGACACGGTGCTGGAGCTCACCTGGGACGACTGGAGCCTGGAGACGGCGGCCACGGGACTGGGCGAGCCCACGGCCCTGGACGTGGACCACGACGGCACCTTCTACGTGGGCGCGGGCCTGGGCGCGACGGACGCTCGCTCGGTCCTGAGGGTCAGCCCCGACGGCACCGTGAGCCAGTCCGGAAGCATCGCCGACCCCGACGGTGTGGGCCTGGACGCCGACGGCGTCCCCCACGCCGCCGGCTCCGACGACATCTGGCGCCTGGGGTCGTTGTCGGGCGGCGTGGACGAGCGCGTCGCCACGCTGTCCGGCGAGAACGTCAACGACCTGCACATCGATCGCGACGGCGACGGCAGCTTCTACGTCGGTCTGGACGATGGCCAGGTGGTCCGGGTGTACCCCGACGGCACCCAGGTCTCGCTGATCGGTGGGGCCTCTGGCGGGCGCGTGATGACCCTGGACCCCGAAGGATCGCTGTGGGTCCTGCGCCCCACCACCGGCGACCTGGACAAGCTGGATCCGGACACCGGCGAGGTCCTGCTCTCGGTCGATCTGCCCGCCCAGGCGATCCCCGGCCTGATCCGTGTCAACCGGATCACCTCGGACCCCGACGGCGTGCTCTACATGTCGGCCTACATCGACGGCGACGGCGCACGCATCGCCGCTTGGGACCCGGACGAGCCCGACACTCACGACATCGTCATCGACAACATGGCCGGCGACCAGAACCCAGACGACCTGAACTGGTCCCCGGATGGGCGCTGCCTGTATGTGTCCCAGCCGCTGATCGGCACGGTGATCCGAACCTGCGCCTGTGACTGACGCTCTACGACCCGTCTTCCTGCGTCGACTGCTGGGCCAGGGCCCGGAGCGCCTCTGGGGAGGGGGTGAGGACCGATCCAGAGCCCGGTGCCGTCCACGCCGCGATCGCGGCGGCCTGCACGGTGGCTCGGAGCTGACCCCGGGTCAGCGCGACGTCGGTCAGGACCGACCGGAGCCGGTCCTCCGGCAGCGGTGCCAGGCCGACGTGCCGCAGGGCGGCGTTCCAGTCCGCCGGGCCGAGCTCCGCCCGCTCCATGCGCACCCGACCGCGGGCCGCTGGCTGAGGGAGCTGGCGTAGGGGCACCGTCGCCCCCACCACGACGACCGGCTCGTCGAGGGCGATGCACAGCCCGTCCAGCCAGGGCGGAGGCCCCTCACCCGGGCCGATGAGGACCACGAGCACGGCCTCGGACAGCTTCGCCGCACGAGCCAGGGGCACGGGTGCCAGCTCGGCTGCCCCCCGCACCAGCAGCGTCCGCCGCCCGCGACCGGCCGCCCACGCGGCCACGAGACGCGCGCCGGGCAGAGCCGCGGCGCCCGTCAGGGCGAGGCAGGCCGGCTGACGATCTGCGGCGAAGGCCCGCTCGAGCCGCGATCGCAACGGGGGCGGCACCGGCGGGGGCTCGGCGTCGGCCGGCAAGGTCGCCAGGGTGGATGCTCCCCGGGCCATCGACGCGACCTCGGCCACGGTCCGCAGTGCGCCGTCCCCTTCTTCGATCAGCCCCCAGCGTCGAAGGCCCCCCTCGGCCCCCAGGCGTTCCGCGACGCGAGCCCGCTCCGCCGGGTCCTCGGCCCACAGATCCATCAGGGCCAACGGCCGGGCCCCTTGGCCGTCCAGCGCGAGCAGCAACCGGAGCAGCCAGCGGTCGCGCTCGTCCAGTCCCAGGCGGCCGCCCGCGAGGTCCAGGGGGAGGGCGATGCCGTGGAGCAAGGTTGCCCGCCAGCGCAGCCACCACTGGAGGCGGAGCTCGTCGGCGGAATCCAGCGGGGCAGACCGCGCAGGCCGGCGGCCATCGGCCTCGTCGGACGCCTGCTGCGCCAGGGCGCCGAGCCGGACCGGCAGCCAGCGCCGGAGATCTCCGAGGAGCGCCTCCTCGCTGGGGTAGGGCTCGAAGGACTCCCGGAGGATCCGCGCTGCGTCCGCTCGGGTCTCGGTCGCCTGGGGCTCCGGCCGTCCCTCCGCTGCTGCCATCAGACAGACATAGGCCCACCCGGGCCGCCCGAGGGCCAGCGCGTCCCAGCCCACCAGCTCCTGGCCGTCCGGGCCCGTGGGGTCCGCGTGCAGGGCGGGATCGAGGCGCCAGCCGACTCTGGCCACCCCTTCGACGCCGTCGCTCCGGAAGCGCGCGCGGCACTCGCCGAGCGCGGCGGCAGCGGCCAGGGCATCGGGGTCGGGCAACGGGACTCCTGAGACGACCGGCCCCCGTGCAGGAAGCAGGGTGAGGGCGGGCCCGTGGACGATATGATCCCGCGGAGGACGCGCGACATCCTGGCAGGGAGCTGACGTGGCGAGACAGGGTGGCCCCCTCCACAAGAAGGGACCATGGACGCCCGGCGAGGGCGACTCCGACCAGGCCGCGCCGGAGCGCCGTCCGACCCTGACCGAGGACCTGCAGCAGGCTGCGGGCAACCACCGGCTCGACGAGACCCTCCGACGTGGGGACCCGGATGGCCACGACCTCTACCTGCGGGACCTCTGTGCGGTGGCGCAGGAGACCGGGCACGACCTGAGTCCCTGGACCCCCTGGAATGCCGCGCCCAGCTGGACCGCCTTCGTCGCCCCCTGGTACCGGGTCATCGCCGCCGAAGAAGCCCGTGCACCCGCGCCGGCGGCGGCTGTGGACGGCCCGAGCCTGCAGCGCCACGCGCCGGGCGCCACCGACCTGTCCCAGCTCGACCTCGCCGACTGGTACCAGGACCTGGTCCAGCGCACCGGCGCCGGACGCTCGCTGCGGCCCCTCGAGCAGGACGTCGTGGCGGCCGGAGCGGGCCGGCCCGTCCCCGAGGCCCGGATCCACGAGGGCCCCCTCGCGGCCCAGGCCGCTGCCGACATCGGCGCCCGCGCCTTTGCCGTCGGCACCGACATCTACCTGGGCGCGGCGGCGAACCCGGCCCACCCCGAGGGGGCCGAGCTCCTGGCCCACGAGGCCATGCACGTGCGCCAACACCTCGAAGGCCGGGACCGCGGCCTGCAGGGCATCTCGGACCCGGGCTCCCCCCTGGAGCGCGAAGCCGACGCAGCCGGCGCCCGCGCCGCAGCCGCGGCCGATGCCAGGGCCGCCGACTGGGGCTTCCGAGCGCCGGAGCTGCCCGGACCCGAGGGTCGAGCCCTCGTGGCCTTCATTCGCCGCCGCCTGCCGACCCGCCCGGCCAGCCCGCCACCCGCGCTCGTCCAAGAGGGCCTGTTCAAGGTCCTGGCGCAGCAGCTCCAGGTCCGCCTCGGCGACCTGCGGGAGAGCCTGGCTCCGGACTCGGGTGGCCCAGGGGACGCCGACCTGACCCGGCACGCCCTCGCCCTCGCGGAGACCGCAGCCCGCCGGGCCTTGACCTTCGACGAGCTCTCACCAGACACCTTGCGCCGGCTCGCGGCCGTGGCGGGTGCGCCGGGGGCCGAGGCCCTCCTCCAGCTCCAGGCCACCTTCGCCCCCTACCCGAATTTCGCCGCAGCGGTCTCCCGACTCCTGAGCGACCTCGCGCACACGCCGCCGGCCACCCCCGGCGAGCGCCTGCTCGCCGAGGGCGCGGAGGCGCTCCCTTCCATCGTGTCGCCCCCACACCTGCCCGACCCGACGGGGGTCCACGACGACGACCCCGCCCGCGCGGCCCTCACGGGCGCCCTGCTCGCCCGCTACAGCCGAGACCTGGGCCTCGATCCCGGCCGCCTCCAGGTCCACACCGACCTCGAAGGCCAACGCCGGACCGTGTCTCTGGGAACGCGGGGCCTGGCCGAGGGACGCCACATCTACCTGGACCCGGACCGCTACGACCCCCAGCGGGCCGAGGGCCGCGGCCTGTTGGCCCACGAGCTGACCCACGTCGCCCAGGACAGCCTGACCGCCCCTGTCGCGGTCACCGGTCTCGGGGCCGAAGCCGAAGCCGGGGTTGCCGCCGAGCAGGCCGCGCGCGGGGGCAGCCTCGCACCGGCGACCCTGGCGATGCCGGTCGGGCACGTGGCCGCAGAGGGACCGCTCCAGAACCCCGCCGCCCAGCTGCAGACCATCCAGGACAACCTCCAGTCCACACTGGGCCCCCAGTCCGAGTCCATGGGGGAGCAGGTCCAGAGCCTGAGGGACGCCGCGCCGACCAACCGGCCCCAGAACGCGACCCAGGACCGCGACGAGAAGATGGATCAGTACGAGGACGGCGTCGACGGCATCGCCGACCAGATCGGCGACACCGACGCCTTCGACGACCTCTGCGAGGCCATCGACGACGACCAGTCCACCGCCGGGCCGCTCTCCCGCATCAAGTCCTCCGACAACTACGACCGACTGGCCGACATGTGGAAGGGCGCTCTGGAGGGCGAAGAAGACCAGAGTCGCATGCAGTCGTTGTTCAACAGCGAGTTCGACGGCCGGGGATTCTGGGCCGAGACCGAGCAGGCCTTTGACATGGTCTGTCGCGACGCCAAGCGCGAGGGCCAGCAACGGCAAGCAGCGGACGCCACCCGCGGCGAGCTCGAGCAGGCGCGGCAGGAGGGCGAGCAGATCGTCAGCGAAGAGGGCGCAGACCAGAGCGGCGAGGACGGCGGCGCCGAGCAGGCCGAGGCCGGTGCCGGGCCCGAGTGCGCCCCCGGGGACCCGAGCCTGGCGGCGCTGATGCACGCCGAAGTCACGGAGTTCCCGGATCCGCTCTCCAACTTCAACCAGCTCCAGCAGAACCAGAGCACCTTCGACCTCGTCGCCGGCGAAGTCGGCCACCAGGAGACCTTCGTCAACGGGCTCCAGTCCGACGCTGGCACCGACTTCTCCAGCAAGATGTCCAGCCGCTGGGACGAGATCGGCAACGAGGTCTGGCGCGGCGTGGCCGGCGGCTTCGTCCAGGGCGCCTCGGACCAGTTCCTCGACACCCTGGTCTGGGACTCGCTGGGCAAGGTCGGCGACATGGGGGTGGCGGCCCTGAGCCGTGGCCGCCTCGGGACCCAGGAATTCCCGGTGGTCGGCCCAGCCATCACCCTGGTCCAGAACGGCCTGATGGGCGACGTCCTGAGCGGCGACCCCTTCAGCGGCCAGTACGCCCAAGGCCTCGCCGATCAGTGGGGCGGAATCGGGGGCACCTACGACCAGATGTCCGGCAAGCTGGACATGCTGGCTGGGGCGTCGGGCACCGACCTCGCCGGCCTGCTCATCTCCATCGCGGCGGACTGGGTCACCATGGGCCGGGACGCCCTGGACCTCCTGGTCAACGTGCTCAGCACGGCGTCGGCGGTCTGCTACGTGGTCGGCGCGATCTGCGTGGTCTTCGGCCTGGCCCTGAGCTGGTGCGGCATGGGCTGGCTGGTCACGGTAGGCACCTGGCTCTTCCGCGTCGGGCGCATCCTTGGGCGCATCGTCGACGTCCTGGAGCCCATCGTGCGGCTGCTGAGCGCGCTCGCCTTCCTGCTGCGCACCGCGTCGGCCTTCCTGGTGCCGGCGGACATCTACGCCCAGGAGCTGGGGGCGGTCGGCGAGGCGTCGGAGACCTTTGGCACCAAGTTCGGGGAGTACGCCGGGGAACAGGCGGGCGAGGCGGCCCAGGACTGGGTCGGTGGCGCGATCCGCCCCGATGCCCCCGACGCAGGCACCCCCGACGCCGACGCCCAGGCCGAAGGGCAGCCCGCCGGCGAAGGCACGGTCGAAGCGGCCGAAGGCACCCTGGACAACACCGCCGACAACGTCTCCACCGAGCTCGACAACGCGTCGAGCGCGAACGACGACGCCGTCGCCGAGGTCGCGGCCTCCGAGGCCGAGGCCGCCGAGAGGACCGACGACGCCCCGGCCCAGGACGCCCCCGCCGAGACCCCGCCGGAGACCACCCCGGACGAGTCCGACACGCCCGCCGACGCCGACCCGGACCGCACGCCCGACAGCGACAGCGACCCGGACCGCTCTCCCTCCGCCGAACAGAACCAGAAGACCTTCAAGGACATCCTGATCGGCAGCATCTGGCCGAACCGCCAGGCACGGGCCGACCTGATGGACGACCTGGGGGCCTTCAAGGACCAGCTGCGGTCCGACTTCGACCCCCAGGCCCAGCGAGCCCGCCTGGCCGAGATCGTCGGCGAATTCGACCAGGCCCGCCAGGACGTCGACCGGCTCCAGGGCGCCCTCAACGACCTGATGGCCGACTCCTCGGGGGGGCCCGCAGAGCAGGCCGCCATCGACAGCATTCGCGCACAGCTGGCCCAGGCCGAGACGGTCAAGAGCATGCTCGGCCGGGACGTCGAGGTCGCCCGGAGCTGGCTCAACGTCATCTCATCGGACGGTGCCGAGGAGAGCGTGACGCGGGACCCGCTCTCCAGCGAGCCTGGCGACGGCGCTGCCAACCGGCTCGACAGCGACAGCGCCGACGACACCCGGCGCCAGGAGCTCGACGAGAGCCTGCCCGACCTGGAGCAGGAGGCCCTGGATCGCCGCCAACAGGCCGACGATGACAAGACCGAAGCCGACCGCCTCCAGCAGGAGGTCGAAGCCGAGCGCACCCGCCAGGAGGAACAGGCCGCCCAGGACCAGCGCAACCAGGAGGCGCGAGACGCCGCCGACGCCGCCTCGGCCGAGCAGGCCCGGCTGCTCCGGGAAGCCGACGCGGCAAAGCGGGAGGCCGACGTCGAGATCCCCCAGCGCACCGACGAAGCCAAGGGCCAGTTCGTGGACCAGCAGGTCACGATCGGCAGCGGCGACGACGCCGTGTCCGGGCGGGTCGTCGAGGCCCAGGACAGCGGAGTCATCTACGCCGACCAGGACGGCAACTGCCACTACGTCGACTGGAATCAGGTCTCGGTGCCGGAGCAGTTGGCCGAGCACCGGGACTACATCACCGACGGCAGCAAGCAGGACCACGACGCCGCCTGGGCCCGCTACGTCGAGGCTTCGACCCACGCCCACGAGATGAACCTCACCCCCCTCGGTGCGAGCACGGTCGACGCCAGCGCGTCCCAGGACGCCGCAGACGCCACGGCGGAGCAAGCCGACGGCCCGACCGATGGCGAGAACGGCACCCTGGAGGAGCGGGCGGCCGCCGCCCAGACCCAGGCCACCCAGTCCGCCGCCGCCGCCGATGCCGCCGAGCAGAACCACACCGACGCGCAGGACGAGCTGCGCCAGGTCGAGGAGCGCCTGCTCAGCACGCCCTACCCGGTGCAGCACGAGCGGGATCGCGCAGCGCCCGCCGACGAAGGCGAGGGCGGCGTGCGCAACTGGCTGGCGGACAACGTCTTCAACAGCGATGTCACCAGCTCCGGCAACGCCATGGGCGGCGTGGGCAGCTCCTACCGGGAGCTGCTGGAGGGCATGGCCGACGGCTCCTTCCAGGAACAGCTCGCCCGCATCGGGCGTGCCATCGCCCCCGGGGTCTCCGCCGATCCGTCGCCCCAGACCCAGGCCCAGCAGAACTTGCAGCGAGACCAGGCCGTGCTGAACACCAGCGAGGAGGACCTGCTCAACCACCGGCCCGAGGAGTCCACCCTGCAGCAGATCTCGGGCTCCCTGACCGCCGCGGGCGAGTTCCTCCGGAGCGGCGTGAACCTGGCCGGAAGCCCCAGCGTCCAGCACATGGTCCAGGCCCCGCCCAAGGACATGGAGACCATGGGTCGGGTGCGGCAGGAAGCCGAGGCAGCCGCCGCCCAGTACGCCGTGGAGCACGCCATGGCCTACCGCGCCTACCTGGCCGAGATCCGGATGCAGGTCTCGGTCGACGAGGGCAACGCACTGCTCGAAGGCGAGGGCAGACCGGTCCAGGAGGCCGCCGAGGCCGCAGCAGGTCCCATCGCCGAGGGACAGCAGCAGGCCTCCCAGCGGGCCGCGACCCTCGCGGGCGCCGAGCCGGGCACCCAGCCCGCGGATCCCGCCGTGGCCTCCGAGACGGCGGCCGCCGGCGGCAAGATGGACGAGGGCGCCGAGGCCCAGGACGAGCAGGCCAGCTCCGGCGACATGTCGGCCATGGGCAGCGAGTCCGCGTCGGCCCAGGACGCGGTCAACGAGAGCGCCAACACCTCCACCAGCGCCTCCCAGGACGCCAGCTCCCAGGAGCAGGAGGCCCTCACCCAGCTCTCCACGACCCAGCAGGACCTGGCCAGCGGCGTGGGCGACGCCAACAGCCAGCTCGAGGCCAAGATCGGCCAGAACGACTGCGTGCTCCAGGACATCCAGACGACCAAGGCGACCCACCTCTCCCAGCGGGACGCGGCCGGTGCCACCGCCGAGGAAAAGGCCGGCGCCTACAACGCGGACCTGATGGAGATGGCCACCTGGGCGGCGACCTACCGCCAGCACCGGGTCCAGTACGAAGCGGGTCAGGGCAACTGAGCCTTGTCCGCTGATCCCTGGCACGCGCTCCTCGAAGGGCGCACCGAGCCGGCCGCGGCCTGGACGCTCTTCGACCGGGCCCCGGCGCCCCTGCGCGTCCACTGGCTGGGCCGGCTCACCCACCCGGATCGGCACGGCCCCATCGTGGCGGCCCTGGCCCTGGGCATGGACCGCTGGGACAGGCCCTCCCAGGTGGCGCTGGCGACCGCCCGGCTGCGCGTCGCCCAGGCCGAGCCCGAGAGCGTCCGGACCCTGGTGGCCGAGGCGAAGCATCGCTCAGCCGAGCGCATCGTGGCTCTGGGACCCGCACCCCGGCCGCTGGGAGCTGCCCTGTGGTTCGAGCTCGTCGTCGTCGGGCCCTTCGCCGCCAAGGTCGCCTGGTTCATGTTGTCGTTCCAGGCCGTCCTGGGCTTTGCCAAGCCCGAGGCCCGCTGGGAGCCCAGCGCCATTGCCTGGTTCGTGATCCCAGCGGTGCTGCTGGCCATCTCCGCCTGGGACAACCAGAAGCACATGGACCGGCTCAGGCGCGGCATGGTCAGCCTGGTCGAGCGGATCGACGCCGAGGGCCGCAGGGGCCCGGACGGCAACCCTGACACCCGTCGCATGTACTACACCTACCGCTACATCAACCCGGACGGGGTGCGGTACAAGACCACCATGAAGAAGATGTGGTTCGGGGACGACGGCTACAAGGGCTCGGGCCCCTGGGTCACCCTCGTCCTCCCTGGGACAGCACGCCTCTTCACCGACTCCCGGCACGCCGGCGCGGCCGTCACCGCCGACGGTCGCCTCACGGTTGCCTGGACCGGCTGGTTCTGGATCGCCTGGGTGGTCGTCACCCTGTCCCTCTTCTTCGTCACCCTGGCCCTGCACGGCCTCCCTACGTGAGCCACCACCGATGACGGATCGCCCGCCCCGCCCTCTGCCAGACCACGCCCGGGAGGCACTCGTCGCCCTGCGCCCGGCGGACCTGCGGGGCACGGCCGCCCGCCTCCCCGGCCCGATCGGCCAGGTCGCCCTGCGCATCGCCGACGCCCTCGATCGTCCCGACCCGGTCGCGGCGGTCCAGGCCCTCGCCCAGCAGCTCCAGCTCGACGACCCCAACTCCCTGAAGGGCGTGGCGGGCATGTTCAAGCCCCTCCAGGTCCTGCTCCCTCTGGCGGAGCAGTCCGCGGCCTACGCCACGCGGACCGCCCGCCAGGCCGACGCCGCCGCGGCAGCCCTGCGAGCCGAAGCCAGGAAGAGGGCCCCGGACCCCATCCAGTCCTTGATCGAGGCGGCCCACAGCGCGAGCCCGAGTCCGGCCCTCAGGGCTGCGCTGCAGGACGCCCACGAGCTCCTCGGCCGCCTGGATCGCCTGGTGGGCGAGCTGCCGCGCCGGGGTCCGGAGACCCTGGCGGACCTGCCTTCCCTCGAGGCGGACCTGGAGGACCTGGCGGACCGCCTGGCTAGCGAGCACCTCTCTCCGGGCAAGGCCCTGGCACCCCTGGCGGCCGCCCTGGCCTCCTGGCGCGACGGGGTCGCCCGGGCACAGCCCGCGCTCGCGGCCGACCTGTCCGCGGTGCTGGCGGTGCTCGAAGACCACCGGGCCTCCTCGGAAGGGGCCGAGGCCGTCGCGGCTCACCTCCCTGCCTGGCGGGCCGTGCTCCGGGACGCCGAAGCCGCTGGCGCCCACCAGGCCGCTCGCCTGGCCGGGGTCCGCCTCCAAGCCCACGCCCTGGCCTCTGGCGACCACGAGGCCGTGGTGTCCCTGGCGACCCGGGTCGGGGCCGTGGCCCGCGCTGGGGGCCACGAGGCCAGTGCCCTGATGTCTCGGATGGAGGAGGCCCTGGCCCTGGCCCACCTGGGTCGCTACGCCCAAGCCGAGCAGGCCGCCGAGGAGGCCCTGGTCGGCGCGGCCGCCCTCAGCGACGCCGTGCTCCGGGGCCGCGCCCGCCTCACCCAGAGCCAGGTGGTCGAGCTCCAGGGGGAGCGCGGCGCGGCGCGGCGGCTCTACCAGCGCGCCCTCGATGATCTGGAGCCGTCCATCCAGGTCGCCCCCATCTGCGCCCGGGCGGCGCTGGGCATCGCTCGAAACACCGACAGTGCCGAGGACCGCATGGGCCCCCTCCGCGTGGCGCGGGCGACCGCTCTCGCCGCCCGGGACGGCCAGCTGCTCTCCCTGGCGGTGGTCGGCCTGGCCACCGCGGCGGCGGAGCTGGGGGACCGCCGGGGAGCGGTGGGCGTCCTGCTGGAGGGGAGACACAAGGCCGGCGTGCTGGGGGGCGAGCAGGCCGTGAGGCCGATCCGCCTCCTGGTGGAGGCCTTCCAGCAGGAGTGGGGGGCCGAGGCGTTCGATCGGCTGGTGATGTCGTTTCGCCAAGAGGCCTGAGGCCCCGGAGCCGACCCGACGAGGCCCCCGCCGACGGAAATGCTCCTTTTCATCCCGTGGACGCCGTGGGTCCAATGGGGCGATGTGGCTCTCTTGGTTCATGTTCGCTTGCCAGGTCGACAACGGCCAGGTGGACCTGCAGTACTGCCAGGACGACCTGGGCCGCGACGTGACGCCGTCGCCGGAGTCGGTCACCTGGCACCAGGACGCGGCGCCCATCGTTGCGGCGAAGTGCGGGGGCTGCCATGGGAGCGAAGGGCTCGCCCCCTTCACCCTCAACGGCCCCGAGGACTTCGCCATCCGGGCCGAGACCGTGCGGCTGAGCCTGGAGAGTGGCTCGATGCCCCCCTGGTCCGCTGAAGCCTGCTGCGGCCAGACCTACCTCACCGATCGAAGCCTGACCGACGACGAGCTCGCCACCCTGCTGGCCTGGCTCGACCAGGGCACCCCCGAAGGCGATCCGGACACCGCCTCGGACCTGCCTCCGCCGGCCAGCGACCTGCCCCGGGTTGACGCCACCATCACCATGTCCGAGGCCTACACCGCCGAGCCCCAGCGCGGCACCAACGACGACCTGCGCTGCTTCCTGGTGGACCTGCCGACCGAGGCCACCGGTCGCTACGTGGTCGGACAGGCGGTGGTGCCCGGTAACACCGACATCGTGCACCACGTCGTCGTCGACGCCGTGCCGCCAGAGGACCTGGCCGACTACCAGGCCCTCGACGACGAGGACGCCGGCCCCGGCTGGAACTGCTTCGGGGGTGGTGGGGCCACGGGTGGCACCAACATCGGCGGCTGGGTGCCAGGCCAGGGGGGCTTCGAGCTGCCCGGTGGACTGGGGCGCTGGATCGAGGAGGGCAGCCAGGTCGTGCTCGGCATGCACTACGACCTGAGCGCCACCGGCGGCGAGCCGGCCACCGACCAGACCAGTGTTCAGCTGATGCTCGCCGACGAGGTCGACCAGGTTGTGGAGAGCATCGCCTTGATCCACCCGCTGTGGCTGCTCGACGACGGCATGGCCATCCCCGGCGGCGGCGCCGAGACGTCCTACGCCCTCACAACCGACCCCGGCGAGCTCTACGGACGCGACAAGCGCTGGGAGGTCTGGGGGGTGTTCGCCCACATGCACGAGCTGGGGGCGTCCACCTCGATCGCCATCCATCGGGCCGATGGCACCCAGGAGTGCCTGCTCCACATCGCCGACTGGGACTTCGCCTGGCAGGCCGACTACTGGTTCGACGCGCCCACAGCGCTCGAGCCCGACGACGCGCTCTATCTGGAGTGCACCTGGGTGAATCCAGGTGACGACATGGCCTGGCAGACGGACCAGGAGATGTGCGTGGCGGCGCTCTACGTGACGGAGATCCCGGAGTGATCGTCTGGAGTGTCCTGTTGGCCTGCGCGACCACCACGTCGCTGGGCAGTGCGCGAACCCTGCCCCAGGGCGAGCTCCAGCACGGGGTCGCGACCGAGCTGGGCCTGGTCGACAGCCGGCCCATTGTGACCCCCCTGCTGCGCTTCGACTACGGCGTGCGGTACGGCATGCTCGACGAGCTGGAGATCGGCGCCCACGTGGGCCTGTGGCCGCTCTTCGGCAACCGCTGGATCCACGCCGGGTTCGACGCCAAGTACCGTCTCCACTTCGCCCCGAGCCCCAACGAGGGCTGGGACGTCTCCGTGGCAACCGGTCTCGCCTACGACCGGGCCACCGTGTTCGGGATCCAGGGCCAGGCCTTCACCGTCACCCAGAGCCTGCTGGTGGGCAAGAACACCCGCCGGGGCCACCAGTGGGTCGTCGTGCCGCGCGTGGCCTACGAGCGCATCACCAGCAAGGGCGCCTCGCCGGTGACCAAGGGCATGGTCGGGCTCGCCGTGGGCCCCGCCATCACCCGTGAGCGGCTGACCCTGCACCCCCAGCTGGGCTGGTGGTGGTCCACCAACGCCGCAGACGCGGTGGCCAACATGAACGTCTGGAGCCTGTCTTGGTCGGTGTCCTGGCACTGATCGCCACCGGGCGAAGTGTCACGGTGTGTCTCCGGACTGAGGACCCCAGCTCGCCCCTCCCGTTCCTGGTCCCAGGAACGACTCGGAGGACCCATGCCTGCCCGGCTCCACAAGCCCGACCAGGACCCGACGTCCCAGACGCGCAAGCTCGGCGAGGACATCGGGAGCCGCAGAGAGATCATCCAGGAGCGTGGCAACGCCACCGCCTGCCAGGAGCTCGGCGAGGACCAGCCGGCGGGCGAGCAGGAGCCCACGCGGGGACCGGTGCCGTACCTGACCGAGCTGTCTGGGCACTTCGACGCCGACCTGAGCGGCGTTGAGGCCTGGTTCGGGGCGGGCGAGCTGCTCTCGGACCTGGACGCCGGCGCTGCTGCGATCGGCGACGCGATCTACTTCCGCGACGGCAACCCGGACAAGGAGCAGGTCGCCCACGAGCTGGCCCATGTGGCCCAACGCCGGAAGAACGGCGGCGGTGGCTCTGGCGTGAGCGCCCCGACCGACGACGCGGAGCGGGAGGCCGAGCAGGCCGCGGCCGCCGCGGTGCGCGGGGAGTCCACGGAGCTCAGCGCGTCCCTGTCGGCCGAGGTGCACCGCGACGAGGACAAGCCCGCGGCCGGTACCTCGGAGCCCAAGGCGAAGATCCCGCTGCCCCCCAAGGGCGCCGACCCTCACGCGGCGGGTATCGCCGCCGCCGACGCCGAGGTCAAGGTGCAGACAAGCGAGCTGACCGCCCGCCAGGCCGAGCTGGGACGGCTCCACACCGAGCAGGTCCAGAACGAGATGGACATCTGGGACCACGAGAAGATGGAGGCCCAGACCAGGGTGAAGCAGGAGGCCCGCGGGAGGCTGGAGAGCGAGCGCCACGTGGCCGGCGAGCACCTCGAGCGGGCCACCGCAAAGGCGGCCGCCGCCGAGGCCCACACCACCAGGGTCGAGGGGAAGCTGGAGGCCGCCAGGGCGAAGTGGACCGGTGCCAAGAAGGACTGGGAGAGGATGGCACCGATCGAGAAGGAGCTGGCGGAGAAGCGTGCAGAGCTCAAGCGGCTCCAGGAGGCCCGGGCCGAGGCGGCGAAGCAGTCGAACACGAAGACCCGCGCAGTGGTGGACGAGGTGCGCAAGCCTGCCGCCCCGGCGCCGGCCACGAACGTCGAGGCACCGAAGGCGGATGCGCCCAAGGGCGTGATGCAGAGTCTGGGCGACAAGGGGCGGAAGGGCGCCCTGGTCCGGATCACCCGCGCCATCATCGAGGGCCATGCCGCCGGGACTGGCGTCCAGGGACCGGCGGTGGACCCGGTGGCCGAGGTCGCCAAGCCGCCGCCAGGGGGCGCCCAGGTCAACGCACAGCGCGAGCGCGGCAGCCGCGCCAGGCAGCCCGAGGTGCGCCCCGGGAATAGCCGCCCGCTTCCGCCCAACGAGGCCGCGCTGCAGAAGCGCATCGACGAGCTGGTGGTCCAGCGACGGGCGATCGATCCGCTGCGCCAGACGCGCCAAGCCGCGGTGGGCGCAGAGGCCAGGCTCAAGGAGCTGGAGGCCCGCGTGGCCGAGCTCAGGGCGGCCCAGAGCAAGGCCACCACCGCGATGGTCGACGCCACGGCCACGGTCACCGACCTCGACGAGCGCATCGCCCAGAAGACCGCGGACATCGACGCGCACAAGGGCCGGGTCGAAGCCGGACGGGCACAGGCCGACGCGCTGCGGGCTCGCAACGGCGTGCTGCCCGACGAGCTGGCGGCCAAGAACGCCGAGGTGAAGCAGGCGGAGAAGGCCCTCGCGGACGCCAAGGAGGCCCGAGAGGCCGCCCGGGCCCGCGCCCTGGCAGCCAAGGCCCAGGTGGCCGAGGCGGGCAAGGCCAAGGCCGAGCTCGAGACCACCGCCAAGGACGCCGAGGGCACGCACAAGGCGGCGGCAGCCGAGGAGGCCAAGGCGCCGAAGGCCGCGGACCCCAACATGTCTCCAGACCCCGCCAAGGCGCCGACCCCAGCCGCCGAGCCCGTCAAGGCGCCCGTCGCCTCACAGCCGGTCATCGAGCCGACCCGGGTGCCGCCCAAGACGCCCCCGAGCGACCTCCCGATGCACGCCCCTCAGGTCGACGCGCCCCCACGGGTCCCGACCGTGGACGGACCCAAGACCAAGGGCGCCGGCCCCATGAAGTTCCTCGGACCCATGCTCGACGCCTACACGGCCTACCAGCACTACGACAACTATGGCAAGCCCGGCAACGACGCCCTGGACGACGACTACCAGGCCGTGGTCGGCGGCACCTCCTCGGTCCTTGGCGTGGTGGGGGGCGGGCCCGGGGCCGCGTTGTCGGGGGCCGTTGGCCTCAACCAGGCCGGCGACGCCTACCGCAAGCGGAAGGGTCAGGGGACCGCCAGCGACGTGGCCGCCGAACACGGCGACAACGCCCGCCGCTGGACCGAAGACGCCACGGGCAGCCCAGTGCTCGGCCACATCGTGGGTGGCACGACCACCCTCGGCAGCTCGTTCATCGAAGGCACCAAGAACTTCGGCCTCGGGGCCTATGAGACCGTGCGCTCCCTCTTCAACATGTTCGAGCGCCCCCGCCTGCCCAGCACCCCCGCCAAGGCGCTGCCCCCACACACGACCTGTGGCTCCCACCGCTCCAAGACGCGGCAAGAGCCCATGGTGACCTTCCCCGAGACCGGTCCCGGCTCCACCGAGGACATGATCCGTCGCATGGGCCTGACCCCCCAGCCAGGCGGCAACCAGGGCGCAACCCCTGGCGTGCACGCCCCGCGGCCGGGCGAGATCGATGCCATGCCCGAGGCAGGCCTGAGCTCCGAGGACAAGGAGCTCCTCTTGAGACACCTCATGCAGATGTGACCGGAGGCCCGCTCAGAGATCCTCGATGGCCTCCGCCGCCCCTGTCCTGAATGGGAATTCGTGGGCTCCGTCTGACAGGCCATGTGGTGGCTCCTCCTCTCGTCGGCCGTGCTCGCAGACCCGGTCGAAGATGCCTGGCGAGCCGAAGGTCTCGAGCCGCCTCAGGCCGTGGTCCCACCCGAGCTCATCCAGCGCTTCGAGCCGGGCCTGCGCCTGGTCGGATGGGGACCTGGACGGATCGCGCTGGCTTCGAACGCAGACCCCTTGTTCGTCGTCGACCTGGTCGACGACACCGAACTTCCGGACGACCCAGGCGGACTCGCGGCAACCCTGGTGACCCATGGCATCACCCGGGTCGACCACGCCGAGTGGAGCCGCCCCAATCGTGGCAGTCCGGGCGGCGTGGCCCTCCGCCCTACCTGGCGGCCCCAGGGCTGGGAGCTGGTGGCCGAGCACCCACATCGGGGGTGTGGCAAGGTGGTCCACGCCTCACAAGACGTGGCTCGCCCTCTGTGGACCGTCGAGCATCCGCAGGAGCCGCGCATGGCGGTCATCGTCGTGACGGGACGCACCCTGGGCGTGGTCGGGGTCCATCTGGAGAGCGGCTATGGCCAGAGCCCGGGGACAGTGACCGTCCCGCTGGACCGGGGGTACGTGCTCAGCCTCGAGCTGCAGGCCGGCTGGGAGCGCCTGGACCCCACAGCTGACGGGGTGCTCCTGGTGGAGAACACCTGCGCCTACAGCGGCGACGACATGGCGCCAGAATTCCGGCGAACGGACAAGCTCGCGGTCCGAGTGGTCCCCGGTGTGACCTACGACAGGCCTCGGCCTTGGCAGAATGAACGGTGGACCGAGGTGGTCGAGACCCCCATGCAGCTCGGCGGCCATGAGGCCACGCGCCTCGACTGGGTGATCACTGGCACGGAGGCCAACAACCTGCACTGCACCCGATGGGAATTGGGGGTGTGGGGACTGGAGAGCGTTGTCGCCCTCGACACCTGTACGGCCAGCGCGGACCAGAGCCAGGGCGGGAGGGGCGAAGGTCAGCGGCGGCAGGACCGGACTCGGGCAGTCGTGGAGACACTGAAGATCCGCGAGGTCCATCCGGACTCACCGCAATAGCGCACATCGGGTCGAACGCCTGGCATCGGGCTCCGAGTGAACGGCGCGCAAGGCCTCGGCCCGGATCTGTTCGCCGCGGCGCAAGGCGTCCGGCGGTGTAGCGCCAGCAGATACTTAAATGCAATATGCATCTAAGTCATCCGTAGAGCGACACGACCATGCCCCACTCCCCCGCCGAAGCCCGCTTCCTGAGCACCTACGAGCCCGGCCGCTACCCGGGCGTCGCCCTGCGCGTCGACCTGGCTGTGGTCACCGTGCTCGAAGGCGTGCTTCAGGTGGTGACCTACACCCGCTCCCGTCACCCCTTCCAGAGCTTCGAGGCGCTGCCCGGGGAGTTCGTCCGGCCCCACGAGAGCCTGGACCAGGCGGCGCAGCGGGTCCTGGACACCCGACTCGGACTCTCCAGCGCCGTGCTGGAGCAGCTCTACACCTTTGGTGCCCCCGCTCGGGACCCTCGGATGCGGGTCATCAGCTCGGCCTGGGTGGGCCTGGTGCCGCCGGCGGCGCTCGAAGACCTGGCCCCCGGCGTCCACCTGCGGCCCCTGGTGGTGGCCTGGCCGGGCGAGACCGGCGGCCCCGCCCAGGTCCTGGCACCCGACGGCAAGCCCTCCCTGCTGGCCTTCGACCACGCGGACATGCTCGGGCTGCTGGTCCAGCGCCTGCGGGGCAAGCTCCGCTACGCCCCCATCGCCACGTCGCTTCTGCCCGAGACCTTTACCCTGCGGGCCCTGCGCGGCGTGCACGAGGCCGTGCTCGGGCGGTCCCTGAACAAGGACTCCTTCCGACGCTCCGTGCTCGCCCGCGGCGAGCTCACACCGACCGGCGCCCTGCAACAGGGTGTCGGTCACCGACCCGCTGCCCTGTACCGGCGGCAAGACCGAGAGGAGGCCCCATGGCCCAGATGACCGGAATCCTGTGGTGGCGCCACGTGCGCGCCGAGTCCAGCAACTACCTGATGTTCGATCGGCGTGGCAAGCGCGTCCAGGCCGGCCGCGGCCTGGCGCTCTGGTTCCGGCCTCTCATCGCGTCGGTGTCCGAGGTGCCCCTGGACGACCGGGCGCTGGCCCTGCTGATCAAGAGCAGCAGCGCCGACCACCAGGACGTCACGGTCCAGGTCGACGTGGCCTGGCGGGTGGTGGATCCCGAGCTGCTCGCCCAGCGGGTGGACTTCAGCCTGGAGCTGTCGTCGGGGCTCTGGAAGGGCAAGCCCCTGGAGAAGATCGCCAACCGCCTGACCGAACAGGCCCGCCAGGTCGCCGCCGACTGGATCGGTGCCCACACCCTGGCCCAGGCCCTGGGCTCCGGGGCCGCGGAGCTCCGGGTGCGCATCGCCCAGGAGCTGCAGTCCGAGGGCGGCCTGGACGACCTGGGCATCCGGATCGTCAGCGTGCGGCTGGCCAATGTGTGCGCCGACAGCGACGTGGAGCGGGCCCTCCAGACCCCGGCGCGAGAGCTGCTCCAGCAGAGCGCCGACAAGGCCACGTTCGAGCGCCGGGCCCTAGCGGTGGAGCGTGAGCGGGCCATCGAGGAGAACGAGCTCAACAACCGGATCGAGCTCGCCCGACAGGAGGAGCAACTGGTCCAGCAGCAGGGCCTGAACTGCAAGCGCCAGGCCCAGGACGAAGCCGACGCCACGGCGATCCGAGTTCGGGTGCACGCCGAGTCCGAGCGGGTCAAGGCCGAGGCCGAGGCCGCTGGCATCCGCGAGGTCGAGACCGCCCGGGCAGAGGCCGAGCGGGCTCGGGTGGACATCTACCGAGACCTGCCCCAGAGCGTGCTCATGGGTCTCGCGGCCCGAGAGCTGGCCGGCAACCTGCCCGACGTGGAGCACCTGGTGATCAGCCCGGACACGCTGACGCCCATCCTGGGCCGGCTGGCCGAGCGGGTGGGCTGAGCCGATGCTCCCTCGCGCGATCCTCGTGACCCGCCCGACCGAGCTGGAGCAGCTGGTGGCCCACCACGGCACCGCAGGCCAGGCCGAGTTCTTCCTGCGGTGCCGGGACCGGGACATCGGCCCAGCTCGCGCCCGGCACGCCGCGCACCAGCGGGCTCTGGACCAGGTGACCGCGGCCATCCCGGAGCGCTGGCGCAGGACGCGGCTCGCCCGGCGCGAGCTCGACCGCTTCACGTTCGAGCCAGACGACGTGGTGGTGGCGATCGGGCAGGACGGGCTGGTGGCCAACGTGGCCAAGTACCTGGACGGCCAGCCCGTGATCGGGGTGAACCCCGAGCCGGACCGCAACCCCGGTGTCCTGGTCCAGTGGCCGGCCGGCGCGGTCGGCGAGCTGCTCCAGGACGTGGTCGCCGATCGGGCCAGAGTCCAACACCGGTCGATGGTCCAGGCGACCCTGGCCGACGGGCAGCAGCTGGTGGCGGTCAACGAGATCTTCGTAGGCCACCGGAGCCACCAGAGCGCCCGCTACAGCCTGGGCCGCGACCAGGCCTGCGAGCGCCACTCCTCGTCGGGCCTGATCGTGTCGACGGGCACCGGCGCCACCGGCTGGGCGTCGTCGATCCACCGAAGCAGCCGCAGCTGTCTGCCGCTGCCCCGGCCGACCGAGCGGGCCCTGGTCTGGTTCGTGCGGGAAGCCTGGGCATCGCCCACCACGGGCACCCTGTTCACCCAAGGCGTGCTGGACGCCCAGGATGCCTTGGTGCTGACGTCCGAGATGGACCAAGGCGGCACACTGTTCGGCGACGGCATCGAGGCCGACCACCTGGCGCTCGGCTGGGGGGAGCGGGTCTCGATCGGGCTGGCCGACCGGACCCTGGCCCTGATCAGCCCCTGATCAGCGCCCCAGTGCGGCCCGACGACAGTCCTGGACCTGCTGGGCCAGAGCTTGGCCGGGCTCCGGGAGCCGATCGGGATGGTCCTGGTGTCCCACTGCCAAGGCGACGTCGGCGTCAAAGCCCCAGTGCTCCAGCAGCACCATGCCCAAGGAAGCACCGTGGGCGCTGTCCAGCTTGGCCACTGCGTCGGCAGGGGCTCCGCTGGCGGCCGCGGCATGGAGCAGCACCAGCCGCCCGAGCCCATGGAACAGGGCAGCGCTGTAGAGCGGGCCCCGCAGGGTGCCGGACCGCTGGTGCGCGGCTTCGCCCGCGGCCACTAGC
>CAZFLE010000098.1:0-27207 GCA_964519895.1 uncultured Enterobacterales bacterium | reverse complement strand
GCTAGGGGCCCGTGCGATAGGCCTGAACCGTGAAGAGGCTCCTCGCGTCCCAGAACCTGCGCCAGTGGTCCACCGTCGGCCTGGGACTGGCCATGTGTGTGCTGGGCATCGTGGCCATCGTGCAGGCCCAGGTGCTCCGGGCCGAGCTCGAGGACCGGGAGCTGGTGCGGGCGGAGCGGGACCTGGCCCAGCTGGCCGATGGCGTGCAGAGCCTGGTGTCGGATCAGGTCGTGAGCTGGCTGGTCGAGGGCTCCGATCTCACTCGGCCCGCCCGGCACGAGGCTGCCCATCGTCGCCAGACCGCCTGGTTCGACGCCTACTACCTGTGGCAGACCGATCGGGACGACCCGGCGTTCGTCTTTCCCGCGCCCGTCGCGGCCGAGATGACCGAGGCCCTCGAGGCCAACCCCTGCGTGCAGGGCGCTCGGATCCTGTCCCAGGAGGCCATCGACCGGGACCTGGCCAGGCTGTACCGGTACTGCCAGGGCGAGGTCGCCGAGGTGCAGCTGCTCGCCGCCTGGCGTGCGGCGGAGACCCTGCTGCTGCTGGAGCGGCCCCGGGACACCCTGCTGGCGTTGGACCGGCTCAAGCCCGTCGAGCGCTACGACGTGACCCGCGCAGTCGAGGTCGGCCTGGACCCCCGCCGGGTGATGCTGGTGCGGCTGCAGATGATCGATGCCATGGCTGCCGAGGGGCGCGAGGAGGAGGCCCGGGTTGCCGCGATGGCGCTCTTCAACGAGCTCGAGGCCCAGGGTGGTCCGGTCCATGCCGCCCTGGACGGACTGGTCGCTGACGAGCTGCTCCCGCGTCTGGGCGAGCTCGGTGTGCGGCGGGATCCGGCCTCCCTGGTGGCCAGCGTGCAGCGCACCCGCCGTCGGGCCGACGGCTGGGAGGAGATCCGCGACAAGGCTGCGAGCCGACAGGCCCCGCCTCTGGAGCAGGGTCCCCGGATCGCCTACGATCTGTACGGCTCGCCGCCCTACCTGCTCGCCATCGCCCAGGTCGACGAGGACCGGGCGGCCGCCGTCCAGCTGGATCAACCGGCCATCCTCGACGAGCTGCTCCGAAGGGCCGGGGGCCTGCGCCAGGACCTGGTCGTGCTCGATGCCAGCAACAACGTGCTGTTCGGCACCCTGGAGCCAGGGCTCGCCGCCGAGGCGAACTTCGGCGGCATCCTGGGGCACCTGCGGCTGGGCATCTCCCAGACCTACATCTCCGAGCGCGTGGGGTCCTACCGCTGGCGCTTTGCCTGGCAGGTGCTCACCGTGCTCGCGGCGACCCTGATCGGACTGCTCGCCCTGCTGGCCCGGGTGACGGCAGACAGCCGAGAGCGGGACCTCTTGGCCCGCCAGCGGGAGTTCACCGCCCGGGTGACCCACGAGCTCAAGACCCCGCTGGCCGGGATCCGGGTGATGGCCGAGAACCTGGAGATGGGCTTCGGCGACGCCGAGACCCGCGCGACCTTTGCCAAGCGCATCATCTCCGAAGCCGACCGGCTCGCCGGACGCATCGACGACGTGCTGCGGCTGTCCCATGCCCACGAGCCCAAGCAGGCCGGCCCGATCGATCTTCGCAACCTGCTCGAGCACCTGGTCAAGACGTGGCGTCCGCGCATGGAGGAGAACGGCATCACCCTGTACGGGAGCCTCCAGCCGGTGGCGACCTTCATGGGCGACGAGCCCATGATCCGCGACACCCTCAACGGCCTGCTGGACAACGCCCTGAAGTACCACCGCACCGATCACCCGGACCCTCGGGTGTGGGTCCGCCTGCGCCACTCGGGCAAGCAGGCGATCATCGACGTCGAGGACAACGGACTCGGTGTGCCGGCCAACAAGCGCAAGGTGATCTTCCAGCGCTTTGCGCGGGTCGAGGGGCCCGGCAGGGGCAAGTCCGGCGGCCACGGCCTGGGGCTCGCCTTTGCCGGCGACACCATTCGCGCACACGGCGGTCGGATAGAGTGCGTGGCAGGGGCCGAAGGTGGCGCTCGCTTCGTCATCCGACTGCCCCTGGAGAGCAGGAGCCGCTGATGGACAAGCCCGCCCGCGTCGTCGTGGTCGAAGACGACGAGACCATCGCCCTGGGGGTCGTGAACGCCTTGCGCCACGAGCGCTACGAGGTCCGCCACTACGACAACGGCGAAGACGCCGTCGCCGGCCTGGCCAGCGAGCCCGCCGACGTCGTGTTGCTGGACGTCATGCTGCCCGGCATGGACGGACTCCAGGTCCTCCGAGAGGCCAAGGCCAACCAGCCGGACCTCCAGATCATCATGCTCACGGCCAAGGGCGAGGAGCTCGATCGCGTGCTCGGCCTGGAGATGGGCGCCGACGACTACGTCACCAAGCCCTTCTCGCTCCGCGAGGTCATGGCCCGGGTCAAGGCCCGTCTGCGGAACCGCACGGCGGCCGAGGAAGAGACCGGGGTGATCCCCGACGACTTCCGCTTCGGCAACGTGGACGTGGACCTGCGCCGCCGCATCCTGCACAAGGCCGGCACCGAGCACCGCCTGACCACCCACGAGGCCGGCGTGCTGGCCTACCTGATCGGCCACCGCGGCCGCGACGTCTCCCGCGAAGAGCTGCTCCAGGAGGTCTGGGGCTACAGCCCGAACATGACCACCCGTACGGTGGACAACCAGATCCTCAAGCTCCGCAAGAAGGTCGAGGACGTGCCAGCGGACCCGCGGCACATCCTGACCGTGCACGGCACCGGCTACCGCTTCGAGCCTTAGGAGTCAGCGTCGATCGTTGGGGTAGGACCTCTGGCGATCGAATCGCCTGGGCCAGCCTTTACCGGGAACCTTGGATCGGATCGCCTGTGGGGGCGTTGGCGTGTTCCGGGGCGTTGTGGGCGGTGGGATCGCTGGCGATTCTATGTTCCCTCGGGCAGGGGGGCGTTCGCGGTGAGCTCGGCAGGGGGGCGATCGGGGTCGTTGGGTCCGGTGGTCAGGGGGGCGGTGGCGGGGAGACGCGGAAACAGGGGTCAGGAACCTTTTGTTAAGCATTAGCGATCGGACGATGAATGCCTGGGTTTCCTCGGTTTATTCTGGGGCATGTGCAGTGGTAAAGGCTTGGACGGGGGTCCCGGAATCGGGTCGTCTGGTGACGGGAAATGAGGGCGATGAGGCTCAGGCTCGAGGGGGGGCGATCCGATGAGTGAGGGCATGTCGCTGTTGCCTGCTTTTGCCCAAGAGTCCAAGCTCGTGGTGGACCCGGATCGACGGCGGTCGATTCGGGTGGAGCCGCCGGCCGAGTCGCCCCTGCCTGCCAAGCTTCGGTCGGTGGACGGCAAGTGGGATCTGACCGCTCGGTCGTGCCACAACGTGGGGCTGGGTGGGGTCGCGGTGCGGCTGTCTGTAGACGAGGCCGCGACCATGCGGCTGCAGGAGTTCATGGACCTGACCCTGCACCTGGCCGGCGGCGTGTCCTATGAGCTGCGGGTGCGGGTCTGCTACGTCAACGAGATGGGGCCCCAGGACGGACGACCGTTCCAGGTGGGGCTGCAGTTCATGCCGGCACCGCACACCTGTGCGGCGGTGGTCGAGATCTACGGCTACCTGTCGAACTTCACCGAGCTCTGGCGGTAGCACGCCACTCGGATAGCCCCTCGGGGTGGAAGAATTCGACGTCGAGGTCCGGGGCCTGAGCCTGCGTGTGTGCGCCTGGGGACCCGTGGACGGGCCCGTGGTGCTCTGCCTGCATGGCCTGCTCGACCAGGGCGCGACCTGGGCCCGGGTGGCCGAGGGGCTGGCTGCTGCGGGCAAGCGGGTGCTGGCACCGGATGCGCGGGGCCACGGCTGCTCCGACCACGTGGGGCCCGGCGGCTACTACCACTTTCCGGACTATGTGGCCGACCTGGATGGGCTGGTCACGGCCCTGGCCCTCCAGGACCTGACCCTCGTGGGGCACAGCATGGGGGGCACCGTGAGCTGCTGGTACGCGGCGGCACGCCCCGAGCGGGTCACACGCCTGGTGGTCGTCGAGGGCCTGGGGCCCCCGGTGCTGGGCGATGAGTTGGCTGTCGACCGCATGGGACTCTTCCTGGACGGTGTCGCCAGCCCCCCCGCCCGCAAGCGCTTCGACGACGTGCCGGCGGCAGCTGCGCGCATGGTGCGCATGATCCCGGGACTGGACGAGCCCTGGGCCCGGTCCCTCGCCGAGCGGGTGCTCGTGCCCCACGATGGGCAGCTGCAGTGGCGCTGGGACCCGCTCCACCGCACGCGCTCGCCCGCCACCTTCCCCTCGAAGCGCTTCCTGGGGGTGCTGGGCCGCATCCAGGCGCCCGTCACCCTGGTCTACGGCGATCGGTCCTGGTACCGCTTCGACGACCTGGCCAAGCGCGAGGCCGCCTTGTCCGAAGTCGTGGCCCGCCACGAGCTGCCGGCGTCCCATGCCCTCACGGTGGACGTGCCCCAGCAGCTCGCGGGGATCATCCTGGCGGCGGCGCTGTGAACCCCTGGGCGGCCACGGTGCTGGATCGCCTGGGGGCCCGGCTGGGCCGGTCTGGCGACGGCACCCCCTGCCCGGCCTGCGACGCCCCCGCTTCGCGCCACCTCTTCGACGCCCGCGACGTGCCGATCAAGTACTGCCCGGCCTGTGATCTCGCGTTCGCGGACCCCCTGCCCACCGCCCAGGAGCTCGCCGAGTTCTACAGCGACGACGCGTACTTCCAGGGAGGGCACGAGGGCTACGGCTTCTGCGACCAGGTCACGGTCGGCGACCGCCTGCGAGAGAGCCTGCTGGAGAGCTGGCCCTTCCTGGAGCGACTGACCACGTGGCTTCCGTCCCGGGGTCGGCTGCTGGACATCGGCTGTGGCACCGGGTTCCGGCTGAGCGTCGCGTCGGCCGATGGATGGGACGCCCAGGGGATCGAGCCCTCGGCCTTTGCCTCCCAGGTGGCCCGGGAGCACTATGGGCAGCGCTGCCTGACCGGCTCGTTCTTCGACGTGCCCTTCGACGACGGCAGCTTCGACGCCGTGGTGCTGCACGCCGTCATCGAGCACGTCACCGACCCGCGGGCGCTGCTGGGCGAAGCCGCCCGACTGCTGCGGCCGGGCGGTGTGATCGCACTCCAGACGCCGAACTTCGGCAGCCGTCGGGTCAAGCTGCGAGGGGCCGGGTGGAATGAGATCCGTCCGCCGGAACACATCGTGATGCACTCCGAGACGTCGCTCCGCCGACTGGCCCGGGCGACAGGCCTGGAGATGCTCGCGTTCAGCACCCACCCCCGGTACACGGTGTCGCCCCCCGAGGTCCGCGGCTGCCTGCCCGGACCGGCGAGGTCCCTCGTGCACGTGCTCGAGGGCACGCCGCTGGAGGACCCGGCCGAGCGGGCGCTCATCGCCGCCTATGACCGCGCCTGGCAGTACCCGATCCTCGCCGCGTGGCTGCAGAAGGCCTGAAGCCAGGATCGATCAGGGCGTGGGCACGTCGCCTGAGTCGCCCTCAGGCGCGGGCCTTCAACCAGGCGTCGATCCAGGTCCAGGTGTGGGCCGGCGCGTGGCGCCCCAGGATCAGGTCCAGGTGTCCCCAGTGCACCGCGTGGTCGTAAGGCTCGAACAGCTTGAGGACCTTGTCCGAGCTCCCCGAGAGGTCATAGGCAGCGCGAGCGTCCCCCAGGGGCATCAGGTGGTCGCGGTCGCCCACCACCACGGCCACCGGCACGTCGGTGGCAGCCCAGGCGTCCTGGTGGTCGAAGCGCTGCTCGGCGTACCAGCGGCACATCTCCAGCCACACCGTCACGCTGGTCCAGTCGAAGCCGCGCACCAGGCGCTCGTGCAGCAGCTCCCGCTCCACCGAGCCCGGCCACCAGCCAGAGATGGGGAAGGTGTAGCCGGCGATGTCTGTGGCCTGGTAAAGCCGCCCGACCACGTGCCCCGCGGCCTTGGTCCGCACGGTCAGGTTGGAGGCTCGGATCAGGGGAGCCAGACGATGGGTCACCCGGGCCAGCAGCCCCAGGGCCCAATTGTGCCGCCCAAAGCCGAACAGGGCCCCGATGCCGACCACGCCGGCCACCGGTACCCGGGTCGCGGCGGCGTAGCAGGCGGCGCCGCCCAAGGAGTGGCCCATCAGGAAGGTGCGCCGCCCGAGCACCTCAGCCACCCGGGCGACGTCGTGCACATAGTCCTCGAAGGACTCGGCCCCCAGCCCCACGTGGGCCTGGTCTGCGAGCCCGCGGCTGCGGCCGTGACCCCGGAGCTCCAGGTTCCACACGTCCCAGCCCTGGGCAGCGAGCCAGGTGCTCATGGAGCGCCGGCTCGTGTGCCAGGAGTAACGGTTCTGGGCGAAGCCATGGACCAGGAGCACCGGCGGCTTGTCCGGTCCCTGGGGGAGGGTCTTGCGCACCGCAGCCAGCGGCACGTCTCCCGGCAGCACCACGCGCTGCTTGCGCACCGACACCGAGCGCTCGCGGTCGAAGACCTGGTCGACGACGTGGTCCTCGAGAACTTCCCAGGGGGCCATCACCCGCCGGAGATGGCCGCGGTCGCCTGGGCCACCAGCTCGGAATTGCCGATGACCAGCGGCGTGCGCTGGTGCAGTCCGGTCGCTGCCAGGTCCAGGATGCGTCCCCGCCCATCTGTGGCGGCTCCCCCCGCGCACTCGGCGATGAACGCCAGGGGAAAGGCCTCGTACAGCACCCGCAGCTTGCCGCTGGGGCTCTTCTGGGTGGCCGGGTAGATGAACAGCCCGCCCTTGACCAGGTTCCGATGAAAGTCGGCCACCAGCGAGCCGATGTAGCGCTGGCTGAAGCCCAGGGCCGGGTCCTTGAGGCTGTCCACGTAGCCCTTGAGCCCGTCGGACCACTGCTCCCGGTAGGCCTCGTTCAGGCTGTACATCCGGGCGGACGGTGCCAGCCGCATGTCCCGGTGGCTCAGAAAGTACTCGCCGACCCCCGGATCCAGGGTGAAGCCGTTGACCCCGGTGTCCTTGGTCGCCACGACCAACAGGGTGCCGGAGCCGTAGATCACGTAGCCGGCAGCGACCATCTCCTCGCCCTTGCGATCCAGCACGTCCGAGAGCTGACCGGGCGTGCCCTCTTCGCTCTTGCGCCGGAAGATGCCGAAGATGGTGCCGATGGTGGCGTTCACGTCGATGTTCGACGACCCGTCCAGGGGGTCCATCGTGAAGACGTAGCGACCCGAGTGGAAGGGCTCGGGGATGTGGTGGGGGTCCTCGTCTTCCTCGGAGACGATCAGACAGCAGACCCCGGGGTGCTCCAGGGCGCGCTTGAACGTGTCGTTGGCGTACGCGTCGAGCTTCATTACGAATTCGCCCTGAACGTTCATCTCGCCGGTCTGGCCGATCATGCCGGCGAGCCCGGCGCGGTTCACCCGACTCGAGACCATCTTGGACGCCAGGGTGATGCAGTTGAGCAGGGTGGCGAATTGGCCGGTGGAGCCGGAGAAGTCTCGGCTGGTCTCCCACATGAAGCGGTCCAGGGACAGGCCTTCCTGGAAGCGGGGCGTGTCGGTGCTCACGCGTCGGCCCCCTGGCCGGCTGCGGCGATGGGCACCTGGCCCTCGTCGGCGACCCGGGCCGCGAAGTCGGCCACCAGGAGTGAGCCCAGATCGCCATGGTCCCGGCTGCGCACGCTGACCGTGCCGTCCTGCAGCTCCCGCTCGCCGATGATGGCCATGTACGGGACCTTGAGTCCGTGGCACTCGCGGATCTTGCGGCCGATCTTGTCGTCCCGGTCGTCAAAGGTGACCTTGACCCCCGCGGCCTTGAGCGCCCGGAACACGTCTGCGCCGTGCGCCAGGGACTTCTCGGAGACCGTCATGACCCGGACCTGCTCCGGCGCCAGCCAGACGGGGAAGGCCCCGGCGAAGTGCTCGATGAGGATGCCGATGAAGCGCTCGAAGCTGCCGAACACCGCCCGGTGGATGACCACGGGCACGTGCTCGCTGTTGTCGGCGCCCACGTAGCTGAGCTCGAAGCGCCGGGGCAGCTGGAAGTCGAGCTGGATGGTGGCGCACTGGAAGCTGCGGCCCAGAGCGTCGAGCACGTCGAAGTCGATCTTGGGGCCGTAGAAGGCGCCGTCGCCCGCGTTGAGCTGGTAGTCCATGCCCGCGGCGATGATGGCCTTGCGCAGGCTGTCCTCGGCCTTGTCCCACAGGGCGTCGTCGCCCATCTTCTTGTCGGGCCGGGTCGAGAGCTTGACCGCCACGCCCAGGTCAAAGGCCGCGTAGACCCGGCGGACCAGGTCCAAGAGCGCCATCACCTCGGCTTCGATCTGGTCCTCGGTGACGAACAGGTGGGCGTCGTCCTGGCAGAACTGGCGCACGCGGGTGAGGCCGCCCAAGGCGCCGCGGAGCTCGTCCCGGTGCAGCACGCCCTGGTCGTGGATGCGCAGGGGCAGCTCCCGATACGACCGCTTGGTGGATCGGAAGATGAGCATGTGGCTCGGGCAGTTCATGGGCTTCAGGCCCACGCCTGAGTCCTCGTGGCCCTCGGCCCCCGCTTCCTCGAAGTGGTACATATTGTCCCGGTAGTGGTCCCAGTGCCCGCTGGTCTGCCAGAGCTTCTTGTCGAAGAGCATCGGCGTGCGGACCGCCACGTAGCCCTCGTCGAGCAGCAGGCTCCGCATCGCCTCGCTCAGGGTGTGGTACAGGTCTTCGCCCTTGGGGAGCCAGAACGGGGCGCCAGGGGCCCAGTCGTGGAACAGGAACAGGCCGAGCTGGGTGCCCAGCCGACGGTGGTCCCGCTTCTTGGCTTCCTCGAGGCGGTGCAGGTAGGCGTCGAGCTCGGCGCGCTTGGGCCAGACCGTGCCGTAGACCCGCTGGAGCTGCTCGTTCTTGGAGTCGCCGTGCAGGTAGGCGCCGGACACCTTGAGCAGCTTGAAGTGCTTGCACTGCTTGGTGCGCATCACGTGGGGGCCTCGACAGAGATCGGTGAAGCCGCCCTGGTCATAGGTGGTAATGACCTCGTCGTCGGCCAGCCGGGAGACCCGGTCGACCTTGAAGGGCTGGTCGAGCTGGGTGAACAGCGCCACCGCCTGGTCCCGGGAGAGTTCCTTGCGCTCGAAGCGGGAGTTGCGCTTGCAGATGACCTTCATCTGCTTCTCGATGGCCGCCAGGTCGTCCTCGCTGATGGGCCGGTCCACCCGGACGTCGTAGAAGAAGCCGTCGTCGATCGGGGGGCCCACCGCAAAGGCGGCACCGGGGAAGACGTGGCCGATGGCTTCGGCCATGACATGGGCGGTGGAGTGGCGCAGGCTGTGGAGCCGGTACTCCTCTTCCGAGGCAAAGGCCTCGCGTCCCTTCTCGTGGTCTTCCATGGCGTCTCTCCGGTTCGCGCGCAGCGCGAGTAACCGGCAGGTGACCCTACGGGGAGACGCCGGCTTCCTTGAGCAGCTTGTGGAGCCGCCTGAGCTCGACGCGCAGCCGGGCGATCTCGCGGGCATCCCGGGCCTGGCGGCGGCGAAGGTGCCGCACCAGCGCGCCGCCGGTGGGGCCCAGGAGGCCACCGCTGGTGCCCAGGCTGGGCTCGTCGACTGGCTCGACCGGGGGCTCGACCGGGGCGGGCGAGGCTTCCTGGTCCAGGTTGGACGCCACGGTCAGCTCGACCGCGCCAGCCACCTGGTCGTGGCGTTCATCGGTGACGGAGTCGTCCTCGACCGCGTCGTCGGGGTCCAGCCGGGCCAGGCCAAAACTGCCCTTGGGACGGGCCAGCTCGAGCCGTCGCGGACCGTCGCGACGCTCGGGGCGCAGGCTGTACCAGGTGCCAGGCACCAGGTGATCCAGCTCGTCGCGCACCAGGGCGTGGAGTCCATAGGCGATGCGCCGTGCGCCCGACTCCCAGCGCACCTCGAAGCGCGAGCCCTGCAGCTGAGACATGCTCAGCCGACGGGCCTCGCCTGCTGTGGCCGCGCTGACCGGGCTGGCCCCGCCAGGTCGCGCGACGTTCAACACGCCCACCGCGCCGTCGTGGACCGAGAACTCCAGGCTGTACTCCGGGGGCTGGTCGTCGGACCGCTGCAGGCGGAAGTCGAATTCGGGGAGCTTGGCCACGGCGGCAATCCTACCCAGAGTCCCACACCCTGTCAGGCGGCGTGCGCTCGGGTAGGATCACCCCATGGGTCTTGCCAGGAACCTCGTCCGCTCCGCCGTGAAGCAGGTCTACACCCGGCTGATGGACCGGGTGGGGAGCAAGGTGGTCGCCGGGATGGCCGACACGTCGTCGGACGCGCCGAACGCTTACTACACCCCGAAGCGCCAACTCTACGAGGAGATGGTCGAGTCGGGCGAAGCCAAGTGGAAGCCCAGCGATCGCTGAGAGCGCGCAGGCCACACTCGTCAGACCCACGCCAAGCTCGCCCGGCCGCGGTGGCGCTCCCGTCAGCCGTCCGGTACAGGCGTCGGAGCAGTGGGAGAGACCTCATGTTCATCGCCGCCGTCGCGCTGATTGGCGCCTGTGACTTCACGCCGCCGACGGTGGAGAACTCGGACATCGACAACGCCGTGGCCATGGGCCGCCTGCCGGTGATCTGCAAGGGGCTCAAGATGACCGACCCCGAGGTCCGGCGGCATGCCGCGTCCCGGCTCGAAGAGATCGACGACCCCGAGGCCGCCGAGTGCCTGTGCGAAGACGCCATCGACGAGACCACCGGCGCGTGGAACGAAGCCATCCTGAGCGGGCTCAAGGGCTCGGACCGGGAAGACCTGGCCGCTTGCTTCCTGCCTGCGCTCGACGAGCCGCGCAACGAACGGCGGCTGGAGCTGGTGGTCGCCCTGGACAAGCTCACGGCCCCATCGGTCAAGGCCCGCCTCAAGGCGATCGCGCTGGAGACCGGCGAAGATCCGGACACCCGGGCGGTCGCGCTGCGCATGTTCGCTGGCGCCACGGGCGACGATCTGGCGGCCCTGCTCAACGTGCTGGCCACCGATCCGACGCCGAGCATGCGAGCCGCAGCCGCAGAGGTCCTGAAGGGGCAGAAGGACGAGGCCGTGGCGGCCGCTCTGACCGCGGCGGCCACATCCGACGAGTCCGGCACAGTGCGTGCCCGAGCGCTGCTGACCCTGCGCCAGATGAACCGGCCCGAGGCCGACGCCATGGCCTGCAAGGCGATGATGGAGGACCCCGACGCCGAAGTCCGGCGCACCGCGGTGCTCAGCTACCGAGGCACCAAGCGCGACGGGCCGATGAAGTGCCTGAAGAAGCGCATGATGACCCTCGAAGAGGACACCGGCGTGCGCCAGGCGCTTTTGGACATGCTGTCCAAGGCCCCGGCCAAGGGCGTCAAGCCCATCCTGTGCGATGCCATCCCCTTCTGGGTCAAGAACTACGTGGGCGACCGCCACCCGGCGGACCTGCCGGGCACGGACATCATCACCGCACAGAACGACCGGGACTGGGAGAACAGCTACACCTGCGTACAAAAGGCCTACGGCCGCCGCGGCGGGTACACGTGCAAGGGCAAGCAGTACGTGGCCGCCTGGTTCCGGGAGCTGGGGGGCAGCTCGCACATCCCCAAGTGCCCTGGGGACCCGCCGACCGCGGCCACCGAGATCTCGATGGAATAGGGGGATTCCATCCCTTCAAGGAGAGCGTGGAGCCATGGGTGCACTGACCGATGTGATCGCCGACGAGACGCGCCGCCGGGCGGTCTGCGACGACGGCGTCGAGGCCATCAAGGCCGAGGTGAAGAGCAAGCGGGGCCTGACCGGCGTGGCCGTCAAGGCCGGCTTCAAGGCCGTCCAGGGCGTGAAGCCCGGGTTCATCCCCATGGCTCTGAACCACCTGCTCGACGACTTCGCCGCCCAGATCGACCCGTTCTACGATGCCTGGCAAACCGACGGCTCGGGCACCCTGCGCGACTACTTCAGGTCCAACGACGTCAAGATCGCCAACGCGCTCCTGTCCATCACCGACGAGCGCGGCAAGAACGCCAAGAGCCGCACGGTGGCCAAGGCCTACCAGAAGCTCCGCCCCCAAGCGGTGAACCACACCGCTGCAGCCATGCCCCGGGTCGCCGACCTGGTGTCCAAGCACGTGAGTTGAGGCCCCCATGATCAAGCGCGTCGCACGCCTGCCCTTCAAGATCCTCAAGACCGCGCTGGGAGCCGTGCGCGACGGAGGCCGGGCCCAGCCCGCGCCGGGTCCCACCCCACCCTCGCAGCCCCGGCGTGCCCACGTGGCCCCCGAGCCCGCCGCGGCGGCGCCCGAGCCCGATGACGACGGCGACCACGGCCACAGCCATGATCACGGCCACGATCACGGCCATAGCCACGACCACGATCACGACGCGGCCAGCGAAGGCCCGGCCATCTCCGTGCACATGGAGACCACCCCGAACCCCAACGCGATGAAGTTCGTGACCAGCATCACCCTGTGCAGCCAAGGCTCCAAGTCCTGGAGCAGCGCCGATGAAGCCGCCGGGGACCCTCTGGGCCGCGCCCTGTTCGAGATTCCCGGGGTGTCGGCGGTGTTCATGGTCAACGACTTCGTCACCGTCAGCAAGGACGCCGGCGCCGGCTGGGGCAGGCTCACCCACCCCATCACCGAGGCCATCGAGCAACACGCCACACCGGCCTGATCCCCTGTCCCGCCTCAGGCTGCTGCTCGCTGCGACAGGGTTGCTCCTGGCCCTGGCGACTGGCTGGTGGTTCCTGCAGGGGTCAGCACCGACCCACACGGTCGTGGCCGGCGACACCTTGTGGGCCATCGCCAGGGAGCACGGCGTGACCGTGGACCAGCTGCGGGCCTACAACGGCCTCGAGGGGGACCACCTGGAGGTCGGCGATCGCCTGCGGGTGGGACCCCGCGGGGCCGAAGGCTCCGAGGGCGCGGCACCGGCCCCCGCCGCGGCCAAGTCACGCAGGCCACGCAAGCGCCCACCGCGCAAGACCGTTCAGGCCCCCGCCACCCCATCCGGGGCCGGGGCCCAGGGCCTGTCAGCGCCCACCCCCGAGCCTTGTGTGCCCTTCACGGGCGATCCTGGCGACGAGGGCATGGTCGCCCCAGAAGGACTGACCGTCGCCCAGGCCCGCGTCGCCCTGGACGGCGTGCTCCAGCACGCTCTGTCCTGCACGCCGGACCCGGGCATGGACCGGGTCGACCTGGTCTTCGAGCTGATCGTGGGCTGTGACGGCGTGGTCGACCGCGTGGCTGTGCGCGATGCGGGCACTGCATCGAGCCGCTACGCCAGCTGCGTGGCCGACGTGCTGGGGTACGCGGACTTTCCCGCCCACGATCTGCCCGACGGCGACACCATCACCTACCCGGTGACCGTGGCCTGGTAGCCGACAGATCGGTCAGAGAAGGGGCCGGGTCTCGATCAGGTCGATGCGCTCGCCCACCGTGCGCAGGGCCCGAGGGAGCTGAGCGATCACGTCGGACGCGACGATCGGTGCCGACCCCGCCAGGTCCCCGGCGTGGCCGTGCACGAAGGCACCGCAGACCAGAGCCTCCCAGCAGCCCATGTCCTGGGCGAGCAAGGCACCGACCAGTCCGGTCAGCACATCGCCGGACCCGGCCGTCGCCAGCGCCGCCGAGCCCGTGAGGTTGATGCTGACCGGGTGCTCGCCCCCAGCGATCAGCGTGTGGCGCCCCTTCAGGAGCGCAGGGGCCACCCGGGCCAGCCGCCGGACGGCCCCCAGCCGATCGGCCTGGATGTCGCGGCTGTGGGCGGCCAACAGGCGGGCCGCCTCGCCGGGGTGCGGGGTGACGCAGCGGGGGTGGCGCGGCCGGTTGTAGACCCCGGTCATCGCGGCCAGCGCGTCGGCGTCGAAGACCGCCGGGTGGGGCACGTCGCGCCACAGCCGCCGCAAGAGCTGGATCTCGCTCCGGCCGGTCCCGACCCCGGGGCCCACCGCCAGCGCATCGAGGTCCCGAAGCCGCTCAGGCCCCAGCCCGGCGCTGTCGTCGACCATGACTTCGGGTGCCAGCTGTCCCAGGCGATTCCAGCCGTCCCGCGGGGTGAACAGGGTCACCAGTCCAGCGCCCGCCCGGATCGCCGCATTGGCCGCCAGCACCGCTGCGCCCATGCGCTCCGGACTGCCGGCGACCACGCCCAGGTGGCCGTGGCTGCCCTTGTGGGACCCCGCCGCGCGCGACGGCAGCTGCTCGGCCACCCAGGCGCCATCGACCGCCTGGGCCGGCGCGTCGACCTGGCCCGTCAGCCCGATGTCCGCCACCACCAGTGCACCGGTGAGGTCTGCGCCTGGCTCCAGGAAGTGGCCGACGCGGGCGCGGCCAAAGGTCACGGTGAGCACCGCAGGGGCCGCGTCGCCCAGCACCTTGCCGCTGTCGCCACACAAGCCGGTGGGCAGGTCCACGGCGACCACCGGCACCCCGGACTCGCGCAGGGCCACCACCCGCTCGGCGATCTCGCCCCGAAGCGCTTCGCGCAGGCCGGTGCCCAGCAGGGCGTCCACCACCAGGCCGGGCCCATCGACGGGACCGCTGTCGTGGACCGGGATGCCCAGCTTCTCCGCGGCGGCCCGCTGGGTCGCGCAGTCCGCCGTGTGGTCCCCAGCCAGCCCGAGCACCCGCACCGGCACCCCCGACAGGTGCAGCAGGCGGGCGATGACGTAGCCGTCGCCGCCGTTGTTGCCTCGCCCGGCCACGACCTGGACCCCAAGGGCGGCACGCTGTGGGAAGCGCTGCAAGAGCTCGGCCGCCACCGCCCGACCGGCCAGCTCCATCAGCGCCAGGCCCGGCACCCCGAGCCCGTGGATGGTGTGGGCGTCCAGGGCTCGCACGCCCGACGAGGTCGAGATGGGGTGGACAGGCATCCGAGGCTCAGCGGATCAGGTGGACCAGGTCACGCACCGCGCGGTCCAGGCCGACGAAGACCGCCCGGGACACGATGCTGTGGCCAATGTTGTACTCCACGATGTCCGGCACGGCGTCGACCAAGGCCGCAAGGTTCAGGTGGGTCAGCCCGTGGCCCGCCGCGACCTCGAGTCCTTCATCGAGTCCGACGGCGGTCGCCGAGGCCAGGCGCACCAGGTCCTCGGCGCCACCCCGCTCGGCGTAGCGGGCGGTGTTGAGCTCGATCATGTCGATCCCCTCGAACGCCGACGCCTGGACCTGGGCATCGAGGGGGTCGATGAACAGGCTCACGCGGATGCCGGCGGTCTCGAGCCGCGCGCAGGTGGCCTGGATCAGTGCCCGGTGGGCGACCACGTCCAGGCCGCCCTCGGTGGTGATCTCCTCGGGTCGCTCGGGCACCAGGGTGACCCGGTGGGGCCGCAGGTCCAGCATGATGCCGACCATCTCGTCGGTGGCGGCGCACTCGACGTTGAGGTGGGTCTGGACCGTGTCCCGCAGCAGCCGGATGTCCCGCTCGTTCACGTGGCGCCGGTCTCCGCGGATGTGGCAGGTGATCTGGTCCGCGCCGGCGGTCTCGGCCATCAGGGCGGCGAGCACGGGGTCCGGGTAGGGCGAACGCCGCGCCTGCCGGAGGGTGGCCACGTGGTCGATGTTCACGCCGAGGCGACGGGGGGGCATGACGGACCTCCAGGAGGGGTGAGGTCTATCCCCTCTTCTGCCCCGGCGAGGGCCACAGTTCGGCGGACTCTCTGCCGATCAGTCCTCAGTCCCTGCGCTCCTCGATCCAGAAGTCCACCCGGCGGTTCTCGCTCCAGGCCTCTTCGGTCTCGCGGGGATCCAGGGGCTTGGTCTCGCCATAGCCGATGCTCGAGAGCCGCTTGGCCGCGACGCCGGCGTCGACCAGGTAGGTCCGCACGGATGCGGCCCGGTCCTGGCTCAAGCGCAGGTTGGAGCTGTCGCTGCCCCGGCTGTCCGTGTGCCCTTCGATGCGCACGCGGACCAGCTCCGGGTGGTCCAAAAGGATGGCGGCGATCTCGTCCAGCAGGCTGAAGCTCTCGGCCTTGATGACCGCCGAGCCGGTCTCGAAGTAGATCGAGTCCTGGATGTCGATCCGGTCTTGCTTGACCTCGACCCGAGGCGCCTGGATCGGCTCCACGACGATGACCACCACCAGCTCGTCGTCGGCCTTGACGTCGATGCGCTGGCCGACCGGGTTGTAGCCTTCGGCCTCGACGGACACGGTGTGCCGTCCCGCGGGCAGCGACCCCAGGGCCACGCCCCCCTGGGTCTGCTTGGCCGCCAGCTCGCCCAGGGTCACGACCGCTGGCACGGGGTTGCCCTGGGCGTCCTTGACCCGCACGGTCACCAGGCCATCCGTCGCCGCTGGCATCAGGGTCACGCGGGCCTCGTAGGGCTCGCCGTCGGGCACCGTGATCACCTTGTTCACGGTGTTGAAGCCCGGGGCCTCCACGACGACCTCGTACGAGCCACCGAAGAGCTGGGTCTCGACGATGCCAGCGCCGGTGTCCTGCTTGCCGCCACCGGACACCGCCACCGTGGCATGGCCGATGGGGATGCCCTCGGCGTCCACGGCCACGACCCGCACGGGGGTCGCCTCGGGACAGCCGTCCGAGTCCTGGTAGCGATCCAGGTCCTCTGGCCGGTTCGGGCATGCGTCCACGGCGTCGACCAGGCCGTCCAGGTCCGCGTCACCGCCCTCGTCCCCCGGCTCCCAGCCCAGGGAGACCACCGCGTGGACCCGAGGCGCCCCGACCCCCCGGGTCAGCCCCGTGCCGATGCCGCCGCGCAGCACCAGGTCGGAGCCGAGCCGCGTCCAGGCGCCCAACAGGGCCTCGGCCGGCCGGCCCGCCGGGTTGGTCATCTCGCCGTAGATCAGGTTGCCCCCCACGTCCAGGGACAGGCCCTGAGCATCGGTCACCGCCCAGCTGGCGCCGAGCCGAGCGAAGAGCTGGTCGTCCCAGATCACGTTCTCCATCGACGCCTCGGGGATGCCCCGGGTGCCCAGGTTGGCCGCGAGCAGCACCGGTCCGACGGACTTGTCGGCGATGGCCTGCACCGTCCACCCAAGGCCGTCCGAGCCCAGGGGCGCCGTGGTCGTCGAAGTGGGCAGGGACAGCCCGCCGGCCACCCCGAGTCCCAGGGGGTGCACGTCCCGGTCCAGCAGGCGGATCTTGACCTGGAGGCCCACGTCGCCGAGCCCGCTCTCGCCGGGGTCGTCCCCCAGAGTGCGAAGGACCACGGGCAGGTGCACGCCCAGGCGCACGCCCTTGTAGGACAAGGCCCCCAGCAGATCCATCACGAACAGGTTGCCCACGAGCTCCTGGGTCGCGCCGGTCTCGTCCACGTAGACCAGGGGGTCGTTGGCCCAGCCGGCCAGGATCCGGGCCGACCCACCCAGGTCATCGGACACCGCCGAGTCATCGGTCCACAGGGTGGTCTCGCTGTCGATGCTGGGCTTGAAGAGCTGGGCGTCCAGGTCCGGGGCGTCGCCCCCGCTCGCCGCGTCCTGGGCCATCGCCGCGGTCAGGCCGAGGGTCAGCAGCACGCTCACGCTGCACCCCCGCGCCGGCGGACCAGCACGCCACCCACCAGGAGCAGCAGCCAGCCGGCGCCCGAGCCGTTCGAGCCCGCCGCGCTGGCACAGCCGCAGGCCATCCAGCCCCCGCCGTAGGCCCCGGGCACGCCCCCGGACTCCAGGCTGCTGAAGTCATCGCTGGGGTCCAGAGGATCCGTGCCGCGGTCGACCTCGTCGCCGTCGTCGACGCCGCCATCATCGGAGTCGGGATCGTTGGGGTCGGTGCCCCACTCGTCGACTTCGGCGCCGTCGCTCAGTCCGTCGTCGTCGCTGTCCTCGTCGAGCGGGTCGGTCTCGTGGGTCTCGACCTCGTCGCCGTCGCTCAGGCCGTCATTGTCGGTGTCGGGATCGTTGGGGTCGGTCCCCCAGTCCAGCACCTCGTCGCCGTCGGAGCCGCCGTCGTCGTCGCTGTCGGGATCCGTCGGGTCGGTGCCGTGCTCGTTCACCTCGTCGCCGTCGGTCAGGCCGTCGTCGTCGGTGTCATCGTCCAAGGGATCGGTCCCGTGCTCGTCGACCTCATCGCCGTCACTCAGGCCGTCGTCGTCGGAGTCGTCGTCCAGCGGGTCGGTGCCGTGCTCCAGGACCTCGTCGCCGTCGGAGAGACCGTCGCCGTCACTGTCGGGGTCGTTGGGGTCGGTGCCCCACTCGTTGACCTCGGCCCAGTCGGTCAGGCCGTCGCCGTCGCTGTCGGCCAGGTCGTCGTTGGGGTCGTGGGGATCGGTGCCGTCGGTGAGCACTTCGTCGCCGTCCCCGCGGCCGCCGTCGTCGGTGTCCCAGTCGTTGGGGTCGGTCTCGGTGTCGTGCACCTCTTCGCCGTCGCTCAGCCGGTCGTCGTCTGAGTCGCTGTCGTTGGGATCGGTCTCGTAGGTGTCGACCTCTTCGCCGTCGGTCAGACCGTCGTCGTCGCTGTCGCTGTCCAGCGGGTCGGTGCCCAGGTCGTCGACCTCTTCGCCGTCGGTCAGCCCGTCGCCGTCGCTGTCCGCCACCACCGGATCCGTGCCCAGGGCCTCCTCGTCGCCGTCGCTCAGGCCGTCGCCGTCGGTGTCGGCGTCGTTGGGGTCGGTGCCCGTGGTGTCGACCTCTTCGCCGTCGGACAGGCCATCGCCGTCGCTGTCCGGATCGTTCGGGTCGGTGCCGTGGGCGTCCTCCTCGTCGTTGGTCAGCCCGTCGCCATCGGGGTCGGCGCTGCCGTCGAAGTCGTCGCTGCCGTCCAGGGGGTCGGTGCCCTGGTCCACCTCGGTGCCGTCGTCGACGCCGCCGTTGTCGGTGTCGGGGTCGTTGGGGTCGGTGCCGGTGCTGTCGACCTCTTCACCGTCGCCCAGCCCGTCGCCGTCGCTGTCCTCGCGGTTCGGGTCGGTCTCGGTGTCCCAGACCTCCTCGCCGTCTTCGAGGCCGTCGCCGTCGGTGTCCTCGTCCAGCGGGTCGGTGCCTGTGCTCTTGGCCTCTTCCCCGTCGGTCAGGTCGTCGTCGTCGGTGTCCGGATCGTTGGGGTCGGTGCCCCAGGTGTCGACCTCTTCGCTGTCGCTCAGGCCGTCGTCGTCGCTGTCTGGGTCCAGGGGATCGGTGCCTTCGGCTTCTTCTTCGCCGTCGGTCAGCCCGTCGTTGTCGCTGTCGGTGTCGGTCGGGTCCGTGCCGTTGCTGGTCTCGTCCCCGTCGCTGACCCCATCGCCGTCGCTGTCCGAGTCCCAGGGATCGGTGCCGTGGGCTTCCTCCTCGGCATCGGTGAGCCCGTCGCCGTCGGAGTCGGTGGTGTCGACCACGCCGTCGTCTGAGCCGTCGAGTGGATCGGTGCCGTCGACGAGCACCTCGACGCCATCGTCCACACCGCCGTCGTCGGTGTCGGCGTCGTTCGGGTCGGTGCCAAGGTCGTCGACCTCTTCGCCATCCGTCAGCCCGTCGTCGTCGCTGTCCTTGTCGTTGGGATCGGTCTCGGTGTCGTAGACCTCGGTGCCGTCGTCGAGCCCGTCGTTGTCGCTGTCGGTGTCCAGGGGGTCGGTCTCGGTGTCGTAGACCTCCTGGCCGTCTTCCAGGCCGTCGCCATCGGTGTCTTCGTCCTGGGGGTCGGTCTCGTAGATGTCGACCTCTTCGCCGTCGGTCAGCCCGTCGTCGTCGGTGTCGCTGTCCAGCGGGTCGGTGAGGGTGTCGTTGACCTCTTCGCCGTCGTCGAGCAGGTCGTCGTCGGTGTCCGCGTCGTTGGGATCGGTGCCGTAGACGTCGACTTCGTCGCCGTCGCTCAGGCCATCGCCGTCGGTGTCGTCCCGGGTCGGGTCGGTGCCCTCGTCCAGCACTTCTTCGCCGTCGGTCAGGCCGTCGCCGTCGGTGTCTGCGTCGGTGGGGTCGGTGCCATTCTCGAGCTCCTCGCCGTCGTCCAGGCCGTCGTTGTCCTCGTCGGCGTCGGTCGGATTCGTGCCGGTCTCGTTGACCTCCTCGCCGTCGTCCAGGCCGTCGCCGTCGGTGTCCGGGTCGGTGGGATCGGTGCCCTCGGCCTTCTCCTCGCCGTCGGTCAGGCCGTCGCCGTCGGTGTCGGCCTCCCAGGGGTCCGAGCCGTCGCTGATCTCTTCACAGTCGTCGACGCCGTCGCCGTCGGAGTCCGCGGTCAGCGGATCGGTGCCGTGGTCCAGGACCTCGTCGCCGTCGTCGCAGCCGTCGCCGTCGGTGTCGGGGTCCAGCGGGTCCGTGCCGTGGTCGTCGACCTCTTCGCCGTCTTCGAGCCGATCGTCGTCGGTGTCGGCGTCCACCGGGTCGGTGCCATGGGTGTTGACCTCGTCGCCGTCGTCCAGGCCGTCACCGTCGGTGTCCGCGTCCCGAGGATCGGTGCCGTAGGTGTTGACCTCGTCGCCGTCGCTCAGGCTGTCGTTGTCCGAGTCGGCATCCCGGGGATCGGTGCCGTGGCTGTTGACCTCGTCGCCGTCGCTCAGGCCGTCGCTATCGGTGTCCGCGTCGAGGGGATCCGTGCCCTCGTCCAGGACCTCGTCGCCGTCCCCGAGGCCGTCGGCATCGGTGTCGGGGTCGGTCTTGTCGGTCTCTTCCTGGCAGGCCTCGCGCACGTCTTCGAGCCGGTCGCTGTCGGTGTCCAGGGCGGCGTCGACGATCTGGATCTGGAAGGTCTGCTTGCTGGACTCGTCCAGCCAGGCGTAGGTGTCGAGCAGGCTGCCCTCGCCCTTGCCGCCCTCGCCCCAGGCGCCCCAGGAGCGTGCGTTGGTGTTCGCTGAGGCGCTCGTCGTGCTACTGCCGGCGTTGACGCCGTTGGGTCCCGAGGTCTCCAGCCCCTCGTCGCCGTTGTCCATCGTGTGGGCGTTGGGCTGGACCTCGGCGTCGTTCCAGTACATGTCCAGACCGTTGTCGCCGCCGGAGCCGTCGAGCTCGAACATGCGGAAGCCCTCGTAGGACGTCTCCACGTCGAGGGTCAGGAAGTGCAGCTCGCCGACGGTGATGAAGGTCTGGCAGTCATAGGTGCCGTCGGGGACCTGGTTGCCCTCGTGGTCCAGGCCGTCCCAGGTCAGGTCGTTGTCGCCGGACCAGACCCGGTCCAGCACGTGCACGTCGTCGTCGCTGGTTCCGTCGAAGGTGCCGTCCCCGTCGATGTCACAGATCACGTGGCCGGTGCCCATCACGTCGCTGGTGAGGGTGATGGTGGCCTCGTGGCCGTCCTCTGGGGCGAATTCCTCGCATTCCACGTCGGGGGCGTAGTCCGCCGAGCCGCCGTAGAAGGCGACGTGGGTGAGGCTCGGGCTCAGGTGGCTGTAGGTCGCGTAGCTGGGCTCGTTCAGGTAGAGCGGTGTGTAGACGCTGACCGTGCCGCTGCTGGGCTCGTGGGACGAGCGGGCGTGGTTCTCGTCGATGCCGTGGGCGTTGGCGCCGATGTCGAATTCGAATCCGGCGAAGCCGTTGAAGTCGACCTCGATGACCGGGAGCTCGGTGCTGTCGCCGCCGTTGAGCAGCGCGTACATCGAGGACTCGACGGCGCTGGCGCTGTCGTAGTTGGCCGCGTCGAAGAGCCAGATCAGGCTCCACAGGCGCCCGCCACCGTCGGTGCTGTTCTCGACCGTCAGGTCCCACCCGTCGGTGGTCTGGTCCTGGGAGAACACGATGGGGTGGCTGCCATCGGCCGTGGGCACGTAGGTGTCGCCCGAGCTGAGCACCGTGTCCAGCGCACCGCTGGTGTCGTACACCAGGATGTTGCCGGTGCCGGTCCAGGCGATGGTCTCCTGGGTGTAGTCCAGGATGTCGACGTAGGCCGTTGTGTCGGCCAGCAGCTGCTGGGTGCTGCCCAGATCGTCGCTGCCTTCGGCGTGAGCGTGCCCCGGCAGCGCCAGGGCCAGGACGAGCAGGCTGGGACCCAGGAGCCCCAGGGACTGGGTCACGCCGACCCCGGTCAGCCCGCGGGCTGTCCAGGTCTTCGGCCGCCAAAGGGGGGGGATGCGGTCGGTCATCGTTGCGCTTCCTGAGGGCCTTGGCGAGCATCCTGCTGCCGCCCGGTCGCGGAGGTGTCGCCAGGTCTGGCGTGCATCACGGGGTGGATCCGGTGGAGATCACTGCACAAAGCGTACCGTCAACCCGGGGTCTCACGCAGGCCGGAGGCGGCGACGGCATCGAGCAACAGCTGGAGCTCACGATCCGCATCATCGGCCGTGGTTCCCTCGACCTGGAGTCGGAGCTTGGGCTCGGTGCCCGAGTAGCGGACCACCGCCCGGCCCTCGAGGGCCGCCAGCGCGTCTTGGAGAGGCCCCAGGCTCCGCAGCGGGGGTCGGTGGGCCACCACGACCGCGGCCCTGGCCTGGGCGTGGGGCTGCCAGCCAGCGAGGCGGGCGTCCAGGTCGACGCCGCCGGCGAGCGCCCTGAGCCCGGTGAGCATGCCGTCGCCCGTGGGCAGGCCGTCCGAGAACAGCACGTGGCCCGAAGGCTCGCCCCCGACCTGCCAGCCGAGCCGTGCGAGCTCCTGGGCGACCTGGCGGTCCCCGACCCCGGTGCGCACCAGGTCCATGCCCCGGTCCGCCAGGGCGATGGCCAAGGCCTGGTTGCACATCACGGTGCCGACCACCCCCGGACCCCGGGCCAGCAACAAGAGCAGGGCGTCCCCGTCCACGACCCGCCCGGAGCCCGTGACCAGGACGCAGCGGTCGGCGTCGCCGTCGAGCGCAATGCCCGCGTCGCAGTGCGCATGCCGGACTTGTCGGGCCAGCGCTTCGGGGTGCAGGGCCCCCCGTGCCCGGTTGATGTTGCGTCCGTCCGGCGCGACCCCAAGCGGCACCACCTCGGCCCCCAGCCCCTCCAGGATCTGGGGCGCCGTCCACGTCGCCGCGCCGTGGGCGCAGTCCACAGCGATGCGTGCCCCTCGGAGCCACTGCCCAGACGGCAGCGCAGCGGCCAGGGCGTCCAGGTAGATCCGCCTGGCCCGGGGCTCGATGGACCAGGTACTGGGGGACGCCCGAGGGGGGTCGGCCAGGTGCTTCTCCAGGCGCTCCGCCAGGGCCTGCTCCGCCGTGGCGTCCAGCTTGCGACCCCCAGGACCGATCACCTTGAGGCCGTTGTCCTGCCAGGGGTTGTGACTCGCGGTGATGACCACCGCGGCGTCCACGACGCCCGCGGCGACGAGGGTCGAGGCGGCGGCGGTCGGCAGCACGCCGCAGCTGTGGTGCTCGACACCCTGTCCTGCGGCGACGTGATGCTCGATCACGCCTCCGGACTCCCGGGTGTCCCGTGCGATGCCCACCCGGGGCCCAAAGGTGGCCGCGACCGCCGCGCCCAGGGCCGTGGCGACCGCCGGCGTGAGCGGCTCCTGGGGCCACTGTCCCCGGATGCCGTCGGTGCCGAAGCGCATCAAGGGGACTCGGCTGGGGGCCGCTCGCCCGGCTCTGCGGGCTCCGAGGGGGGCACCTCCAGGGGGGCCTGCTCGACGGGCACGAAGACGACCCGGTCCGGGAAGATGTCCTCGACCTCCAGGGAGTCCGGCCCGCCGTGCACGACCTCGAAGGCGCTGCTCTGGACCTTGAGCTTCACTCGGGGCACGTCCTCGGGCACAGAGCCCGTGACGAGCAGATCTCCCGGGGAGAGGGCCTCGAGCACAGAGGTCGGCCCGTTCACCAGCACGTCCACCGTCTCTGGCGTGGCCTGCCAGCCGCTGGGCGGCCGCAGCGGCACCCCGTTGATCCGGGTCGTGGCGCGGCTCTCCACCACCTCGACCGTGACCTTGACCAGGGCGTCTTCCCGCCGCTTCAGGTGGTCATCGGGCAGGGCGACGTCGACGTCGACGGTAAAGGTCTCCTGTTGGCTGGACAGCGGCACGCCCACGGTCTTCACCACCTCGATGCCCGCCACGACCGATGCCGGACCCTCGATCCACACGTACTCAGGGACCAGGGTGATGCGCTCGACCCGGTAGTCCCGCATGGGCTCTCCGATGGTGTCGACCACCACTCGGACCCGCTTGTCCCGGCGGGGCTCCAGCACCACCTCGAAGTCCCGCTGGCGCAGGTTCACGACCTTGACGTCTTCGCTGAGCCCCTGGATGTCCTGGTCGACAAAGGCCAGGGTCTGGACCCCTGGGGTGCCTTCGCGCATGTCGATGTACATCACCACCGCCCCGCTGCGGGCCCGCTGGACCTCGCTGCGGGTGCCCCGGATCACGGCCTCGATCGACTCGGGCGGCTCGCTGGTGAGCACCAGGTGCGCCGGCCAGCGGTACTGCACATCCACCGTCACCAGCCCATCGATGACCTGTTCCCCCTGGACCCAGAGCCACATGCCCAGCGCGAGGAGGAAGCTGAAGAGCTTGAACCAGGGGTGAACGGTCGCAAAGGACCGGATCCGGTCCCGGAGGCCCGTGAACACACGGCGACCCAGCGAGGCCCGGGCCACCCTCAGGACCCCAGCGCCGGAGCGGCGGTGGTGCGCTCCTCGCGCGGCGACAGGATCTCCTGGAGCAGCTCGCGGAGCTCGTTGGTGTCGGCCACCTGGGTGATGGCGCCGCCCAGGACCAGGGACACGGCGCCACGCTCCTCGGACACGGTCACCACCACGGCGTCGGTCTCCTCGCTGAGCCCCAGGGCCGCCCGGTGGCGGGTGCCGAAGTACCGGGCCATGTCCTTGGCCAGGGACAGGGGCAGGAACACCTTGGCCGCGGACAGGCGGCCCTTCTGCAGCACCACCGCCCCGTCGTGCAGCGGCGACGACGGGTGGAACAGGGCCATCAAGAGCTCCTGGCTGGCCCGGGCGTCGAGCTCGTGGCCGGCCTCGACCAGGTGGGCCAGACTGGCGTCCCGCTCGATGACGATCAGCGCTCCGATGCGGCGGGATGCCAGGGCAAAGGCCGTGCGCACGACCTCCTCGTAGGCAAAGGTCTCGGAGATGCCTCGGAACGTGCGGGAGAAGCGGCCCCCGGCGCGGGCCAGGGCCCGGCGGATGTCGTTCTGGAACAGGATCAGGACGGCCAGGACGATGTAGACGAAGAACTTGTCGAGCAGCCAGCGCAGCGCGTACAGCTCCATGCGCTCACTCACGACATAGAGCCCGCCCAGGAACAGAAGGCCGATGAGGACCTGGAAGGCCCGGGTGCCGCGCAACAGCAGGAAGGTGCGGTAGAAGATCGCCGCCAGGATGAGCACGTCGACCGCATCAGAGCCCTGCATCCCGTAGAAGGGCGAGTCCCGCAGCAGCTCCAACATCGACGCTCCGCGCCGGCTCAGGCCGAGCCGTGCACGGCGATCATGACCGCCAGCGCCTGCCGGGTCGCGGCGACGTCGTGCACGCGCAGCACGGCCGCCCCGTGCTGTGCCGCGGCGATGGCCGCACCGATCGAGCCACCGAGCCGATCTGCGGGGTCTGACGCCCCGGTCACGGCCCCGATGAACCGCTTCCGTGAGGCCCCCACGTAGACCGGTGCGCCCAGGTCCCCCAGCTCGCCCAGGCGGCGCAAGAGCACGAGGTTCTGGTCGGCGGTCTTGGCGAAGCCGATGCCCGGGTCGACCCACAAGCGCGCGATGCCGGCCGCCCGTGCCACCGCCAGCCGCTCCGCCAGGAACCCCCGCACGTCGGTCAGCACGTCGTCGTAGGTGACGCGGCTGAGCATGTCTTCGGGTGTCCCGCGCATGTGCATGATCACGGCCCCGGCCCCGGCGGCGGCGATGGCGTCGACCATGCCGGGGGCCCGCAGCCCGTTCACGTCGTTCACGACTTCGGCGCCAGCGGCCAGGGCCGCCTTGGCCACCGGGGTCTTGCGGGTGTCGATGGACACCGGCACGCCGGCCGCCACCAGAGCCTCGACCACGGGCAGGACGCGCTCGAGCTCCTGGCCCACCGGCACCTCTGGCGCCCCCGGTCGGGTCGACTCTCCCCCGACGTCGATCCAGTCGGCGCCTTCGGCCCGCATCTGCACGCCCGCTGCGACCGCCTGGTCCCGGCCAGCGTACCGACCCCCATCGCTGAAGGAGTCCGGGGTGACGTTCAGGATGCCGACGAGCTGCGGCGCCCGGGTCACGCGACCGAGCCGATGCCCTCCGGGAGCACCGGGTTCATGCCAGAGACCACCCTGCGGAATTCCTCGCCGTCGAGGGTCTCCTTTTCCAGGAGCAGCTGGGCGATCTTGTGCAGGATGTGGATGTTCACACTCAGGATGCTCTTGGCCCAGGAGTAGCCCTCTTCGACGATCTTGCGGACCTCGTTGTCGATGGCCAGCAGCGTGTCCTGGGAGAAGCCGGACCGACGGGCGATGTCTCGGCCCAGGAAGACCTGTTCCTCGCCTTCGTCCCACGAGACCGGGCCCAGGTCCTGGGACATGCCGAAGCGGCACACCATGCTGCGGGCCATGTCGGTCGCCTGCCGGATGTCGTTGGCGGCGCCGGTCGTGACCTCGTTGAGCACCAGCTCTTCGGCGGCGCGGCCCCCCATGGCCATGGCGATGCTGGCCTTGAAGCTGCGGGAGGTCTTGGCGTGTCGCTCGGTGTCCGGCAGGAACCAGGTGAGCCCGAGCGCACGCCCCCGGGGGGTGATCGTGACCTTGTGCACCCGGTCGCTGTCCGGGAGCATCACCGCCACGATGGCGTGGCCGGCCTCGTGGTAGGCCGTGGAGCGGCGCTCTTCCTCGGAGACGACCATCGAGCGGCGCTCCGGGCCCATGTAGACCTTGTCCTTGGCGGCCTCGAAGTCCGCCATGTCGATCTTCTTCTTGTCGAAGCGAGCCGCCAGCAACGCGGCCTCGTTGACCAGGTTCTCGAGCTGGGCGCCGTTCATGCCGGGTGTGGCCCGCGCGAGGATCTCCAAGTCGACGTCCTCGGCCAGGGGCGTGCGCCGGGTGTGGACCTCGAGGATGCCCTGGCGGCCTTGGACGTCTGGGGCCGAGACGACGACCCGGCGGTCGAAGCGCCCGGGGCGCAACAGCGCCGGGTCCAGCACGTCGGGGCGGTTGGTGGCCGCCATGATGATGACGCCTTCGTTGGACTCGAAGCCGTCCATCTCGACCAGGAGCTGATTCAGGGTCTGCTCGCGCTCGTCGTGGCCACCGCCCAGGCCGGCCCCGCGGTGGCGGCCGACGGCGTCGATCTCGTCGATGAAGATGATGCAGGGCGCGTTCTTCTTGCCCTGCTCGAACAGATCCCGGACCCGGCTGGCACCGACGCCCACGAACATCTCCACGAAGTCGCTGCCCGAGATGCTGAAGAAGGGCACGCCGGCCTCGCCAGCGACCGCCCGGGCCAGCAGGGTCTTGCCGGTGCCCGGGGGGCCCATCAGCAGCACACCCTTGGGGATGCGACCCCCCAACCGGGTGAACTTGCGGGGGTCCTTGAGGAAGTGGATGATCTCCTCGAGCTCGGTCTTGGCCTCGTCGCAGCCGGCGACGTC
>CAZFLE010000097.1:0-27259 GCA_964519895.1 uncultured Enterobacterales bacterium | reverse complement strand
CAACGTGCCAAGTCGCCTGCATGCCGTTCGCCCGTAGTCATGGCGCCTAACGCCCCCACACCGACCCCCTCCCCCCCTGCTTCCATGACGAAAAACTTCACCTAAACCCGCCACCCCCACCATTCACCGCCCCTCTAACCCCGCCCCGTTTCACAAAAGGCCCCGCCCGCTCCGCGACATACGCCCTCGGCCAGCCACCGCCGAGTCTATTCGAGACCCTCGCCAAGACACCAAGTCAACCCCATCTGACCAGGTGATCCGTCAAGACGGGACAAGGCGACCCGTCAACCCTCCGCCACCCCCGTCAACCCCCCGTCACCCCACCCCTGGACCCCACCACCCGCGCGCGGCCCCCAACCCGCTCCCCAGCCTCTTCTACACCCACCCACTCCGACACCCCCCACCTGGCATCACCCCTGCACCACTCCAGCGCGATCCCCTGCTTCCAGGACGCGCCATGCCCCTCTCCCCCCACCTCCTCCCCCGCTACCAACAAGAACTCCGCCTGCGCGGCTACGCCCGGAGCACCATCAAGGCCTACACCAGCGTGATCCGGTCCTGGGTGGACTGGCTGCGACCAGTCCACCCCCGCGACGCCACCGACCACGACATCAAGGCCTACCTCTACGAAGGTCTGGAGCTCTCCCGATCCCGCTCGTGGATCGACCAGTCCATCAGCGCTCTCCGGTTCCTCTACGTCGAACTCTACAAACGCTCGGCCGCACCGTTCGAGACGGTGATTCGCCCCCGTCGCGAACAGAAGCTCCCCGACGTGCCCACACGATCCCAGGTCCTCCAGCTCGCCGAGACGATAGACAACCGCAAGCACCGACTCGCCATTCTGCTGATGTACGGCAGCGGCCTGCGGGTCTCAGAGGCGGTGGCGCTCCGGATCCGAGACGTCTGTCTGGACACACTCCAGCTGAAGATCCGAGCCAGCAAGGGCGCCAAGGACCGCCTGACCTTGCTGAGCCCGGCACTCCTGGACGACCTGACCTGGCTCATCGGCGACCGGGCGGCCGACGAAGCACTCCTGACCTCGCAGCGCGGCGGCGCCCTGCACAAGCGCAGCCTCCAGCACGTGATCGCCCGCGCCCGCAAGCGAACCAACCTGCCGATCCACGTGACCTGTCACTCCCTCCGCCACGCCTTTGCCACCCACCTGCTCGAGAACGGCACAGATCTGCGTGTGATCCAGCTCCTGCTCGGACACCGCAGCATCCACACCACGACCCGCTACACCCACATGCGCGACCCGAATCGCCTGATGGTCCGAAGCCCCCTCTGACAGCGCCGATCACTCCAACGCCTGCACCGACCACATCACCACCCCCGCACCATCCGCCGAGTCACCAGCCACGACCACGAGCACCTGGGCCCCCAAGCTGGCCACCCCGACCCCGGTCGGCACGACTCCGCCCAGGTCCGGCACCACCAGGTCGACCACGGCCAGCTCCGAGAGCGACGCTCCCACCTGGGCCTGCAACGGCCCCGAACCCCCGTCCGCCAACAACCCCACAGCCACCGCGCGGTCCCCCACTTCGACATCGACCGCCGCCAGAGCCTGACCCCCAAACAGCACCTCACTCCCCGCGCTGGCCGCACCGTCCATCCAAGTGGCCGAACCCTCCCCGGTCGATGACAACGCCACCACCAGGTCCCCGTGGCCCCGCACCGCAGCCAGGTCGAGACCGTCCCAGCCCGACGAGGCCTGCCCCAAGGGCTGCTCCTCGTTCAGGGGGTTGTGAGAAAAAGAGTGACACTCCCCACCGGGTGTGCACGCCCGAGCCAGCGCCCGGTCTGGCGTGCCCGTCCGCTCGGTGAAGCAGACGGTCCCGGCTGTCGCATCAATTCCCTCGCTGAGCAACACGCCGTTCGAGTCGGCCCCCACCACACCGAGCTCGCTCGGCGAGCACCCCACGAGCCAGGTGTGGGGGTTCTCCAGATCCTCGACCGTCAGTCCGACCCCCACCGGGTCCGCCGATCCCACGAACGAAACGGTCTCGGGCTCCAGCCCCGCCCAGGCGGCAGGCTGTCGAACCGGCCGCACGAGCTGCGCGTTCGGTGCCCCGTTTCCGGGCTCGACCCAGGCGAACGCAAAGGAGTCGTCGGCTCCGGAGCCGTGCGTCGACAAGGCGTGGGGCAACCCGGCGACCCCGGGCGACCAGGTGAGCCGTTCTTCGGACCGCCCGCCACTGTCGATCACCAGGACTTCCAGATCGCCGGTCACGGTCTGACCAGTGGCCACGAAGCGACTGCTCAGTGCCCGAACCCACGGGACCTGCCCGGTCCTGGCCCACGCCTGCTCGACGGTCCAGACCGGGTCGTCGCCTGTGTCGTCCACACCCGAGTCCGTGAATGAGACGACCAGGGCCTCACACCCTCCCAGCAGCCACAGGCCGATCACGGATCCTCCGGACACCGCTCGAGCACGTCGTCGTGGACCCCCTGAGCCCGCAACCAGACCAGGTGCTCGTCGGCTCGCTCGCAGCCGCCCTCCAGGAAGGCCCGCCGGGCCGCAAACAACCGCGTCTGCTCCTCGCGGGTGGACGGGCCCGCCCGCAGGAATGCTTCGGCACGCGCCAGAGCCTCGGAGGACCGACCGGCCTCCTCCAGAGATCGGATCGCCAGGCTCTCGAGCTCTGACCAGACCGCGTCCCCGCGGGTGGCCACAGCCAGCCCAGCATCCGCAGTCGCCAGGACCTCGTCCGGCGTCGCGCCACGCTCTAGCAGCGCCCCAGCCCGACTCAACAGACCGATGGCCGTGGTCGGCACACAGTGCACCTGGTCGCCGGCCGGTACCAGGACCTCGGCCTGCGACCCACACACGACCGATACCTGCCCCTGGGTCACCCCGACCTGGGTTCCCAGCCGGGTGCGCTCGACCTCGAACACGGTGCCCACCACCCGCACTGTGGCATCCGGCGTGGTGACGACCAGGTCCACCCCCTGGTCTGGGGTGACGGTGGCCTGGAGCTTGCCCACCTCCCAGGTGATGGCGACACGGTCCCCGTCCTGCCGCACAGCACCGTCACCCTGGAAGACCAAGGCCACGTGCTCGGACGGCGCCAGGGTCGCCTCGGCCTCGAGGCTGATCAGCGCGGCCACTTGGGGCACCGGAGGCGCGCCAGGCTCGACCCCGCCCGGACTGCCGGTGCTCACCCACAACACCACCGCGGCCACCGCCGCCAGGCCGATCGGCACGGCGAACCACGGCCACCGCGCCGGGGGCTCCTCGGCCCGGCGCAGCCGGGATCCAGCCCGCACCGGCCGGACCTGGGGCACATCGGGGAGCTCCCGCAACAGGCCGGTCACCGGGCGATCCAGCACGGTGTCCAGGACCCGCTCGTGCACCCGCACCAGCGCATCGTCCGGGGGCCAGGTCTCCTGGGCCAGGACCCGCAGGAGCTCGCGGTCGCCGCTCATGCTGGGTGCTCCGAACGCTGGGCGCTGCCGGGCGGATCGATGTGGCGCGTGGCCCGGCGAAACTTCTGACGCGCGACCCGCAGCCGGCTCTTGCAGGTGCCCAAGGGAATGCCCAACATCTGGGCGGCCTCGAGGTCGGTGCGCTCCTCGAGGTCACACAGGACCAGGACCTCGCGCTGTGCCGGGGACAGGCTCTCCAGAGCCCGCTGGACCTGGCGGGACAGCTGGGAGAAGGAGGCGCGGTGAAAGGGGCCCTCGGCCGGATCCACGGGGTCCAGGGACAGACCGGGGACCCAGCGCTGGACGAACTGCTTGCGGCGATGGCCGGCCAGGACCCGGCGGGTGATGCCAAAGGTCCACGAGGCGAACTTCTCGGGGTCACGGAGGCTCTCGAGCTTGGTGATGACCGTGACCATGACGTCGTGGGCAGCATCCTCGGCGTCGACCCGCGGACCGCCCAACCGTGCGCACCAGGCCATGACCTGGGGCAGCCAGACGTCCATGAGCCGGTCGTGGGCGAAGCGCTCCCCAGACTGGGCAGCCCGCACCAACGCGACGTCTCTGGCCGTGGTCTCCACTCAACCCCCCCGTGCAGGAAGAGGCCGAGAACGATCGGAGAGTCTGCGAACCGGGGTCGGCCCACGGCCACGGACGGCGACCGCAGCACCGGCATGCACGCCCCGACCCCCCGCGGAGAGCGCCCCGAGCTGGAGCTCGGTGGGCCGCAGGTCGGCCCGGGCCTCGGCCCGGAGCTGCACGGACAACCCGAGCAGAGGGGGCAAGGTCCAGCCGATCTCGACACCTGCCCAGGGCACCACGCCCCACAGGACGAGCTGCCCAGCCTGGCGGAAGCGCCGGGCGGACGCACCCGCAAGGACGGCGAGCCAGGGACCGGCCTGGGGACTGAAGGCGACCAGGAGCGCCCCATCGGCTCGGGCCTGGGTCTCGGCCCCGCTCAGCCCGAGCAAGGGGCGGTCTGGCGACGCCCCAAGGTCGAGCCCCACCGTCAGTGGCGCCCGCAGGTCCCAGCCCACGGAACCGGACAGCAGCCCGGTCGCTCCGGTGAGGGTCGACCAACCCCCGCCGCCACCCAGGCGGAACCAGAGACGAGCCGGGTCCGAAGCGGGCGAAGGTGCGGGTGGGGCGACGACCACGGGGTCCCGCGGCGGATCAGGTGCGACGATCGGGTCCACGGACGGTGGCGGCTCGGGGTTCTCCTCGACCACCGAAGGAGGCGGCGGCGGGTCCGGCGCGGGCGCCGGCACGGGCTGGACGTCGGGCGCCGCGTCGGGCGCTGGCCCGACGACCGGAGCAGGAGTGGGGGGCTCTACAGGAGGCGTCGCCACGTCCTCGGGCACCCCAGGCCCCGGGTCCGGCGGCGGCTCTGGCTCCAGCGGCGGAAGCTCGGGCGGCGGCAGCTCGGGCGCCACCAGTTCGGGCAACACCCCGGGCGCCACGCCCTCGCCCAGCATCGCCCGGGCCAGGGCCAGGATCTCCAGCCGGTCCTCGGTCGAGCGGGGGGCCGTCACCTGGGCCTTGGTCTCCCGACCCGCCCCGTCCCGCACGCACAGGTACCACTTGTCCCCGAACACCACGAGCCACGCCGCGGGACCGGCGCTGGTGTCGCCCAGGACGAAGCCGTACAGCACCATGGCCTCTTCCCACGCGCCCAGGCTCTGGCCAGGAGGCAGGCGCAGAGGCTCCGACGTGGCCGCGACCGGGGTCCAAGCCAGCCCCACCAGGACCAGCGCTCGCTGCCTCATGCCCACGCCCGCACCCTACGACGCCCGGCGGAGTCCGGCGGGGTCAACAACCCCCGTCCTGGGCCCCACCCAGCACCTTGCCCAGGCTGACCCGGGGCTCGACCCGGTAGCCCAGGTGCTCCCAGGCCTTGACCGCGGCCTGGTTGCCGGCCTTGACCTGGAGGTTGACCTTGAGACAGCCTCGGGCCGCCAGCCGGGCCTCGGCAGCCTCGACCAGCGCCCGGGCGACGCCCTGCCCCCGGGCCTGGCGAACGACTGCGAGCCGGTAGAGCCACCCGCGGTGGCCGTCGTAGCCGAACATCAAGGTGCCAAGCAGACCGCCCTCGTCCACGGCGACCAGCAAGCCCTCGTCGTCCACCGCCAGCTTGTCGGCGAGCACCCGGGCCGGCGCGTTTCGGGCCTCGGGGTAGCCGAACACACCGCCCCACAGGGCCTCCACAGCCCCGTGATCGGACGCCTGGCAGAGCCGGATCTCCATGCGGGCAGTCAACCACGGACCCCCGCCGGACGCACCGCCCACCCCCGGGTGTTTGCCCGCACGCCCCTTCCAACGCAATAAGCTCTCCGAGCCCCCGTACCGCCGGTCCAGATGCGCCTGTTCCTCCTCCTGCTGACCGCCGCCCTTGGGCTCGGCGTGGCCTGCGACGGCGCCGGCAGCGGTGACGACGACGACGCAGCCCAGGAGGACGAGGAGTCCGAGGACAAGCCCCCCCGCTCCGACCCCCGCACTTTGGTCGAGGTCAAGCCGGTCGAGCACGGCAGCGTCGGTGACCACCTGGTCACCAGCGGCACGGTCGAAGCCGAAGCCCAGGCCGACCTGGTGCCCGAGCTCAGCGGCACGGTGGTGGCCCTGCACGTGGAAGAGGGCGACCGGGTCCGCAAGGGCCAGAAGCTCGCGACCCTGGCCAGCCCCAACCTGGAGGCCAACCGCGCCCGCGCCGAAGCCGAGATGGCCCGCGCCCGCAAGGACCACGCCGAGGTTGAGCGCCTGTTCGGCCAGGGGGTCATCAGCCAGCGCGAGCTGGACGAGTCGAGCTACCGCATCGAGACGGCTCGCACGGGGTTGGACGAAGCACGGCTGATGCACGACCGCACCCGCATCACCAGCCCCATCGCTGGCACGGTCAGCGTGCGCGACGTGCGGCTGGGCGAGGTCGCCGGCGGCCGCCGGGCCTTCCAGGTGGTCGATCTCTCCGCCCTGCGGGTGGTGGTCAAGGTGCCGGAAAAGGACCTGCGCCGCATCGCGGTCGGCATGCCCGCGACCCTGACCGGCGCCTACGACGACGAGCAGACGGTGTCGGCCAGCGTGGTCCGCATCGCGCCCACGGTCGACCCCATGTCCGGCACGGTCCGGGTGACGGTCGGGCTGGACCCGGATCAGGAGCTGCTCCGCCCCGGCCAATTCGTCTCGGTGCGCATCGAGGTGGGCCGCCACGACGGCGTGCTGGTGATCCCCCGGCGGGCCCTGAGCTGGCAGGACGGCGAGCCCATCGCATTCCGCGTCAGCATCGAGGAACCCCCCGAGCCCGAGCCCGAGCCGGAGGACGACGACCACGACAAGGACGACGACGAGGAAGAGGCCGAGGAAGAGGAGCCCCTGCCCGGCCCCTACCGCATCGCCCGCCAGCTCGACCTGGCGCTGGGATTCCAGGACAACGCGGTGGTCGAGGTGATGTCCGGGCTCGCCCTGGGCGACGAGGTGGTGACCAACGGCGGCGCCAGCCTGCGCGACGGCGCCCGCGTGCGCTTCGACGACGACCCCACCCTGGCCGACGACGACCCCGAGGAAGCCGCAGCAGAGGGCGGCGACGACCCGGCAGAACCGGCCCAGGCCGAGGCCGGCTGAGTCGGTGGAGCGCCCCAGCAGCTCCCTGTTTGCGCTGATCGTCGACCGGCCCGTGGCCGTGCTGATGATCTTCACAGCGGTCGCGGTGTTCGGCCAGGTGAGCTTCCTGCAGCTCCCGGTCAACCTGATGCCCGACCTGAGCTACCCCACGCTCACGGTCCGCACGGAGTACCCGGGCGCCGCCCCCGAAGAGGTCGAGGCCCAGATCTCCCGCCCGGTCGAGGAAGCGGTCAGCACCGCCGACGGCCTGGTCCGGCTGGAGTCCCGCAGCCGGGCCGAGTCCAGCGACGTGGTGCTGGAGTTCGGCTGGGGCGCGGACATGAACCAGGCCGCCCAGTCGGTCCGGGAGCGCCTGCAGCAGACCTTCCTCCCCGACGAGGCCCGCCGTCCGCTCCTGCTGCGCTACGACCCCAGCCTGGACCCGATCCTGCGGGTGGCCCTGGCCCTGGACCCCTCTGCAGACGGCGGCCCGGAGGGCGAAGCCGCCCTGCTGATGCTTCGCGAAGTGGCCGAGGACACCCTCAAGCCCCGCCTCGAAGCGATGGACGGCGTCGCAGCGGTCAAGGTCCGCGGCGGCCTGGAGCGCCAGATCCTGGTCGAGGTGCGCGAGGACTGGCTGGCGGCCCGGCGCCTGACCCTGGAACAGGTCCGCGGCGCCCTCGCCACCGAGAACGTGAACATCGCCGGCGGCGCCATCCGAGAGGGCGACACCGAGTACCTGATCCGCACGCTGAACGAGTTCAGCCGCATCGACGAGCTCCAGGCCCTGCAGATCCGCCGCAGCGACGGCCAGCTGGTCCGGCTGGACGAGGTGGCCGAGATCCACGAGGCCCACAAGGACCGCGAGGTGGTGAGCCACCTGGACGGCCAGGAGGCGGTGGAGCTCGAGGTCCACAAGGAGGCCGACGCCAACATCGTCAGCGTGGCCCGGGCGGTCAAGGAGCGACTGGGGGTCGACGCCGCGCCGGTCCAGACGGTGCCTGAAGGCATGCCCCGAGGCCCCCCGACCCTTGCTGAGCAGCTGCCAGAATTCCTGAGCCTCAAGGTGCTCGATGACCAGGCCGCCTTCATCGAGGCCGCGGTCAGCAACCTGGGCGCCACGGCGGCCCTGGGTGGCCTGCTGGCGATCTCGGTGCTGTTCCTGTTCCTGCGGGACCTGCGGGCCACGGCGATCATCGGCACCGCCATCCCGATCAGCATCGTGTGCACCTTTGCGCCGCTGTACCTGTTCGACGTCTCCCTGAACCTGATGTCCCTGGGCGGGCTGGCCCTGGGCATCGGGATGCTGGTGGACAACGCCGTGGTCGTCCTGGAGTCGATCCACGTCCAGGGGGAGCAGGGCGCGTCCCGCCGAGACGCCGCCGAGGCCGGGGTACGCGAGGTCGCCGCCGCCGTCGTGGCCAGCACCCTGACCACCGTCGCGGTCTTCCTGCCCATCGCCTATGTCGAGGGCATCGCTGGCCAGCTGTTCCGGGACCTTGCCCTGGCGGTGGTCTGCAGCCTGCTGGCGTCGCTCCTGGTGGCTCTGGTCTTCGTGCCGATGCTGGCCGCCCGACGGGTGCCGATCCCCCGGGTCGGCGCCACCGACGCCCGGGCCTTCCCGGTGCGCTTCGGCTCCTGGCCACAGCTCAAGGCCTCGGTCGCCTGGGACAAGGAGCGGGCCTGGCGTTGGGTCATGCTGCCGTACCAGGCCGTGCGCTTCTTGATCCGCGGCCTTCTGGAGCTGTTGGTCCTGCTGCTGGTCGTGCCCCTGCTGTACTTGGGCCGAGTCCTGTTCCTGGTCGCTGGCGTGGTGCTGCCCCGGCTTCACGGCGGTGCACTGTGGGTCGCCGAGCGCTTCGGCACCCTGTACGACCGGCTCGATCGCCGCTACCCCGCGGCCCTGACCTGGGCCCTGCGCAGCCCGGCCACGGTGCTCGGCTGGGCCATCGTCCTGCTCACCGCATCGGTCTACGGTGCGACCACCGTCGGCACCGAGCTCATCCCCGAGGTCCACCAGGGCCGCTTCACGGTCGAGGCCGCGCTGCCCGTCGGCACCCCCCTGGACCGCACGGTCTCGGTGCTCGCCGAGGTCGAAGAGACCCTGGCCGACCACCCGGAGATCGCTTCGGTCTACGCCGCCATCGGCTCGGAACGCCGGGCCGATGCCCGGCCCGACGAGGGCGAGCACACCGCCCGCCTGCTGGTCCAGCTGGCGGGCTCGGGCGATCTGGCCGAGCGCCAGGACCGGGTGATGGCCGAAGTGCGCGACACCCTCGCCACGCTCCCCCGGCTGACCACCCGCCTGCGCACGCCGGCCCTGTTCTCGTTCCGCACGCCGGTCGAGGTGGTGGTGGTCGGCCAGGACCTGGACGCCCTGCGGGCCAGCGCCGACCAGGTCCAACAGCTGACCGCGGATCAGCCCGGCCTCAACGACGTGCGCAGCTCCCTGGTGAGCGGCTTCCCGGAGATCCGGGTGCGCTACGACCGCCGGCTTCTGGACCGCTTCGGCCTGGGCGCGGCGGCGGTGGCCGAGTCGGTCCGCGACAAGGTCCAGGGTGCCGAGGCCACCCGGGTGCGCCGAGGCGACCGCAAGGTGGACCTGTTCGTGCGCCTGGTCGAGGACGATCGGGAGTCGGTCGCCCAGCTGGGCCGGATCAACGTGAACCCCAGCCTGGACCCGCCGATCCCCTTGAACGCGGTCGCCACACTCGAGGAGGGCATCGGCCCCAGCGAGATCCGGCGGATCGATCAGCAGCGGGCGGCGGTGGTGTCGGCCAACGTGGTGGGCTTCGACCTGGGCACCAGCGGCGCTGCGCTCTCAGCCGCCCTGGACGGGCTGAGCCTGCCCGACGGGGTGCACATCGAGGTGGCCGGCCAGAGCCGCGAGATGGCCCGATCCCTGGGCTCGCTGACCTTTGCCCTGGGGCTCGCGATCTTCCTGGTCTACGTGATCATGGCCAGCACCTTCGAGCACCTGCTCCACCCGCTGGTGATCTTGTTCTCGCTGCCCCTGGCCGCCGTGGGCGTGGTGCTGGGGCTGATCGGCACGGGCACGCCCCTGTCGGTGGTCGTGTTCATCGGCCTGATCGTGCTCGCCGGGGTGGTGGTGAACAACGCCATCGTGCTGGTGGACACCATCAACCGACAGCGCAGCCAGCTCTCGGCCCTGGCCGCGATCGAGCGGGCCGGGCGGCTGCGGCTGCGGCCGATCCTGATCACCACGGTCACCACGGTCCTGGGGCTCTTGCCCCTGGCCCTGGGACTGGGCGAAGGCGCGGAGATCCAGCAGCCCCTGGCTCTGACGCTGATCGCCGGGCTCACGTCGGCCACGCTGCTGACCCTGGTGGTGATCCCGGTGGTCTACAAGCTGGTCAACCGGGTGGGGGCCGCCGACCGTCTCCCGGCGGGCGCCGCCGAGGGCTCGGCGTGAGCCGGGACCTACAGGGCGCCCTGGACCGCCGACAGGCACTGGGCCTCTGTCGGAAAATCGTCCGAGGTCTTCGAGGCCACGACCAGGCCGTCGACCCACACGGTGAATTCGCCACGACGACCGGGGGTGATGGTCACGTCGACCCCGGCATGCTCGGTGATGTAGGCGGCCGCCCGGGCCGCACGAGGCTTGTAGTTTCAGGGGATGCAGTAGCGGATCTGGACGCGATCCATGAGGCCCTCCTGGCTTGGCATCAGCCTAATCGCCCGCTGGGACCTCGCCCATGAACCTGCGCGACTGGCTGCCCGCCCTGGCCGTTCGGCGCCCGGTGACCATCGGGATGCTGTTCGTCGCGATCTGCGTGCTGGGGGTGCTGGCGGTCCGCGCAGTGCCCCTGCAGATGATGCCGTCGGGCTTCACCGCGCCCTACATCTGGGTCTGGTACCCCTACGCCGGCTCGACCCCCCTGGAGACCGAGCGGGCGCTTGTCCAGCCCATCGAGGAGCAGCTCGCCACCATCTCGGGGATCAAGGAGCTGGGCAGTCGGGCGGCCGAGAACTACGCCAACTTCAGCCTGGAGTTCCACCAGTCCGTGGACCTGGACGAGGCCTACAACGCGGTGGTGGACCGCCTGGAGCGGGCCCGGGCCGAGCTTCCCGACGACGTCGACTTCTACGGCGTCTACCGCTTCAACCCGGACGACGAGCCGATCCAATGGGTCGGCGTGTCCTTGACGGAGGACCTGCAGGACTCGGCCCACGAGCTCATGACCACCGTGGTCCAGAAGCGGCTCGAGCGGGTCACCGGGGTGGGCAAGATCGAGGTCTGGGGCACCAATCCGCAGAACCTGTTCATCGACTTCGATCGAGACGCGCTCTTCGCCCACGGGGTCAGCCTGTACGAGCTCATGCAGAAGCTGCGCTCGGACAACTTCCAGCTGGCCAGCGGTCGGCTGACCGAGCGGGGCCAGCGCTTCTACGTGCGCTCCCTGGGCCGCTACAGCGAGGTCGAGGACCTGCGCAACACCCAGGTCCGCCCTGGGGTGCGGCTGGCCGACGTGGCCGAGGTCGGGTTCCGCAAGGAGCTGTCGGCCAGCATCAGCCACATCGACGGCAAGGAAGGCGTGTTCGTCGCGGTCTACAAGGAGTCGTCGGCGAACACGGTCCAGGTCGCCACCGACACCCGTGCGGCGTTCGAGGAGCTGGTCCGGGACCCCCGCACCGGGGCCATGACCACGGCGTTCCTGTTCGATCAGGGCAAGCTCATCGTCGAGAGCATCGAGAACCTGGTCATCACCGCGCTCCAGGGCGGCGTCTTCGCCGTGATCATCCTGTTCCTGTTCCTGCGCGAGGTCCGGATGACGCTGCTGATCGCAGCCTGCATCCCGTTCTCCCTGCTGCTCACGGTCACGACCATCCACTACACCGGCGGGTCCCTGAACCTGCTGTCGCTGCTGGGTCTGATGATTGCCGTGGGCATGGTCGTGGACAACGCCATCGTGGTCGTGGAGACGATCCACCGACGACGTCAGGCCGGTGCCAGCCCCCGCCAGGGCGCGATCAAGGGCACCGGCGAGGTCAACCTGGCCATCACGCTCTCCACCATGACCACGATGGTGGTGTTCCTGCCCGTCATCCTGATGAGCGACGACGCCATGTTCTCGTTCTTCTTCGGGGCGATGGGCTTCCCGGTAGTGTTCGCGCTGGCCGCGAGCCTGCTGGCGGCGCTGGTGTTCACCCCCCTCGGCACGCTGTTGCTGCCGGAACGCCGAGTCGCCGAGGACCCCAAGGTCATCCGGTGGCTGGCGGTGCGCTACCGGGCGCTGCTGGCCCGGGTCCTGGCCCGGCCCATGGACGGCTTCCTGACGCTGGTGTCGGTGATCGCCGTGACCGTGCTGATCCCCGGCGGCGCGGTCTCGTGCAGCGACGAGTCCCAGAGCAACCTGAACGACTTCACGGTCGGGTTCGAGGTGCCGTCGAGCTTCACCTACTACGAGCGGCTCGACGTGGTGGAGTCCCTGGAGGACATGGTCGAGGCCCACCGGGACGAGTGGGGGGTCGAGGTCCACCGCTGCCGCCTGTCCGCCAGCAGCAACCGAGGCTTCCTGAACGTCCGGCTCGACGAGGACGCCGAGATTGGCATCCCTCGGGACCAGGTGGTCGAGCAGGTCGAGAAGCTCATCCCGGAGAAGGCCGGGGTGCGCACGTGGATGGGCTGGGGAGGCTCGGGCGCCCGGGACCGCAACTCCAGCATCTCCCTGCGGGTCGAAGGCCGGGAGTCCGAGACGCTGCTCGTCCTGGCCGAGGAGATGCTGGACCGCCTGCGGCTGCAGCCGGCGTTCCTCAACGCCGAGCACACCCTGGAGTCGTCGGGCAACCAGGAGCTGCGCCTGGCCGTCGATCGGGACGCCACGACCCGCTACGGGCTCTCCGCCGCGACTGTGGGCCGGACCCTGGCGTTCGCCATGCGGGGCCAGCAGCTGCCCGACTACTACGAGGGCGCCCGCGAGGTGGACGTCTTCGCCCGGTTCCGGCTCGAGGACCGGGCCGACTTCGACCGGCTGATGGACTTCCCCCTGTGGAGCCCCTTCACCCAGGAGGCCGTGCCGATCCGGGCCGTCACGGAGCAGTCCGTGGCCCAGGGCTTCGGCAACATCGAGCGCACGGACCGCAAGACGGGCATGACCCTGAACCTGGAGCTGGCCCCCGACGTGGAGATGGAGGACGCCTGGGTCGCTGCGGGAAGCGCGCTGGACGGCATGCAGTTCCCCCGGGGCTACGGCTGGGCCAAGGGCCGGGAGGCCATGCAGCAGGTCGAGGACGATCGCGCCCGGAACCTGGCCCTGTCGCTGTCGGTGGTGCTGGTGTTCCTGATCATGGGGGTGCTGCTGGAGAGCTTTCTCTTGCCGATGGCGATCCTGACGACCATCCCGATGGCCCTGTTGGGGGTCTGGTGGACCCTCTACTTCACCGGCACCCCGGTCGACGCGATGGCCGGGGTGGGGCTGGTGATCCTGATCGGGGTGGTGGTGAACAACGGAATCGTGCTGCTGGATCTGGTGACCCAGCTGCGCCGCGAGGGCATGGACCGGACCGAAGCCCTGCTCACGGCGGGCACCCGACGGCTGCGGCCGATCCTGATGACGGCGCTCACGACCATCTGCGGGCTGCTGCCGATGGCCGTCGGGGATCGGACCTTCATCGGAATCCCCTACGCGCCCCTGGGCCAGGTGGTCGCAGGCGGGCTGGCGACGGCCACGGTGCTCACGCTCTTCGTGCTGCCCTATCTGTACGCCTTGCTGGACGACCTGCGCTCGGCGTCGTGGCGGGCGCTGGTGTTCGCGTGGCCCCGGAGCCGCGCCCAGGGGTCTGCGTCCTGAAGCACTGAGGGCTTTGCACACACCCAGCCGTCATGGGTCATGTCATCGCGGTGCCATTGTCACCACCCCGATCTGTGCGCATCCTGTGTCCAGGGTCGGTCGGTGCAGGAAGCCCCGCAGCCCCCAGGTGTCAAAGAGCCTCAACGGGGCCGCCGAGACACCGAAGAAGTCAAGAGAGCCAAGATGAGCAGACACCTCTCCGATCAGCCCTCCGGAATCTACCGGTTCGAGCACACCCCCCGGGGTCGCCGGCCGCTCGCCCGCAACCAAGCGGCTCGCGCCACGGCGCTCGAGCAGTCCCGCCTGCGCGGCCAGCTGACCTGGTCCTTGCCCCTCGCCGCGATCATCGCCATCGGAGCGGTCGTCGCAGGCACCCTGGCCAGCGCGTCGATCACCATCTACACGGCCCAGGCCATGGCCCTGGCCGGCATGTTGCCGGCCGCCCAGCACCTGTCCCGCTGGTCCCGCCTGGACCGCGCTCAGAGCGGCTCGAAGACCTCGTAGAGGAAGCTCGGGCGATCCTGCCACGCCGGGGTAGGTTGGGTCATGACTTGGATCACCGCCTTGATCGCCTGTACCGGAGGCACCGTCGACGTGGGCGGCGACGACTCCGGCACCGACCTGCCCGTCTGCACCCAAGACGACCTGGGCGAGACCTACGACCGCTACGTGGAGCCGCTGCTGACCGACGCTCACCCGTCGAGCTGCAACGAGTGCCACCTGGCAGGGGTGGACCTGACGATGTTCATCCAGGACGAGCCCTGCGCATCGATGGCCTGCCTGGTCGACGTGGGCTGGGCCGACCTGGACGCACCCGAGAGCAGCCTGGTCCTGGACTTCATCCTCCAGGGCGAGCCCGCGAGCACGCTCATCACGGACTCGGTGATGCAGCGGGAGCACGACGGCTTCCTAGAGTGGATCCTGTGGTCGGCCGAGTGCCACGACGACGTGTGTGGCGTGATCGACGACCCCTGTGGCCAGAGCACCGGCGAGAGCACGCTGCCCGAAGACGTGGCGACCCCGCTCGGGGGCTGTGACGAGGACGCCCTGGTCGAGAGCTTCGGGGACAAGATCTTCTCGTGGCACGGGCGCTGCTGGTCCTGCCACGTCGAGGGCGGCCAGAGCCGCGAAGAGTGGCCCGGCACCACGTTCTTCGAGTGGACCGACGACGAGGAGCAGTCCCTGCGCAACACGATGTACAACCTGATCGGCCTGGGCACCATCGACCTGGACGACCCGGCCAACAGCACGCTGCTGACCAAGCCCCTGGCCGAGGACCTGAGCGTGGTGACCACCGTGGGCACATCGGTGGGCGTGTTCCACGGCGGCGGCGACAAGTTCTACCTGAACGGCGACGGCGAGTTCACCGACGAGGCCTTCTTCGACTTCCTGGACTGGATCCTGGCCTACAAGACCTGCGTCGAGTCTCCCTGACGTGAACCTGGGCCCCTGGGTCCTGCGGCTGGGCGCCCTGAGCGCCACGCTGAGCGGGGTGGTCTGCTTCCTGGGCGTGCTCGCCGGGGTCTTCGACCCCCACCGGGCCAGCTATGCCATGGCGCTGTGCGTGTTCTTCGGGCTGCTGGCCGTGTTGGCTTCCCCGTTTCTGCCTCGCGCGGGCGGACCCCGCGCACGGGCGGTCCAGGTGGCCGAGCTGCTGTGGATCTGGACCATCGCGAGCACCTGTGCCCAGCTGGGCTGGGAGGCCCCCTTCGTGGCCTTGTCCCACTGGCTCGATGGGGTCACGGCCGCCGACACCTGGGCCTGGCTGTTCTGGGCCTATGGGGTCGCCGACAGCCGCTACATCATCGCGGACCCGTTCATCGTCTGCATGGAGGGTGTCACGGCCTACGTGGGCGGCCCGGCCGAGATCTGGACCCTGGTGTTGTTCCGCCGGGGCCAGCTCCAGCGGGCGGCCCGTTGGGGTCTGGTCATCGCCGCCACCCAGCTCTACGGGACGCTCCTGTACTTCGGCATCGAAGCGCTCGACGGCTTCGCACACATCAACACCGGCCACCCGGTGGACCTGTGGGTGAAGTTCCTGGGGCTGAACGCGCTGTGGATCGTCCTGCCCGCGCTGTCGATGTGGGCCTGTCTGCACGTGCTGCGCACCGGGGCGCCCGAGGGTCTGCGACGGCAGACCGCGCCCGGAATCCCTGCTGCATGAGCGTCTGGGCGCTAGCGCTATTGGGGGCCTGCGAGGTGGTCTACACCACCGACTGCCTGCCGCCGCCTCCGGGCCAGCCAGGCTGCACGGATCCGCTGGACACGGGCGTCGACAGCGCCTCATCCACCACCGGCGACAGCGACAGCTCGCCCGGGACAGGCACGAGCTCCTCCGACCCAGACACGGGCTGGCCAGCGGGCGAGTGGGTCGCCGCGCTGCAGTGGAAGGGGCTGGTCTTCGACACCATCCAGGACGCCATCGTCGACGCCGACGACGGCGACACCGTGCTGGTCTCTCCCGGGACCCACCTGGAACGCATCGACTTTCACGGCAAGGCCCTGCACGTGCGGTCCACCCACGGCGCGACGGCCACGATCCTGGAGGGCGGGCGAGGCGGGAGCGTGGTGAGCATCCGCGGCATGGAGCCGGCCACGGCGGTGCTCGAGGGCTTCACCATCACCGGCGGGCTGGGCTACGAGGACCACGGCGGCGGCATCTTCGTCGAGAACGCAGACGCGGTGATCAAGCACAATGTGATCACCGGCAACGAAGCCGGGATCGCCGGCGGGATCTACTTCCGCCACGGCCACGCGGTGGCGCACAACAATCTGGTCGTCGACAACCTGGCCAACCAGGGCGGCGGCGCGGTGGTGTGCACGAACTGCAAGGGGGGGTTCCGGTACAACACCCTGGTCTACAACCAGTCGGCCCAGGGCCCTGCGGGGGAGTGGTTCTACGAGCCCCAGGGCGACCTGGTGGGCAACCTGATCCTGCAGCTGGACGACGAGACCCACGCCTTCCGGTTCATGGAGGCCCTGGGGTACACCTTTGACACCGACTACAACCTGCTCTGGCCCGAGGTCGCCTGGGTCCCCCAGGGCGGCGAGGACTGGCCCCAGGGCACCGGGCTCGTCTACCAGGAGCCGCGATTCGAAGACCTGGCGGCAGGGGATCTGCGGCTGGCCAACGGCAGCCCGGGCATCGACCAGGGTCCGGCCGACGAGCTCGATGCCGACGGGTCCCGAGCCGACCTGGGCGCCTTTGGTGGGCCAGACGGCGACTGGTCACCCGACGCGCCGAACCACCCTCACCGCGCGAACCCTTGGGACACGGGCGGCTCCACAGAATAGGGATCCTTCGCGCGGGCCGTCGCCCCCGCCAAGGAGCCCGATGCTCTACAGCCGTGGAAAGGGACTCTACAGCGCCCAGTACAGGGAGTTGTTCAATGTCCTGATCCCCCGAAAGGGCGTGGCGGACTCGCTACAGGGCGAGCTGCTGCGGGCCATCACGCGGCTGGCCCGGGAGTGCTACGACAACGGCAACGTGACTTGGCAGGAAGACTGCCAGGACCACCAGCCTTACGTAGACTTGTTGCGGCTGTGTCTGTTGGACCTGTCGGTGTTCGGCGTGTGGGGAGTGGTCCAGATCGCCCAGGATCTGGACACGATCCAGGCCATCGGCGAAGGGCGAGAAGAGTTCGACTTCCCCGACCACGAGGACCCCTACGATCGGGTCACCGACCGGGTCGTCGAGTGGTGCAACCGCTACCTGACCCCCTTGGCCCTGCCCAACGGCTACGCGCCCCGCCGCTGATCCACTGGCCATGCGCCACGATCCCAGACGTGGCAGGATGCCGCTGCTCGGGAGAGAAGATGAAGGCGCTGTTGGGACTCATTCGCGACCTGCTCTCTCGGTTGTTCGGGAGCGGCCGAGACCACTGGGACCTGGAGCCCGACGCGGCCACCGTGCCCGCGGAGCCCGTGCTGCGGCCGGCGGCCCAGGACACGGACTCCAACGACACAGACACCGAGATCGATGACGTGAAGCAGGTGGTGACGTTCGGGGGGGTGGCGCCGGAGCCAGAGCCCGAGCCCGAGCCCGAGCCCGAGCCGGAGCCGGAGCCGGAGCCTCAGCCGGAACCCGAGCCGGAGCCGGAGCCGGAGCCCGCCTGGCTACCCCTCGACCATGCTGAGATCGGCGCCGCCATCTCCGCCGTCGTCATCGACGGCACGCCCCACTCGGTGTCCAGCTGGCGCGAGGCGGTCCTGCTCGCCGCCCAGGACCACCTGGGGCACAAGGGAAACCTGCCGGAGCGGGGCTACACCGCGCGGCAGCGAAGCGCCTATGCCTTCCAGGGGGACGAGACGAAGCGCTTCTTCGAGCCGGTCGGGGACGGCTGGCACATGAAGACCAAGTTCAACGCAGCCTTGGCGGCCACGGTCTGCCGCCACCTGCTGGTCGAGGCCGGGCACGACCCGTCCGGCTGCGGCTTCCAGGTCGAAGGCGGCTGATCAGAGCAGCTCGGCCAGCTGCTTCAGGAGCTTGGGGGCCCCGGGCGCTTCCTTGCTCAGCAGCGCTGCCGCGGGCACGGCGGCCTCGACCTTGCGCTGCTGCTTGGCGTCGCGCAGGCCGGCGATGACCAGCTTGCCTTCGGGGGTCAGCATGCCCAGAGCCGGACCCAGCTCCAGGCACTGGGTGGCGTCCTTGCTCAGGTCCAGGACCACGAGCCGGGGCTCGGCGCTGCCGGCGATGTCCAGGGCATCGTCGTCGGCCGCCGCGCACACCGCGGCGTGTCCCAGATGAGCCAGCGCCAGCCGACCCCGCTCCAGCCGGTAGGTGTCGTTGCCGACCAGCAGCACCGCCAGGTCGTCCGGGTCGACCTGGGGCTCGGGCGGGGGCGGGGGCGCCAGGGCCGGGGCAGGACCGACCCCTTCGGGGGGCAGGGCCTTGACCAGGCGCTTGGGGGCGACGTCGCGGTAGGACTCGTCCAGCCAGTCGACGCACTGCTCGAAGGGCAGGGCGGTCGCGGCGTCGAAGGACATCGAGACCCAGCCGTGCCGGCCCATGCCGTAGCCCATGGGGACTGCCCAGCCGTGCTCCAGGACGTCGAGCTGGCTCCGCTTGATCTTGAGGCCCAGGTGGACCCGCTCGGCCGAGGAGTCGATGAAGGCGAAGATCTTCTTGTTCACCTTGACCACCAGGTGGCCCCAGGGGCTCTCGACGTAGCTCTCGGGCAGACGCAGCGCGCTGCGGAGGAGGCGGTCGTGCAGGTCGGCGTGGGGATTGGACATGGGGGTCTCAGGTCTTGGGGGGGTCGGCCTCGTAGACCACCACGCCGACGGCCGCCTTGTTCAGCGCGTCGGTGCCGCGGGCGGCGAGCTCGGCCAGGTGGTGGTCGGCGACACCCAGCTGGTAGCGCAGCGCGGCCATCAGGGCCTCGCGCCAGAGCCGGAGCGGCTCGCCGCTGAGCTCGTGGTAGCTGGCCTGGGTCATCTCGTAGACCCAGCTGGCTTGAACGGCCACGCACGAAGCGCTGCGGATGTGACTGGCCAGCAATGCACCGGTACCCACCAGGGAGCAAGGCTTGATCTCGGCAAGCTGCTCGCCACGACCGGCGTCTGTGGTGCGGTACACGCCGATGCTGCCCTCGGCCAGCAGGTAGGCCGAAGCGCCGGTGTCGCCCTCGAGGAACAGGGCCTCGCCGGTCTGGAGACGGCGGGGCATCATCGCCGCGCCGATGCGGACCAGGGGCGCGGCGGCGGCCCGCTGCAGGCCGGGCAGGGCACGCAGGGAGCGGGTCACACCGACGGCGGGCTCTCCGGCCAGGGTGCCGCGCATCCGGCGCCACAACTGGGTCAGCGGTCTGGCCCGGGACGGGCTGGCGGTGGAGCCCTGGGCGAGCGCCGCGATCCGGCCATCGGTGCGGGTCACCCGGGAAGCCGCGATGCGCAGGGCGTCCTGAAGGAGGGCGTCGTAGGCCTGGGGGGCCTGGTCGCGCAGATCGGCCATGCGAGCCGCTGGCAGGGCGATGAGCTCCACCGTGCCCTGGGCCACGATGCTCGCCACACGCAGACTGGACGGGCCGAAGGCAGTGCCTTCTCCCACAAGCTCGTGGGGCCCGATCGTGCCCACGACCCAGCCGTGCAGACGCGCTTCCAACGTGCCAGACGCCACGATCGCGACGCCGCCACCGGGCTCCCCGGCGGACCACAGGGTCACACCCTCGGCCAGGACCCGCGGCTCCCACCACGGCGCCGAGTGCCGCAACACGTCGGCCGGCACCTCGGCAAGCATGGGCGCGGCTCGCAGCAGCTCCAGCGCTCCGGACATCGTCGCTCCTGTGACCGGAGCCTATCTGGGAGGGAAGTCCCGGGCCCTGTCAGGGCGACGAGGTGCGCTCATAGCGCCGATCGCTCGGGTTGATCCTGGCGAGTCGCAGTCAGGTCGGACGCTTGGCGTCGACCCTGGGGCGCCGATGTGGCCCGCGTCACCTCAAGCCCCAGGGGCGGCGCCAGGCGTTCGAACCGTCGCGACTCGCCCATCAACCCGAGTGATCGGCGCTATTCAGGGCGCTGGGGCAGCGGCGGCTTGGTCCGGCCCTGAGCCGAAGCGGACGACGACCTCCTGGTCCAGGCGCAGGCCGTCGTCGTTGCGGCCGAACACGATCACCCGGAGCTCGTCGCCGGGCTCGCCCTGGAGCATCACGGCGTGGGTGGTGCGCAGATCGTCGGTCTCGAACAGCAGGCCCTGGTCGTCCTCGGCGCCCGTGGTCATGGGCTCGCTGGTCAGCCAGTTGATGACCACGCGGTCGTCGCCCAGGGGATTCACCAGCGCCATCGTCTGGGAGGGCTGGGGGTCTTCGTCGACCGCGGCAGAGCGCTCCTGGTGGAGCTGGAGGGCGCCCTGGATGCTGAGCTCTCCGTGGCCGTAGACGCCGTCGGGACCTTCATCGCCCTGGTCGAAGGCCGAGTCCTGGAGCAGGGTGCGCACGTCGTTCGGGTCGTCGACCCCCACCGAGCGCAGCAGTGCGGCGGCGGCGGTCACGTGCACGGCGGCCTGGCTGGTGCCCTGGAGCAGGAGGAAGTCGTGGGCGTCGCCCCGCAGGGTCTCGGCGCCGACGCCGTCGGGCATGCCGTCGCCGTCCGCGTCGTCATAGAGCGTGCCCCCGGGCGCGACGAGCTCGAGATCCCGGCCCCGGTTGGAGTAGCCGGGGACCTGGTGGTTCAGGTCGGTGGCCCCCACCGCGATGACCGAAGGCAGCGCTGCTGGGAAGTCGATGTGGTCGCTGTACCCACCGTTGCCGGCTGCAGCGACGAGGGTCGCACCCAGGCTGTAGGCGTAGTCACAGGCGTCGGCCACGGCCTTGGAGAAGCGCGGGGTGGTGACGGACATGTGGATGACGGCCGCGCCGTGGTCCGCAGCCCAGACGATGGCCTGGGCCAGGTGGTCGCTGCGGCCGACCAGGGCGTCGGCCTGATCGTCCCAGCCCAGCACGCGGATCGGGAGCACGGTGACCCCAGGGGCCAGTCCGGCGCTGCCGACACCGTTGTTGGTGGACTGGGCCAGGATCCCGGCCATGTGAGTGCCATGGGAGCCATTGGGGGAGCGACTGGCGTCGGCGTCGGTCGGGTCCTCGTCGTCGTCGATGAAGTCCAGACCGGGGGCCAGGTTGGCCACGCCGTCGGGGCCCGGCACGATGCCGGAGTCCAGCACGGCGACGGTGATGCCGACACCGATTGTGATGTCGTGCACCCCGCCGATGGCCTGGGAGTCCAGGTTCCACTGGAGCGGGTAGAGGGGATCGTCTGGAGCAAGGGCGGCGTGGGTCACGAAGACCGGCTCGACCCACTCGACGTCCTGGTGGTTGTACAGAGCGTCCTGGACGTCGGCCAGGTCGCTGTCCAGGGACAGGCTGTAGACGCCGGCCTGGGGACTGGGGGTGTCGCGGTTGGAGGTGCCGGCCCCCGCCAGCGGCGCCAGGTCCAACGCGCCCAGGTCGGCGAAGATACCGTCCAGGTCCGGGTCCCCGCTCTGGACCGCGCCAGCCTGCCAGCTCAAGGGCTTCTTGTCCGAGCGCAGCTTGACCACGTACTGGCCGTCCACGGCGTCGCCGGCGCCCGGGGTGGGGCTTGGCTGGGCCCTGGGGGCCTCGGGGGTCAGCGCCGTGCCCACCTGGACGGCGGCCAGGTCTTCTTGGGCGACCACGCCCGGTTCGCCAGCACAGCCTGCGCTGGTGGTCCCGGTCGCAGCGCCGGAGATGCTGCCGCCGGCGTAGCCGCCGGTGGCCTGGAGCAGCAGGCCGAGTCCTGCCAGGCCGCCGATCAGAACGACCGGCACGATGATGCGTCGGTTCAAGGAAGCCCCCGAGGAGTCGAGAATCGGCGCTGACGCTACCAGCAGCGAGCCGGTGGTCGGGGTCACGATTCATCATGATCCCGGCTTGATCTCACGGGCAGCGATCCCCTTGTAGGGTCCAAGGTGACACCTGGAGCCCCCGCCGGTGTTGAACCCGGTCAGACCACAGAGGGCCTGTGTCCCTGGACGTCGAACAGCTCTACCGGAGGTATGGCCCCATGGTGCTTCGTCGCTGCAGGTCCCTGTTGGGGGACGACCAGGAGGCGGTCGAAGCCATGCAGGACACCTTTGTCCAGGTCGTGCGGCACACCGACCGCCTCCGGGTACAGCACCCGTCATCGCTCCTCTGGCGCATCGCGACCAACACCTGCCTGAACCACCTGCGCACCCGCCAGCGGCGACCACTCACGGCCGACTCGGTTCTCGTGGCGCGCATCGCCTGCGCACCCGACGCCGAGGATCGGACCAGCGCCTCGATGCTGCTCGACCGGATCTTTGCTCGGGAACAGCCGTCGACCCGGGTCATGGCGGTCCTGCACCTGCTGGACGGCATGACCCTTGAAGAGGTCGCCCAGGAGACCGGGCTCAGCGTGTCCGGGGTACGCAAGCGCCTGCGGGTGCTCAAGGCCCACGTGGCCGAGCTCGAGGGCGCGTACTGATGCCCACCGCCGTGCCGGACTGGGTCCTGGAGCGCTTCCTGTTGGGAGAGCTGCCGCCGGAGCGCCAGGCGGCGCTGGCGGCCCGGGCGACCCACGACCAGGCCCTGCAGGCCCGCTTGCAGGCGCTCCAGGCGTCGAACCAGGCCATCCTCGAGGCGCTTCCGCCCCGGGTCGTGGCGGCCCAGGTCCTGGCGCCGGCCCCCCGGCCACGCCGCGGCCGCCGCTGGACCTGGCTCGCGGGCGGAGTGGCGGTGGCCGCCGGCGCGCTGCTGACCCTGGGCCCCGAGCCTGCAGGGCCGGTCGTGCGCGAGCCCGCGGCCGAGCAAGGCCGCTGGGACGACGTGCGCATCAAGGGCTTCTTGCCTGGGCTGGCGATCTACCGGCAGAGCGGGGATGGGCCGGAGCGGCTCGAGCCCGGGGCGCTGGTGCGGGCCCTCGACGTGGTCCAGCTGGCGGTGCAGCCCGCCGGTCGGCCCTATGGTGCGGTGCTCTCCCTGGACGGCCGAGGGGCCGTGACCCTGCACTTCCCGGCCAGCGCCGACGAAGCCGGGGCGCTCCCAGAGACCGGACCGGTGCCGCTGGATCGGGCCTATCAGCTCGACGACGCCCCCCGCTACGAGCGCTTCCTGCTCATCACCTCGGACGCACCAGTGGACCTGGCCGGGCTCCTCGAAGCCGCCCGGAACCACGCCGCCAGCGACAACGCGATGGGCGGTCCCCTCCCCCTCCCCGACACCCTCGAGCAGACCTCTGTGTTGCTCCGGAAGGCCCCATGATCGGTCTGTTCCTCTGGATGCCCTTGGCGTCGCCCGTCCTGGCGGCCGCTGACCCGCCCGCCGTGCGGCGGATCGCACTCGTCGCCGGCGCCAACGACGGTGGGCCCGAGCGGATGATGCTGCAGTACGCCACCCGGGACGCCGAGACCCTGGCTGGGGTGCTGGTCGAGCTCGGGGGGGTGGCTCCGGGGGACGCGAACCTGCTCCTGGACCCCGACCGGGCCGCGCTGGAGCGGGCCTTTGACCAGCTGGGCAGCGACCTGGAGCAGGCGGCTGTGCACGCCCGTCGGACCGAAGTGCTGGTGTACTACTCGGGGCATGCCGACGACCGGGGCCTGCTCCTCGGTTCCGAGCGCTTCACCTATGCGGAGCTGCGATCCGAGCTCGAGGCGCTGCCCGCCGACGTGAGGATCGCAGTGGTCGACGCCTGCGCATCTGGCGCACTGGTCCGGGACAAGGGCGGCACACCGGTCCAGCCCTTCCTGTTGGACGAGTCGACCGCGCTGGAGGGCCACGCCATCCTGACCAGTTCGTCAGCCGACGAGGCCGCCCAGGAGGCGGATCGAATCGAGGCCAGCTTCTTCACCCACGCGCTGGTGACCGGGCTGCGGGGCGGGGCCGACGTGAACGGCGACGCCCTGGTGACCCTGAACGAGGCCTACCACTTCGCCTACTCCGAGACCCTGGCCCGCACCGAGGTGACGGCCCGGGGGCCCCAGCATCCGGCCTACGACATCCAGCTCACCGGGACCGGGGACCTGGTCATGACCGACCTGCGAGCGACCAGCGCCGGGCTGGTGCTCGGCGAGGCGTTGGGCGGTCGGTTCTTCGTGCGAGACAGCGACAACAACCTGGTCGCAGAGCTGTTCAAGCCCGAAGGCCGGTCGGTGGACCTGGGGCTTCCGCCCGGGGACTACCGGGTGACCCTGGAGTCCGAGGGGCAGCTCTTTCGCACGGAGCTGACCCTGCGGGACGGCGCCCGCACGCCCCTGGGCCCAGACGACCTGCTGCCCATCGGCGCGGAGCAGACCGTGGCCCGGGGCGACAACGCCGACGCCGCGCTGGACCACGTGCCGGTGATGGGAGGACTGTGGCCGTCCTTCCACGGGCGCAAGGAGCTCCGGAACTTCGAGGTCAACCTGATGGCCACGCGCTCGACGGATCTCAAGGGCCTGGCCCTGACCCTGGGCGGCACCATCGTGGAGCGGGACAGCACGGGGTTGCAGGCGGCCCTGATCTTCAATGCCGCAGGGCGCAATGCGCAGGCGCTCCAGCTGGCGCTCGGCGCCAACCTGGTCGGCGGGGATCTGGACGGCTTCCAGGGGGCGGTCGGCGTCAATGTGGTCGGGCGCGACGTGCGCGGGCTCCAGGCAGCGGTCGGGGGCAACTTCGCCGGCGGCGACGTGTGGGGCTCCCAGTGGGCCGTGGGCCTGAACGTGGCCCCCGATGTGATGTTCGGCGTGCAGGCAGCGGTGGGGCTCAACTGGGCGACGGATCTGCGCGGCGGGCAGCTGGGTCTCCTGAACCTGGCCGGCCGGGCCCGGGGCTTCCAGTTCGGGCTGGTGAACGTGGCCAACGACATCGAGGGCCTGCAGGTCGGCCTGGTGAACATCGCCAAGGCCAACAGCGGGTTCAGCCTGGGGCTCTTCAACTTCAGCCTGGACGGGCTGTTTCACGCCCAAGTCTGGTCCAGCGACACCTCGGCGGGCAACGTGGCCGTGCAGCTCGGCACCCAGCGGGCCTACACCCTCATCGGTCTGGCCTACAGCCCCTGGGGAGGGCCCTCGGGCACGTGGGCGCCGCTGTTGGGTTGGGGCCTGCACTTCGAGCGACCCCGGCTGTACTGGGAGCTCGACGCGATGGCCTTCAGCCACCAGCCGCTGGATCGGTGGGAGTCCAACCCGAACCTGGTGACCAAGCTGCGGGTGACCCTAGGCGTGCCCGTGCTCGACCGCTTCGCGGTGTTCGGTGGGCTCAGCGCCAACGTGCACGTGCCGTACCCCGGAAGTCCGTCGGTGCAGGACCTGGCCTGGGCCAACCGGCTGGGCGAGACCGACGCAGGCCGGGAGATCCTGGTGTGGCCGGGGGCGTTTGGGGGGGTTCGGTTCTAGTCCCCAGACGGGTCAGGCACCGGGGCCCCCTGGCCTGATCGGTCCGCAGAGCCACCCGTTTCTTCCGCCTGCGCAATCAAAGCCCGGCAACTCTTCCGCCTGGAGGTCTTCATGGGCTCCTGAGGGGTCGTAGACGGCCAAATTCGCCCCGAATTGGGCGTCGATGGCCCACAGGCGGAAGAGGGAAAGGGCTTTGAGGTGGAGAGGGGGCTAGTCCTTGTCCTTCCGCCGCTTCTCCTTCTCCCGCTCCTCCTTGGCTCTCTTCTTCTCCCGGTCCTCCCGCCGGTCCTCCATCGCGTCGACCTGGTTGTCCTTGACCTCGGTGACCTTTTCCTTGGGCGTCAGCCAGCGCTTCTTCATGCCGTCCTGGATGAACGTGACCCGCAGGCCCGCTTCGCCGCCGGAGAACAGGGTCTTGTCCGGCCCGGTGCGGGGCACGGCGTGGCCGGTGGTGCCCAGGCCGATGCCCACCGCCCACTTGGGACCCACGTCCCAGATCCACAGGGCGTTGAGCTCCCAGCCCACCCCCAGCCGGGTGAAGTCCCGGACGGTCAGGTCGGTGCGGAACTTCTGGCCGACCAGTCCCACGCCCCCGTTGACGCGGATCCGAGGCCCGAAGTGGAGCTGCAGGGCCACGCCGGCCTGGACCTGGGCCAGGAAGGGATCCAGATCGGGGTCGACTTCGAGCTCACCGTCGTAGCGGATCTGGGGCTGGGGGACCCACCAGCCGGTCACCACCCCCTGGAACTGCCACCAGCGGCCACGCTTCAGGGCCAGGGAGACCCGGGAGTCCAGGGCGAGGCCCATGACCTGGAGCACCGGCGGATCGCCCCCCGAGCCGAAGGCATCGGACGTCACCGGGTCCAGCTCGCCGCCGGTGGCGCCGTAGCCAGCCCCCACCGACAGCTCCACGCTGGGCAGCGGGGGCAGGGCCGCGAACGCGGGTATGAGCAGCAAGGTCGCCAGCATGTCCGCCTCCGTCGGGACTGTAGCCCCGCGGGCGGGTAGGTTGGCGCCATGTTGCTGACGACCGTCACTGGACTCGCCCTGCTGAGCGGCTGTCCCCAGGTAGCGCCCGTAGACGCCGGCCCCTTCGCGATCGGCTGTCCCGAACCCGGCGCCGCCCTGGCGGGCCTGCTGCCCCACGACCCCTACGTGGCCACCGGACCCGACAGCCTGGCCCGGGCCGGCGACGCGGTCCTGATGAATGGCCGCGCGGCGTTCGTGATCGGGGCGCCAGACCCGGTCCGGACCTGGTACCCCTACGGCGGCGTGCCCCTGGATGCGCTGACGCTGACTGCTTGCCGGCCCTCCAGCGACGACCACCTGGGCGAGCTGGGCGTGCTGATCGGCCGCGTGGACCTGGAGGACTTCGACGCGTCGACCCTGCGCATGTTCCGCGGGGACGCGCTCGAGGTGGTCAGCGACGGGTCCGACGGCGGGGCCGCGGTGGTCGAGGTGCACGGCACCGACGACCGCTTCTGGCTGGTCGAGCAGGAGCTGATCAAGTCCGCCTATGAGCGGGGTGGCGTGAAGCCCCTGAGCGAGCCCTACGGCATCGACGTGACCGTGCGCTACACCCTGGCAC
>CAZFLE010000096.1:4664-27889 GCA_964519895.1 uncultured Enterobacterales bacterium | reverse complement strand
CTTGCTGGGGAGGGGACGAACGTCCGAAGTACGGACGTTTGTCGCGGGCAACTTGCTGGGGAGGGGACGAACGTCCGTACTTCGGCCATTGTGGGTCCCCAACTGAGTTGGGCGGGACGAACGTCCGAAGTACGGACGTTCGTCCCCGGCGAGACCCCGCCCTCATTGGAGATTCTCTCGTGGCCCTGAGCCTGGGCAAGAAGCTGGCCTTTGCCGGCGTGACCCTCGTGGGGGTGCTCGGCATCGCCGAGATCGTCCTGCGCATCGGGACCCGAGAGCTGGGCGAGGCCACGATCCCCGACGACCTGGTCAAGCGCCACGTCGCCGAGGGCTCCATGAGCTACCACCCGGTCCTGGGTTGGGTCCGAGCGGAGCTGCCGAACCCCCGGCTGGGGCTCAACGCCGAAGGCTTTCGTTACGGCGACGTTCCGCGGGCCAAGCCGGCCGGGACGTGGCGGGCGTTCACCTTGGGCGACTCACAGACCTATGGCGCCGGCGCCGCCTCGGACGAGACCTACACCTGGATCGCCGAGCAGCTGCTGCGCGAGCGCACGGGGCGCGGGGGCGACCTGCAGCTGATCAACACCGGCATCTCCGGCTATGGCTCGCTCCAGGCGCTGCGACTCATCGAGCACAAGCTGCTCGCCTGGGAGCCTGACCTGCTCATCGTGGACTGCCGGACGTACGACCAGCCCAAGGACGGCCTGCTCCCGCCGGTCGGGCCTTCCCGGGCCGCGATGGAGGGGGTGCTCTGGCACAGCCGGCTCTACTACACGCTCCGTTTCTGGTTGGAGCGCTGGCGGCCGACGACCGGTCGCCACATGCAGCACCAACCCGGACAGATCGACGAGACCGAGCGCAAGGCGGGGTTCGGGAACCACGAGAACCTCAAGGCGCTGGCTGCACGAGAGGGGGTGGACCTGATGTTCGTGGACTACCCGGTCTGGGACCAGCGCCACGACCGCATCGTGTGCCAGGCGCCCCCCGAGGAGCTGCCGGCCGGGGTGCCCGTGGCCCGCGCCTGCGTGGCGCTGCAGCAGGATGGCCGGTCACCGTCGACCCTGTTCATCGACCCGAACCACCTGGAGGCCCCGGGCAACGAGGTCTTCGGGGCGGCGCTCGCCGACGCGATCCAGGGCGCTGGGCTGCTGGACTGAGCAAGGTCACAGGGGCCGAATGCGCCCGCGAGGCGGCGACAAACGTCCGTACTTCGGACGTTCGTCCCTCCCAACTCAGTTGGCCCCCCCAAACGTCCGAAGTACGGACGTTCGTCCCTCGGCAAGCCCTCCGGCACGACAAACGTCCGTACTTCGGACGTTCGTCCCTCCCAACTCACCTGCCCCCTCCCAAACGTCCGTACTTCGGACGTTCGGCCCTCCCAACTCACCTGCCCCCCCAACCTCAAGCCTCACCCCCCCCGCTCCCGCTCCCGCTCCCGCTTCACGTGGTCGGGGATCTCCGGACACAGACCGCGCTGCCCCTGGAGCTGCCGCACGCGGGCTTGGCAGGCCCTGGCCTTGCCGCCACCCGTCGGACACGCCGCCCCGGCGATGTCCCGGCAGACCACCGCGGTCGCCACGTGGAATCCCACCATCTCCGCAAACCCCAGCTCGGTGGCCCCCACGGTCGCGACCTCTTCGGCCGTGGTCACGCGGTCCGCCCATCGCGCCACGGCGTGGCCCACGCAGTCCTCGACGTGGTCGGGCACGAACTCCCGACACTGACCGACGGTGGCAACCAGATCCCGGGGATTGCGGGTGTCGAGCACGTCGAAGGCACAGTCACTGTCTCCGCGGCAGACCTCGAGCAGAGCGTCGAGCGGGGTGGACTTCGACCATCGGGCACGGGCCGTGGCCCAGTTGTGACGGCACTCCCGGCCGTGGTGCGGGACCTGGTCGCAGACCGTGTCGACCGACAGGTGCTGCAGCTTCACGGCATTGGCCGCCAGACAGTAGCCGAGCAGGCGGTCGTCGCTCGCGTGACCGGCGCAGACCTCGAGTCCCGGAGGGAGGACCCGAGCGGGAGCCGGGGTGTCCTGTTGCCCGCAGCCCGTCAGGGCCGCGACAAGTGCGATGAGGCCTGGCGACGCTCGCATATGCGCTTGTTCTCGTCCTGGAGCAGGGCGCAGAGCTGCTGGCCCTGGGCCGGGGTGAGGGTGTTGGGGTTGGCTTCGAGCCAGCCGAAGACCGCGGCACCGCGGACGATCGGGTCGCTCATCGCGCTGACGGCCGCCACGAGCTGGCTCGCCTGGGCGGGCGGGATGGCCAGCACGCGATCAAGCTCGCACTGGTTGCGTGCCGGCGCTTCTGCGAGGGTCGCGCAGTCCTGTGGGGCCGGGGTTCCACAGGCCATGGCGACCACGACGCCGAGCAGGGACAAGCGGGGACCTCCGGGCTCGGGCGAGTCTACCGCGGTAGGCTCAGGGGGAACCCGAGGAGGGGAGGAGACCAGCTTCCGTGCTCCAGGGCGCGCCGATCCCGCTGCTGTTCGAGATCGCCCGCTCGGGCGCGACGGGCAAGGTCCGGCTCAGCGATGGCCGACGTACGGTCACGCTCGCGGTGCGCCGCCGAAACGTGGTGGGCGTGAAGGGCCTGCCCGAGCTGTGGGATCGGATCCAGGGCCCCGGGGTGGACACGAGCACCTGCCGCGGCCACCTGCTCCAGGACATCCCAAGGCTGATGGCCTGTGGGGTCCCGATCGACGACATCTTCGAAGAGGCGGTCTTCAGCCTGGGGCGCTTCCTGGCGGACCTGGCCGACCACGACGACGTGGCCGTCTTCCGCGAGATTCCGGAGCCCCTGAGCGACTCGGTGGGCCTGCCCAAGTCGTTGATGGCCGTGGTCGTCGAAGGGCTGCGCACGTTTCGTCAGCCTCGGTCGGTGCGTCGTGGGCTGGCCGTGGACCAGGATCGCCCGCTCGTGGTGGGCCGGATCACCCCCGACCAGATCGCCAGGTGGGACAGCGAGGCCGCGAAGCTGCTGAGGCAGGCCAGCGACTACGCCACGTTGGACTCCTGGCTCGTGCACATCGACCGAGCGCCACGGGGTCGGCAGGATCAGTTCTGGCGGGCGCTCGACCTGTTGCTCCAGATCGGCGCCGTCGAGCTCAAGGGCAGCCGCCACACCCCGATGGCGGTCCGGAGCGTCAGCCGCGAAGACCGGGACAGCACCACGCCCTCGGTCTCGGGGTTTTCGGAGTTCAGCGTCGCACCCGAGGTCCCGCGCTTCCTGCTGGACCTGGAGAGCAGCAGCGCGGCTTCGGCCAGCGGTCCCAGCTCCAGCAGCGCCAGGACGTCCATGGCGTCGGAGGCCGCCCGCGAGGGCATGAGCTGGCGGCGCTCGGAGAAGGTCACGCTGGGGGAGCCTGACCTGTTCGAGCTTCCGCCGGATGACGACGAGAGCTCCGTGGCGTCTCGCCGCAGCCGGCCCCCGCCAATCGAGGCCGCGAGCCTGGACGACCACGACGACGTCTTCGCCCTCCCCCCCGACGACGATAGCGACGAGCTCGACGCCCCCCTGGGCTCGGGCCTGGACGACCACGACGACGTCTTCGCCCTCCCCCCCGACGACGACGACAGCGACGACGGCTCGAGTCCCAGCGTGGTCTCCTTCACGCCGACCGACGGCCAGGACCTCACCACCGAGCACGATCCGATCGTGAAGACCACGATCATCGACGACGACTCCGAGCACGTGGTACGACCCCTGTTCACGCCCCGGAAGCGAAAGAAGAAGACCTGACCTCGCCGCCGCAGCCCGGATCCGGTAGGTTCGATGACCCCCCCTCTCCGCGGAGCCAGGATGGCGCTGTTTTCCCTCCTCGCCTTGTTCGCCTGCGACCAGGAGCCCTCCCAGGACGGGCCGGTCTGGTACGGCGAAGTCGAGGACGTGGTGGTCGAGAACTGCGTCGGCTGCCACGTGTCCGGGGGAATCGGCACGTTCCCCCTGGACTCCTACGACGCGGCCTACGTGGTCCGCACCCAGGTCCAGGACGCGGTGATCGCCGGACGTATGCCCCCCTGGCTCGCGGACCCGGCCTGCGCCGACTACCAAGGCGACATCTCCCTGAGCGAGGCCCAGAAGGCCCTGATCTCGGACTGGGTAGACGCCGGCGCCCCCGAAGGAGATCCCGGTGCCGCCAGCGGGCTGTCCGCCCCAGAGCCCGCCACCCTGGAAGATCCCGACGTGATCCTGGAGATGCCTTCGGTCTACACCCCGGTGGTCGAGCCCGACGAGTACCGCTGCTTCGTCCTGGACTGGCCGGAGACCCAGGACACCTATGTGGTGGGCTACGACGTAGACCCCGGCAACGACGCCGTGGTGCACCACGTGATCGCCTACATCGCCGAGCCCGACACGGTCTCGTTCTACGAGGACCTGGACGCCGCCGACCAGGACGAGGGCTACAGCTGCTACGGCGGCCCGGGCTTCGTCGAAGGCGAAGATCCCCGCTGGCTCGGCGGTTGGGCCCCCGGCGGCCCGGTCTCGATGTTCCCAGAGGGCACAGGCATTCGGGTCTCCGCGGGGTCCAAGATCGTCCTGCAGATGCACTACAACCTGGAGAATTCCGGGCCGGGTGCCGATCAGACCCGCGTGCTCGTGGCCACCGAGACCGACGTCACCCACCCGTCGACCATCCAGCCGTGGGCCAACCCGGGCTGGATCGACACCGACTTGATGGCGATCCCTGCCAACTCCAGCGGGGTGAGGCACAGCTTCAGCTATGCGCTGCCCGTGGACCTCAACATCTACAGTGCCAGCCTGCACATGCACGAGCTCGGCCGCTCCGGGATCGGACGGCTGGACAGGGCCGACGGCAGCGAGACCTGCCTCATCGACGTGCCGCGCTGGGACTTCAACTGGCAGCGCGGCTACCGCTTCACCGAGCCCCAGAGGCTCAACGCGGGTGACGCACTCACCGTGGAGTGCACCTGGGACAACCCCACGGACGAAGACGTCTACTGGGGCGACGGCACCGGCGACGAGATGTGCCTGGGCACCTTCCTGATCTCGTACCCCTAGGCCTAGAGGTTGGAGGGAATTGGGCGGCCAGAGCGCCCAGTGTTGCCGTCGGGTGACTAGGGGGACGGCAACCGGGAACCTTCGATCGGGGTCGCCGGGCGAGCGCTGGCGTTTGGTCGAGCGGCGTGGCTGGGCGGACCCTGGGTGATTTCATGTTCCCTCCCCGGGTGTCACCGTCAGGCGTCGACGCCGGCAGGGTGCCAATTGGCAGCGGATTCTGTGCCGAATGGCGTCGGCGAGGGGCGACGGGACAACCGAGGGAAACAGGGGGGGAGGGGGGAACAGGGGTCAGGAACCTTTTGTTAAGCATTAGGTCGCCGATCATGGACCGTTATGAAATGCCGTTCTGTACCCGGGCCATGACTCCGGCTTGGCCTGTCTAGAACCGCGCAGGCCGCCCGGCGCCGTTCTCGTGGGGGCGCTCCGAGTGGGCGACCAGGGTGCGCTCCATGGCGGCCATGCCGCCGGACACGTCGCAGGAGAAGCCTTCGAGGCGCGTGCTCTCGCCCAGGGCATAGAGCACCTGGAACAGGTTGTGGGAGCGGCACTGCTCCCCCATCTGGCCCACCCGCAGGATGTCCAGGCCGAAGGCGCCGGCGATCTCGACGCCGAACTGCTGGGCCATGCGATCCTTGAGCTTGGCGGCTTCGACCCCGGTGGGGCGGTGGAAGGCGACCACCGAGTCCAGCCGGTAGGGGGCGGGCACGAACAGGCTCAGGCCCATGGCCTCGATGCCGGCCTGGAGCGCAGCCGAGCTGCGGGCGTGGCGGTGGAAGCGGTGCTCCAGGGTCTCCTCGGCGATCAGCCGCAGAGCCTCGTACAGCGCGAGCACGCCGGGGACCGGCGCCGTGTAGTGGTAGCGGTGGTGCCCCCAGAAGTTCCAGGCCCGCTGTGCGTCCAGGCACCAGTGAGGCATGGGGCGTGGCCGACTCTCTACCACCTCCCAGGCCCGGTCGGAGAACGCGATCAGGGACACTCCGGGGATAGAAGCCAGGCCCTTCTGGCCACCGGTGACGCACACGTCGATGCCCCAGTCGTCCATCTGCAGCGGAATGGTGGTGAGGGTGCAGACCGCGTCGACGATCACCAGCGCCCCAGCTTCTTGCGCGGCCCGCACGATGGCGGGCAGCTCGGTGTTGAGCACGCCGCAGCTGGTCTCACCCTGGACCAGGGTGACCAGGTCGATGTCGCCCTGGGCCAGCGCCTCGCGCAGCTGGGCTTCGGTGGCGGGGGTCGCCACCGGGCTGACCACCTCGGTCACGTCGGCCCCCACGCAGCGGGCCATGTCGGCCAGCCGGGCGCTGAAGGTGCCGGTCACCAGGCTCAGCACCTTGCGGCCAGGCCAGGCCAGGTTGCCGACGGCCATCTCCATCGCGCTCGACGCGGACCCCGCCACGCCGATCACGTGCTCGGCCTGGGTCTGGAATGCGTAGCGGGCCATCTCCTTGACCCCCTCGAGCACACTGTTCATGGTCGGTCCCAGGTGGTTGATCACCACGCTGTTGGCCCGAGCGACGGGGAACGGGATCGGGGTCGGCCCTGCCCCCATGAGCAGTAGTGGCTCGTTGGGCAGGAGCTGGGAGAGAGGGCGGGTGGGGGGCGCGGCGAGGGTGGGCGGCATGACGGTCCCTAGGCGAAGATCCCCTTCTTTCACGGGTCTGGGGCGGATCGTCAAGCCGAGACCCTCAGAAGCAGCCGGTCCGCAGGACGTCGGCGGCACCGTCGCCGTCGAAGTCGCCAAAGGCCAGGTCGGCCGGATCCAGGCTCTCCACACGCAGGTCCGTCCAGCCGCCGGTGCCGCTCCAGCTGACCACCCAGCGCGTTCCGCTGCGTCGGAGCACGTCGGCCCGGCCGTCGCCGTTCACGTCGGCCAGGGCCATCGAAGAGAGGCCGACTGTCGAGGAGTTCAGCGTGGTCCAGCTGCCCGTGCCCCCGTAGCTGATGGCCCACTCGGAGCCGCTGGCTCGGAACACGTCGGCCTTGCCGTCCCCGTCGAAGTCGGCAAAGGCCAGGGAGTCCAGGGTGTACGTCGAGGTGTTGAGCCGCGTCCAGGCCGTGGCGCCGCCACTGGACCACTCCCAGTGACTGCCGGTGGCGCGGAAGACGTCGGTCCGACCGTCGCCGTCGAAGTCGGCGAAGCCCAGGTCCCCCAGGCCGTCGCTCAGGTCGGCGTTCAGGGTGGTCCAGCCCCCACTGCCCGCCGACGACATGCGCCACTCGCCGCCGGTGCTGGCGAACACGTCGGTCTGCCCGTCGCCGTCGAAGTCCCCGAAGGCCAGGGACCCCAAGGTGTAGCTGCTGGTGTTTCGGGTGGCCCAGGCGGCGGTCGCACCGCTTGACCACTCCCACTGGCTGCCTGTGGCCCGGAAGGCGTCGGTGCGCCCGTTGCCGTCGAAGTCCCCAAAGGCCAGCTCGTCCAGGTCCTCCCCCCCCGTGGCGCCGTAGGCCCAGGGCCCGACCGCGCCGGCGGACCAGCACCAGCGCTCGGTCTCGCACTGGGCGCCCGACCGCCCATAGGTGTTCGGCGCTGCGGCGCCTGTCGGGTCCTCGTCGACCCAGAAGTTCCCCGTGAAGTTGGACTGCTTCGCCGCTGCGTCGGCATCGTTGCGGCCCAGGCAGTTGTCGTAGAGCCAGCTGCCGTGGTCTGGCCGTCCGCGTACGACCAGCGCGTACTGATCGGTGGGCAACACCGTGTTGTCGTGGACCCGGATGTCCCCGCCGGCGAGCTCGGACCCGTTGTCGGTGTTCTCGTTCTCGCCGTGCATGTCGAAGATGTGGCCGATGGCGTGCTCGAGCACCAGGTTGTCGTGGGCGTCGTAGTCCTGGCCGTGCTCGCCGCTGCCCGCCACCGCGTGCCGGTTGTAGTCGAAGCGATTCCACGCGATGTCCACGGTCACCAGCTCATCGCCGCCCCGGGTGAGCACGGCGCCGTAGCCCAGGCCCTGGCGCTGGGTGTGGTGGATGTGGTTGTGGTGGACCTGGTCGTCGACCGACTCCACGAACCAGGTCGCGGCATAGGACCAGCCTGCGAGCTCCATGTTGTCGATCTCGAGCCGGTCGTAGCCCTTGACCTGGATCCCGATCGACGCTTCCTCGCAGTCCCGGCAGTTCGAGTCCCCGTCGATGTCGCCGGAGCAGCTGTCGGGCCACTGGACCGGGCACTCGTCGCTGTCGGCCCCGATGAGTCGGAAGCCGGTGATGCGCACGTCGTCGCCACAGACCGTGAACACCGGCCTCTTCCAGGTCTCTGTCACGAAGACCAGGCCCCCGGCTGCGCCGTCGACGCCCCGTCCCCCGGCCAGCCACACCCCCTCTGGCACGCACACCCCGGCTTCGTCGGTCAGGTCGATGACCGCGTCGTCGGCCACGTAGACGATCTCCCCGGGCTGGGCGGCCTCGAGCGCAGCGACCAGCGCCGCGTCGGTGTCCACGATCGTGACCACGGGCCAGCTGGGATCGACCGTGTCGGGGTAGTCGACGCCGCCGCCGTAGCGCCAGGGGTCGTCGGGCCCCGGCGACGAGGTGTCCGGCCGCTCGGGCAGCGTCCAGGGCTCACCGCCGGAGTCCAGGGTGCCGGTCTCGGCGGTGTGGGAGTCCTGGGTCGGGCTGTCGCCGGGACGCGAGTCGGTGGGCGTGGAGTCTTGGGAGTCAGCGGTGGGCGAGGTCGGTGTGGCGTCCGAGTCCGAGCTCACGGTGCCGGTGCCGCTGCAGGCGATGAGGAGGAGGAGCATGGCACCAGTGTGCCTCTGGGGGCCATGCGTCGGGCCCGCCGGCGAGAAATCGAGGGCCCTAGGACAAAGGTCGATCGCTCTGACTGAGCCCGCGCACTGGGCGGTCAGGAGGTGTCGAATGCTCAACCCGATCACCCTGGCCGTCCTGGCCATCTCTCCGTCCCACGCCGCTGGCGGCACCACTTACACGGCCTGTGCGGCGGTGGACCGCCTGGGGCCCTGTGCGCCTGGCATGACCTGTTCGCTGCGGTCGGCCATCGTGGCGGCCAATGCATCGACAGGCGCGGACACCATCGAGGTCTGCGACACCTTTCCCGTCGACCTGCGCGTCACCCTGGGTCGCCTGGAGGTCCGCGAGGCCCTCACCATCGTCGGCACGGGGAGCACGCCCACGGTCATCGACGGCGGGGACCGCATGGCGCTGATCGGCACCTGGGCCGACCTGAGCCTCGAGAACGTGCCGCTGCAGAACGCCAGAGGGGACTATGGGGGCGCCATCCAGGGCTACGGGGCCACGATCACTCTCTGGGACGCGGTGTTCCTGGACAACACGGCGAGGTACGGCGGAGGCGGCATCCTGTGCTACGGCGGCAGCACTCCTGGCGCGGTCATCGCCGAGTCCTCACACTTCGAGGGCAATGTCGCCGGCACGGAGGGCGGGGCGATCCGCTGCACCGATGTCTCCGTGGCCGAGAGCACCTTTGAGGACAACGACGCCAACCTGGCGGGCGGCGCGATCTCCGCCGACGGCACCGTCGACATCAAGGAGTCCTGGGTCAGCGCGTCGGACTCCGGAGACGGCGGGGCGCTCGTCGTCACCGGCGCCACCCACATCGTGCGGTCGACGTTCTCGGACAACACGGCGGGGCTCCGCGGTGGCGCGATCTGGGCCGATGGGACCGTCGATCTGCAGAACGTGACCTTCGACGCGAACCACGCGGTCGAGGAGGGCGGGGCCATCTACGCGTGGGAGGCCGCCGTGGACGTGAACCACGGGACCTTCTCCGACAACAGCGTCGACTGTGTCTCGGGGTGTGGCGCGGCACTGCAGACCCACCGGACCCGGTCGGGTGCCTTCACGGTGGCGGGGAGCATCCTGTGGGGCAACACGGACCCGACGGGGGCGTCGGACTGCGCCGGCGACGTGACCTTCAGCGGCGTCAACATCGCCGAGGTGGGCTGCGGGTCGGGCACGATCACCCTGGCGTCGAACCCGGCGCTGTCGAGCCTGGGGCCGGACGGTGGCAACGAGCTGCCGGTGCGGCCGATCGACGCCTCCAGCCCAGCCCGAGACGCCTCTGGCACGTCGGACCTGGGCGTGGATGCCCGACGGCTGTACCGGGACGGCGATTGGGACCTGGGGGCCTACGAAGTCCAGCCGTGAGCTACGGGGCTTCCTCGGCGGGGGCTTCCTCGCCTTCGGCCGGGGCTTCCTTGGCGGGGGCTTCCTCGCCTTCGGCCGGGGCCTCGTCGCCGCCCTCTCCGTCCTCGGCCGCATCCGCCGGGGGCGCGGCGTCTTCGGTCAGGGCCTCGCCCGGTTGGGGCAGCTCGATCGGACCGAAGGGCGTGGCCCCCTCGGGGGGGACCAACGTGAACCCCAGCTGGTCGTAGACGTCCTTCATGTCGTAGTACAGGTGCTCGCGAACGAACTTACCGCCCTCGCGGACCCGCACGCTGACTCCGGACAGCTCCACGGGGATGCCCAGATCCTTGTGGGTCCCGGTCACGGTCCAGAGGGTCACGTAGTACGGGCCGCTCGTCACGAAGTCGTCGATGCGGACCTGGATGTCCGGGTAGATCTCCCGGTACTCGGTCACGAACTCGCGGACCCCGTTCTGGAGCTCGGGGGCGTAGTTGTCCTCGATGACGGACAGATCGCCCTCGTTCCAGATCGCGTACATCGCGTCTTCGACGGCTTTCTGCTTGGCGCCGGCACAGCCGGTGAGGGCGACGGCCGCGGCGGCCAGGATCAGGTTGCGCATCATCGTCCCAGCATCCCCTTCTTGAGCTTCTCGGTGGGGGGCACGGGCCCCAGGTAGACGGTCCACAGGGCCTTCATGAAGTCCGCCCCGGCGATGGTGCCTTTCTTCTGGCCCTTGACCGTGACGGTGGTTCCAGTGCCCGGCGCGTAGTCCAGGACGATCTGGTCGCCGGAGTTCACGGTCGCCATCCAGCTGCAGAGCTTGTCCAGGTTGGGCTTCTGGGCGGCCTTGTTCGGGACGTTCGCGAAGCCCTCGCGCCACACCTCGTTGAGCTGGGCGGCGGTGACCTCCTTGTAGATGAAGTGCATCACGATGCGCTTGTGCACGTCCTGGTTGATGGCCGACGAAGCGTTGGACGTGCGGGCGGGCAGGTACAGGGCCCCGATGTACACGTCGATGAAGTACTTCTCGCGCAGTCCCAGACCGTTGAGCACCACCGACTTGCCGGCGACGGACGCCGTGTCGGGGATGTTCACCCCTGCGATCTGTGCCGGCTCGGCGGTGGCGAAGAACAAGGACAGGAGCAGCGACACGGTCGCCTCCGGGAGCGGGAAGGAGGCGCGATCCTACTCCTTGGAGGCGTAGAGTGGGGCGGTGCTGGACCTGGATCCCAGGGTCTTGACCCACCGCAGTGCGGCTGTGTGCGCTTGGGCGCGACTGCGGCGCCAGGTGCCCGGGCCGCCAGGCTCGAGGCATCGTTCCCTTGCCCTGCGGCCCTCGGGATGGCACGCCGAGGGCGAGCTTCCCCGGCCCTTCGACGCGCTGGTGGCCCAGGTCGTCCAGCGCCGGGACCGGGCCCTCGCCGACGCGATCGCCGTGCCGCCAGTGGGGCGCTGGTTGCTCTACGAGCCCGAACAGCAGCTCGCCTGCGGCACCCTGGAGTTCGTGACCCACGGGCTGTTCAACGGACACAATGTGCCGGCGTGGGACCTGTGGGCAGCCGCCACCATCCTCGACGCAGAGCCGGTGCTGATCTCGTATGTGCCGGAGTGGCTGGTGCCCGCCGTCGACGAGGGCGTGCAGTCCAGCGCCGAGGAGTGCGTCCGGTGGCTGGCGTGACGTCTACCCGGAGATCCTGAACGCCCCGTCGCGCCCGGTCTCCAGCACTGCGTCGATCCGCGCTGGGGTCATGCCGGGCAGTGCGGCGACCAGCGCCAGCTCGCTCTGGGCGTCATTGGCCGACAGCAGCGTGTTGTCGCAGCACACGGCGACCCGGATCCCGCGGGCCAGCCAGCGGGGCAGGTCGTGGTCCTCGGGTCGGGCGATGGCGCCCACCTGCCAGTTCGACGTGACGCAGGCCTCGATCACGACGCCCCGCTGGAGCACGAGCTCCGTGACCGCCGGATCCCGGAGCAGGGTGGTGCCGTGACCGATGCGCTGGGCGTGCAGGTCCTCGATGGCCGTGCGGATCTCGTGCGGGGGCCGGCCCTCGGCGGCGTGCACGGTGCGGCCCAGGCCGAGCGCCCTGGCTCGGGCAAAGGGGGCCGCGTAGTCCGCCAGGGCCCACCGCTGGTCTGGCCCAGGGCCCCCGGCCAGGTCGATCCCGACCACGCCGGGCCGGGTGGACGCGCAGTCCACCAGGCGGTCGAGGACCTGGGGGTCCTCGCCGTACAGGCCGCACAGGATCAGACCTGCACGACCCGCGAGTCCCGTGAGCGCCGCGTCGACCATCTGGGCCAGCGGAGGCCCGTGGAGCTGGGGCGCGAAGCGCACCTCGAGGGTCTCCACGCCGTGTGCGGCGGCGTCCTCGCACATCTCCGACGCGACCCGGCGCACGGCGTCGGGGGTGTCCAGGCAGGACAGGGTGAAGGCAAAGCGCGCCAGGGCAGCGGCCAGGCCCATGCCCGGTTGGAACGGCAGGTCTGCGGGCACCCTCAGTCCTCGCTCGTGGGCCAACTCCTGCAGGGTGCCGGGCCGCATCGAGCCGTCCAGGTGTCTGTGCAGGTCGGACAGCCCTCGCTCGGGGAGCGGGATCACACGGCCACCAGCGCGACCAGGGTGCTGGCGACCGCCGCGAGGGTGGCGGCCCCCAGGGCCAGCGGTAGCTGGGTCTTCACGTGGTCCATCAGGTCACAGCCCGTGAACATGCTGCTCAGGATCGTCGTGTCGGAGATCGGTGAGCACTGATCCCCGAAGACCGCGCCTCCCAGGACCGCCCCGAAGCACACGTGCAGGTAGGTCGGGTCCGGGGCCAGGGCCCAGGCCAGGGGCATCGCGATGGGGAACACCACCGCATAGGTCCCCCAGGACGTGCCTGTGGCAAAGGCGATGCCCATGCACAGCGCCGTCAGCGCTCCGGGCAACAGCACCAGGGGGAATCCGTTCCCCAGCAACGACACGACGTACGCCGCCGTGTTCAGCTCCTTGGACACCAGGCCCAGGGTCACGGCCAGGCCCAGGATCACCGCGCCGATGGTCATCTGCTGGCAGCCCCGCAGGAAGGCGTCCAGCACCTCTGGCAGCGTCAGCCCGCGGGCCAGGGCGACCGCGATGGCCGACAGGGTGCACAGGGCGAAGGCCTCGTTGATCCAGCTCGTGCCCGTGAGTGCATAGGGCAGGACCGCCACCGAGATCAGCACCCCCAGGGGGACCAGGAAGTCCGCCAGCGACGGCGTGTAGTCGGTGCCGTCCGCGGCGCTGGGCGGCTCGTCGGGCGGCATCAGAGGGCGGGCGTCCGGCGCATCGAGGGCACCGCTCTCGCGGGCTCGCTCCCGAGCCTCCCGCATCCGTCGTCCGATCCACGGCAGCCAGCCGGCGCTGAACAGCCCCGTGCCGATCACCGCGAACCAGCCGTAGAAGTTGTAGGGAATCGCCTGGACGTAGAAGTCGAGTCCGGCCTGGGCGTCGGGCAGCAGGGGCACCGTGCCCACGACCAGGCCCGAGATGTAGGCCGGCCAGGCGTTGAACGGCACCACCGTCGCCACGGGCGAACCGGTGCTGTCCACCACGTAGGCCAGCTCTTCGTGGGCCACCCGGTGGGCGTCGGCGACGGGCTTCACGGTGGTCCCAGTGAGCACCGTGCTCACGGTTCCGCCCTGGTGGAAGACCACCCCCATCAGCCACGAGAACCCAAGGCTCGATCGAGGCCCCCGCGCGAACCGCCCCCCGACCACGCGGGCGAAGTGTTCGGCGCCGCCGGTCCGTTCCCAGATCCCGATCAGACCACCCAGACACCACAGGTAGATGAGGAGGATCTGGGCAAAGGACTTGCTCCCAAGGGCCGGGATCAGGAACCGGCTCAGGATGTTCAGATCCGCGGGCTCCCCGGTCCGCAGGAACAACACGACCCCGCCCGCCACGATGCCCAGGAAGAGAGCCGGCAACACCCGCCGGGTGGCAAAGGCCAGCACGACGGTGAGCAGCGCAGGCACGAGCGAGAGCACGGTGGGGTCCACGGGCGCACGCTACCGCGGCGGCCCAGGGCGCTTGCCCAGGCTGCATCGCCTCAGTGCAGCAACACCTCGGAGAAGTGGTCGGTCTCGGTCGGGTCCTCGGTCACCAACATCGCCCGCACCCGGTCGATCTCGGCCCGGATCAGGCCCAGCAGCTTGCGGTTGCCCGGGCTGTCGCTCGGCCAGGGGAGGTGCCGGTCCCGCAGGTCCTGGCTCACTGCAGCGATCTCCAGGTGGGTGGCGTCTCGCAACAGGCCCAGGGCCAGCCATGGGTCCTTGCGCCGCAGCCCGTCCAGGGCCGCCACGAGGGTCTCGCGATCCCGGACCGGCGCCACGAAAGGACCCAGGCTGGGGGTGTCATCGGCGCTGGCAACCGGCGGCTGGACCCGGTGCAGGGGCGCGTGGTCGTCGGTCGCGGAGCACACGTCGACCACCGCCAGGCGGCTCAAGGCCGAGAGCTCGTTGGCGACCTGGGACGGGTCCACGTCGGCTTCGCGCAGCAGCGCACCCAGTGGGCGATCCGGACGACGCAGTGCCAGCACCTTGAGGGTCTCTTCGCTCACCGGGAGCTCCGGCAGGCGGCCCCAGCCAGGGCCCTCCCAGACGAATTGGCCCAGTCGAGCCAGGATCTGAGGTGCGCTGGACCAGCCGCACACCACACCGGTCCACACCCGCTCGGCCATGCCGGGCACGCGGCCGCGACCCGTGGCGTGGCCTTGGACCGTGATTCGCACCTGGGCGCCCGAGAGCAGGGCCTCGACCAGCAGCAGCGTCTGGGCGTCGCAGGCCTCACCGCTGACCACGTGCCCCAGCTGACCATCCCGGGTCTCCAGGGTGGCATGGGCCTGCCAGGCCCAGAGCTCTGCCAGCTTGATCAGATCGCGTCGGCGAGGTTGGACGTGTCGCTGCCACTCGACCGGCTCGGCGGCCCCTGTGTGCGCCTTTCTCCGAAACAACGCTGACAGATCCAAGTGGCCTTCCGATCGTCCCAAGGATCAAAATAGTCCTCGCGCCGAGCGGGCCGCAAGAGAATTCAGACCTTTGGTCCCTCCAGCTTGCCCCACTCGCCGCCTTCGGCCAGCCATGCACCCAGCCCGCCGACCAGGCTCCAGGTGTCCTGGAAGCCCTGCTCCCGGAGCCAGTGAGTGACCCCGTAGCTACGAGCGCCAGCAGCGCAGTAGACGATCAGGGTCTTGTCCTTCGGCAGCTCGTCCAGCCGGTCCGGCACGCTGTTCATGGGGATCCACTGGCAGCCCATCACCACGCCATTGCGCACCTCGCCGGGCTCCCGGATGTCCAGGAAGTGCACGTCGCGGCCGCCATCGACCCAGGCGCGGAGCTCGGGGCCTTCGACCTCGAGGTCCGGGGGCTCGACCCCGTCCTCTGGCTCGCGCTCTGGCTCGCGAGGCGGCGCCGGCTGCGGGCGGGGCGGCGCGGGTGTGGCGGATCGCCCTCGGACCAGGCGACGGAGGACACGGCGAAGCATGGTCCGTACGGTACCCCTTGCGGGTGTCGCCGACCGGATAGCGAGAGCCCATGAACCTGCTCATGCTCTGCGTCGCCAACTCCGCCCGCTCCCAGATGGCCGAGGGCTGGGGCCGTCGTCTCCTGGGGGATCGGGGCACGGTCCAGAGTGCCGGGTCTGCGCCGTCCACCGTCAATCCGATGGCCATCCGCGTCATGGCCGAGGTCGGCATCGATCTCGGTGCCCACCGGTCCAAGTCGGTGGACCGCATCGACCCCGCCACGGTGGACACGGTGATCACCTGGTGCGCGGACGAGGTGTGCCCGGCCTGGCTCGGAGACGCTCGCCGCCTGCACTTTCCGCTGCCCGATCCGGCCACCGACGACCCCGCGGTGACCGACGAAGCCCTGCTGGTGCGCTTCCGGGACGCCCGCGACGCCATCGAGGGGCACCTGCGGGCGCTGCTCAGCCGCTGATTTGCTCCGTGGGCACGGCCTCGATGCTGTCCTGGACGGTCTCGACCAGTTGCTTGGCCCAGACCTCGGCGTCTCCGGGCCAGCGGGCGGTCACCAGGTTGTCGTCCACCAGGCACCAGCCGTTGCCATAGGTCGACCACAGGGGTCCGGCGACAAAGGCCCCCTCGGGCCCGGCTGCGCGCCCGACCTCGCTCTGGACCCACTCCGGGTAGGTGCGGAAGTGGTGGCCCAGCTTCCACGCCGTGGCCGCCCACGCCGACCACTCCAGGCGCTTGGGCAGGCCCGTGAGGCGGCGCCCGTGGATCACGCTCTGCTGGGTGGCGGGATCGATGGCCCGGGCCAGCACGACAGAGCCGTGGCAGATGGCGCCCAGGACCTTGCGGGCTCGCGCAAAGGCCACCACGTGGGCCTGGAGCACCGGGCTCTCCAGGTAGGGCCGCATCCCGGGTGCGTGTCCGCCGGGCAGGACCAGGGCGGCGAAGTGCAGAGGATCGAGCTGCTCATAGGCCAGGGGGTCCAGGAACCCGGGGTCTTCGAGCATCCGGGCGTAGAGGGCGCCGTGGTCCGGCGTGGCCTTGATCTGGCCGAACAGGGCCCCGGTGAGCGCCAGGGGATCGCAGGCCGCAGGCTTGCCGTCGGGGGTCGCGAAGCAGACCTCGAAGTCGTGGTCTCGGAAGGCCTTCCACGGCACCGATGCTTCCGTGGGCTCGAAGTCGGTGGACGGCAGGGCGATGACGACACGTCGCATGGGCCCGTCCTAACCCCCGATCAGAGCGAACACCCGGGCACCACGAGCCCCGCATCTTCCAGCACATTGCGGGCGTCGCTCAGCTCCCGCTCCCAGTAGCAGAGGGTGTCGGCCCGCAAGAGGTAGCCAAAGGGGTAGATGGTCGCGTTGGCCTCTTCGGAGACCAGCCGCTCGGGGTCGGGGTCGTGCAGATCGCCGTGGCGGGCGGCGATGACTTCGGCCGCCTGGGCCATCCGGTCCTGGGCGTCGTCCAGGCGTCCGGGGTCTGCGTCCATCAGCGCGCCCAGGACCTCGACCATGAACGCGGCCCGCAGGGCGTCGACGGCGAAGCCGTCCAGGGCCTCTCGGACCACGCGGTTGTCCGCCAGGTCCAGGCCCGCGGCACGGTCCGACAGCCCCTGCAGCGCGTCGCGGTAGGCCACCAGCGGGATCAGGACGTCGGCGTCGAACAGGGCGCGGGCCTCGTCGTCGTAGGCCACCAGGTCCTCCCAGACCGGGCGCACCGGTTGGCTCACGATGTCCAGGTTGTACCCGAGCACCATCAGGTTGTCCTGGCCCGCGAGCCAGGGGGCGAGCCGCTGGTCGATCAGCGCGGTGGCCTGGAGGTCTCCGAGCTCGCAGACCAGGTCTGCCAGCCCGGACCCCTGGGGCTCCAGCATGAAGCGGATCGGTCCGCACCAGTCGTCCTGGAGGGTGTAGCTGTGCCGCAGGGCGGCCACGTCGTGGGCCCAGTAGCCCCACTCCCAGCCGCTGCTGAAGAGCACGTGGTCCTCGAGGGTGGCGCCGGCGAGCCGGATCTGGTCCAGGTCCCGGTGGCGACTGCGGGCATAGAGCGGCAGGGCCTGGGGCACGGGGTTGTCGAAGGCGACCCAGTAGGCGGTCTCCGGGAAATAGCCGACAGGTTCACCCGCGTGGAGCCGATCGAGCAGAAGTGCCCGGTGCTCGGAGAATTCCTCGTGGTGGTAGGCCCCCCCAGCGTCGTCGAAGAGCGTGTAGAACATGACCGTGTGGACCCACGGGGTCAAGCCTTCGACGTGCTTGGCCAGGTGGTAGTAGAGCAGGTCCTCGCCCTGGTACTCGACTGTGAGATCGGCGCCCACGTGCACCACGGCCGGCACTTCGACCCCCGGCTGGACGGCCTGCATCTCCTCGACCGCCCACGTGGCCGAGTCCACGAAGCCCTGGGGATCCTCGTCGTAGAACTCCCCGAAGCTCAGGTTGTAGACGTCGAAGTCGAGCCCCTCCGAGAGCAGGGACAGCCTCTGATGCATCTCCGCCCGCTGTTCCGCCTCGGTGCCCACGTCGTCGAGCAGATCGAAGGACTGCTGGAGGTTGGCCGCGCCGAACAGCTGGAGCCCCAGCCCGGTGGTCAGGCCGCGGGTCCGGGCCATCTCCAGGATCTGCGCCGTCGTGGCGACCCAGTCCTCGTGTCGGAAGCCGCTGTCCGCGATGTCGTCCAGCCCGACCCACTGCACGTGGTTGGCCCTCTGCTTGACCGCCCAGTCCAGCACGGCCTCGGCCCGTGCAAGCCCGGCGTCCCCGTCGGGTTCCCAGAAGTCCATGAAGGCATCGGTGGGATGCAGGGTGTGGAGGTGCAGTCCGCGGCGGTCGATCTCCGGGTTGTGGCGCCCGCCGAGGGCGGTCGGGTCCAGGTGCTGCGCAGGGACCCACGGGTCGTGCGGGTGGAGGAAGCGGTAGCCCAGGCCCTGCTCGAACAGGTGGGCCACGCCGTACTGCAGGCCGAGCAGGTCGCCGCCGTGCACGGTCCAGTCGCTGCCGTCGCCCGTGAGCTCGAAGCACTCGGTGCAGTCCAGATCCTGGACCACGGCGACCTGGAGTCCGCGTCCCCCGGCGTCGCTGGCCGGGTCGGCGCTGGGGGTCACGGTCAGGTCCTGGATTGGCGTGTGTCGGGCCAGGGCTTCAAAGGCTTCGAAGGCTTCGCTCGGCACCACGAGCGTCACCCGGTCGCCGCCGCAGGCGAGCAGGAGCATGAGGCTGGTCATGCCTTGGCACGTACCCCGCACGCCGCCCTGCCGTCCCGTCGGATAGGGTCTCGAACGTGAGAGCCGTGTCTCAACGTGGGGAGTCCAACAACGACGGGACGAGCGGGCGCACCGTTCACGTCCTGCACCTGGCGGCGAACCAGGGGGACGAAGTCCTGGTCCGGTCGGCGCTGCGCCGGTCCAGACATGCCGAATTCGTGGTCTCGTCGACCCTGAGCTTGGACGAGGCGATGGCGCAAGCGCTCTCGGGAACCGCAGACGTCATCCTGGTCGACTGCGCTCTGGCCGGGCACGACGGCAGTGACGTCCTGGCCACCTTGCTCCCGGTCTGCGGTGTCGCGGTGGTGGGCTACCAGCACGACGAGCACACCGACGCCGGCCTGCTCGAGACCGGCCTGGAGGACGTCGTGCTCCACCGGGACCTGGCGTCGGCTTGGCTGGGGCGGGTGCTGTTTCACGCCGTGGCTCGCCACGGGCTCCACTCCGAGCTCGAGGCGTCGGAGCAGCGGCTGCGCCAGGAGCTCGATGCCGCCCAGCGGACGCGAGAGCTCGAGCAGCGCCTGGTCCTGGCCGATCGCCTGGCTTCGGTCGGGCTGCTCGCCGCCGGCGTCGCCCACGAGATCAACAACCCCCTCACCTATGTCCAGCTCAACCTGAGCTGGCTGTTGGACCGCATCAACGCCCTCGAGGGCCAGATCGAGCCCGCGCTCGTGGACGAGATGCGCGCCACGATGACCGAGAACCAGGAGGGCATGGATCACATCCGCGAGGTCGTGCGGGACCTGTCCAGCTTTGCGCGGGCTGGGGGCGACAAGATCGTCGAGCTGGACCTGGCGGACATCGTGCGCAGCGCCTGCAACCTGGTCCGGAACGAGCTGCGGCACCGGGCCGAGCTGGTCCTGGACCTGGAACCCTGCCCGCTCATCGTGGGCGAGCGCTCCCGGCTGATCCAGCTCACCGTGAACCTGTTGGTCAACGCCGCCCACGCTGTCGACGACGGCGACAAGCGGGAGAGCCGGGTGACCGTGCGGTCCGGCCAGACGGACGATGGGGTCGGGCTGGTCGTCGAGGACTCTGGCTGCGGCATTCCACCGGAGAACCTGGCGCGCATCTTCGAGCCCTTCTTCACCACCCGCAGCCAGGGCCGAGGCACCGGGCTCGGCCTGAGCCTGTGCGCAGAGACCGCCAGGCGACACCAGGGGTCCCTGACAGTGACCAGCCGGCTGGGCCAGGGCAGCCGCTTCACCCTGTCGCTGCCCTTGGAGACCGGTCTCGTGGTCTCGACCCCGAGCGGCCCCCAGCGACCGATCACGCCGGAGCGGTCCTTGCGGGTCCTGGTGGTCGACGACGAGCAGCACGTGGGCACCGCCCTGCAGCGGGCCATGACCCCGAGCCACCAGGTGCTGGTCACCACCGACGGCGGCGAAGCGCTGCGGCAGCTCGCCCAGGACGCCGCCTTCGACGCCATCCTCTGTGACGTGATGATGCCGGTGGTCGACGGGCCGCGCTTCTACGCTGCCCTCTCCCAGGAGCACCCGGACCTGGTCCAGCGTGTGGTCTTCCTGACGGGCGAGGCCTTCACCCCCAGGGCACGCGCTTTCCTGAGTGCGGTCCCCAACCGCGTGATCAAGAAGCCGGTGCGGATCGACACGGTGGTCGACGCCCTGGCCCGCGCAGCCGGGACCTCGGAGGACGCGGGCTGGTAGAGTCCGCCCGTGGACCAGGACGCGCTTCCGACGTCGAGCACCGTCGCCCTCCTCGACCAGGCGCCAGCCATCATCGCCATCCGCAAGGGCCGAGACCACGTCTTGACCTATGCCAACCCGCGGTACCTGGAGATGGTCGGCGACCGCGACGTGCTCGGGCGGCCCGGTCGCGAGGCCCTGCCGGACTTCGCCGACCAGGGCTTCTTCGACCTGCTGGACCAGATCTGGGCGACCGGCGAGCCCCTGGAAGGCATCGAGGCCGAGGCCCGTGTCCTGACAGCCGACGGCGGCACCGAGCTCCGCTTCTACAACTACGTCACCCAGGCTCTGCGCGACGACGCCGGCGCCATCGCCGGCACGATGATGGTCGCCACCGACGTGACGGCGATGGTCGAGGCCCGCCGCGAGGCCCTCGCGGAGCAGGCGGCTCTGCAGGAGCAGATGCTCCAGACCCAGAAGCTGGAGAGCCTGGGCCTGCTCGCCGGGGGCATCGCCCACGACTTCAACAACCTGCTGATGGTCATCCTGGGCAAGGCGGACCTGGTGGCCAACCGGCTGCCCGAGACCAGCCGTGAGCGGGTCCGCATGGAACAGGTCATCGCCACGGCCCAGCGGGCTGCGGACCTGGTGCGGCAGCTCTTGGCTTACTCGGGCAAGGCCCAGGTCCAGACCGAGCCTGTGGACCTCTCGGTCCAGGTGGACCAGATCGTGCAGCTGCTGGAGGCCGGCATTCGCAAGAAGGTGGGCCTGCAGCTCGAGCTGAGCACCGGACTGCCCGCCGTGCTCGCGGACCCCGTGCAGCTCCAGCAGGTGGTGATGAACCTGGTCATGAATGCCGCCGAAGCCATCGGGCCCGAGGGGGGACGGGTCCGGGTCGTCACCCGGGTCGAAGGGGCCGGCAGCGGCCGGCTGGTGGTGCTCGAGGTCCACGACACCGGCCACGGCATGGACGAGGCCACCCGGCAGCGGATCTTCGATCCCTTCTTCACCACCAAGGTCACGGGCCGCGGGCTTGGCATGGCCGCCGTCCTGGGCATCGTGCGCGGCCACGGCGGCGAGCTGGACCTGAAGACCGAGCCCGGGCAGGGCACCAGCTTCATCGTGCGGCTGCCCGCGGTGAGCGACCAGGCCCGGGACCAGGCGGTGGTCGAGGCGCCGCGAGCATCCGCCGGCGGTCTGGTCCTGGTGGTCGACGACGAGGCCGGGGTCCGCCACACCGCCCGGGCCATGCTGGAGACCCTGGGGTACCGGGTGATCGACGCGGGGGACGGCCGCAGCGGCGTCTCGGCCTTTGCGACCCACATGGGATCCCTGGCCGCGGTCCTGCTGGACCTGAACATGCCGGGCATGAACGGCGTCGAGGTGCTCCAGGCCATCGCCGAGCTCGGTCACCGGGTCCCGGTCGTGCTGTCCAGTGGCTTCACCGAGCTGGAGCTGCGCCGGCAGCAGTCCGAGGTCGAATTCGCCGCCTTCCTGCAGAAGCCCTACACCCTCGATCAACTCTCGGTGCTCTTGGACCGGGTCATCCGCGAGGCGGCTGCTGGACACTGAAGGGCTGGTCGCGGGCATCGAGACGGGGGGGACCAAGGTCCACGTCGCGGTCGGCCGGACGCCCCAGGACATCCAGCTCTTCGAGCGCCTGGACACCACCACGCCCCAGGAGACCCTGGGCCGCGTCCGGGACCTGCTGGAGCCCCTGGTCGACCAGCTCACCGGGGTCGGCGTCGCGTCCTTCGGGCCCCTGGACCTGGACCCGGCGTCCGCGGGCTACGGCTCGATCACCCAGACCCCCAAGCCCCACTGGAGCAACGTGCCCATGCGGGCCATCTTCCAGGAGAGCCTGCGGGTCCCCACCGCGATCACCACCGACGTGAACGGGGCGGCGTACGGCGAGTACATCTGGGGCGCTGGGGTGGGCGCGGACCCCCTCATCTACCTCACCGTGGGCACGGGGATCGGGGGCGGCGCGGTGGTGAAGGGGCAGCCCTTCGTGGGCCTGCTCCACGCCGAGATGGGCCACATGCGCGTCAAGCGGCACCCGGACGACCAGGCCTTTCCCGGGACCTGTCCCTTCCACGGCGACTGCCTGGAGGGCCTGGCGAGCGGGCCCGCGATGCAGATGCGCTGGAACCACCCGGTGGAGCAGCTGCCGGCGGACCACCGGGCTTGGGACGTCGAGGCCTTCTACCTGGCCCAGGCCATCGTGAGCATCACCTACATCATCTCCCCGCGGCGGTTCGTGCTCGGCGGAGGGGTGGGCGCTCGACCGGACCTGCACGTTCGGGTACGTCAGCAGATGGAGACCCTGCTGGGGGGCTACCAGGACTCGCCGGCCATGGCTGACGGGCTGGATGCCTACCTGGTCCAGCCGGGTCTCGGTACCCGCTCGGGGGTCTGCGGCGCCATGGCCCTGGGCCACGTCGCTAGGAACCGGGCCGAAACGGAGACCCCATGATCGCGCTGCTGCTGACCGCTTGTTCCTTCACCGTCCAGCTGCCGGATGGCCGCGCCACCCAGATCGGCCAGGACGCTCTGGCCATCGCCCACCCCATGGCCAAATTCAAGTCCGCCAGCGTGGTCGGCGCGAGCGCCGGCGGCTGCGGCACCGGCGCTGGGGACCGCTTCGTCGACGTGGCCATCGCCTATGGCGGCGGGCTGGGCACCGGGTCCCACACCATGACGGTGCGGTTCAACCTCGAGG
>CAZFLE010000096.1:2255-4564 GCA_964519895.1 uncultured Enterobacterales bacterium | reverse complement strand
GGCGGCGGGCTGGGCACCGGGTCCCACACCATGACGGTGCGGTTCAACCTCGAGGGCATCGACCCCTGCAAGATCACCACCGACGTGCTCAGCGACACGGGGCCGGTGCCGCCGGTGCTGCTGGACAACTGGGTCGCAAGCCCGGCAATGGGCGAGCTGGTGTGTGAGTCCCTGGGGGCCAAGGCGGCCGGCTAGCCCAGGTCAGCGAGCGGTGCGTCCGCCCACCTCGCGCCAGGTTCCTGAGCATGCTAAGCGTTCCGGGCACCCTCACGAGGACACCCCCCATGGGCGAGGCCTATCTCTACGACGCCGTGCGGACGCCGCGCGGCCGGGGCAAGAGCTCCGGAAGCCTGTACCCGGTCAAGCCGGTCACCTTGCTCACCACCGCGCTCCAGGCGCTCAGTGCCCGCAACGAGCTGGACACCAGCAAGGTCGAGGACGTCATCGTCGGCTGCGTCACCCAGGTCGGCGACCAGGGCGCGTGCATCGCCCGCACGGCGGTGCTCCAGGCCGGGTGGAGCGAGTCCGCCCCCGGCGTGACCTTGAACCGCTTCTGCGGCTCGGGCCTCGAAGCGGTCCACCACGGCGCCGCCCTGGTCAAGAGCGGCTTCAACGACGTGGTCGTGTCCGGCGGCGTCGAGAGCATGAGCCGGGTCAAGATGGGCTCCGATGGCGGTGCCATGACCGACATCGACTTCCAGTTCAAGGTCGGCTTCATCCCCCAAGGCATCAGCGCCGACCTGGTCGCCACCATGGCCGACATCTCCCGGGACGACGTCGATGCCTTTGCCGCGGCCAGCCAGGCCCGGTGTGCGGCGGCCGTCGAGCGCGGCGCCTTCAGCCGCTCCATCGTCCCGGTCAACGACTTCGCCGGCAACCCGATCCTGGTCGCCGACGAGCACCCCCGGCCCGGCACCACCGCCGAGGCCCTGGGCAAGCTCCGGCCCTCGTTCGAGGCCATGGGCGTGCACTTCAAGCTCAACGCGCTGGCCAAGCGCCGCTACCCCCACGTCGAGCACGTCAACCACATCCACCACGCCGGCAACAGCTCCGGCATCGTGGACGGCGCGGCCGCCATCCTGCTCGGCTCGGCCGAGAGCGGCGACGCCTTGGGCCTCAAGCCCCGGGCCCGCATCGTGACCAGCGTGGCGGTGGGCGACGAGCCCGTGCTCATGCTGGAAGGCCCGATCCCCGCCAGCCAGAAGGCCCTGCAAAAGGCCGGCATGACGGTGGCGGACATCGACCTGTGGGAGATCAACGAAGCCTTCGCCGCGGTGCCCCTGCGCACCATGCAGGCCCTGGACATTCCCCACGACCGGGTCAACGTCAACGGCGGCGCCATCGCCCTGGGTCATCCCCTGGGGGCCACCGGCGCCATGCTGCTCAACACCGTGCTCGACGAGCTCGAGGATCGCGGTCTCTCCACGGGTCTGGTGACCCTCTGCATCGGTGGCGGCATGGGCATCGCCACCATCATCGAGCGGGTGTGAACATGGCTCTCAAGACGAAGCTGGGCACGATCGCCCTCGACGCCGACACCGGCGTCGCCACGCTGCTCATGAAGATGGACGGCAAGGTCAACAAGCTCAACGCCGACTTCGGCGAGGGGCTGCTCGCGGCGGTCGAGTGGGCCCAGGCCCAGGACGGCGTCAAGGGGCTGGTGATCGGCACGGGCCACCGGGACTTCTGTGTCGGCGCCGACATCGACATGCTCTACCTGGCGAACGACCCGGCCGAGATGCTGGCCGGCGTGCTCGACCTGACCCGGCTCTACCGGAAGATCGAGACCCTGCCCTTCCCGGTCGTCGCGGCGCTCACCGGCTCCGCCCTGGGCGGGGGCTACGAGCTCGCACTGAGCTGCCACCACCGGATCGCCCTGAACAGCTTCCGTGTCCAGGTCGGCCTGCCCGAGTGCATGATCGGCGTCTTCCCTGGTGCCGGCGGCACCCAGCGCCTGCCGCGCATGATCGGCGTGCAGTCGTCGCTGGAGTACATCACCGCGGGCAAGACCCTGCGCGCCCCCAAGGCCAAGAGTCCCGGCTTCGTCGACGCTCTGGCCGACACCCCCGAAGCCGTGCACGCCGCGGCGGTCCAGTGGTGCCTGGACAACCCCAAGGCCAAGCAGCCCTGGGACCACAGCGACTACGTCTTCCCGGATCCGCAGCCCAGCTCGATCGAGTTCAAGCAGCTCTTCATCGGCGCCGCCGCGTTCCTGGAGCACAAGACCGCCGGGGTCTTCAAGGCCCCCATCGCGGTCATGCAGTCCATCCAGGAGGGCGCGGGCCTGCAGTTCGACCGGGCCCTGGAGT
>CAZFLE010000096.1:0-2155 GCA_964519895.1 uncultured Enterobacterales bacterium | reverse complement strand
GTCATGCAGTCCATCCAGGAGGGCGCGGGCCTGCAGTTCGACCGGGCCCTGGAGTACGAGGCCCGGCTCTTCACGAGCATCGCCCTGGGCGACCAGGCCAAGGACATGGTGCGCACGCTGTGGTACCACCGCACGGCGGCAGAGAAGCTCGAGGGCTTGCCCGTCGCCAAGGAGCACGGCTTCAAGCGGGTCGGCATCCTGGGCGCTGGCATGATGGGCGCGTCCCTGGGTGTGGTCTCGACCATGGCCGGCCTCGAGGTCGTGCTCAAGGACATCAAGGCCGATGCCCTGGAAAAGGCCCAGGCCCACTGCCACAAGCAGGTCGCCAAGCTCGGCAAGCGCCTGAGCGACGCCGATCGCAAGGCCGCCCTGGATCGCATCAGCTTCACCCTGGAGGACGCCGATCTCGCGGGCTGCGACCTGATCATCGAGGCCGTGCTCGAGGACGTGGGCGTCAAGCACAAGGTGACCCAGCAGATCGAGCCCCACCTCCCCGGGGGCGCGATCTGGGCCAGCAACACGTCGGCCTTGCCGATCACCAAGCTGGCCGAGGCCTTCAGCGACCCCAGCCGCTTCATCGGCCTTCACTTCTTCTCGCCGGTCGAAAAGATGCCGCTGCTCGAGGTCATCCGCGGCGAGCAGACCAGCGACGAGACCCTGGCACGCTGCCTGGCTTTTGGTCGGGCGATCAAGAAGACCCACATCGTGGTCAACGACCACTACGCCTTCTACACGTCGCGGGTCTTCGGGTCCTACATCATCGAGGGCCTGCAGCTGGTGGCCGAGGGCCACGAGCCGGTGCTGGTCGAGACCGCGGCCCGGCGGCAGGGCATGGTCGTGCCCCCGCTCAAGGTCTTCGACGAGGTCAGCTTGACCCTCGGGCGGCACATCGCCGACCGCTCCGACGAGTACGCCAACCCCAACACCCCCAAGGAGGGCGTGGCCCTGCTGCTGTCGATGGTCGACGACCACGGCCGCACGGGCAAGGCCGGGGGCGCGGGCTTCTACGACTACGGCGACAAGCGCCAGATCTGGCCCGGTCTGCGCAAGATCACCCCGGACGCCCCCGCGCTGACCGGCATCGACCACATCGGCGAGCGCCTGATGCTGGCCCAGGTGAACCAGGTCGCCTGGGCCCTGGAGCTGGGCATCCTGCAGAACAAGCGCGACGCCGAGGTGGGCGCCATCTTCGGCATCGGCTTTGGCCCGAACACCGGGGGTCCGCTGGCGTACATGGATCGCTACGGCATCCCGGCCCTGGTGGCCAAGCTCGACGCCTTCGCAGCGAACCACGGCGCCCGGTATGCCCCGCCCCAGCTGCTGCGGGACATGGCGGAGCGTGGCGAGCGGTTCTTCGCGGTCGACGCTCTGCCCTAGGAGCTTTGTAGGGAATTGGGGGCCACCAACCCGGGTTCCGGCGGCGATGGCTGGGCCAAGCTCAACCGGGAACCTGCCAGCGTTTAGCCAATGGGAGCCTCGGTGCTTGGTCGACCGGGGTCGCCGAGGCGAGCGCTGGTGGTTTTATTTTCCCTCCTTTCGGGGGGCGTCGGCGTCGAATCAGAAGGTGCCAATTGGGGCGGCCGCTGTGTCGGGGGCTGGCTGGATGGGGTTTCCTGTTGGCGGCGGGTCTTCCGGTTCGACACCCGCGTGGGGAACGGCCCTACGACCCTCGGCTGATGCTCTGGATCCTGGTCTATGGGTACTGCCTGGGCATCTACAGCTCACGCCGTCTGGAGAAGGCCACGTGGGAGGACCTGTCCTTTCGGGTCATCTGCGGGGACTGTCACCCGCACTTCACGACCATCAATGAGTTCCGGAAAGTCCATCGTCAGGCTTTCTCCGCCCTCTTCCTCGGGGTGCTTCGGATGTGCCAGGAGGCCGGCATGGTCGCGCTGGGGCACGTCGCGCTGGACGGAAGCAAGGGAGCCCGATGTGCAGCAGGTCTACAGGCGCCGCAGCGAGGGAGAGCGCCTCATCCACACGATGACCCGTCACGGCTGCCGCAAAGCCAGGGCCTGGGGTCTACAAGCCGCCCAGGTCCAGGCCCACGTCGTCGCGATCACAGCCAACCTGAAGCTGCTCGCCTCCAGGCTTGCGGCCGGGGCCCCGGAGGCCCCCGCCGCCTGAGCTTCAGCCGCCGTGGCGCTGCACCAGC
>CAZFLE010000095.1:0-28061 GCA_964519895.1 uncultured Enterobacterales bacterium | reverse complement strand
GTCCTCGTCCTCGTCCTCGCCGGTGTCCTCGTCTTCGTCTTCTCCGCTGTCCCAGGCGTCGCCGGAGTCCTCTTCCTCTCCGCTGGAGAGGGCGGCGGGCTCTGCACCCAGGGCGCTCACGCCGTTCTCGACCTGGCATGCGGCCAGGGCCAGGCAGGCCATCAGGAGGGTGAGGGGGGTGGTGAAGCGGGTCGTGTCGGCCATGGCTGCTCCTCATCAGGTCCGGGGGGCGCTCGGTCCCTGCTCCCCGGACGGTTGCTTGGGACGGCTCGTGAGTGGCGCCAGCAGCCCGGATCCCCGTCGGTCAGGCGACAGGGGGGCATGGGTCATGTGGCGCATCGGTGGTGCGGAATGGCCTGGTCAGCGGCCCCGTGGGATTGAAGGAAACGACGAAGGGCGCTCGGGGTTGTGCCTGAGCACCGGAGGTCGACCTGCGCTGGCTGTTGCTCATCGTCACGGTCCTGGCGATCGCCACGGCGGCGTTGCCTGCCGCGGTGCCCGAGGCCGGGGGGCTCGTGGTGCATGGATCCCCCCAGGATCGGTCGGACCTGATGGCCAAGATCGAGGCGACCCGGGCCCGCTCCCCGGTGTTCGACCACGCCTGGCGCGAGCTCGAGGCCCACCCCGAGCCCGTGCACCTGGCGGTGGGGCGAGACCTGGCGGTGACCGGCGGCCCGACGGCGGGCTTCGTGCAGATCGACGCCTTCGAGTACGGGCTCTACGAGGGCCAGGCGCGGCGGGCCCGCGGCTGGCAGGTGCTGGACCTGGACGACCTCGACGCCCTGCCCGAGCGCCCGTCAGCCGGGCAGCCCCAGGCCCAGGACCAAGGCGCGAGCCTGGTCCATGCGGTGGTGGAGCTTCTGGAGGGCATCCGGCACGACCGCTCCCGCTCCGCAGAGCGCTACGACCATGCACACCGAGCGGCGCTCCGGGCCGAGAACGCCTACCGGATCGAGCAGGGCCAGGCGACCCAGGCGAGCACCCGGGTGCATCGGGAGCGGGACAGCACCCGCTGGGTCGTGCGCTATCGGGACGGCTCTGTGGAGACGTTGACGTGGCGCGAAGGCCGGCTGGTGCACGTGGGCTTCGGGGGCTGAGGGCGAGCGGCCGTGCTGGACAGCAGCCTTACTGGCATGTAAGGTTTTGTTCCGGAGGTAAGAATGGCCACTGCCAAGGTCACCACCAAGGGACAGATCACCATTCCCAAGACGGTCCGCGTCGCCCTGGGCGTCGAGGCCGGCGACCGCGTCGAGTTCCTTGTTCGTGAAGATGGCGTGGTGGAGATGATCGCGCGGACGAGGCCGCTGTTGTCGCTCGCCGGGGTCTTGGGCGAGCGCCGCTTTGGGGTCACGACCGAGGAGATGGACGCTGGCATCGGCGAGCAGGTCGGGGACGCGTTCGCAGCGTCGACGACGTGATCGGCCTCGACACCAATGTCCTGGTGCGTCTGTTGGTGCGCGATGACGAAGCCCAGCATCACAGAGCGATCGCCTTGCTCGGCAGAGATCCAGACGAGACATTCTTCGTCGGCGAAGTCGTGCTGGCCGAGGTCGTGTGGGTGCTGGCCAGTCGATACCGTTGCGACCGCGATGAGATCGCGTCGGTCGTGCGGCAGCTCACCCAGGTCCAGGAGCTGCACTTCGAGTCCACCGACCGGGTGGTTCGTGCCCTGCGATCCTTTGAGAGCGGCGAGGGAGGCTTCGCCGACTACCTCATCGCTGCGCGGGCGCGGGACGCCGGGTGCTCGTCGGTCGCCACCCTTGACCGGGCGCTCCATGCCGACAGCGGTTTCGTTCCGGTGTAGAGCTAGAGGCCGAGCCCGCCGCCGGAGATCAAGTAGACAGCCCCGGCCTCGACGCCGGCCAGGTCCGACTCAGGGACGCTCACAATGAAGTCCCCGACGCCGTCCCCGTCGAAGTCGGCTCCATCTGAGAGGTGGCATGGGATCTGATCGTCCTGGTCACCGTCCTCGCTCGGTTCCAAGGCGACGTCCGCATCGGTCAGCGGGACCGACCCTTCGCCAAGTCCCCGGAACAGGAAGAAGAACGGGTGTTCACGCCAGCCGAATCCGGAGCAGATCCCGAGCTCGTCAGCGCCATCGCCGTCCAGATCCGCGAGCCCGATGCCCTGGTGGATCGTGCCCCTGGACGAGTCCTCGATGATCTCGAGGTCGGCTCCTCGCTCCCCCAGCTCTGGGCCGCTTGGACCCCCTCGGTAGACGGTGATGAGCGGGTCAGACACATCGAATCGAAAGGTCGAGCCGATGATCACCTCGTCGTATCCGTCACCGTTCAGATCCCCCGAGAACGAAAGGGTCTGTCCATCGCCAAAGTGGCCCTCGTGCACCCCATCTGCGTCGGCCGTCGACACCAGGCCGGAGACGGGTCCGTGGAACAGGTAGACCTGGCCGCCCCATGAGCTCTCATGGAGGACGCCTGGGGCCCCGAGCCCGATATCGGAGAGGCCGTCACCGTTCACGTCGCCGTCGCCCGCGACCGCCGTGCCGGCGTACTCGGCGTACACCGTGTTGTAGATTGTTGCGTCCGCCCCGGAGACGAGCGTCTCTTTGGCGAGTGGGCCGCGGAAGATGTAGGCAGCCCCGGCCACGGTGTCTCCCAGGCTGGACCTCTCATCTCCGATGACGATGCCAGCTTGGCCTTGTGCGTCTAGCCGTTCGAGGATGCTCAGAGATGAACCGGGATTGTTTCCATCTGCGCGGACGATATCGGCGCAGACTGGGTCGAGGACCAGTGCGGTCTGAGCACCGCAGAGCACGCTGAAGGAGTCCCCTGACCGGGCGACGGCGTCGGAGATGCCGTCGCCGTCAAGGTCGGCAGTTCCGTCCACGACATCGCCCAAGTAGCCACCACTCCCTCCCGAATAAAACGACGCAACATCGTCCAGTGACTGCGTGCCGTTGAGCTCTCCTGCGGTGAGGAACAGGCCCCTAGCCTCGTATAGACTTGCACCGATCAGCAGGTTCCGGTCTCCGTCGGGGTCGATGACGACCGTGGCGGCCGTGCCCGCCAGGCCCCCCGGCACTGTCCCGAGCAGGACAGCCAGCGCGTGCTCCGCCAGGTTCGGTCCCCGGTCGAGACCGGTCTCTCCGCCGCTGTCGGCCGACCCTCCCGAGTCCGGCGTGGGAGACCCACTGTCTCCACCCGAGGTGTCGCCTGTGTCAGAGCCAGACGGCGAGTCAGTGGTCGGGACCTGTGTGTCCACTGTGCCTGTGGAGTCGTCGCCGCAGCCGATCACCAGAGCCAGAAGAGCCCACGTCAAGCCGATGCTCATGACGACCTCAACACCTGTTCGCCGCTGTGCGGCCGCAGACATCTTCGTTGTCCAGGATCTCCTGCATCGGCACGGCAAAGTGGCCGGAGCGGTTCAGAGCGGCGAAGAGGAGACGTCCTGCTCGAGCGTGCAGTCCTCGCCCGCGTTGTCGAACCAGGTCGTGCCCACGGTCTTCCAGGCTTCCGGCTTGTCGGTTCGGACCTTGGCCACCTGAATGGCCAGCTTGAACCGGTGATTGCCCGTGCCCTGGACCGAGCTGCTGGACCGCATCAGCACGGCCTTCACCTTTTCCACGCCCAGCGAGGACATCCAGCCGGTGTAGGGCACGAAGACGTCGTCGGTCTCGGTGGTGATCAGTCTCTTGGTGATCTCTGACGTGACGCCGCCGCAGGACATGAAGCTCTCCTTGTTCACCCCTGCGGCGGCGGCCCCATCGCCTTGGGGTTCCGGCAGTACCGCACCGCGTCCTCGTACGAGATCTTCCCAGCCCGCATCAGGTCCTGGAGCGACCGGTCCAGGGTGACCATGCCGGCGCCTCGGCTGCTCTCCATGGTGGCCAGGGCCTGGTGCATCTTGCCGTCCCGGACCTGGGCCTTGATGGCCGGGGTGCCGATCATCAGCTCGAAGGCCGGGATTCGGCCGGGCCCGTCCTTGCGGGGCAAGAGCCGCTGAGACACCACGCCGATCAGCGACGCGGCCAGCTGTGAGCGGGCCTGTTGCTGCTGGTGAGGTGGGAACACGTCGACCACCCGGTCGATGGTCTGGGGGGCGTCGTTGGAGTGCAGGGTCGCCAGGACCATGTGGCCGGTCTCGGCGGCGGTCAGCGCCGCGGACACGGTCTCCAGGTCGCGCATCTCGCCGATCAGGATGACGTCGGGGTCCTGGCGCAGCACGTACTTGAGGGCGGCGGAGAAGCCCAGGGTGTCGCTGTGGACCTCGCGCTGATCCACCGTGGCCATGCGGCTCACGTGGGTGTACTCGATGGGGTCCTCGATGGTCAGGATGCGACACGCCCGGGACCGGTTGATGCGGTCCAGCAGGCAGGCCAGCGTGGTGGACTTGCCGGAGCCTGTGGGGCCGCAGACCAGCAAGAGACCGTGGGGATGGGCACCCATGGTGAGCACGGTGTCCGGCAGGTGCAGGGTGTCGGCGTCGGGGATCTTGGTCGGGATGGCTCGCAGGGCCGCGGCCATGTGGCCCTTCTGGTAGTAGGCGTTGACCCGGAAGCGCTGCCTGGCCGACAGCGCCAGGGCGAAGTCGATCTCCTTTTCCAGCTCGTACTGGGTGCGCTGGCGCTGGGACAACACCGAGTACAGCAACATGCGCATGTCGCCGGCGGTCAGCGGCTTGAGCCGCATGGCCCGCAGCTCGCCGGTGATGCGCAGGATCGGCGGGCGGCCCACGGTCAGGTGCAGGTCAGAAGCCCCGCGCTTGGCCGCAACGGCCAGCAGCGCTCGCATGTCCAGGCCCTTGGCCACCGCGTCCTCGTCGTCGGTCCGGAAGGCGCCGACGCCGCTGGCCATGCCCTGGGCGGTGAGGGCGAATTCCTCGGGGTTGGTGGCATAGGCCCGCCCCACGTCAAAGGAGATCTCGCCGCGTCGGTAGAGCTCCAGCAGGGCCTCGTTGAAGGTGGTCATGCCCGGGTCCCGAGACTGGCGCATCAGGTCGGTCAGGTCGTCGATGCGCTGTTCCTTGATCAGCCGCCGGACCGCGGGTCCCGCGGTCATCATCTCCACCGCCACGACCCGTTGCTCGCCTGGCTCGGTGTGGGGCACCAGCCGCTGGCTGACCACACCCTGGATCGACAGGCTCAGGTCCATGGCGGCCTGTTCCCGCAGGTGCTCCGGGAAGTAGCTGAGCAGGCGCTGCAGGGTCTGGGTGGTGTCGATGGTGTGCAGGGTGGTGAGCACCAGGTGACCGGTCAGCGCCGCGGACAGCGCGACCTGCATGGTCTCCAGGTCCCGCAGCTCGCCCAGCAGGATGACGTCGGGGCTCTGTCGGACCACCCCGCGCAAGGCCTGGTGGAAGCTCCCGGTGTCGGGGCCGACCTCGCGCTGGGTCAGCCGGGCCCGGTCGTCCACGTGCACGAACTCGATGGGGTCCTCGATGGTGACGATGTGGGCGGAGCGGGTGCGGTTGATGTGGTGCACGATGGCCGCCAGGGTCGTGCTCTTGCCCGAGCCGGTGGCCCCGGTCACCAGCACCAGGCCCCGCTGGAGCTCGGCGAGCTTCTCGATCGCCGCCGGCAGGCGCAGGCTGTCGAAGTCCAGGGCCCCCGACGGCACGGCCCGCGCGACCAGCGAGAGCTTGCCCCGCTGGCGGGCCAGGTTCAGCCGGAAGCGGCTGCCGGTGGGGTGGGAGTAGCCCACGTCCAGATCGCCGGTCTCTCGCAGGATGTTCCGGGACGCCGGGGTCAGGGCCCGGGCCAGGAATTGCTCGAGCTCCTCGCTTGACGTGGCGGCCACGTCCAGGGGCAGGACCTGGCCGTGGCGACGCAGTGCCGGCGATCGTCCGACGGCCACGAACAGGTCCGACGCGTCGGCCGCGTTCATGCGGCGGAGCAGCTCGTCGATGGGGTTGGGCATGGGGTCTCCGTGCGGGAGCGAGGCTACCGCAGCAGAGGCTGGCGGAGTCGGCTACGTCGGGGAGATGCTGTCGCTGAACGTCAACGGGCAGGCCCACCAGGTCGACGTCGAGCCCGACACACCGCTCTTGTGGGTGCTCCGGGAGCAGCTGGGTCTGACCGGCACCCGCTTCGGCTGTGGCGTCGGGCAGTGCGGGGCCTGCACCGTGCACCTGAACGGGGCCGCGATCCGGAGCTGCATCCTGCCGGTCGCCGGCACGGTCGGGTCCCAGGTCCACACCATCGAGGGCCTGGGGGGCGAACACCCGGTCCAGCAGGCCTGGCTGGCCCACCAGGTGCCCCAGTGCGGCTACTGCCAGAGCGGGCAGATCATGGCGGCCGCTGCGCTGCTGGCGAGCAACCCGCGGCCCACCGACGACGACATCGATCGGTCCATGACCAACCTGTGTCGCTGCGCCACCTACCTGCGCATCCGACGCGGCATCCACGCAGCCGCCGCGACGCTGCCCGAGCCCGAAGCGCCGGAAGCACCGGCCGCGGAGGAGCCATGAGCGTCGTCAACCTGAGCCGGCGTGGCTTTTTCCGGGGTCTCGGGGGGCTGGTCCTGGGCTTCCACCTGCCCGGCTGCCGCACGGTCGCACCCACCCCTGACGGCACCATCCGGCTGGGCGCCGCAGGGGGCGAGACCGCCCGGCACACGGTGACGGCTTGGGTGCACGTGGCCACCGACGACGTGGTCACGCTGATGGTCGGCGCCAGCGAGATGGGGCAGGGCGTGTTCACCAGCCTGCCGATGATCCTGGCGGAAGAGCTCGACGCCGACTGGTCGCTGGTGCGGGCCGAGACCGCTCCGGCCCACAAGGACTACGAGCGGGCCAACCCGGACTACCCCGGCGGCAACCAGCTGACCGCCGGCAGCAACTCGGTCCGGGGCTACTACCCGGTGCTCCGCGAAGCCGGTGCAGCGGCCCGATCGCTGCTGGTCCAGGTCGCCGCGGAGCGCTGGGGGGTGGCGGCCACAGACTGTCGGGTCGCCGGCGGGGTGGTCTCGTGTGGGGACCACCAGGCCCGGTTCGGGGAGCTCGCGGCCGACGCGGCCGGCCGACCGGTGCCGACGGCGGTGGCCCTGAAGGACCCCCGACTCTTCACCCTGCTGGGCACGTCCCCTCCGCGCCTGGACCTGCCCCCCAAGGTCGACGGCTCGGCCCTGTTCGGCACCGACGTCGTTCGGCCCGAACAGGTGGTGGCGGTGCCAAGAGCCTGCCCGCACTTCGGCGGTTCGCTCCAGACCTTTGACGACACCGCAGCCAGAGCGCTGCCGGGAGTCGTCGACGTGGTGTCCTTTGACGACACGGTCTTCGCCGTCGCCGACACCTTCTGGCACGCCAAGCGGGCGAGCGATGCGGTGGTGATCACCTGGGACCCAGGGCCCCACGGCGGCCTGGACACCGACGGCGTGCGCGCGGCACTCGACGCCGGGCTGGACGACCCCGACCACACCTACCGCAAGGACGGGCGTGTGGGCGAGCCCACCTTGAGCGCCACCTACGAGGTGCCCTACCTGGCCCACGCGCCCCTGGAGCCCGTGAACTGCACGGCCCACGTCCAGCCGGACCGTGTCGACGTGTGGATGTCCACCCAGGCTCAAAAGGCGACCCGCAAGGCCGCGTCCAAGGTCAGCGGGGTGCCCCTGGACCGGGTCTTCGTGCACACCACGCTGCTCGGGGGCGGTTTTGGCCGACGGGGCGAGCTGGATGCACCGACCCAGGCCGTGAAGCTGTCCCAGCAGCTGGGCCGCCCGGTCAAGGTCCAGTGGACGCGCGAGGAGTGCTTCGCCCACGGCTTCTACCGGCCGTTCTTCCGGGCACGCCTGGACGCCACGCTGGCCCCGGACACGATCGAGGGCCTGCACATCCGCTCGGCGGGCCAGAACATCATCGGGCGCTTCGTGCCCGGCTTCGCCGCCGATCTGTCCCTGTTCGCGGAGATCACGACCGGGGGCCTGCACGACAACCCCTACGGCATCCCGAACCAGCGGGTGGACTACGCCAGCGCCGACCTCCCGGTCCCGGTCGGGTTCTGGCGTTCGGTCCAGGGCGGCCCGAACGCGTTCTTCCTGGAGTGCTTCCTGGACGAGTGCGCCCACGCCCTGGGCCAGGACCCGGTGGCCCTGCGCCGGTCCCTGCTCGCCCACCAGCCCCGCCAGCTCGCTGTGTTGGACCGCGCCGTCGGCCAGGCCCCGACCCTGCCCGACGGACAGAGCCGTGGGGTGGCGCTGTTCTCGTCCTTTGGCAGCATCGTCGCCCAGGTCGCCGACGTGTCGGTGACGGCCGGCCAGCTCACGGTGCACACCCTGACTTGTGCCATCGACTGCGGGGTCGCCCTGCACCCGGACACGATCCGCGCCCAGGTGTGGGGCGCCGCCACGATGGGGCTCAGCGCCATGGTCGGCGAAGAGGTCCGCATCGAGAGCGGCGCCGCCGTGCCGACCAACTTCCACCAGTACCCGCTGTTGAAGCTGGCCCAGGCGCCGGCCTGCACCGTACACATCGTCGAGAGCGACGAGCCCCCCGGTGGGGTGGGGGAGCCGGGGCTGCCGCCTGTGGCGCCTGCGGTCTGCAATGCCATCTTCGCCGCGACGGGCACGCGCATCCGACGCCTGCCTCTGGGGGATCAGCTGCGGGGTTGAGGGGATCCGGACCGCTCTTGCGTCGCACTGGGGACCGCGATTCGCCGCGGCTGACGAGGACCTCCTCCTCCTCCTTCCAAGCGACCCGGCCTGTCGGCCCCGGAGCCACGATGCTCATCCTCACGCTCGCCCTCGGCTGCATGGACACCCAGGTGACCCCCAACTACCCCCCGCCCGAGGTCGCCATCCTGGCCCCCGTCGACGGCGCCACGGTGCTCGAGGGCACGGAGCTGCTGCTCACGGGCACGGTGATGGACCTCGAGGACGGCCTGGACCAGCTCGACCTGAGCTGGTCGTCGTCCCTGGAGGGCGTGTTCACCGGGGAGTTCGTGATCGACGGCGACACGGTGACCCTGGCGCTTCCCAGCGGACTCCAGGCGGGGGAGCACCTGCTCCAGCTCACGGCCACCGACAGCAGCGGGGGGAGTGGCACCGACGACGTCCTGCTCACCGCCGTCGAGAACACCCCGCCCCAGGTCTCGATCGTCAGTCCCGCGGCCGACGGCCAGGTCAGCAGCTTCGCCCCCCTCACCCTGGTCGCGTCGGTGTCCGACGGACACAGCCGGGCCGAGGACATGATCGGCATCTGGACGAGCAGCCTGGACGGTGAGCTCCAGGGCGAGGCCAGCGTGAGTGGCGCCACCGTGAGCCTGGCCCTGGACGACGGGCTCAGCCCAGGCACCCACCAGCTGGCCTACCAGGCCATCGACGAGCTGGGGGCCGTGGGTGTGGACCAGATCACGGTCGAGGCCTGGGAGAACCAGCCCCCTCAGGTCACGTTCGTCTTGCCCCAGGAGGGCACCCACTACGAAGACCACAGCACGGTGGTGGTCCAGCTCCAGATCACCGACGACGAGGACCGCGGGGACGACCTGGCCCTGAGCTGGAGCGGGCTCACGGACATGAGCTGGTGCACCGGCGACCTGCCCCTCGAGGGCACCGGCTCAGGGCTGGTCACCGCCACCCTGCGCATCGAGTGCAACCACTACTACGGGGTCTCGGACTTCGTGCTGGCGGTGTCCGCCACCGACTCGACCGGGGCCACGGGCCAGGACATGGTCGTGATCAGCGGGACGTGTCCGCCGTAAGCGCTCACTCCGCCGGCGGGCAGATGACCTCCATGTAGGTGATGCCGTCGGCGTGCAGGCTCACGGGCACGGGCTCGCCCTCGGGGAAGTCCCAGCTGGCGATGCGGCGGCAGGGGCCGCCGGGACCGGTGAACTGCACGGCGTAGTCCCCGGGGGCGATGTTCACCATGCCGCCGCTGCCGGCCGAGCCCGTCGCGGTCAGGTCCGGGTCCGGGGAGCCGCTGATCTTGCCGTAGTAGGGCAGCTGGCCCGGGTCGGGGTCCAGGGTGAAGCTCACGTCCTTGGAGAGCGCCCAGTCCGGGAAGTCCGTGATCGCGACGAAGGCGAAGTGGCCCGCACCTGCGTCCAGGGTGCTGCCCAGGTCCTCGGCTGCATCCTGGAGCTTCTCCTGGGTGATCAGCGCCCGGTTCCAGGTGTTGTCGAAGTCGGCGGTGTGGTGGGGGTGGTAGGTGTCCAGGCCCACGTCGGCGTGGTGGGGCCGGACCGTGACGTCGGCCTCCAGGGGCAGGCCTTCGAGCAGGAAGTTTCCGTCGTCGTCGGTGAGCTCGCAGGCCAGGTCCGGGAGCTCGTCGACGCAGACCTCGATGCCCTCCCAGGGCAGGAAGTTGGTCTGGCGGTAAGTGCCGCGCAGGTAGGTGCTGTCGTCGCTCGGGGTGGGCTCGTCGGGCTCGGAGCCACAGGCGACCAAGAGGATCAAGACGGACATGCGGGCCTGATAGCGCGCGGATAGCCCAAGATCCATGCGCACGAGCCCCAGTCGCACCGCCGAGTGGATGTGTCTCGCCCGGGCGCTGGAGCAGCGGCGGCCTGTCGAGCAGCGCATCGTCGACGACCCGCTGGCCGCCAACTTCTTGGGACCGTTCTCGCGCTCGGCCCGGGTCTGGGGCCGGTCGTGGCTGGCGAGCAACCTGTTCCCGGCCACCCTGCTCCACTACGTGCTGGTGCGGCAGCGCTTCACCGACGACCACCTGGCCGGCGCACTGGCGGCCGGGGTGCGCCAGCTCGTGGTGGTGGGCGCGGGGTATGACACGCGGGCGTGGCGCTTCGCCGACCGGCTCGACGTGGCCTTTGAGGTCGACCACCCCGCCACGGCCGGGCGCAAGGAGCGGCTGCTGGAGACCCTGGACCTGCCGGAGGTCGATCGCCGGGCGATTGCCGCGGACCTGGCGAGCGCCGACCTGGGCGCGGTGCTGCGCGACGCTGGCTTCGATGGGGCCCGCCCCAGCTTCTTCGCCTGGGAAGGCGTCACGATGTACCTGTCCCGAGACGCGGTGCTGCAGACACTACGCACCATCCGGGGCTTGATGGCCCCGGGCTCGGCCCTGGCCCTGGACCTGTGGTGGCACAGTCAGGAGACCGGCGCGGCGGGGGCGCTGTGGCGGGCCGCGCCGGGCCTGTTGGGCGCCCTGGGAGAGGCCCTGGACTTCCAGTGCCGGCCCCAGGACGCCGCCGCACTCCTGGCCCAGGCCCAGCTGGGTCCCGTCGAGGTGGTCCACGGGACGGCGCTCGATGATCGCTACGTACCGGACCACCGGCGGGTGTTCCCGAACTGCTGTCTGGTGCTCGCCCGGCCCCTATGATGCGGGCATGGACGACCCGGACATCCCCCTCGCGCCCACCCTGCAAGGGGGTGTCGACGCGCCCATCCGCACCCTGCCGTGGCGGGAGCTGGCCCTCGCGGGGGACAAGGAGTCGTCCAAGGAGTGGCACCGGCGCCTGCTCGACTCGGGGCTCCTGGTCCAGGGCAGCCGCGACGCCGCCGATCGGGCCGAGCAACCGGGCGATCCGCGGCGGGACATCGTCCGGGTCCAGCGCGAGATGCGCGAGCTCATGCGGCTCGAGGACCACTACGCCGAGGTGAACCAGCCCGGCCCCTGGAACAGCGGGGGCGTGCGCATCGGGGCCACCAGCATCCTGATCCTGCTCGGGTTGTTGTACCTGACGGGGATCAAGCACCACGGGCCCGTGGGCACGGCCAGCCTGCTCTGCCTGGTGGCGGTGGGGGCGATGTGGGGGGACATCTTCCGGCGGCGGCGCGAGGCCGTCCAGACGTGGACCCGGCGCAACGAGGTCCGGGCCCGCCTGCGGGCCGCGGTGGTCCGGCTGGGCACGCGCTCCTGGGTGGCCCCGTTGGGCCGAGAGGTGCTGGAGATCACGCCGCATCTGGACCTGGTCGGCATGTGGAAGCGCGAGGTCCGGCAGCACCTGGCCCCCTGGCAGGCCAAGCTCGACGCGCTGGCGCCGCTCGAGGCCATCGACGGCCTGCCCCAGGCCCTGATCGACGAGGCCCACGTGGACGCGGATCCCGCCGAGGAGCGCGAGGCCCGGGTGGAGATCGGGCGGCTGACCGGGGTGCTGGAGAAGCTGGACGGCCTGGAGGCCGAGCTCACCGCGTCCCTGGACCGACACAGGCGGTTGGCAGCCACTGGCCAGCTCCCGGACATGTCGGGCATGTCCTTTGATCTGGAAGAGGTTCGAGGGTGGCTGCGGAGCGCGGGCATCGACCCCGCCCGGAGCGGGCAGAACGCCCAGGAGTGGCTGGATCAAGGGGGCTGAGGGCCGGACGCGTCAGGGCCGGAACCGGTAGCGGGCCCAGCTGGGCTGGTGGCGCAGGTCGTGCTCCTGGAGCGCCGCGAAGCGCGGGTCGCCCAGCACCTGGGCGACGATCCGCACGTCGGGGGTCCAGATGTCCAGGACCCGGTACAGGCTGGCGCGATGGAGTCCCAGGGCGTCTGCCAGGTCGGCGGGTGAGCGATCGCTCAGACAGCGCAAGCTGCGCAGCAGGGTGCTCCGGGCCGGGCCGCGCTGCGCGAGCATCGGTGGCGTCGCCCGGGTGAGTGCAGAGACCGCGGCTGTGATGCCATCCATCGTGCCCATGTCCCGGAGCGCGGGAAGCGGAGTGCCATTGACGTGCACGGTGGGGTCGGCAGAGACGTAGGCGTGAAAGCGGCTCGGGTCAGGCACGGCAGGCACGCAGCCGGGCACGGCGAGGCCCAGCCGGTCCCGGTGGGTGGACCAGGGCCACGCGAGCGGGTCGGCGACCAGCCGGGCGCGGCAGGGGTTGAGGTGGATGTAGCGTTCGGAGCGGCGCTGCTTGGTGGTCCCCTCGACGGGATCGGGCGGGGGCTGGCGCTGCCAGACCCGGCCTTGCTGGCCGCGCAGGCCGTTGCGGCGCCGTGCGTAGCTGCCCAGTGCGCGGCCCAGGGCCTGGTGCACATCTCGGCGGTGGAGCAGGTGGACGTGGTCCGGCATCAGGCACAGCGCCATGGGGTCCGGCACCTGGTGCAGGATGGCGTCCCAGAGGGCGCGGGCCTCTGGGTGGGTGCGAAAGGCGAGGGTTCCTCGCCGCGAGCGACAGGTGTGGTGCATGGCCATGACGGGGCGCCAAGCAGGTCTCGTGCCGACCCGCCGAGCGGCTCCATGGGCCAGTTCGCTCTCTGGGGGGTGTCGGGATTTCGACAGCTGTCGGTCCGTTATGGCACGGAGAGGGGTCGAACGCGACAGTTGGCACTCGGAGTGGGGTCGAACGCGACAATCCGGGCCCCAGGAGGCGTCTGCGGGGTCCTTGGAGCCGCCTTGGAGACCCTTCTGGGCCGGAATTGCGGCGATCTGTCGCGTTCAGCCCCACTCCGTGCAGCAACTGTCGCGTTCGACCCCTCTCCGCGTCGCACCGCGCGGGCTCAGCCCAGCGCCACCACCTCGATCTCGACCACGCCCCGCGGTGTGCGCACCTCTGCCCCGTCTGCCACCCCCAGACCGACCAGGGCTGCGCCCAGCGGTGAATTGGGGGAGATCACCCGCACCGTCGTGCCACCGACAGCGGCCCGGGCGCCGCCCACCGGGGCCAGGAACACCCACTCGTCTCGGTCCCCGCCCAGCTGAACCAGCGTGCCGAGCCCGGCCTGCCCGGGCGTCGCGTCCAGGTCCAGGTTGCCGAACCAGCTCGCCAGCTGGCGGAGCTCCACCACCCGGAAGGCCTGACCGCGGGCCAGGTACGAGGCTTCGGTGGCGCGGGTGTCGTACTTGCCCTCCTGCTTGGACTCGGCCCCTGTCGCCTCGGACCGGGCGTCTGCCGCCACGGCTTCGACCGCGGCCAGCTCGAGCGCGAGCACGGCTCGCAGGGCCTCCACGGCCTCGCGGCGTGTCATGGCCAGAACACGCCCTTGAGGCCCACGATGGGCAGGATCGGCAGGCCGAAGCCGTAGATCACCTCGGAGTCGTCGATGCCATTGATGAGGGGCTCGGGGATGCGCCGGTTGTAGGCATTCTGCAGGTCCAGGTAGAACTCCAGCCGCCAGCGCTTGCGGGTGAGCAGCCGGCTGATCTTCACGTCCAGGGCGTGGTACGGCGGCAGCCGCTGGGTCGCCTGGTTCGCATAGAAGTTCAGGTCCTGGGGCTCCAGGGTGAGGATGTCGTAGGCCTCGTCCACGCTGGTGTCCCAGGGGTAGCCGCTGGCGTAGCGCCAGCGGGCGGCCACGTTCCAGCCTCGCGGCAGATCCCAGCTGACCACTGCCAGGAAGTAGTGGGGTTGGTCGTACCTGGACGCCTCGTACAGGTCCCCGGGCTCCTGCTGCCGCTTGGAGCGGCTCCAGGTGTAGGCCACCCAGCCCGACAGGGTGCGCCACTGCCAGCGGGTCAAGGTCTCGACCCCATAGGCCAGGCCGCGTCCGGCCCCCAGGGTGCCGTCGTCTTCGAACAGGGCGAGCTCCTCCATCTGCCGCCAGAACCCATCGACCTGGACCTGGATGTCGTCGCCCCTCCAGCGCACACCGGAGCCCACGCCGTAGCTACGCTCGAGCCCCAGGTAGGGTCCTGCGGGCAGGCCCAGGGCCATGTCGAAGGGCGGGTACTGGTTGTACACCCCTGCGTCGGCCACGAGCTCGAAGCGCTCGCCGAGCGGCGTGCTGCCCTGGATGCGCGGCGAGGGGAAGGCCCTGGCCAGCTGGCCTTCGACGAAGAGCGTCTCGAGCCGGAGCCCGAGCACCAAGAACTGCTGGTCGCCGAAGCGCAGCGCGGTGTAGGGGTCCGTGCTGGCGTAGTCGGACTCGACCAGGATGTCGTCGACCCGCATCTGGTAGCGACCCGCCTCGCTGTCCAGCCCGGCGGTCCAGCCGAACAGGCCGGTGCCGGGGTCCGGCCGTTCCGCCCGCAGGCCCACGCCGAAGTCACGGCGCTCGTCAGAGCTGCCCTGGATCAAGGTGTTGCGCCAGTCCAGGTGTGCGATGGGCAAGAGATCCAGGTGCCCGATGGGCGACTCGAACTCCAGCCGACCATGGATGCGCTGGGTGCCCATCACCACGGTCAGCGTCTCGTCGCCGTCGCCGGTGGGCACGTCGATGGTGTCGGAGTAGCCGACGAGGAAGACGCCGCCGCGGTCGTGGTCCAGCCGGGCCTGCCAGTCCCAGAACCGGGGGGCGATGGCCGCCTGGTCCTCGGTGATGCCGGGCACCAGGGTCATCACCCGGTCCAGGTAGGAGCGCCGGGCGGCAAAGCTGCCAGCCCACCTCTGGGACTTGCCGATCGGCGTCTGGAGGTAGATGGCCGACAACACGATGTCCGCGCCGGCCTCGACCCTGCGCTCGCCCTCGACCTCTTGGGTCTGCAGGTCCACGGCCCCAGCGATGGCCCGCCCATAGCGCACGCCGAAGCCCCCAGGCATGAAGTCCACCCGGGCGACCATCGCCGGGTGGATGACCGACGTGAACCCGCCCAGGTGGTAGATCAGCGGCACCCGCACCCCGTCGATGAAGGTCCCGGTGTCCTCGGGGTCCCCGCCCCGGACCAGGAGCCAGCCGGAGTCGAAGGGGGTCCGCACCACCCCCGGCATGTTCTGGACGGCCCGGACCGGGTCCCCCATCGTGCCGGGGGTGGTTCGCACCTCCTCGGACGAGAGGCTGTGGTGCACCCCGTGCTCCTTGCGCTTGCGGTAGAAGCCCACCGCCTGGCCGCGCTCGCTGTCGACCAGGGCCCACAGCGCCAGGTCCACCCGCTGCCCCTCGGCCAGCTCGAAGGGGGCCGGCTTCATCTCCAAGGCGGGGTCCTCGACCCGGGCCACGTGGCTGCCTGGCGGGAGCCCTCGCACGGTGAAGCGACCGTCCAGGTCCGTGTCGACCACCTGGTCGCCGACCAAGATCGAGACGCCCGGGATCGGGTCTCGCGTGCCCAGGGCCAGCAGCTGGCCGGCGACCACCACGGGCGGTGGATCGAAGGACCAGGTGAACGGTAGCTCCACCGCCACAGCGACCCCGGCCTCTGTGGCTGGGCTGAACACCAGCTCCGGGGCTGCGGCCAGGGCCAGCCCGGCAAAGGGCTCGACACCCTCGACCAGCTGGACCTGCTCGACCCGACCGGCCTCGTCCACGAGCAGCATCAGCGTGACCCGGGCGGGCTCGAAGGGCACGCCTTCCGGGAAGGGCAAGGGAGGAAAGCTGAGCAGCGCTGGCGGGACCAGCGGTGGCGGCGCTTGGGGCTCTGGCAGCACCGCCGCAGGCTCTGCCGGCGGCGCTGCCGGCGACTCGGCGTCTTGGCCCCACGCCGGTGCGCCGGCGGCGATGATCAGCGTCCACAGCAGGGCCACGGCCGGACAGTAGCAGAGCCCTGGGCGGGCCGGGGACTACAGCCCTTCGCCCCAGAACAAGCCCAGGGCCCCGGTCTGGGCCCCCGAGCGGGTTGTACCCGGAGCGCCGATCAGCGGGTCGTCGAGCCCGTCGCCGTTCAGGTCACCGGCGGACACCGCCAGCATGCCGAGCCCCTCGTCCTGGGCCCCGGCGCTCACGAGCCAGGCCGCTTCGTCGGCGCTCGCGGTGCCGGACAGCGGGCCGTAGAACAGGTACGCCGCACCGGATCCACCGCTGCCCGGAGGCTGCGCACCCATCGCGCCGACGATCAGATCGTTGTTCCCGTCGCCGTTGAAGTCGGCGGACCCGTCCAGGGTCCAGGCCAGCTGATCCCCGCTCTGTCCGCCCTCGATCACGGCGTGGGCGTCTTCCAGGTCCGCCGACGGGTCGACCGGGCCCAGGAAGAGCCGCGCGTGGCCGTTGTCGCTCTGGAGCGAGCCGGAGGAACCGAAGCTGCCCAGCCAGAAGTCCTGGTAGCCGTCGCCGTTCGTGTCTCCGGCGGCCGACACCGACGCCGCGAAGTACCCGTAGTCGCCGTCACCATCCAGCCTGCGGTCCGCGTCGTCGCTGGTGAGGCTCCCGGGGATCGGCCCCAGGTACACGTACCCGGCCCCGACGTAGTAGGCGGCGCTGGTCGATGTGCCCGGGCCGCCGAGCACCAGGTCGTCGAAGCCGTCGCCGTCGGTGTCGCCGATTTGATCCAGCCCGAAGCCCAGCCACTGGTCGCCAGTCCCGGTCAACAGGATGTCGGCGTCGTCGAGGAAGCCGGTGTTGGTGGGCAGCGCCGTGTAGATGCCCACGCGGCCGTCGATCGAGTAGGCCACCAGGTCGTACTCCAGGGGCGCGGCGACGGCGAAGTCCAGGGCGCCGTCGCCGTCCAGATCGCCGACCTGACCGACGAAGGTGCCAGTGGTGCCCAGGTCCGTGCTCGAACCGCGGATCTGGATGCCGTTGACGTCCAGGCTCGCCCCGGCCTTGGGGGGGATCCCAAAGAGATAGGCGGCGCCGCTGTTGCCGCTGTCCACACCCGGGGCGGCGCCGACCAGGAGCTCCCGGTTTCCGTTGCTGTCCAGATCGTCCAGGCCTGCCGCATCGACAGCCGCCACCCCGGTCGTGTCGTTGGCGATCTCGGTCAACGAGGGAGCAGACCCCGCTTGCCCGTAGCCGACGTAGAACGGGAGGCCTGTCGCAGCGTCGGCCCAGAACCCGGCGAACCCGGAGCCGATGACCACGTCGTCGACCCCGTCGCCGTCCAGATCGCCGACCCCCGCGCCGTTGGCCCCGAAGCCGGCCTCCTTGTAGCTGCCGAAGTACAGCCCGTCGGCGTCGTCGAGGGCCGCAGAGCCGCCCAAGCCACAGGGCTTCGAGCTGCCGTCGCAGTCGTTGTCCAGCCCGTCGTTGCAGATCTCGGTCTCGCCCGGGTTGACCGCGGGTTCGTCGTCGTCACAGTCACCGCCGCGCTCGGAGTAGCCGGGCAGGTCTTCGGTGCAGCTGTCGACCGGGGCGCTCTCGTCGCCGTAGCCGTCGCCGTCGTCGTCCGGGTAGAGCAGAAACTCGCCTTCGCCATCCTCGTCGACGGCGCCGTCGCAGTCGCCGTCCGTGCCGTCGCAGATGTCGGTGGCGCCGGGGTAGACCCCGTCGTCCCTGTCGTCGCAGTCCCGGCCGTTGCGCACCCAGTTGTCGCCCGGGGGGTCGCAGTCCTCGACCGCGCTCGCTGCGTCGTCGCCGTAGCCGTCGCCGTCGCCGTCCGGCCACCACTCGTCGGGCTCGCAGGTCCCGGTGGGATCGCTGTCGCTCGGGGTGCCCGAGTCGGTGGTGCCGGGCTCGGTGCCGCTGTCGGTCGGGTCGGTCGTGCTGCCGTCGCAGGCGAGCAGCGCCATCAAGAGCGGGAGGGAGGTCATGACGGAGAGCCTATCCGTCGCTGCCCCCCATCTGCTGCTCCAGCCGCTCGGAGTCGGCGACGCGGTCCTCGAGTTCGGCGACGTAGGCGCGAGACTTGCCGTTGCCCAGGTCGGCTGCGGCCTTGCGGGCCAGGTTCAGCGCCTTGTCCAGGTTGCCGGCCCGCTCGTTGGCCAGGGCCAGGTTGAAGCGGGCGCGGCCGCGGACCTTGGGGTCGGGGTCGCCCAGCAGGCTGCGCCAGGCCTTGGTGGCCTTCTTCCAGCGCCCGGATTCGACCAGCGCCTTGGTCTCCTTGAGGACCGGGTGGCCCTTGGCGTAGCCTTGGGAGGGTCTCAGCACCAATGCCTGAGCACCCCTGGGTCGTCCTACCCTACTGAATGAGCCCTCATTCACTGGGGTACACTGACACGGACTCCTGACCCAGGACGCCCACGATGGCCACCATCCACCGGCACCACGAAGGGCCCGTCGCCCGGCTGGTGATCGACAACCCGGCCACCCGCAATGGCCTGACCCACGAAGCAGCCGATGCCCTGCGGGGGCACCTGGAGGTGGCAGCGGGGGACCCAGCTGTGCGCACCATCGTGCTCACGGGTGCTGGCGGCCACTTCTGCTCGGGCGCCGACCTGGGCGCCGCCGCCCAGATCTTCCAGCTCAGCGACGAACAGGCCGAGGCGCTGATCCGGGACCGCATGCACCCGGTGGTCGCCGCCCTGGCCGAGTGCCCGAAGCCCACGGTCGCGGTCCTCCGCGGCGCCTGCGTGGGCATCGGGCTGTCCCTGGCACTGGCCTGTGACCTGCGGGTCGCGGCCGAGGACGCGAGCCTGGGCCTGGTCTTCACCCGCATCGGGCTCCACCCGGACGGCGGCAGCAGCTACCTGCTGCCCAGGCTGGTCGGCACGGGCAAGGCGCTGGAGCTCATGCTGTTGGGGGACCGGATCGACGGCACAGAAGCAGCGCGCATCGGTCTGGTGAATCGCGCGGTGCCGGCCGACGAGCTCGACGCCGCCGCAGGAGCCTGGATCCATCGGCTCGCCGCCGGCCCGCCCATCGCCTACCGCCTGCTCAAGGCCAACGTGCGCTTCGCCGCAGAGGCCACGCTGCAGCAGGCGCTGGACCGCGAGGCCCACACCCAGATCGGCTGCATCCGCAGCGGAGATGCCTTGCGCGGCGTCACGGCCTTCTTCGCCAAGGAGGCACCGGTGTTCAAGGGCGACTGAGGGGCGGCCAGACCAGTTGGGGTCGATTGTCCGGTCTCGCAGACCAGTCCACCTTCTTTGTCCGCACTTGGGCCTGAATGAGCCCAAGGTCGCCCCTCTTGGCACGGAAATGAGCGAGTCTGGGCATCAATTCGCTGCAGAGCGGAAACCGAACCCCGACTGGTCTCCAGGATCGGACATTCGACCCCGACTGGTGCCCTTGGTCCGCTCCGATCGGCACGCCTGCCGCGTCAGGGAGCCCCGGACGACCCCGGATCCGGCTCGCTGCCCGCAGACAGGTCCCCATCGGCTGCGCTGCTGCCTTCGGCGTTGGCGTTCAGGGTGTTGAAGTCCACCCGGACCCGCCCGTCGCCGCCGTCGCCGCCCAGCCGCTCGTGGGTGTCCTCGCCAAAGCCGCCGGTGGCATCGATGGCATCGGTGGCGAGCAACAGGTCCTCGGCGATGACCCAGATCGAGCCGCCGGAGCCGCCGCCGGCGCCGTAGGTGTAGGTGCCCTGGGACCAGGCATAGGTGGTCCCCCCAACACAGGTGATCGCGGCCGCGCCCTGGGCGTCGACCGTGTGGGCGAACAACAACACGACCCCTCCGCCGTCGCCGCCGGGCCCCTGGTCTTCGCCGCCGGCCCAGACCCCACCCCCGCCGGAGCCGTGGAACAGGGTCACCAGGTCTTCGTCGCCGTACTCCTCGCCGGCCTCGGGTGGGGTGTAGCCGCCGCCATTCCACGAGTCGCCGGGGGTGGCGCCGCCACCGTAGTTGCCCCCGCCCCCTGTGACATTGGCGCCGCCACCGCCGTAGTTGGCCGCCCAGTACCCCAGGGTCTCGTTGTAGGACCCGGCCTCGACGTCGCCGCCGCCCTCGCCGGCGTAGCTCTCGCCCTGGAAGCTGTCGCAGTTGCTGCAGGTCCCCGTGTCTCCGGCCAGGTAGCCGAGCTCGCTGGCCGTGATCACGCCACCGCTCTCGATGGTCACCGTGCCGTTGGCCCGGAGCGCCACGATGCCGCCGGTCTCGCCGTTCCAGCCCGAAGCGGTCAGCACGCCAGCGGCCGACACGTTCACGTCGGTGTAGTTCGGCACCCGCTGGATCAGGATGGCCTGGTCACTCAGGTCCACGTTGTCGGTCTCGCCATAGGTGCCCGCCACGGCGTCCTCGAGCTGCACGTCGTTCCCGCTCACGCCCGCGACGTACTGGAGCTCATAGGTGCCGACGCTGCCGTGAGCCCCGTCGGAGCCGTGCAGGTTGATGAGCAGCACCTCGTCGCCGGCGGCCAGGCCGTCGGGGGTGTCCGCCACCGTGACCGTGTCGCCGGACAGGCCCGTCACGGCAAAGGCGACACCGTCGGGCTCGGTGCGGGTGCCGCTGGCGTCGTCGCTCAGGTCGAAGGAGGTCGAAACGTCCAGGGTGCCGTCGTCGCCGGTGCCCAGCCAGAGCTCCTCGTCGATGGCGCCGTCGCAGTCGTTGTCGGCGCCGTCGGCCCGCTCCCGGGCGTCGGGGTAGCTGGTGGCGCTGGTGTCGTCGCAGTCGGTGTCGTCCAATAGGTAGCCGCTGGGCTGTTCGCAGTCGTCCAGGGCCACCGCTGCGTCGCCGAAGTCGTCGCCGTCCGCGTCGGCGTACCAGGTGGTGACGTCCAGCGCACCGGACTCGTCGGTGTCGCCGTCGCAGTCGTCGTCGTGGCCGTCGCAGTACTCGCCGGCACCAGGCCAGGTGTCGCCGTCGGTGTCGTCACAGTCGGTGGCGTCGGCCACGTACCCGGTCAGGGCGTCGCAGCGGTCCACGGTGAAGCTCGAGGAGCCGAAGCCGTCGCCGTCGTAGTCGATGTACCAGGTGCTGGTCCCCGTGACGTCGGGGTCGGCGTCGTCGATGTCGCCGTCGCAGTCGTCGTCGGCCCCGCTACAGATCTCGGTGGCCCCGGGGTTCACGGCGCTGTCGCTGTCGTCGCAGTCGGAGTCGTCGGTGACGAGTCCCGTCAGGGCGTCACAGGTCACCTGGGCCGTGGTGGGGTCGCCGTAGCCGTCCCCGTCGTCGTCGGTGTAGAAGGTCAGTGGATCGGCCACGCTGGGGTCGTCGTCGTCGGTCAGGCCGTCGCAGTCGTCGTCGATGCCGTTGCAGATCTCGTCCTCGCCCGGGTTGATCGCACGGTCGCCGTCGTCGCAGTCCGTGTCGTCCGAGACGTAGGACGTGCCGCCGTCGCAGTTCGTCAGGCTGTTGCTCGCATCGCCGTAGCCGTCGCCGTCGCCGTCCAGGTACCAGACCGCCGCGTCGCTGCTGGCCTCGTCGACGGTGCCGTCGCAGTCATCGTCGGTGCTGTTGCAGGCCTCGTTGGCCGAGGGGCTGATGAGGGCGTCCCCGTCGTCGCAGTCGTCGCTGTCGGCCACGAAACCGCTGGCCGCCTCGCAGCTGTCCTGGCTGAAGGTGCCGCCGTGGCCGTCCGAGTCGGCGTCCAGGTACCAGGTGGTGGGGTCGGTCACGCCGGCGTCGTCGTCGTCGGTGTCGCCGTTGCAGTCGTCGTCGGTGCCATTGCAGACCTCGGCGGCGCCGGGGTTCACGGCGGCGTCGCTGTCGTCGCAGTCGGTGTCGTCCCCCACGACGCCGGTGGGTGAGAGGCAGGTGGTGGTGCTGGCGCTGGCGTCGCCGTAGCCGTCGCCGTCGTCGTCGTCGTACCAGGTGGTCTGACCGGTGACGCTGCTGTCGTCGTCGTCGGCCAGGCCGTCACAGTCGTCGTCGACGCCGTTGCAGGTCTCGCTGGCGCCGGGGTTCACCGCGCTGTCTCCGTCGTCGCAGTCCGTGCCGTCCGCCACGTGGGTGCTGCCACCGTCGCAGTCGGTCAGGGCGCTTGTCGCGTCGCCATAGCCGTCGCCGTCGGTGTCCGCGTACCAGGTGCTGGCGTCGCTGGCGCCTTCGTCGGATGCACCATCGCAGTCGTCGTCGGTGCCGTTGCAGGTCTCGGTGGCGCCGGGGAAGACCGCCGCGTCGCCATCGTCGCAGTCGTCGCCGGTCTCGTAGAAGCCGTCGGGCTGGTCACAGGCGTCCTGGGACAGGGTGTCGCCGGCGCTGCCGTCGCCGTCGTTGTCGAACCACCACGAAGTCTGACCGGTCACGTCGGGGTCCTCGTCGTCGACCAGGCCGTCGCAGTCGTCGTCCAGGCCTGTGCAGGTCTCGGTGCCGCCCGGGTGGATCGACGCATTGGAGTCATTGCAGTCGTCGCAGAAGTCGTACCCGTCGCCGTCGCCGTCGCCCAGGTCGTCGGTGGCCGCGTTGCAGTCGTTGTCCAGGCCGTCGCAGATCTCGGTGCCAGACGGGTTGGCGTCGGCGTGGGCGTCGTCGCAGTCCAGGTTGTTGTCGACGTACCCGGTGGGGGCCGTGCAGTCGTCGACCGAGAAGCTCGTGCCGCCGAAGCCGTCGCCGTCGTAGTCCAGGTACCAGGTGCTCTCGCCGACCACGCCGGGGTCGTCGCTGTCGACCAGCCCGTTGCAGTCGTCGTCCACGCTGTTGCAGGTCTCGGCGGCCCCGGGGTTCACCGCGACGTCCGCGTCGTCGCAGTCGGTGTCGTCCGTGACGTGGTCGGTGGGCACGTCGCAGGCCGTGGTGGCACTGTCCGCGTCACCGTAGCCGTCGCCGTCGATGTCGGCGTAGCTGGTGGACTGGCCGGTCACGTCGGGGTCGTCGTCGTCGGTGAGCAGGTCGCAGTCGTCGTCGACCCCGTTGCACTCTTCGGTGGCGGCCGGGTTGATGGCGGGGTTGGCGTCGTCGCAGTCGCTGTTGTCGGCCACGTACGCCGTGCCGCCGTCACAGGAGTCGACGGTCGAAGTGGGCGTGCCGTAGCCGTCGCCGTCGCTGTCTTCGTACCAGACCCCGGCGTCGGTCGCGTTCTCGTCGATCGTGCCGTCGCAGTCGTTGTCGGCGTCGTCGCAGGCCTCGTTGGCGCCCGGGTATGCGGTGGCGTCGCCGTCGTCGCAGTCGTCGCTGTCGGCGGCGAAGCCGTCGGGCAACTCGCATGCGTCCACGCTGTAGGCCGTGCTGCCCACGCCGTCGCCGTCGCTGTCGAGCCACCAGGTGCCCTGGCCTTCGACGCTGTCGTCGTCGTCGTCCACGTCGCTGTCACAGTCGTCGTCCACGCCGTTGCAGATCTCGGTGGCGTCGGGGTTGACGGCGGGCTCGGTGTCGTCGCAGTCCCCAGGCTCGGCGACGAAGTCGGCGGGGGCCTCACAGGCCTGGATCGACGTCGCGTCGTCGCCAAAGCTGTCGGCGTCGGCGTCGTAGTAGAACGTGGTGGCGTCGTCGATGGAGGGGTCGTCGTCGTCGATCAGCAGGTCGCAGTCGTCGTCGACCCCGTTGCAGACCTCGGTGGCGTCCGGGTTGACGGCCGGGTCGCTGTCGTCGCAGTCCCCGTCGTTGTCCACGTAGCCGGGGGCGTCGTCACAGTCGGTCTCGCTGACCGCCGGGTCGCCGTAGCCGTCGCCGTCGTCGTCGGCGTAGAAGGTGCCCAACAGCGCGTCGTCGATCTCGCCGTCGCAGTCGTTGTCGACGCCGTCGCAGACCTCGGTCGCGTCGGGGTGGGTCGTGGGCTCGTCGTCGTCGCAGTCGTCGGCGATGCCGTGGCCGTCCTGGTCCAGGTCGTCGTCCAGGGTCGCGTCGTCGCAGTCGTTGTCCAGGCCGTCGTAGGGGGTCTCCGTCAGACCGGGGTTGCGGCCGGCGTTGCCGTCGTCGCAGTCGCCGCTCTGGGTGGCTGCGTCGGCCGGGGGGTCGTCGCACCAGCCGATGGTCTCGTCGTCGGTCCCGTAGCCGTCGCCGTCCAGGTCCTGGTACCAGGAGCAGGTCTCGCCGGTGTCGCTGATGTCGTCTTTGTTGCGACAGGCCGGCAGGAGCAGGAGGGCAATCCAAAGTCCCGTGCGCATGGGGGTCTCCGAGACGTCTGTGGAAGGGGAGGAGAGCCGCACTGTAGCCGAGGGTTAGGAGCCGGCATGGACTGGGTGACCGAGCTGCTGAGCGCCCCGCTGCTGGACGGCCCAGCCGAGCTGGGTCCCTGGTGGTCCCTGGTTCGGCGCAGTCTGATGGGCACCTCGACCCTGCAGCAGGCAGCTCTGGGCGGTCTGGCCGCGGATCGGCTAGGCCTGGCATTTGCCGCCGGATACCAGGCCGCTCTGACCCGCCTGGTGCCGGACAGGGCCCACGGCGCGGTGCTGGGCGTCGCCTTCACAGAAGAGGGAGGAGCCCACCCCAAGGCCATCCGCAGCCACCTGGACGCCGAGGGCAGCGCTTGGCGCCTGAGCGGCCACAAGGGCTGGGTGACCTGTGGGACCTTGGCGACGGAGCTGGTGGTCGTGGCCAGCGTCGGGGCTTGGGCCGACGGCCGCAACCGGTTGCGGGCCTGTCGTGTGGGGACCGACGCCGAGGGGGTCACGGTCACCCCCCATGGCCCGGCGCCTTTCGTGCCCGAGGTGCCCCATGCGAGTGTGACCTTCGACGGCGTACTCGTGGAGCAGCTCCTGCCCGGCGATGGCTACACCGCCTGGCTCAAGAGCTTCCGCACGGTCGAGGACATCCACGTGCACGGGGCCCTGCTGGGGTACCTGATGCGGGTCGGCCGCCAGGCCCGCTGGCCCGACGAGCACGTCGAGGCGGCGCTGGTGCCCTTGCTGGCTCTCGAAGCCCTGGCCCAGGCGGATCCGCTGGACCCGATCACCCACCGTGGGCTCGGGGGTGTCATGGCATCGACCCGAGCGCTGCTGGTCCAGGTCGAGCCTCTCTGGGAGCGGGTCGACGCGGAGCAACGGGCGCGGTGGGAGCGGGATCAGCCGCTCTTGAAGGTGGCTGGGCGTGCCCGGGTGGCGCGGCTGGAGCGTGCCCGGGTCTCCACGTGACCTGGGCGCTCTGGCTCGGGGTCGCCTGCACGGCGAGCGGTCCCGACGACACGGCGAGCCCGGATCGACGGATCTGGTTCGAGACCGGCCAGGCCGCAGAGGTGCTCTTGGGCGGCTTCGGCTTTGACGACAGCGGTGGCGAGCGGGTCTTCAATCGGCCCCGGGGCATCGCCAGCGACGGGGAGCGGCTGGCGGTCGCCGATGCCGGCAACAACCGCGTGCTGTTGTGGTCGAGCCTGCCAGCGACGGGTGAGCCGCCGGACGGCGTGCTGGGCCAGGCGGACTTTCGCGCCAACGACACCCGAGACCTCGCCTGGCCGGTGGCCGTGGCCTTGGGAGGCGACACCCTGGTGGTGGCGGACACCGACCACGACAGGCTCCAGGTCTGGCTCGGCTGGCCCACCGAGCTGGGCCAGGGGCCGGACCTGATCCTCGAGGGGGTCGTGGCTGGCGAGCCCTTGCCCGACGAGCCCGCCGAGGACCGCTTCGTCTGGCCCTGGGGCGTCTGGACCGACGGCACGCGCCTGGTGGTGGCGAGCACCATGTTCGAGGCGGTCGAAGGGAACCAAGGCGGCCGGGGCTGGATCCTGATCTGGAACACCTTTCCGACCGAGAGCGGGCAGCCCGCCGACGTGGTCCTGTCCGCGTTTGGCGGCATGGGCACGCCCCGAGGCATCACCAGCGATGGCACCTGGCTGGCCGTGGGCGACCACAATGCCCAGGGCACCGGCCAGGAACAGGGCACCTGGGTCTGGGAGGAGTGGCCGACGGCCGGCGAGACCGCGCCGGATGCCTTCGTGACCGAGCCCGACGACGGGCAGCACTGGCTGGCCGGTGCCGGCGGGCCCGATGGCCAAGCGCTGCTGGCCGGCGGCGGTCTCTACGGCTGGCACGGCGCGCCGGACAGCGGCTCGCCGGACCTGACGCTGGACAGCGCTCCGTGGGGCTTTCGGGGCGGGGACGGCGCTGCTGCGGCTTCAGCTGGGGCTGGGGTCTATGTGACAGACCCAGACGCCAACCGAGCCGTGGGCTTCGAGACCTGGCCCGACGCCAGCGGCGACGCCCCGGACCGCGTGCTCGGCGCCTTGGGGCTGCAGAGTGACGCGGTGGGGGGCAATGGCCTGATCACGAACCCGGTGCCGGTCACAGACGACGGGGTCCTGTGCGTGGGAGACGGCTACAACCTGCGCCTGCACTGCTGGGCTGCGCTGCCGGAGGGCGAGGGCACGCCCCCGGACGTCACCGTGGACACGTCGGATGGTGTCGAGGCCCTGGCGCTCCATGAGGGCACGCTGATCGCCGCTGGGCCGGTCCGGGGCCTGGTGGCGTGGCACGGTGTGCCCTGGGACGCTCGGGGCCCGGACCAGGACTGGGGCCAGACCCTGGCCGGAGTCGACCTGGGCCAGGTGACCGGTCTGGCGCTGGACGATCACTACCTGTACCTGGTGGACCGCGCCGGCTGGCTGCACGGCTTCACCGGTCTGGCCGACGGCACACCCGAGCACGTCTTCCAGAAGGCCGTCGACCCGGGGGGCGCCTTCCTGCACACCGACGGCGAGACCCTGGTGGTCTCACACAACCACCAGGTCGTGCTCTACGCGGTGTCCGAGCTCGAGGCCGCTGGGTCGGGCACGGTGCTGCCCACCGGCGACTGGTCGGGCTCCCTGGGCCAGGCCGCTGTGGTGGACGATCGGGTCTTCCTGGTGGACCAGGGCGCCCACAGGGTCTACGGCTGGTCCAGCGTGGAGCTGGCCACGAACGGGGGCCAGGCGTCGGTGCTCTTGGGCGCTGCGGACTGGGACGATCGAGCGCCGGCCCAGTCGGCCTCGGAGCTGTTCTGGCCTCGGCTGCTGGCCTTCGACGGCGAGACGCTCTGGGTGGCCGAGTACAAGTTCGGGGGCCGGGTCCTGGGGTTCGCTGGGACCCCCTGACCCGTGTAGCCTGGGCCAGGCCCGAGCTGGAACGGGCGCGGTGCCCGAGGATCGGATGCGTCGAAGGGATCTGTTGGGCTTGATCGTGGCGTCGGCCCGGGATCCGGAGCGGATCGGTGACGTGCCCGCGCTCAAGAGCGAGCTGATGGGGACTCGGGCGTCGCAACACGTCGAAGCGCTGCTGGAGCCGGTCCGGGGCTACAACCCGCCCCTGGACATCGCCGCGTTGTCCGCACTGCCAGCCGACACCTTTGGCCATCGCTACGCCACGTTCCTTTGCGCCAACGGCCTGAGTCCCCTCGTGCTCACCGGGCACGTGCCAGTCGAGGTGGTTCGACGCAACGCCTTCGTTGTGCGGTACGGCATCATCCACGACATGGTCCACACCCTCACGGGCTTCGACGCGTCCTGGCCGGGCGAGGTCGGCGTCTGGGCCTTCATCGGGGCCCAGGGCTACAGCCGGAGCTTCGCCGTGGCCGGGTTCATGGCCCTGTGCGTGGCGCCCCTGCGGGCCCCGCTTCAGCTCGGTCGGTGCTGGCGTGCGTGGCGCAAAGGCAGGCAGATGGGCCAGCGGGCCCAACGGCTGCTGTTGCTCCGGCTCGAGGATCACCTGGCGTCGCCGCTGGACCAAGTGCGGGAGGCGCTGGGGATACAGCCCCTGACAGGGGTAGCCTGAGCCATGGTGCTGACCTCCCTGGCCCTCTGGCTGGCCTGTCCCGCCCCCGACGAGGCCGAAGACCCCTGGGTGGACCCGGCAAGCCCGGGCCCTTGGGCCGTCGGCACCCACGAGGACGCCTTCCTCAGCCCGACCAGCGGCCTGACTCTGCCCGTCCAGGTCTGGTACCCCACGACCAGCGACGTCACGCTGACCCACCTCTACGACG
>CAZFLE010000094.1:25849-28576 GCA_964519895.1 uncultured Enterobacterales bacterium | reverse complement strand
TCAAGGCCGACCCGCTCAAGCTGCGGGGCATGGTCGACGCGGTGATGATCAAGACGCTCATCTCCGACGGCGTGGACCTGGCGGCGAACAGCGCCGACGTGGCGGCCCTGCTGCTGGGCAGCCCCGACCGCGCCAAGGAGGTCGAGATCCTGGCCGCCTGGGAGCTGACCGTGCCCGACGACGAAGCGCCGGCCGCGGCTGCTGGGAGCGACGCCCCCGGCGCCGAGACGGACGCCGAAGGCAAGCCCAAGAAGCGCCGTCGCAGCCGTCGCCGCAAGAAGGACGAGCTCGAGGCCGCGCCCGTGCCCGACGCAGACGTGGACGCCGACCTGGCGCCCACCTTCGCTGCCGACTCGGAGCCGTCCCCAGACGTGACCGAAGCCGTCGAGGCCGCGCCACCTGTAGTGGAGCCCGTCGTCGAAGTCGCGGTCGAGGCCGCTGCACCCCCCGAGGCCGACGCCGCTGCTGGTCCTGCAGAGGCCGCAGAGGCCGCACCGGCCGAAGAGCCCGTGCGCAAACCGCGCCGCCGGCGGGTCCGGACCAAGAAGCCCGACGACGCGCCCGCCGCGCCCGAATAGGCGTGTGGCCGCCGGGTCCCTAGTACCTCGTCAAGGGGGAAATGACCGGTTGATCGCGCCGCCATCGGAGCCCCTGGTGGTGGCGGCCGACAAACGGGCATCGCGAATGCGGTGCGGAGGCCGCCGCCGCCAGGGGATTCGAGGGCAAGCGAGGACCGGTCAGAGCCCCCTTGACGAGGTACTAGCCCGGGATCTGGCGGACCAGTCGGACCGCGTGGGGGTCGCCCGTCAGCTCGGCGGTGTGCTCCACGATGCGCTGCAGCTGGTCCGGCCGCAGCGACCGGTCCAGCAGGTTCACGTCCAGCGCGATGCCCCACCGGGCGAAGTCCCGGTGCTGAGAGCGCAGGTTGTCGGCCTCGGCCTCGAAGATCGCGTCGTCCAATGCCTTCTTGGTGCCCCGGGTCGTGGCGTGCACGACCAGCAGCAGGCTGCGGCCGGGCAGCTCCTCGGCCATGGAGATCTGGGTCCTGGGACTGAAGACGCAGTCTCGAACCACCCCCCGGGTGCCGTAGTGGCCCGAAGTCCGGGCCACCCTGGCGGCGATGCGCGGCTGGGCTTCGGCCGTGGCGGCGCCGATGTGCGGCGTGGTCACGACCTGGGCAATGCCCGCATAGGGGTTCGACCAGCCGGGGCCGTTGCCTGCGGGCTCGTCCGGGAACACGTCCACCGCGGCCCTCCGGACGGCGCCGGCGTCGATGGCCGCGATCAGATCCGCGGGATCCATGACCAGGCCTCGGGCCAGGTTCACCAGCACCCGCGGGCTGTCCGCCGACCGATCGGCGCCCAGCTGGAGCAGCAGCTCCCTGGACACGATGCCCGCGTTGCCGCTGCCGGAGTGGTCCTCGGCGCTCACGTGCAGCGACACGCAGTCCGAGCGTCGAAAGAGCTCCTCGGGGCTCTCGACCCGGGTCCACTCGAGCTCCTCGCCCACCTCTTGGGCCACCTCGCGGGTGTCCAGGAACACGATCTCCATGCCCAGGTTCTCGGCTACCCGCGCGACCCGTCGGCCGATGCGTCCCAGGCCCCAGATGCCCAGGGTCTTGCCCAGCACCTCGTAGCGGCCGCGAGCGCTCTTGCTCCAGGTGCCGCCGTGGGCCTGCTGGTTGGTGATGAACAGATCCCGGGACAGGGCGATCAGGTGCCCGATCACCAGCTCGACCACGCTGCGCCCGTTGGAGACGGGGTCGTTGAACACCAGGACCCCGTGGTCGGCGCAGGCCTGCTTGTCGACGGAGTCGTGGCCGATGCTGCACAGCTGGATGCTGGTCAGGTCAGGGCAAGCCTCGATGACCTCGCGGGTGACCCGGACCCGGCTGCGCTTGAACAGGATCTGGTGCCGCCCCTGGTTCAGGATCCCGATCAGCTCCTGGGGTGAAGGAGAGGCGTCGACGCGCTCGACGCTGAAGCCCTGTCGCTCGAGCAGGCCGTCCAGGCTCGGGTGGGGCGACTCGACGACCAGCGCACGGGACAGGGCGCCGTTGAGGATGCGGCACACAGGAACCTCCGGAGGAGCGGGGGGGGGGTAGCCTGGCTCGTGGCCCGTGGCCCGTGGCTCGTGGCTCGTGGCTCGTGGCTCGGGGGTCGTTTTCGTGAGCACGGGCACGAGCACGAGCACGAGCACGAGTCTCGAGCACGAGCACGAGCACGAATCCCGAGCACGAGTCTCGAGCAGGAGCACGAGTCCCGAGTCCCGAGTCCCGTGCCTCGAATTCGTGCCTCGAGCCTCGCGTTCGCGCCTCGGGCCACGAATTTGCGCCATTGCGGCGACTGGCGCGGCGCCAAGAGAATCGCGCAGAGTTCCCCCTACCGACCTGCAAGACGAGACGGCTCGGAGAGGCCCCGCACCGTAGAGATCGCGTCCCCCCCAACAGGAGCGGAGAGGGTGCGCGCCAGCGTGCCCAGGGGGGGCAGTTCTCGAGAGCATCAGGGGGTCATTTCTGGAGAGCGCTGAGGGAATTTTCGCCATTGCGGCGATTGGCGCGGCGCCAGACCGGGATGTGGCACGAATTTGCGCCATTGCGGCGACTGGCGCGGCGCCAGACGGGGATGTGGCACGAATTTGCGCCATTGCGGCGACTGGCGCGGCGCCAGACGGGGATGTGGCACGAATTTGCGCCATTGCGGCGACTGGCGCGGCGCCAGACCGGGA
>CAZFLE010000094.1:0-25749 GCA_964519895.1 uncultured Enterobacterales bacterium | reverse complement strand
GGGATGTGGCACGAATTTGCGCCATTGCGGCGACTGGCGCGGCGCCAGACCGGGATGTGGCACGAATTTGCGCCATTGCGGCGACTGGCGCGGCGCCAGACCGGGATGTGGCGCAGTTTCGTGCCTCGTGACCTCGAGCCTCGAATTCGTGCCTCGAACTCGTGCCTAGTCCCTCCCCCCGCCTACCGACTGTGCATCCTCACCGCCGCACAAGGCGCCACCAGGATCCCCGCCTCGTGCTCCGCAAGCTCCCCCAGCCGCGCAGCCACCTCCCCCGCGTCGAAGGCGTCCTTGGCGAGGTCTACGAACAGCTGGTGGTGCCGCGCCTCGGAGGCCAGGAGCCCTTCGAACATCGCCGCCAGCTCGGGCTCGCGCCCCCGCAGCGCTTCGCTCAGCAACTGCATCCGCTCACAGCTCCGAGCCTCGACCAGCGCGGCACACAGGAGCTTGTCCAGCACGCGCTCGGGCCCCTTGCGACAGGCCGCGTTGAGCCTGGCCCCGTACTCGCTGGGGACCTGGCGCTCAAACACCACGCCCCGGCGCTCCAGCATCTTCAGCACGAGCTCGAAGTGGGCCAGCTCCTCCCGCGCCAGGGCGCTCAGCGGCGCCATCCAGCTGGCCCGCTCGGGCCACGCGAAGATCATGCCCAGCGCACTCGAGGCAGCCTTCTTCTCGCAGTGGGCGTGGTCGATCAGGACCTGGTCCAGGTGGTCCAGGGCCCGATCCGCCCAACTGGGATCAGAGGAGGAGGCGAGACGGAGCATCGATCAGGGGCTGCCCTCCAGAGCAGCGATCCTAGCCTTGGCCAGGGCGTGGTCCGGGTTCCGCACCAGGACCTCGCGGTAGGCCTTGAGGGCCTCGGCCGGCTGGTGGTCTGCCTCGAGGGACTGGGCGAGCCCCATGCGGGCCCAGCCGTTGTCGCCGTCGTGCTGGAGCACCCGGGCGAAGCGCTGTACGGCCGCGCGGGGGTGCCCCAGCCACAGGTGGGCCCAGCCCTCCATCACGTCGTTGCGCTTGGGCGTCTTGAGGTATTCCTGAAGCCAGTGCTCGGTCGCCTCGGCGTCGCCGCGGGCCTGGGCCAGCTGACCCAGGGCGAACCAAGGGGGGCCGTAGGAGGGCTGGAGCTCGGTGGCCTCGAGCCAGTTGAGCCGGGCACGGGACAGGTCACCGCGCCGCTTCCAGGCACGGCCCTCCTCGTACCGGGCCCGGGCCTCGGGGCGGCCGATGGAAGCCAGCCGCCCGTCGTCCAGGTCGTCGGTCATGCGGAAGGCCTCGGCCGCTCGCCAGGGGTCCATGGCCACCGCTCGCTGCAGGAGCAGGGCTGCCCTGTGTCGGCTCGCATCGGCCGTGATGGACACGCGGCCCAGGCGCAGGTGGATGCCTGCGGCCTCGACCAGCAGCCGCGGATTCCGAGGCTGGAGCGTCAGGGCCCGAGCCAGAGCCTGCTCGCTCCGGAAGATCTGGCTCTCATAGGCCGTGTCCCAGCGAGCCGGTGCGTCGGGGAAGCTGCGGAGCAGCCCGGCCATCCAGGCCGAGGCCCGGGCCTCGACCAGGTGCGCGGAGACGTCCAGGGGGTCCTGGAGGACCACCCGGTGAGCCAGGTCGGCAGCCAGCGACCACTGCCCGAGCGCCCGGTCCACGGCCTCTGGCGTGGCTGCGACCCGCGCCGACTCGGTCTCCAGGGCTGCCAGGAGCATGTGGAGCCGGGCCTTGACCTCGCCCGGGTGGGCTGCCAGCTCGTCGATCAGCCCCTCGAGGGGTGCCTGGTCGCGAGGCAGCGGATCCCGGCGCTGGAAGAGCTCCAGCTGACGCTCGGCCTTGGCCTCGACCCGATCGCGGCTGGCTTCCTGCAGGCCGATCCCCGTCACCAGGAGCAGGGCCGCGGTCAGCAGGCCCCGCACCGGGGTGCTCAGCGGGCCCCGGGGCAGACCGGGGTAGAAGGCCGCCGTCGCACAGGCCAGGGCCACGGCGAACACCAGGGTGTTGCCTGGGATCTGGAAGTTGAAGTCCAAGAGGGCATGCAGCGACATGGCGATGACACCCACCGCCATGCCCAGCCCGATGTCCGCACGAAAGCCCTGGCCTTCGGCGTCCAGGTTGCGCCCCACCCGAAGGGCCCAGAGCCCGGCCCAGAACAACACCGGCAGCGCCACGAGCAGACCGCCTTCGAAGAGCAGCTGGAGCACGTCGTTGTGGGCGTGGGCGAAGTGGAACAGGTAGGGACCGTCGACCAGGGTCGGGTAGGCCTGGCCAAAGGAACCCAGGCCCGAACCCCCCAGCGGGGTGTCGAGCCAGGCCCCCAGGGTGTCCCCCCAGACCCCCAGACGGCCCGTCACGCTGTCGTCGCCCAGCAGCAGAGCCCGGAAGCGACCCAGAGCGCCGCGGACCCCCAGCGCTGCGACGGCCAGGACCGTGCCCACCGTCGGCAGGCCGATCCCCAGGATGAGGTGCCAGGACTCCTGGCGCCGCCGCCACCCGATCAGGGCGACCGCCAGCCCGGCGAAGCACAGGGTCAGGAGCCCCGCTCGGGAGCGGGAGAGCACCACGGCCAGGGACATGACCGCGGCGAAGAAGGCCAGGAGCGCCAGCTGGGGCAGCTTGTCTCCGGCGGCCTCGAACAAGTTGGGGGGCTGGGTGCTGCGGTTTCCCCGCCGGGCGTGCTCGCGCACGACCTGGGGGCGCAGGGGGAACAGGGTCGACGCGAGGCCCCAGCAGGCGCCCAGGCAGACCACGATCAGTGCGGCGAAGTGGTTGCGGTTGACCAGCGTGCCGGTGGCACTGCCCAGGTAGTGTTCCTTGGCGAACAGCCCCAGGGACGCCCCGGCGCCGGACTGGTTGGCCAGGCCCCAGAAGGCCTCGACGACGCCGAGCAGCGTGAGCCCCATCGCCAGCCAGGTCGCTCCCCGGCGACGCCGCGCCACGGCCAGTGCCAGACAGAACACCACCACGGCCGTGCCCCAGCGGGCCAGCTGCCAGGCGCCGACCGACGGGACCTGGTGCACCGGGCGGGCACGGGTGGCGCCGTCGGTGCCCAGGGTGCCGTCCAGCAGGAGCGTGTCGCCGGCCAGGCCGACCGACGCCTCGAGATCCAGGGTGGTCAGGGCGCCCAGGAAGGTGTCCTCGTCGCCAGCGGACTCCGGCGCGACCGCGTCGATCACCGCCATGCGCTGGGGCGCCACCGAGCGCAGCAGGTCGGGGGCCACGGGCACCAGCTGCAGCGACGCCAGGGCGAACACCCCCAGCACCATGAGCAGGTGCCTTGCGGCGGTCGGGCGGCCCTTGATGGGCGGCAGCGCCGGCACCCCCCACAGCCAGGCGATGCCCAGCACGCTGGTGCCGGCCATGACCCAGCCGAAGTGGCGGGGGTGCACGCCGCCCTTGAAGAACGCCGCCGCGGCCACGAGCAGGGCGACGGCGACGGCAAAGGCGAGGTGGACGGGACGTCCGCCAGCAGCGGGCAGCTTCACGACGCGATCCTAGCCTAGCTGGCGGCGGCCTGGCCCTTGCCACCCTCGGCCTCGTCTCGATCGGAGCCGTAGTAGGTGTAGTAGTAGTAGTAGCCGTAGCTCCTTCGCTGGATGTCGAAGTCGTTCAGGATGACGCCGATCAAGTTGGCGTCCACGTCCAGCAGCTGTTGCTTGGCCTGGGCGACCAGGTCCTTGGCGACCTTGAAGGACTTGACGACCATGATCACGCCGTCGACCTTCTGGCTGAGCACGACGGCGTCTGTGACCGCGACGACCGGGGGCGTGTCGATGATGACGATGTCGAACAGGTCTTCGAGGCCTTCGAGGATGTCTTGGACCCGGTCCGAGCCCAGGAGCTCCGCCGGGTTGGGCGGACGGGGGCCCGAGGGGATGACGAACAGGCCGTCCTGGGGTGTGGCCAGAGCGCACTCCTCGGCCCGGGCTGTGCCCTGGATCAGGTCGGAGAAGCCGCGCTCGTTGGGCAGGCCAAAGGCGTGGTGCAGCGAGGGACGGCGCAGGTCGGCGTCGATCAAGGCCACCCGCTTGCCGCCCGCGGCCATGGTGATGCCCAGGTTCACGCTGGTGGTGGTCTTGCCCTCTCTCGGCCCCGCCGACGTGATGAGCAGGCGCTGACCGGTGCGGCCCTCGGCCCGGGCCATGTACGTGATGTTCGTTCGGATCGTCCGTAGGAATTCCGCGAACGCCGATTTTGGATGGTGCAGGCTGTAGAGGTAGCGCTGGCGGGCCATCTCCCAGCTGTCGCCCTGGATGCCCGGCACCGACGGGATGATGCCCAGGAACGGGATGCCCAGCTTCTCGACCTCTTCACGGGTCTTGATGGTGGTGTCCATGTAGTCGAAGAAGATGGCCAGGCTGATGCCGCCTGCCAGGCCGATCAAGATGGCCAGGCTGATGTTCACGGCGACGTTGGGCTTGACCGGATCGACCTGGGCCTCGGCCCGGTCGACCACCTGGACGTTGTTCACCTGGAGCTGCTCGGTGATCGAGGTCTCCTGGGCCCGCTGGAGCAGGTACTCGTAGATCGTGCTGGTGGTCTCGGCGTCGCGGACCAGGTCGGTGTACCGGGTCTCCAGATCCCCCAGGCCGAGCACGTCGCTGGTCTGGCCGCTGAGGGCGGCCTCGAGCTCGCCTTCGCGGGCCAGGGCGACCTCGAACATGGCCCGGGCCCGGGCGAGCTCGTTGCCGGCCTCGGCGCGGATCTGGTCCTGGAGCTCGTCGATCCGCGTGGTGACGGCGATCATCGACTCGTGTTTCTCGCCCTTGGTGACCGCCAGTTCCTTGCGCAGCCGTCGCTCGGCCAGCAGGTCTTCGCGCAGGCTCTGGAGGATGTCGTTCTGCACCGTGAGCGCCAGTCTCGCCGGGTCGCGCTCGCGCTGGACCAGCTCCCGCAAGCTGTCGTACTCGGCCTGGCGTTTCACCCGCTCGGCCTGGGCCTGGGCGTGGGCGGTGGTCAGCTCCTCGAGCTGTCTGGTCTGCAGGCTCTCCCGGTCGTCTGAGCTGAGGGTCAGGACGTTGTGTTCCTTCCGGAAGCCGTGCAGGGCGACCTCGGCCAGCTGGGCGGCGATCTTGGCTTCGCCCACCTGGACGGCCAGGCGCTCCCGGGCCTCGACCACCCCGGCCTGGAGACTCTCCAGGTTGCGCGTGACGAAGACCTCGCCCCAGGACTGGCAGAGCTGCTCGGTGAACTCTCGATCGGTGCTCTGGCACCGCAGGTACACGATCCGGGTCTTGGACTTGGGCTCCACGGAGACCATGCGCAACAGCTTGCCCAGGGGGTCCTCGGCGTCGACGAACAGGGGGTCGTCGGCGAGCTGGAGCTCCTCCATCACGGCTTCGGCCTGGCTGCGGCTCCGGAGCTTGGTGTGCTGGGTGTTGTAGTACTCCAGGTCCGACAGGTACTGGCCGGTGCCCAGGGGGTTGACCTCTTGGAACTGGGTGTACCGCGGGGGCATGGCGTCGATCTGGAGCGACGCGGCGGCTTCGTAGATCCGGGGCTGGAGAAGGGTCAGCACCGTGACCGAGCCGACCAGCAGGACGAAGAAGTTGATCAGGGTCCAGATCCGCTTGCGGATCGTCTTCCAGTAGTCCCGCAGGTGCAGCAGCTCGGTCAGCGAAGTCTCGCTGGTGTTGCTGCTGTTCCGGGAGCGGTAGCGTCGCCTGGGCTCGGTCGGTCCCACCGGTCTCAGGGGCCTCAAGTCATCGCTCATGGGGTTCCTGCAGGGCCGGGGCGGGCGGGACCGGACGAGGATAGCCCGGCACCCATGCGAGAGCTAAGGTGTCGCCATGACTGAGATCCATCGAGAATCGCGTCGACGGGTGATGGTGCTGGGTCTGGATGGGGCCACCTGGGAGTTGCTGGATCGGCTGTTCGACCGCGGACTGATGCCAAATCTCCAGGCCTTGACGGCGCAAGGGGCCAGTGGCCCGCTGTGGTCTGTGGTTCCTCCGATGACCGCCACGGCATGGACCTCCTTTGCGACGGGCAAGGGACCCGGCAAGCACGGGATCTACGACTGGACCGAGCCGATGGATGGATCCTACGTGTACGAACCGGTCGACTCCCGGCGGGTGAACAGCCGCACCGTGTTCGAGGTGCTGGCCGATCAGGGCCTCCGGGCGGCCACGGTGAACCTGCCCCTGACCTACCCCTGCAGGCCGCTCAACGGCGTGGCCGTCAGCGGGATGCTGACCCCGTCGACCGACGTGTCCGGGTTCACCTACCCGCCGGAGTTCGTCGACACCCTGCGCGAGATCTGTCCCGACTACGTGATCGACACCCACCTCACCGACAGCTTCGACGACGTGCTGCCGTTCCTCGATCGTCTCGAGACGATGATCCACGAGCGCACGCGGCTGCTCTTGCACCTGCTCGACCAGGAGTCCTGGGATCTGTTCGTGACCGTGTTCGTCGAGATGGACCGGATGCAGCACTGTGTCTGGCAGTTCATCGACGAGGACCACGCCTACTACGACGCCGACGGGGCCGCGAAGTACGCCGACCGCATCTTCGCCATCTACACGCTGATCGACGACAAGATCGGCGAGCTGGTGGCGAAGAAGGGCCCCGACTGCGACGTGGTGTTCATCTCGGACCACGGCTTCGGGCCCTGTCGGGCCAAGGTCTTCCTGAACACCTGGCTGGCGCGAGAGGGTTTCCTGGTCTTCAAGGAGGGCGGCCAGGACGTGCGCGGCCACATCCACAAGGTGCGAACCCTGCTGGGGCGGGCCGGGGTGGACACTCGGCGCATCCTGGACGCCGCCCGCAAGCTGGGGGCCGAGAAGTTCGTCCAGCGCCAGGGCTCGGCCCTGTCCCGGTTCGCCGCGAGCATCGACTGGGATCAGACCGTGGCCTACTGCCACGGCACCAACAGCGTGCGCATCAACCTGGCGGGCCGGGAGCCCGAAGGCTCGGTGTCCGCACAGGACTACGACAGCGTGCGTGAGCGGGTCCGCGAGGGGCTGCTGGGCATGACCGATGCCCAGGGCAACCCGGTCATTTCATCGGTCAAGACCCGCGAGGAGCTCTACAGCGGGCCCGCGGTGGACCGGGCCGCCGATCTCCTCATCGCCGGCCACGACGAGTCGGTCTGGTTCTACTACTCCGAGGGGGAGATCCCCGACGTCGTGTTCGAGGCGCCGGGCTGGGCCAGCGGCAACCACAAGTCCAACGGCATCTTCCTGGGGCACGGCCCCAGCTTCGCGCCCGGGCTGCGGGTCGAGGATCCGGACATCATCGACATCTTCCCGACCGTGCTGGCCATCCTGGGCGTGCCGATCCCCGACGACCAGGACGGCCGCGTCCTGAAGCACACCTTTCGCCAAGGCTTCCGGCCCCAGGTCCGCTGGCGCGAGGCCACCCGCTACCAGGGCGCCACGGACAGCGTGTTCACCGACAAAGAGCGCGCCGAGATCGAGGAGCGGCTGCGCGGCCTGGGCTATCTGCAGTAGACCCCAAGAGCCTCGGGTGAAGGCCGCGGGGGCTCGCGAGACGTAGAGAGCTGCAGGAGACGATGGCGACGGGACAATCCAGCGCGGGCCGGTGGGGCGGCGAGGACATGGAGCGGGACCTCTGGATCCCGCTCGCCGTCGTGGTGCCCCTGGCCGCCCTGTTGGTGTTCGGCGGGCCCCACTACATGGTCGGCTTCGCCATCCTGGCGATGTTCGGCATGTTGTTCCTGGCGAACACCCGGGCCTTCGTCCTGTTGTTCCTGGTGCTCATCGCCATGCGCGACTGGGTGGCTGGCGGCGAGCGCATCGACATCGGGCTCTTGACCTTTGATCTGGGGGGCCTGGTCAACATCATCACGACGCTGATCGGGATCGTGTACTTCCTGGTGCTGTGGAAGAACCCGTTCAAGGGGCGATCGCTGACGTGGCCCTACCTGGTGTTCTGGGGGCTGTTCGCGCTGTCCTTGCCCTGGGCGCCCGACTTCCGACAGGGCATCCGCTTCGTCACCCGACTGCTGGCGCCCTTTGTGACCTACCTGATCGTGAGCGACATGCTGGACCGGGTGATGGTCCGGGGGGTGATCCGGGCCCTGTACCTCTCCAGCGTCATCCCCATCGCCTATGGGCTGTTCGAGCTGGTCACGGGCACCGGGAACACGATCACCGCCGGGTTCGTGCGGGTGCAGAGCTGCTTCCATCACCCTGCCCACTTCAGCATGTACCTGTTGTTCATGTTCTGCCTGGCCTATGCCACCTTCCTGGACAGACGCACGGTCAATCGGCCCGCCTGGCTGGTCTACATCGGGGCCATCCTGCTGCTCCTGCTGAGCACCTACACCCGCATCAGCTGGATCGCGACGGCCGTCTGCTTCGTGTACCTGAGCTGGGTCTACGGCAAGACCCGGTACCTGGTCACGGTGGCGTTGGTGGGGTCGCTGGTGGTGCCCCTGTACGCGGGCTCGATCGTCGAGCGCATGTTGGAGATCGACTTCGTCTTCGGCTCTCACAACCTGCTGGACCGCTCCAATTCCATCGGCTGGCGCCTGTTCTTCTGGACCCACCTGATCGAGGACTGGAAGCTCCAGCCCTGGTTCGGCTACGGCACCGGCTCCAGCATCGTGTTCGGCCGGGAACTGATGGGGGTCTGGACCAGCCCCCACAACGGCTACCTGAGGGTGCTCTACGAGACGGGCATCGTGGGCCTGGCCGCGTTCGGCTGGGTCCTGGCGACCATGCTGCGGCAGGCCCTGCGGCTCCTGCGAACCGAGCTCGACGAGAGCGTCAAGCTGGTGAGTCACGTCTACGTGACCATGACCATCAGCTACATCATCCTGAACATCACCGACAACATCCTGGAGTACTACGAGGTGGCCATCTACAACTGGGCCATCCTGTCCCTGGTGGAGTACAGCAACCGGGTCGCGGCGTCCAAGGGGCTCATCGAGGGCCGCGACTTCGAGGACGAGCTCGACGTGCCCGACGACGAGGAGATGCCGATGTTCGTCGAGGTCTGGGACGAGGACCTTGAGCCGGAGCGCCTGTGATGCGCGAGCTGTCTCACCTGGCCTGTCCGGTCTGTCGGGCACCGCTGGGTGTCGGCGCCGGCGAGCTGAGCTGCGTCGACTGCGGCGAGCGCTTCCCCGAGACCCTGGGTGGCTTCGATCTGCGCCCCGGGGCGGGAGACGCCAACAAGGTCACCCAGGCCGACATCTACGACGAGCGGCTGGGAGAGCTCTCCAACTTCGATCACCCCCACAACCTCACCCTGTTCACCGAGCGTCGCTGGCTCCAGTCCCTGACGCTGTCGGCCGGGGATCGTGTGCTGGAGCTTGGGGGGCATCGCTCGGGCGCCCTGCCCTACCTGGAGCGTGCCCGGGGGGTGCGCTGCAACGGGGTCGACATCTCGCCGCACTGGGTGGCCGAGCAGAACCGCCTGGCAAGGGCCCGTGGTGCGGACACGCTGTGGGTGCGGGCCGACGCCGAGCACCTGCCCTTTGCCGACGGGACCTTCGACGGGATGCTGTCCTTTGACGTCTTCGAGCACCTGTCCGACCTGAGGGCGGCGGTCGCTGAGGCCTTGCGGGTGCTTCGCCCGGGCGGACAGTTGCTGGCGCACCTGCCGGTCAACGACGTGAGCGTGTCCTTTGACGGGCTCCAGAAGATCTTCACCGAGGACGCCTGGCGGGCCCGGCAGCTCCAGGTCGGGCACGACCGGGACCGGATGCTCTGCTGGCCCGACGTGCGCTCCGAGCTGCTGGGGGCGGGCTTTCTGCTGGACTGGCACATGCGCTTCAACGTGTGGGTGCAGCCCCTGCACGACCACCGCTTCCTCGCGTGGCTGGGCCGGGCCCGGCAGCTGCTGAGCGGCCGGGCTGCGGACTCGCCGACGGTGCCCGAGACCCCGCCCAGCGCAGGCTCCGACGCCTCGGGCTTCCAGAAGGCCTACAGCCGGGTCGCGGTGCCGGTGGTGCGAGCGCTGGCGTGGCCGGATCGGGTGGGTGGTGCCCTGGGCGTGGGGGGGAGTGTGGCGTTTCGGGCGGTGCGGCCGGGGTAGTACGCGACGTCCGGTGCCGTTGTCAGATGTTGATGCGGCCCCGAATCCGATCGAGGGTCAGGTGGCCCTTGGGAAAGGCGGCCGTGGCGTCTGCGAGCACGGCTTCATACCGACCGAGCAGCCCGGCATAGGCGGCGCACTCGGACTGCCGAGAGCGATCGTCCCGGGCGTGGGCGAGCCAGCCCAGGTCCAGGGTGCCCAAGACCTCTGCCAGGGCCAGGTGCAGGGCCGCGTGGGGCCGCAGCGGGCCGTGGGTCTTGAGGGCCCTGTCGTCCTCGGGTGTCGGCACCTCTGAGAGCTTGGTGGCCTGGAGGCCAAGGGGTGCGTGGCGCACGCTGCCACCGTCGATGAACTGTCGGCCCCCGACCCAGCTGTGGAGGAAGGTCGCGCTCCAGATGCCGGTGGTCACCAGGCCCAGGAATTCCGCTCGACTCGCCGGGGCCAGGTTGGGGTAGTAGCTGCCCAGCAGGGTCGCCAGGTCGATGACCCGATCGCCCTCGACAGGGACCCTGTCGAAGACGCTGCGAACGTGTCGCTGGGTCGCGAGCCACCCCACCTGAGCCCAGGCGAGAGCGGGCGACGTGCCAGTCGATCTGGCCCGAGAGGAGGATGGCCTGCCTGACCAGCAGCTGCGCCTGATCCCATCTTGGGCCATCCCTGGGTGTGGTGCGTTGGCTCGGCTGCCCTGGATAGTCAACGTCGATCGCTATCAGCCCAGGCCATGTGGCGTAGCTGGGAGGAGCCAGGCCGGGGTGGGCCGGGTTCTTGTCCCCCGCCCAGGCTGCTGGCCGATCCAGCCAGACCTTGAGGTTGGGCAGGCGATAGGGCGGGGCCTGGACCAGGCCGGTCCAGTCGAAGGCCCGTGACAGCACCGGCACATCGTCGAGTTCGTCGGGCGAGGGGGCTTCAGGCGCCATGCCGGTGAACAGGCGGGAGACCAGAGGCGAAGTCCCGCTGTCCTCCCAGGGTCGTTTCCCCTTCCCCACCACGCCGGCGTCCTCCCAGTGCTTGATCGCGTCCGCCTGGAGGTTGGCGACGGTCTCGGACCGGTAGCGTTGGACCCTGTCGAGGTTGTCCCGTTTGGACGCGGCGAAGAGCGCGTGACGGGGAATGCCGGCAGCATCGGCATAGGCCAGGATGGCGGGTACCCAGGTCCCGGGGGGCTCCTTGCTGGCCAGGACGGGCGGGAAGATGAGTGGCTCTGCCTCCTTTTCGATCTCGGCAGGGTTGCGGACAGGTCTGACCACCAGGGTCCGCGACACGCGGTCCCGCCGGGTATCGACCAGGAACGAGGCCGTGGCCCGGGGCTTTGGGCCGATGATCTTGGCGGCCTGTTCGGCCGCGGTCTGGAACTCGTCCTTGCTGACCTGAACGCTGCCGCAGACACCGGGGAAAGCGCCCTTGGGTCCCACCAGGGGCAGCGCGGCGTCGGCAGTCCCCTGGACCCCCTTCTCGGCCGTCGTCGTCGCCAGGTTCACCCGGGTCTCCTTGCCCTGGGCACGGACCGACAGGACCAGCCCCTTGGGGAGGAGATCGCGGTTGGTCGCTGCCGTCATGAACGCCGACCAGGCCCATTCCTTCTCGTCGGGGGTCCCGTGGATGGCCAATGCCGCGATCTCGGCTGCCAGCACCAGCAGTGGTCCTGCTTGCAGGTGGTCTCCGCGCTTGGACACGTCCTTGGGCGGATTCGCGAGGCAGTCCTCTGGGGCCTTCCGATCGACAAGAACGGCGTGCAGGATCGTACCCAGGCGCCGCAAGGACGCTTCGCTCACGCCTATCCGTGCGACCACTTTGGTCTCCTTGTCGCCTGGAAGCATCACCACGCCCGTGACGGTGAAGAGCAACGGCTTGGTCAGGTCGGTCTGATTCGAGACCCGGACACGCTCGATGACCTGGACCTTCCAGGACGAGCCGTGTCCCACAAGACCGTGGCGGTCGACCGCTTGGACCCCCCGTCCCAGCCACGAGAACAGCTCGTAGAGCGCCACCAGGTTCGGGTGGACCAGATCCCGACACACCCGGAATTCCCGCTTGAGCGAAGGCACCTCGGCCGTGCCCTGGAGGAGCAAGGTCTTGACCGCCACATCGGCCGCCCTGCGGACATCGTGGGCACGTAGGACCTGGCCCATGCCGCCATGTCCGATGGTGCCCACGACGCGCAGGCGGTCCGGCAGCCAGCCGAGCCCCATTGTTCTCCCTGCTCACGCTCATCCTACGGCAAGCAAGCCAGTCCCAGCCCCCACGGGCTACCCCGTGCCCATGACCTGGCACGTCCTCACCCCGACCACCGCCGAGAGCCTCCAGGCAGAATTCGCCCTGGACGTCCTGACCGGCCTGTCCGAGCGCCCCAAGCGCCTGTCCTCCCGCTGGTTCTACGACGATCGCGGCAGCGAACTCTTCCAGCGCATCATGGCGCTCGACGAGTACTACCCGACGGACAAGGAGCGCTGGATCTTCGAGACCCACGGCGCCGAGATCGCGGCCCACTTCGCCGGCCAGACCTTGGACGTGGTCGATCTCGGCGCCGGGGACGGGTCCAAGACCTTCACCCTCATCGACAAGCTCCGCCAGGCCGGCGCGAGCGTCCGCTACGTGCCCATCGACATCAGCGACGGCGCCATGGCGACCCTGCACCTCGCAGCCGAGGACCGCATCCCTGGCGTCGAGGTCCACGGGGTCGTGGGCGAATACGTCGCAGGTCTGCGCTGGCTCGCCGGCCAGGACCAGCGCCAGCGGCTGGTGCTGTTCCTGGGCTCCAACATCGGCAACTTCGACAAGCCCAGGGCCCGGGCCTTCCTGCGCCGGATCTGGTCGGGACTGCGCACCGGGGACCACCTGCTGGTGGGGTTCGATCTCAAGAAGGACATCGAGGTCCTGTTGGCGGCCTACAACGACCGAGAAGGGGTGACCCGGGACTTCAACCTGAACCTGCTGACCCGCATCAACCGGGAGCTGGGCGGGGACTTCGACGTGTCCCGGTGGCGGCACTTCGGCACGTACAACGTCTTCAGCGGGGCGATGGAGTCGTACCTGGTGAGCCAGGAGGCCCAGACGGTGCGCATCGAGGCGCTGCGGCAGTGCTTTGAGTTCCAGGCGTGGGAGCCGATCCACAGCGAGTACAGCTACAAGTACCTGGCCCATGACATCGGGTCCTTGGCGGAGAAGACGGGGTTCGAGATCCGGGGGCGGTACTGCGATCCGGAGGCGTGGTTCTGTGACGCGCTGTGGCGGGTGGTGTAGGGGCCGAGCCCCGAGTCACCAGCCAGAGTCAACGGCACGACACCCTGACCCAGGGACTGTCCCCCGGCAGCGTGACCTCGGCCAGCCCGCTCCGCGTCGACAGCCTTCGCGTGGTGCGCGGTTCACCATCGGGCCCCAGCACCGTGGCCTGGGCCCGGCAGGGCATGTCTACGCCCACGGTGCCGTAGACCGGCTCCAGCAGCACCGGTCCCCCACCCCACTGGAGCAGGCGCCGGCCCGACGGGGACCAGGCCTGGCCGGTGTGTTCCATGCGGGCGGTGGCGACGATGAGGACGCTGCGGGCGTCCCCCAGATCCTCCCCGTCTTCCGACGCGACCCACACCGCCGCCGGACGGTCCACGGTGGCCGAGAAGCGCACGCCCTGGTGCCGCCCGAAGTCCCCGGCGACCGCCTCGACCGTGTCCGTGGCCACGGCCAGCACGCCGTCGGCCCAGATCGGCCGGGTGGCGTCGCGGTCCGGCGACGTGGCGGGGGGGTCGTCGCCCAGGCCGTAGCCGGTGCGGAGCCGGTGGGTCAGGGCGGTCTCGAGGTCCGAGTGGCCCCAGTCCTGGGTCTTGGGCCGCACGATCAGGGACTCCATCACGGCGTTCAGGTTCATCCGCCGCAGCGCGAGCGCGTGGGGCACGTCCAGGGCCCCGGACAGGTAGAGCTGGCTGGCGACCCCGAACTGACCCCACAGGCTGGGCGCCGCCCGCAGGTCGAAGATGCCCGCCAGGCCGCTCGGCGCCCGGTCGAAGGCGTCGTGGCCATAGGCGAACCAGATCACCGCGTCGACCCCCTGGACACTGGCCAGCGACGCCCACAGCAGCGGCGCTTCGTAGGCGTAGGGGTTCGGGTAGGGGTGGTTGACCTCGCTGATCACCAGGGGCAGACCCTCGATGCCCCAGCCGATGCGCTCGGGGATGCGCTGGGTCCAGGGGCTCGCCAGAGCGGAGTCCTCGCGGCCGTGGCGGCGCTGGGCCAGCGGATCCCAGTAGACGTGCAGGTCGGTCAGGTCCTGGTCCCGCTGGAGCCGGTCGCTGGTCGGCCGGCCCCACAGGATCGAGCCCGCCAGGGGGGCCTGGACCCCCAGCTCCTGGCGCAGCCACTTGCGGGTGCGGCGGTACCAGGAGCGCTCGAGCTCCAGGTAGAATTTGTGGAGGTCCTTGACCCGCTGGGCGGGCCAGTCCTCGGTCCAGGACCTCTGGATGGGAGAGCGGGCCACCGTGCCCAGCACCAAGGACTCGCCGGTCTCCAGGCCCGCGTGGGGCCCGCCGCTCCAGGCCTTGATCAGGGCCGTGTCCTCGCCGTACTTCTTGCTCAGCCAGGTGTTCCAGCGCTCGTCCAGGACCCGACGATGGGCCCGGTGGAGCTGCTCCAGCGTGCCGCCCAGCCACCCCGCCATGAGGCTGTTCTCGTTGGTCATCTCGAACCAGGCCACGGCGGGCTCGGCGGTGTAGGTGCGCCCAGTGTAGGGGTTCACCCGGTTGTAGAGCTGCTCGAACCACCGGCGATGGGCCGCCTCGAAGTCGGGCTCGAAGAACGTGACGTACTTGTGGCCGCCGGGCACACCGCCGGGGTTCTCCACGCCCTCTCCCGGCAAGTACTGGCGCAAGGTCGGTCCCTCGAGCACCAGGTAGACCCCTCGGGCGATGAGCTCCGCCGAGAGCCGATCGAGCCGGTCGACCATGGCGGGGTCCAGCATGGCGCCCCCCCGGGCCCGATCGGGGTGGAGCAGGGTCGCGTCGCCGGTGCCGTCCAGGTGGTGGAGGCGCACCAGGTTGAAGCCCGCCCCGGCGAGCTCCTCGGCCAGCGCCGCGGCATCCTCGACGGGCGGGAGCGCCGAGGCCCCCACCAGGTTGATGCCCCAGAAGCGCGCCGGCGTTCCGTCCGCGAAGCAGAGGTGATCCTCGCAGCGGGTCACCGCGCCGTGAAGCCCCGCGGGCTCCTCCAGGGGAACGGCCCCCGGCAGCTTGGCCATCCAGGGCATGTCGAAGGCCGTCCAGTGGTCCCGGTCCGGGTCCGCAGGCGCGACGGCAATGGGGTGACGGTCCCGGGCAGGCGCCAGGTCGATCACCGCCAGTGCATGAGGGCCCCGCCGCCGGACCTCGACCTCGGCCAGAGGCGCCGGTCCGGTCACCGTGAGCAGCAGGTTCGTCACGGTCACGGGGCGCCCCTGGGGGCCGACGCCCACCCACTCCGACCACGCCTGGTCCCCGGTGCGCACGACCCAGGGCTGCCAGATGTCGCTGCCGAGTCGCGCGACGAAGCGCTCCTGCTGGCCGTCTTCCCAGCGCAGGCTGAGCTCGGCGACCGGCTCACGTGTGCCGGCGGGCGCGAAGCTCACCCAGGTCAGGATCACCTGGTCGTGGCGGCCAGCGGGGGCCGCCAGGATCACCGGCTCACCGGTGACCAGCATGCAGTCCGGGCCGATCCAGCCAGCCCCCTCACCCTCGGCGAGCTGGACGTGAGGGGCGGGGCCCGGCGCGTCGCCGAAGCAGTCGTGGTCCGGGGCCGCCAAGGCGGCGCTCATCAGGAGTGGGATCATCATCGTCGGAACCGGGCTGGGAGCTTGTTCTTGAGGGCGTCGAGCACGACCTGGTCGTCATCGTCCAGGCCCATGGCCGCCAGGGCGAAGCCGTAGACGACAGCGATGACGACGCCGACGCCGGCGACCACCACCAGGCTCGGCAGGCCCTGCAACACCAGCGACGCCCCCCACCCCACCGCACCGGCGGGCGCGGCCGCCACCAGCGGACGGACCATGCTCCGGGAGAAGGGGTGGATGTCCAGGTGCCATCGGATCTGGACCAGGGCCAGCGCGCCGTTGAGCAAGAGCGCCGCGCCGTTGGCCACCGCCGCACCCGTCGGTCCCCAGCTGGGGATGAGCCACGCCGACAGGCCCAGGTTCGCGATCACGGCCGGGATGCCGTTGTAGAGCACGTACCGCTGGTGGCCGCTCATCATGAGCATGTAGTTGACGCCCCCGGCGGTCACCACGGGCACGTAGGCGACGGCCAGGACCCGCAGGGCGGGCACGGCCTCCAGGCGTCCATTGGGGAAGATCCCGATGACCGCCTCTGGCACCACGAAGGCGCCCAGGCAGATGGGCACCGCCAGCACCAGGGACCACCGGGCCACAGTGCGGTACAGGCTGCCAAGCTCCTGGCGCTGACCCTGGTGGTGCAGGCTGGCGATCATCGGGGCAAAGATGCCGTTCAGCGCGGTGACGCCGACGGCGAACAGCGGCGCCAGGATGGCGACGGGGCCATAGATCCCGGCCGCCTCCATGCCGTCCAGCCGGGCCAGCATGAGCTGATCGAGCCACACGTAGAGCGCGTGCACCATGGTGTAGGCCAACAGGGGCGCCGAGAAGAGCAGGAGCTCGCGACTGGCCACGGTGCCGCGCACCCGGGGGTCCACCATGCTCGGCCGCAGCCGCACCAGGGTGAGGACCGCCAGCGCGGCACCCAGGGCCATCGAGCCCACATAGGCCCAGAGCACGCCGTCGAGCCCGCGACCGCCCCACACGGTCAGGGCCCCGACCCCGACCATGAAGCCCAGAGGCCAGGCGATCTGGAGGATCAGCGCCTTGGGCCACATCACCAGCAGGCCCTGGCTGGCGCTGGCGCTGAGCATCCGGATCGAGGCCAGCGGCAGGGCCAGGGCCAGGACCCGCAGGGCCGTCGGCAGGACCGGCGACGGATCGCTGTCGAAGAAGGCGCCGATGGGCTCGGCGAAGCCCCACAACAGCGCTCCGAGACCGATCCCAGCGGCCAGGCTCCAGGCCTGGGCGGTCCGCCAGGCCCCAGAGGTGGCGCCGTCGCTCTCGTCGCTGTGGCCCTGGGACACGAACCGGATGACGGCGTTCTCCAGGCCCAGATAGGCCATCAGGAAGCCGATCTGGAGCACCCGCTTGCAGGTGGTGTAGACGCCGTACTCGACCGTGGACAACACCCCGTTGATCAGCATCTCGTTGAGCAGGATCAACACGGTCCCGGCCAGAGTGGCCGGGAGGAGCACGCCCGCCCCCCGGGCGACCGCCTTGACGTTCTGCTTCCTCTCCACGACGGGGCGCATTATCCCCGCGCGGTGGCTGGACCTCCCCTGAACATCCTCCAGGTCACCCGGGTCTACTGGCCGAACCTGGGGGGCATCGAGAAGATCGCCCAGGGGCTGGCCGAGCACCTGGTGGCCCGGGGTCACAGCTGCGACGTGGTGACCCTCGATCGGGCCTTCGAGGACGGCCGGGACCTAGCGCCCTACGACTTCCACAACGGCGTCAACGTCTACCGGGTGCCGTTCCGCGGCAGCACCCGCTATCCCCTCGCCCCCCGGGTCAGCGGCTTCGCCCGGCGCTATGACCTGGTGCACGTGCACGCGGTCGACTTCCTGCTGGACTGGCTGGTGCTCAACAAGCGGCGGCACGGTCGGCCCGTGGTCTTGTCGACCCACGGGGGCTTCTTCCACACCGACGCGCACCTGGCCCTCAAGAAGCTCTGGTTCCGGACCCTGACCCCGCTGACCCTACGGGGCGTCGACCGGGTGCTGTGCTCCTCGGAGCACGATCTCGAGCTCTTCCAACAGGTCAGCGACCGCTGTGAGCTGGCCCGCAACGCGGTGGATCTCACCCACTATGCGGCCATGTCCCCGGCCCCTGTCGACGGCTCCTGGATCGTGGTGGGTCGCGTCGATGTACACAAGGGCATCGCCGATCTGCTGCGGGCCCTGGCGGTGGTGCGGGATCAGGACCCGCGCCCGTTCACGCTGCGGGTCATCGGGCCCGAGGTGGTCGACGACCTGGTGGCGTCGCTCACGGCCGAGCGCGACCGGCTGGGGCTGCAGGACCACGTTCGCTTCGAAGGCCGGATCGCCCTGGAGGACCTTCACGACGCGGTCCGGACCGCAGAGCTGGGGCTCTTTCCGTCGGAGTACGAGGCGTTCGGCATCTCTGTGGTCGAAGCGATGGGGGCTGGCGTGGTCCCGGTGCTCAACGACATCGGGGCGTTCCGACACTTTGTGTCCGAGGGTGCCAATGGCTTCATCGCGGACTTCAAGGACCCCCAGGCCGCCGCGACCGCCATCCTCCGGGCGCGGGACCTGGGCGAGCGTCGGGGGTCCGTCGGCCAGGCCGCGCGGGCCAAGGCGCTGGAGTACGGTTGGGACCGCACGGTGGACCGGTTCGAGGACCTGTACCGCAAGGTGCTGGGAGCCCGCCTTGGCTGAGCGCCGGTACAAGATCTGCTTCCCCTGCTCGAGCGGGGGGCACCTGGCCCAGCTGCACTGCCTGGACGCGTGGTGGACCGAGCACGACCGCTTCTGGGTCACGTTCAAGAAGCCCGACGCCGAGTCCCTGCTGGCCGACGAGCGCACCTACTGGGGCTACTTCCCCACCAACCGCTCGCTCAAGAACCTGGTGCGCAACTCGGCGATGGCCCTGCGCGTGCTGGCTCGGGAGCGCCCCGACGTGATCGTCAGCAACGGCGCAGGCCTTGCGGTGCCCTACTTCTGGCTGGGCAAGGTGCTGTTCGGCTGCCGCACCGTCTACGTCGAGGTCTACGACCGCATCGACAGCTCGCCGCTGACCAGCCGCCTGGTCCAGCCGGTGCTCGACGAGATGGTGATCCAGTGGGAGGACCAGCGCGTGTTCTACCCGGGGGCGGTGAACCTGGGGCAGGTCCTGTGATCCTGGCGACGGTCGGCACCCACGAGGACCCCTTCGACCGGCTGCTCCTGGAGCTCGACCGGCTCTGCGACAGCGGCGCCATCACCGAGCCCGTGTTCTGTCAGTCCGGCTACTGCACCGTGGAGCCCCAGCACGTGGCCTGTGCCCGGCAGCTGCCCTTCGAAGAGCTCCAACAGAAGATGCGGGACGCCCGGGTGATCATCACCCACGGCGGGCCTGCGACGATCATGCAGGCCCTGGCTCATGGCAAGGTGCCGCTGGTGGTGCCGCGCCAGGCCCGGTTCGGCGAGCACGTGGACGACCACCAGGTGCGCTTCGCCCACAAGATCAGCGACCGGGTCTTCCCCATCATCGACATCGACGAGCTGGGCCAGCTGCTGGCGACCTATGACGAGCGGGTCGCCGCCCTGCCGGCTGGCGGCGATGGCCGCGAGCGCGCCCGGGACTTCGCAAACAAGATGGACGCGCTGTGCGTCGACGTGCTGGACCGCCCACGCTGGCGGTTCTTCAAGCATCGGATCTGAGCCGGGTCCGGCGCCCGGGTCAGCCGACCTTGAAGTCGTTGACCTCGGTCACGTCGAGCTCGACCACCTTGCGCAGGTAGCGGCGAAGCAGGGCCCCGACCATGGGCGCTGGCAGCAGGATGTGCTCCCGTCGCAGGCGGGCCTGGACCTGGGCGACAAGGCTGGCCTCGTCCAGCTCAGGCCAGCGGGTGATCGCGGCCCGCGCGGCCTGGATGGCGGCCTTGGCCATGGGCGGCGCGATGTCCATGCCCCGGTCCGACAGCTCGGTGCAGACCTCTTCTACCAGGCGGTCCAGGGACACCAGGACCGCGTCCCTCGTGCGGAAGGTCGTTTCGGTCGCTCCTGGCAGGCCGGGGATTCTCATGGCCCCTACAGCCTGCCCCACAATCGGCGGCAGCGCCCACTAAAGCGGCGCGGGCACGTCCACGGCGATCTCCAGATCGCCGCTGCCACAGGGCACCAGCAGCAGGTCGACCAGGGAGGTGCAGCCCTGGGGGCAGTCGCCGTCCGGGAAGCAGCCCACGGCGGCGCGCGGGCACGAGCCGACCTCGACCCAGAGCTCGTAGGACCCCGGCGACACGATCGGAAAGCGCCATCCGCCGCTGGGGCCGTCTCGTTGAGCGGGGGGGTCTCCGGCTTCGCCATAGAGCCGGATGGTGGTGGCCGTCCCCGGAGGCAGGTCGGGGGTGGTGACCAGCACCGGCCGAGGCGTGGTCTCTGCGTCGCTGGTGACCGGGATGATCAGGTTCTGTTCGCCTGCGCCCGGCTCGATGCTGCGAGTCACCCGGGCGCCGGTGCAACAGAAGGGACACTTCTCGCCGGGGCAGTACGGGGGACCGCAGCCCTGGCCGCTGGTCACGTGCACGTCGGCCTGGCCCACCGCGACCTGGGTGAAGTAGAAGGCATTGCCGACCACCTGGACCGGCTCGGCGCCGTTGATGGTGGCCCGGGTCAGGGCGTCTGGGTCGTCGGCGTTGACCACCAGCCGCACCGTGCGGACCTGTTGCCCCACCAACCGCTCGGCATCCATGCCGGCGAACATGACCCCCATGCCCCCCACCACCGTGAGCAACAGCAGGGCCAGGATGACCCGCAGCAGCGTCTGGAGCCGGGCCGACATGGCTGTGCTGCCCTGGCTGATCTGGCGCTCGGTCCGTGCGACCGCGTCGCGAAAGGCCTGGGCGTCTGCGAAGCGCCTGCGGGGCCGCGAGGCGGTGGCCTGGTGCACCAGCCGGCGGACCTCCTGGGGAAACGCGGGCCCGGGGTCCAGGTGGGCGGTGCGCAGCTTGTCGCGGACCATCCACGTCGGCACCTCGCCCTGCTGGTCGGCGGGCAGGTGGGCCCGATTGCCCGTCAGGGCCTCATAGAGCGTGATGCCGAGGGCGTAGAGGTCCCACTGGGCCGGCTCGGCAGAGCCGTCCTTGTGCAGCTCGGGCGGCAGGTAGGGGAAGATCGAGGCCGGTGGGGTCTCGCCGACTTGGGGCAGGGCCTGGCTGTCGGAGAAGTCCAGGAGCTTGACCTGATCCCGCCAGAACACCACCCGGCCCGGGTTGAGCTGCAGGTGGTGCACGCCGGCCCCGTGGGCCACAGCGAGGCAGTCGGCGACCTCGCGGGTCATGCGCAGGGCGTCTGCCAGATCGACCACGCTGCCCTCGAGCTTGGTCTGCAGGTTGTCGCCGCTGGCGAGCTGGGTGACCAGCCAGCCTTGCTCCGGGTTGACGTCGAGCACCCCCAGGGCCACCGGGTGGTCCAGCCGAGCCAGGAGCTCGGCCTTGCGCTGGACCGCAGCCATGGGCAGGCCCGAGCTGGGGTCCGCCACGTAGAGCAGGCCGCGGGACCCGGTGTCCAGGTGGCGAGAGATGAAGGCCGCGGTCTCGCCATAGCGACCGACCACGGTCCACTTGCCGAAGCGATCGCCCTGGCGGATCACGCGCGGCGGCCGGCTACCAGGAGACCTGGACGAAGCCCCTGAGGGTGTCGTTGGCGATGGCGGGCCCGCTGGTCTCCTGGCGGTGCACGAAGGCCACGCCGGTCTGCAGGCGGTCTTCGGCCAGGTGGGCGGCGAAGCCGGCGGTCACGATGGCCGCCTCGTCGCCGTCCGTGGTCGGGTCGTTGTCGTACCACTCGATGCGCACGACCGGCTCCCACATGTCCTTGAGGGTGTAGCCGACCTGGAGCACGGCGCCGTCGCGCACCGTGGGCTCGAGCACGCCGGGTTGATCGACGGTGGTGTTGGTGGGCGTCACCCAGGCGGCCTGGATGTCGAGCAGCACGGTCAGCGCCGAGACTCGCAGCCCCAAGTCCACCCCAAAGGCCAGCTCGCTCGTCGCCGTGTCCCAGTTGTAGGCCACGTTGCCGCCGACGGAGAACGACAGGGACTCGGCGGTGCCAAAGGTCTCCATCATGTCCGCGGGGCCGCGGTCATAGGAGATGCGCGTCATGGCCAGGATGCCGGGGTTGTCGTCGCCGGCGAGGCTGGCGTTGCCGTTGAACAGGCCGGCCTGGAGGCGCAGGCCCATGTTGCCGCCGTCGACGACCACACCCACGTCGCGGTCCGGGGTGATGTGGTTGGCGATCATCGACCGCTCGCCCAGGGCCAGGTCGCTGCTGGAGATGGCGTTGTCCCGGCCAAAGGGCACCTTCATGACGCCGGCCCGCAGGCCCAGGTGGCGGTGGAGCTGGTAGTCGATTGCGGCGTCGATGATCTCCAGCCCGTCCCGGGTGTCGATGCCGTCGAAGCCGCTGCTGTAGCCAACCCCGATCCGGTAGCCGACCGTGCCCCAGTCCCCGGCGACCCCGACCCGGGCCCGGCGGATCTTGAAGCCGATGTCGTCCTCGGGGTCTCCGAAGCCCGCTGCATCGGCCTGGGCCGTCTGGTCCTGGTCCCAGCCGATGCCCCAGACCTGGATCAGGCCGTAGGGCGCGCTGTGCTCGGCCAGGTGCTGGATCAGCTGAGGGGGCGTGGGTGGCGGCGAGAGCGGCACCGGGGTGGTGTCGGGCTCGGGCTCGGGGGCGGGCTCGGGCTCGGGAGCGGGCTCGGGCTCCGGGGCCGGCTCGGGCTCGGGCTCGGGTGCCGAATCGTCGGCTGGCTCGTCGGCCGGCTCGTCGCCTTCGCCTTCGCCTTCGGCAGGGGCGTCGGGCGCAGGCTCGTCGGCGGGGGGGGCTTCCGGGGTCTCGGAGGCCGGCTCCGTGGGGGCGTCCTCGGTGGGGGCGTCCTGGGCCCAGGCCCCGGTGAGAACAGACAGGAGCAGCAGCATGGCGACCTCGCTGGAGCACGGCTTATAACGCAGCCGTGAACACGCACACCGCCTCCCTCGCGAGCCTCCTTGGTGTCCTCTCCCTGGCCGGGTGCGACCCGGTCACCGAGACCGGACACGTCACCGCAGTCGCCCTGGACAGCCTGTCCGACGGGGTCGGCGGCCCCAAGGCCATCGCGCGCCCGGCCGAAGGCGAGCGCCCGGCGGACTTCCTGCTCGCCAACGACCGGATCCAGGTCACGGTGCTCGGGGGCCACGTGTCGATGGGCCCGGGCATCTACGGCGGCTCGATCGCCGACGCCGACCGGGTCCGCCGCGGTCCCCAGTGGGCCGACGGCGCTGGCAACGATCGGCTGGCCGAGATCATCCCGACCGTGAACCTGAACGTCGCCGGCGCGCAGCTCCAGGAGCACGTGAGCATCGTAAGCGACGGCACGGACGGCGAGGCGATCATCCGCGTCTCGGCGACGGCCGAGCCCTTCCTGGGCATGCTCCAGGCCCTCTGGTCGCTGCTGCGCACCCCGGACTTCCACCTGGTCACCGACTACGTGCTGCGCCCGGACAGCGACTACGTCTTGCTCCGCACCACGGCCACCGTGATGGATGACGGCATCGAGCCCGCTGTCATGGGCGAGCTGCTGCCGGGCCAGGACGACGGCCTGGACGTGGTCGGCCTGGCCCTGGGCGGGGGCATCGCCCTGGGCGACTTCTACCTGCAGGGCGGCGACGTCGACGTGTTCGTGCCCGACATCGGCTTCGACGAGGAGTCCGAGATCCACGCCCTGGCCGACGCCGGCCGCAACCTGATGACCGAGCCCTTGGCCCTGGACTTCGTCGCCGGTACCTCGGACGGCGTGTCCTATGTCCTGGCTGCTCTGGACGGTGCGGTCCACATCCCCCTGTTCACCAGCAGCCAGACTGTCGCCGTCGGGGCCGGCACGTCGGTGGCCTGCCCGGACACGGGCTGCGAAGGCACGTCCTTCGAGGCGGGCGTCGCCTACACCTACGAGCGGGTGTTCTCCATCGGCGACGGCGACGTGGGCTCTGCGATGGACGGCGTGTACCAAGCCCGGGGCACCCCCGTCGGCCAGGTGAGCGGGTTCGTGGTCGAGGAGTCGTCGGCCGACCCCGTGTCCGGCGCCAAGGTCTTCGTCTACGCCCCTGGGGCCGAGCGGCCCTACTCCCAGTGGACCACCGACGTCCAGCTGGACGACACCAACCCCGACGGCAATTTCGGCGGCACGCTGCCCGTGGGGCCCTGGGAGCTCGTGGTGCACGAGCAGGGCCGGGCCACCGGCGCCCGCGTCGCGATCACCGTCAGCCCGGGCACGCCGGTCGAGGCGGTCCTGACCGCCCGCCGCTCCGGCGACGTGCACTTCACCGTGCTCGACGAGTCCGGGCTGCTGGTCCCGTCCAAGGTCACGGTGTTCCCGGCGTCCGGGCAGGCGGTGGTCCGGGACCCGGTGCTGGGCGACGGCTACATCCCCGGCAGCCCCGAGGCGGTGGTCTTCCTGGGCCACGGCGAGGCCGCGCTGCAGCTCCCGCCCGGGGACTACGAGGCCTGGGCGACCCGCGGCCTGGAGTACGAGCTCGACGTGGAGACGTTCACGGTGCGGGCGGGCCAGTCGACCGATGTACAGCTCGCAGTGGCCCGCTCGATCGACAGCAGCGGCTGGATCAGCGCCGACCTGCACGTGCACAGCCAGCCCAGCCACGACTCCGGCGTCAGCCCGTCCGAGCGGGTCGTCACCATGGTGGCCGAGGGCGTGGAGTTCCTGCTGTCCACGGACCACGACTACGTGCTCGACTACGCCCCGCACATCGAGGATCTGGGTCTGGAGCCCTGGCTCATGTCGGGCATCGGGCTCGAGGTCACGCCCATCGAGGTGGGCCACTACCTGGGCTTCCCCCTGCGCCACGACTACCTGGAGGAAGCGGGCGGTGCCTTCGACTGGACCGGCATGACCCCGCGGGAGATCCGGGAGAGCCTGGACGAAGCGGGCCAGGTCGGCACCCAGGTCTCCACCATCATGGCCCACCCCCGAGACGGCATCCTGGGCTACTTCGACCAGTTCGGCTTCACCCCCTACGAGGGCACCCCCTACAGCCCGGTGGTCAACATCCCGGTCACCAGCACGGCGGCGGACTTCAACATCTTCACCCCCGCCCAGTTCGACCTGGACTTCGACGCCATCGAAGTCCTGAACGGCAAGCGCTTCGAGCTCATCCGCACCCCGACCCAGCGGGAACTGGACGACCACCTCGAGTCCGGCTCGGTCAGCGGCTACGACATCATCGCGCGCACCCTGGACGAACAGGCCGACCTCGAGGCCGGCACCTACACCCTGGGGTACGGGGTCGAGGGCCACGTCGACGACTGGTTCAGCCTGTTGAACCTGGGCTACCGGCTGACAGCCCTGGGCAATAGCGACACCCATGGCAAGACCAAGGTCGAGGCTGGCTGCCCACGCAACTTCGTGGCCTCGCCCACCGACCGCCCCGGGTTCATCGACCCCGCCGACGTCGCCGCCGCGGTCCGGGAGCACCAGGTCGTGGCCAGCTACGGGCCGTTCATCCGGTTCTGGGCCGACGACCCCGACCAGGGCATCGGCAGCGAGATCACCGCCAACGGCACGGTCGAGCTCACGGTCGAGGTCCAGTCCCCGACCTGGTTCGACGTCGACCGGGTCGAGGTCTACGAGAACGGCACCTTGATCCATGTCTGGGACGGCCTGGCTCCGAACAGCGACGTGCTGAACCTGTTCGAGACCCTGAGCGTCACGCCGGCCATCGACAGCTGGTACGTGGTCGCGGCCCTGAGCGACGACAGCCTGGCGCCGCTGTTCACGCCGGTCGAGCTGCCTGCGCTGCAGCTCCAGGACGTGGTCATCGAAGCCCTGGGCAGCGTCGAGGCCATCGGCTCGCTGCTGGGCGAGTCCGTGGACTTCCCGCGGACCTTTCCCACCTACCCCTACGCCATCACGAACCCCATCTGGGTCGACGTCGACGGCGGTGGCTGGACCCCGCCGGGCCTGCCGGACTGGCTCGTGAC
>CAZFLE010000093.1:0-28893 GCA_964519895.1 uncultured Enterobacterales bacterium | reverse complement strand
CCGACACCGACACGGACACCGACACCGACACCGACACCGACACGGACACCGACACCGACACCGACACGGACGCCGACGCCGACACCGACACCGTCGAGCCCGACGCCGTCGCGCTCGTGGTGACCGTGGCCTACGACTACTCCGTCGGCGCCCTGGCGACGGTCGACCTCAGCGACTGGACGGTGGTGGACGAGATCACCACCGTCTCCACCGACCCCTACCTGGCGGTCGCCGAGGGCTACGTCCTCCAGCTCAACGGCTTCGGCAGCGACAACGTGCGCGTCTACGCCCAGGGCGACTACGCCGAGCCCCTGGCCGAGCTCAAGCTCCAGAACGGGGCCAACCCCACGAGTGGCACCGTCTGCAATGGCAAGGCCTACGTGAGCCAGTACGGCAAGGACAAGATCGCCGTCTACGACATGTCCACGTGGAACCTCAGCGGCGTGGTCGACCTGAGCCCCTACTCCGACGACGACGGCATCCCCGAGGCCAACGGTCTGTTCACCTGGGACGGCAAGCTCTACGTCACCCTGCAGCTCCTGGACGAGTCGAGCTATCCGTGGGTCGCCAGCGGCGACGGTCTCGTGGCCGAGGTCGACTGCGACAGCGACACCATCACCCAGACCTTTACCGTGGGTCCCAACCCGAGCCTGTACCCCTGGCCCGGTCACGACGGTGTGTTCGTGGTGAACACCGGGGACTGGTACGAGGCCGACTACAGCGCCAAGTTCGACGGCGTGGTCGGCACTCTTGACCTGAACACCGGCACCTACGCCGAGACCGCGCTGTCCGAGGTCGCCGAGTCCCAGAACTTCAACGGGTTCGCCATGGGCAGCGAGACCCACGGGATCATGTACAGCACCGACGCCGACGACATGTACAGCATCTACTGCGTCGACACCACCGACTGGTCCATCACGCTCCTGGAGACCAGCACGAGCTTCCTGACCGGCATCCAGACCAATGCCCAGGGCGAGGCCTGGATCGCGGCCCGCAAGTCGTGGACCGGCGACGGCGAGGGCGGCATGATCGTCTACGACGCGGCCACCTGCACCGCCAAGACCGCGGACGGCTGGCTCGGCTTCAGCCTGGACCCCTACGGCGTGGCCTTCTACTGATGCTCCGTTCGCTCGGACTCGGGGTGTTGGTGGGTGCGGTCGCCGCGTGCGACCGCACCCCCGACCCCGATCCGTGCGACGAGATGTGCACGGCGGCCGCGGAGCTCTACGGCGGCTGTCTGGCGGACTGGGGCGCCGGCTGGGAGGCGGCCGGCTACAGCGACGAGGCGGACTTCCTGGACGCCTGCGCCACGTGGGCCTGGGAGATCCGGCTGCTGGAGGAGGACGCGGTGGACCAGGGCGTGATCGACCAGACGGGCCACGTGGACGCCACCTGCGAGGCGCGCCGGGACGCGCTGTCCGCCGACGACGCCACCTGCAGCACCTACACCAGCATCGACTGGAACGACGCGCCCTGGCTCCCTCAGGACACCGGCGTGACCCCATGACCGGGGTCCTGGCGCTGCTGGCCTGCTCGACGCCCGCCCCACCGGTGGGGGAGTTGATCTTCGTGCGCGACGGCGTGCTGGCCCCGGCCGGTCCGGGCCGCGAGGTCGGTGCCGAGCTGCGACTGACCGAGCGTGCCTGGTCCCCCGGTGAACAGGTCGACCTGGCCGGGTTCACCAGCCTCGCGCCCGCCACCGCGAGCTGCGTGCCGCTCTACTCCGTGCCCCTGGGTGACGTGTCTCGCCTGGTGGCGATGGGCGGCGCGGCGCCTGACACGGCCCTGGCGCTGTCCCCCGATGGCGAGCGTCTGGCCATCGGCAGCTACACCGGCATGGTGGTCGTGGTCGACGGCTGGACCGGGGCGGAGATCGCCCGACGCCAGCTGGCCGAGACGATGGTCAAGCAGGTCGCCTGGTCCGCAGACGGCGAGACGCTGTATGCCGCGGAGCAGTCTCCGGACGCCATGCTCCGGGCCCTGGACCCAGTGACCCTGACTGATCGCTGGACCCACCCGCTGTCCGACCAGGTGGGCCACAGCCCGGCTCCAGCGGGCGAGGACGTCTACGGGGTCTACACCCTGCCCAGCGCCTTCGGACTCGACGTGCTGCCCGGTGGGGACCTGCTGGTGGTGGCCACCCACGGCTGGAACGACACCGACGGGGTCCGGCTGAACCGGAGCCAGGTCCTGCGGCTCGGGGCCGACGGTGCTCGGGTGGCGGCGTGGCCGGCTCAGCCCGCGGACGCGTCCTTTCGCCGGCCTGTGCTCGACCTGGACGGCGGCCGGGTCGTGATCCCCATCTCCCGGACGGCCGACGGACCCGATCCGGACCTCCCGGTGGACGGCGTCCAGATCCTGGACCTGGCGACCCTGGCGCCCGTGGCCCGCGCCACCGAGCAGCCCCTGGCGCCCTGGTTCACCTCGGCCACCCTGTGGGAGGCCGTGGGCCTGCACGGCGACACCCTGTTGATGGGGTGGAACGACGGCCGGGTGCAGCTCCGGGCGGGGGACGGCACCCTGCGCACCCAGCTGGAGACCGGCTCACCGGTGATGGCTGGAGAGGTGCCCATCGTGGCCAACGTGGGCTTCGGCTTCGTGACGGCCGACGCCGTGGCCTTCATCACGTCGGGCACCAACATTCCCTGGGGAGCAGCGTCGCCGGATCTGCGGCCCCCGATGGCCCACCCGGGCGAGAACGGCCTGTGGGGCCACGACCACGCCGGCGAGCTGCTGTGGACCTGGTCAGGTCCGGACCGCTTCCAGGGGCTCTCGCGCTCGCCGGACGGGCAGACCTGGATCGTCGGGGCCGCGGATCGTTCGTCCGACAGCCGGCGGGACCTCTTCGGCGCTCGGGTCTTCGACGCGTCCACGCCGGCCGACGGCCGCGGTGGCGACGACCGCATGGTCGCGACCTGCCGCACCGAGGGCCCGGTGTTCTTTCACCACCTGGTGTCCGACGACGGTCGGGTGGTGCTGGCGGAGTACCCCTTCGCCGGCGACGATGGCGCCCTGAGCGGGGCCTATCGGGTCACGGTCCTGCGCTGATGCGCGGCCTGTGGGCCCTGCTCCTGCTCCTGGTTCTCGGGCCCTGGCTGGCGGGGTGTGAGAGCGGTCCTGTCCAGGTCGACGCCAACCTGGACGGCCGCACCCTCCAGATCCGCGCCAGCGCTCCTGTAGACCGGGTCGAGGTCGTCGATGCCTCGGGCGTGCCCCTGGTGCGCCAGCGCCTGCCTGCACCGGCCCACCAGGTCGGCGTCGAGGTGCCCTGGAGCGGCCGGCCGCCCTATGGCGTGACGGTGGTCACAGACGGGACCCACCACACCCTGGACCTGGTCGACGGCCCGGTGCTGGGGCCCTTCGAGGCGAGTCTCCAGGCGCCCTTTGGCCAGGACCGGCGGGTGCTCGAAGACGGAATGACGGTGCGGGTGCCCGTGGTGGGCGATGCGACCGTGCAGGCGGCGCTGACGGTCCGGGTCTCGACCCCGGGACCGCTGACGCTCCAGCTGGGTGAGCAGACCGCGTCGCGGGTCCGGGCCAGCGCCGGCGAGCGAGTCGTGCTCCTGGCCGCCCTCACAGGCACCCTGGTGGGACGGGTGACCCATCCGGGCGGGGAGCTGGCGTTCACCCTGGTGCCCCAGAGGGTGCCCCTGGACCAGGCCCGGGCGCGCCTGGTGCTGGACCAGGTGGCCTTTCCGGCGACCGGCTCCGGCACCCCGGACCCAGCCCGGCCCGAGGGACGGGTGACCCTGCCGTCGGACTGGTGGCTGGCCGTGCTGCGCCACACGGCCCTGGGGTTTCGGCCCCGGGACGAAGAGATCCCATGGGCGTGGCAGGGTCTCACCCTCCGCAACACCGGAGGCGCGGACCTGAACGTGGTGGTGCGAAGCCGCGTGCTCGGGGCCGATGGCCAGCCGGACCCGGCCTTCCGCCCGCAGGTCCGGGACCAGGACGACGGCTCCGGGACCACCACCGCCTTGCTCCGCGTGCCGGCCGGGTCCGTGGCCACTGGCTCCCTGCCGGTCTACGTCGACGACACCCTGCTCGGTGACGGGCCCTGGACCCGCCAGCTCGAGGTGTGGCCCATCGGCTCCACGGAGCGGCTGGTGGCCTGGGAGGCGCCCCTGTACGTCAGCCGAGGGAGCAAGCTGCTCGGTGCGGCCTGTGCCCTGGGGGTCTGGATGGCCCTGTGCGGGGGCCTGCTGTTGTGGCGCCGCCTGGGCAGGTGGCTCCAAGACACCCCGACCTCCCAGCTCATGACCGTCGCGCTCTTCGGGTCGCTGAGCTTCCTGGTCGCGGCGGTGGGCAGGCTCTTCGGGGTCAGCCTGGCGTCGGTGCTCGGTCCCTTCAGCAGCCTGGTGACCGGGCTCGTCGACGACGCCTTTCGCATCGCCCTGCTCGCGACCCTGGTGTCCCTGTGCCCGCGGGCCGGCATCGCTGCGCTGGCGGTGCTCGTGGAGTGGCTGCTCGGTGGGCTGACCCTGGGCACCCTCTCCCCGGTGGACCTGCTCTTCGTGGGCTCGCGGGTCGCCTGGCTGGAAGGGTCCCTGTGGGTCGCTGGCATCACCCGGGTGCCCGGCTGGACCCGCGAGAGTCCGCTGCGACAGTGGTCGCGGCTCGCCCTGAGCCTGGGGGTGGGGGGGCTGTGCGCGTCGGCCACCGCGCTGGCTCTGCACATGGTGCTCTACCGGCTGTTCTACGCCGACTGGTACATCGCCATGGTGCTGGCCCTACCGGGCTTCGCCTACCCGCTGGTGGCCTGCGCAATCGCCGTGCCCTTTGCCAGCGCGCTGCGACGGGTGGCGCCATGAGCGGGCTGCGCCTGTCCGGGCTCGGCTACACCTACCCGTCGGGCCAGGGCGCGGCCCTGGCCGACGTGGACCTGCAGGTCGCCCCGGGCGAGCTGGTCCTGTTGGCCGGGCCCACCGGCTGCGGCAAGTCCACACTGCTGCGGCTGGCGGCGGGGCTGCTGGCTCGCCATGGCCAGGGCCAAGTGGCCGGCCAGGCGTGGATCGGCGACGTCCCAGCCGCTGCCGCGCGGCCCTCGGAGAGGGTGCGGACCCTCGGGTTCGTGAGCCAGGAGCCGGGTGACCAGCTCGTGGCTGCGACCGTCGAGGACGAGCTGGCCTTTGGCGCGGAGTCCGCCTGTTGGGCCCCCGCCCGCATCGACGCGCGGATCCAGGCGCTCCTGGGCCTGATGGATCTGGACGTGGCCCTGGACCGCTCGGTTCGGGCGCTCTCGGGGGGGCAGCAGCAGCGGGTCGTGGTCGCCGCGGCCCTGTCCGCGGGGGGGCAGCACCTCCTGCTGGACGAGCCCTTGGCCCAGCTCGACCCCCGAGCGGCCCAGGAGCTGTTGACGCGACTCCGGCAGCTCGCCGACGACGGCTGCGCCGTGCTGATGGTCGAGCACCGGCTCGAGGCCTGCTTGCCCCACTGTGACCGGGTCGTGGTGATGGATGGGGGCCGGCTGAGCTGGGACGGGCCCGCGGACCGGCCTCCGCTGGATCAGCTCCGGCGACTGGGGCTCACCCTGCCGGGGCTGGCGGATCTCGCGGACCGGCTGGGGCAGGACCCTGGGCAGTGCCGGTTCGAGCTCGCCCCCACTGCCGCGGCCCGAGTTGGCCCGCCGCTGCTCAGCCTGCACCTTGCCGGCTGGTCCTGGCCGGGCACGTCGGACGGGCTGGGGCCGGTCTGTCTGACCGTGTCGGCGGGCGAGCGGGTCGCACTGGTGGGCGGCAACGGCGCTGGCAAGTCGACCCTGCTGGGCCTGCTCTCCGGGCGGCTCGGGGCTCAGGGCGTGCTCCGGCCCGCGGGGACGGTCGAGGTGCCCCAGGACCCGGATCTGAGCCTGTTCTGCGCCTCGGTGGCCGACGAGCTCGCCCACGGTCCCCTGGAGCAACGGCTGGGACGGGCAGAGGTCGCGAGCCGGGTGGCTTCGGCGGCTGCGTCGCTGAGCCTGCGGGCGCTGTCCGATCGGGCGCCCCAGGCCTTGTCTCGGGGGCAGCGCCTGCGGGTCGCCGTGGCCGCGGGCCTCGCCTGCGGGCCCCAGGTGTTGTTGCTGGACGAGCCCACCGCCGGCCAGGACCGGGACCAGGTCGAGCGCATGCTGGCCGGTGCCGCTGAAGCCCTCGCCGACGGTGCGCTGGTCTTCGCGACCCACGACCTGGATCTGGCCCTGCGCCACGCCACGCGGATCGTGCACCTGGCGGCCGGCCGCATCGTGGCGGACGGCCCTCCTCAGGAGGTGCTCGGGGACCTGCCCCCCGGCGACGCCCTCGTCTTGCCGCCTCTGGCCCGATTCTGCTTGGACCGGGGGCTCCCGGTCGCCACCGCCGCCACCCTCGCCGCTGCGGTCCAGGAGCCCTGATGGACCCGCGCACCCGCCTGGGTCTGCTCGCCGCCGCCAGCGTGCTCGCGGTGACCCTGGAGCACCCGACGTCCCTGCTCCTGCTGACGGGCGTCTGTGTGCTTCCCCTCGCGGCACTGCGGCCGCCCCTGCGCTGGTGGCTGCGCGGCGCGGCCGTGGTGCTGGGGCTGATCTGGAGCACGGTGCTGTCCCAGGGCCTGTTCTACGACGACCAGCCCCGGGTGGCGCTGGGGTCCCTGGGGCCTCTGACCCTGTGGCGGGAGGGCGTGAGCTATGGCCTGGTCCAGTCCCTGCGCTTCGTGTCCGTGGGCCTGGCCGGCATGGCGGTGGCGCTGTCCACCCCCAGCGATCGCTTGCACGCCGCGCTCCTGCGACTGCGTGTGCCCTTCGGCCTGGCGCTCATGACCGCCGCCGCCCTGCGCTTCGTGCCCCAGATCGCCCACGAGTGGGCCACGGTGCGACGGGCCCGGCGCTCGCGGGGTCGCCCGGCATGGCAGCGCTCTCCGGCGGCGTGGCTGGTCCTCGAAGTCTCGCTCTTGAGGCCCGTCGTGGCTCGCGCTGTCCGCCGGGCGTGGACTCTGGCGACGTCGCTCGATGCCCGGGGCTTCGACGCCGGCGCTCCCCGGACCGAGCGGCGGCCACTGCGCATGGCAGCCTGGGAACCCTGGGTCCTGGTCCTGGCCTTTGGCGGCGTGGGGGCAGCGGTCGGGGCGCGGCTGGTGTATGTGCTCTACACCACGGAGACCGCCTACGTGCCCGCCCTGAGACCCCTCTATGGCTTCGTGAGGAGCTGGCTGTGACGGCCCGGCACCCGCCATGGGAGACAATGCCCTGTGTCCGAGACCCACGACCTCCACCACCACGACCCACCCGCGCCTTCGGCGCTGCCAGACGTCGCCTTCGAGCGAGCGGCGTCGCTGTTTCGCGCCGTGGGGGACCCGGCCAGGCTGCGGCTGCTGGAGACCCTGTCTCGCGAGGAGTGCTGCGTCAGCGCCTTGGCCCAGGCCAGCGGCGAAGGCATGTCCACCGTCTCCCAGAGGCTGCGCCTGCTTCGGGCAGAGGGGTTGGTGAAGCGCCGCCGCGACGGGCGCCACATGTACTACTCCCTGGCCGACGACCACGTGGCGGCGCTGATCCGGAACGCGCTGGAGCACGCGGTCGAGCCCCAGGACGGGGGCTGAGGTGTCTCCGGTGCTGCTCGCGCTGGGGCTGGGCTTGGCTTGCCGACCTGGGGGCGATGGCACCGCGGCGGTGGACAGCGCAACGGTCGGCACGACCGAGACCGGCACGGACTCCGACACGCCCACAGACTCGAGCCCTGACTCGGACACGCCCACGGACACCACGACCGACACGGACACCGGCGGGATCGGTCTGCCGGAGACCTGTGAGCCCCCCGCCAGCCTGCCTGCGGACCCCCTGACCGCTCTCGGTGCGGTCGAGGACAAGCAGACCGGGGCCTTCTTCGAGCTGCTGGACCTCGAGGTCTACCCCGCATTGGATCGCGTCCTGGCGGTGGGCGAGGGGGGCCTGATGGTGTTCGGCACCACGTCGGACAAGCCCGATCTCAAGGGCCAGCTGCCGGCCGATGGCAAGGGCCGCTTCGTCAAGCTCCAGCGGCTGGACAGCGACCACGTCGCGGTGACGAACTGGAACGCCAACGCGTCGGTGGACTTCGCCGTCATCGACATCTCGGACATCGACGCCCCGGTCACCGCATCGACCCTGCCCCTGGACCAGGCCGCGGGCATGGGCTGGAAGGAGCCCTACCTCTACGTGGGCGCTCTGGACGGCCGGCTCCACGTGCTGGACGCCAGCGATCCCACGCGCGTGAGCCCGGTCATCGCCCTGGAGGGCCTGGGCACCCCCTACGCGATCGAGGTCTCCGGCGACCAGGCCTACATCGCTGATCCGACCCTGGGCCTGGTCACCGTGGACCTGGCGGACCCCCGGCGACCGGCGCTGGGCACGCCGGACGCCACGGCCCTGGGTGCCTGGGACCTGGCCACCGACGCCGACCACGTCTACGTGGCCGCGGGCAGCGGTGGCGTCCTGATCTACGACCGTCTCGACCCGTTGGCCCCCCAGCTCGTGGCCCAGCTCGACGACGTGGGCAGCGTGGTCGGTGTCGACGTGGACGGCGACCTGCTCACCGCGGTGAGCCACGCCGATCTGTTGGCCTTCGACATCACCGACCGCCAGGCGCCGATGCCCCTGGGCAAGCAGGACCACAACCAGTTCGGGCTGGCGGTCCAGCTGGTGGAGACCCGCATCTCGGTGGCCGACTGGGCCTTCCTGTCGGTGTGGCAGCTCGACCCGGCGGTGCGCTCTCCGGAGATGGACCTGCAGTCCTCGGAGCTCTGGTTCACCGACGGCGCCGAGACCAAGGCGCTGGAGATCACGAACCTGGGCGCGGACACGCTGGAGCTGGTCGGCGCCACGGTGGGGGACGACCGCGTGAGCGTCGCTGCGACCGCCGACTTCGTCGCCCCGGGCGAGAGCACCGTGCTCCAGGTGCAGTTCGACCCCCAGGACCCCGACGACGCTCTGAACACCACCCTGTGCCTGGCCACCAACGACCCCGACGAGCCGGTGGTGCACGTGCCGCTGGCCAGCGCCACCACCGGCGGCCTGTCCGAGCTCGGTGTCGGCGAGGCCGCACCGGACTTCACCCTGAACGACATCGACGGGGGCATCCACCGGCTCTCGGACCAGCTGGGCCACCCGGTGGTGCTGCTGTACTTCGCCACCTGGTGACCGATCTGTCCGTCCGAGGTCTCGGACGTCGAGCAGCATGTCTGGCAGACCTACCAGGACCAGGGGCTGGTGGTCTGGGGGATCGCATCGTCCGACGACGACATGGACGACGTCATCGCCTTCCGAGACGGCCTGGGGCTCACGTTCCCCATCCTGTGGGACCCGGGGGGAGTGGTCTACGAGAGCTACGAGGTGCTCAGTCGCTACCCCACCGCGGTCTTCCCCAAGGACTGGATCCTGGATGCCCAGGGCACCGTGGTCTACGTGAACAACGGGTACGAGCCCGACGAGTGGGCGCCGATCCTGGAGGCTGCGCTCTCGACGGACTGACCCTTGCGGTGGGGAGCTTCTCCAGCCGCTGGACGATCGGTCGGATCTGCTGGACGACCAGCTGCAGACCCCTGGCGTGTTGCTGCGTAGCTTCCATGGGCGCCCAGCAACCCAAGGAGTCCAGCATGTTCACCACCACTCTCGCCCTGCTCACCCTCACGACCACCCCGGCCCTGGCCGCTGACGACGCACCAGCGACCGAGACCCAGGCAGCGCCGGTCTCCGAGACCGACGCCGAGACCCAGCCGGCCCCCAAGACCAAGCGCCCTCTGCTCGCGGCTGGCTTGAACTGGTTCCTGCCAGGCGCCGGCTATCTCTACAACGGCGAGAAGCCGCTCTACGTCTCGCTGCCGATGATCGCCGGTGCCGTGGGCCTGACCTATGTGGAGCAGTTCCACCGCTTCGAGCACGGCACGCTGCGCCAGCAGGACCCCGCGGCTTTTGCCGTCATGGCCACCGCGGTGCTGGTCCTCAACACCGGCGTGGCGATCGACGCCTTCCGCGAGGCCCGAGGCATCAACGCCCGCGCGGCCGGCAGCGAAGACCGCGACGTGGCCGTGCTGCCCCTCGCCCTCGCGGGCGAAGAGGACACCGCTTACGGCTTGACCCTGCACGCCCGCTTCTGAGGTCCGAGTGGAGACCCGCGACGCCCTGAGCCAGATCCTGCGGTCCCTGCGGCTGTCCAGCGGCCTGATCAGCCGCGGCCGGTTCTCGGAGCCCTGGGCCGTGCACACGGGCCAGAACACCAGCGCCATCTTCCACGGGGTGGTCGAGGGGCGCTGCACCGCCCGCCGGGACCAGGACGTGGACGCCGTCACCCTGGCGCCCGGAGAGCTGGTGGTGTTCACCCGAGGCGACGCGCACACCGTCAGTGACGGCAGCGGTGCGCGTCCCGTCCCGATCGCGGGCCTGCCCGCTCGCACGGTCGGAGGCCTGTCCGAGGTGACCCACGGTGGGCAGGGTCCGACCTCTCGCGTCCTGTGCGGGCGCTTCTCCCTGGACCATGCCGCGACCACCCTCGAGGACCTGCTGCCACCGGTGATCGTCATCCGGCGGCGCCAGACCGGCATGGTGGAGTGGCTGGACACCACCCTGGAGCTGATCGCCTTTGAGCTGGACCACCGGCGGCAGGGCTCCGACGAGATCCTGACCCGGCTGACCGACATCCTCTTCGTCCAGGTGCTGCGGGCCCACGCCCTGTCACTGGCGCCGGGTCAGGGCGGCTGGCTGGGCTCGGTGCACGACCCCCGCATCGCCCAGGCCTTGGCCCAGGTGCACGAAGCGCCGGACCGGGCATGGACCGCCGAGCGCCTGGCCCGCCAGGTCGGCATGTCCCGCTCGGCCTTCCATGCCCGCTTCGCCGAGCTCGTGGGAGAGACCCCCTCCCGCTACCTGACCCGCTGGCGCATGCGCGTGGCGATGGACCTGATGCGCAGCCAGGACCTGAGCACCCTCGAGCTCGCCGAGCGCGTGGGCTACAGCTCCGAGGACTCCTTCAGCCGGGCGTTCCGGCGGATCAACGGTCTGAGCCCCAGCGCCTGGCGCCGTGCGAGGAACACGTAGGCAACCCTGGGCGCTCTGACCCCCAATTTCCTTCGAGTTCTTAGGGGCGGACCGTGGCCGTGCCCTGGTCGCAGGACACCACCACGTCGTGGACCTGGACGTTGCTCTTCATGACCTTGCTGTCCGCGTCGCGGAAGCCGGTCAGTGGCATGCGGTCCTTCTGGGCCGAGCCCAGGGCGTGCAGGAAGTCGTGCCACGTCTCGTTCACCGTGACCTTGCAGGCGGTGATGCTGTTGGCGCCGTCGTTGTGCACCGTGAGGACACGGGCCGCGGCGAAGCCACCGGAGACGGTGACGCGAACACGCAGGTCGGCGGGGGGCTCTGAGGGGGGCGGAGGTGGCGGGGGCTCGGCGGCGGGCTCTGGCGGGGGCTCGGCGGCAGGCGGGTCCGCCTCTTCGGTGCCGTCCGCGGCGCCGTCCCCGAGCCGCTTCAACCGATCGCCGGCCAGGGCCACCGAGCCCTGGGTCGCCTGGACCAGGGCGGTCTGCACCGCGCCCGCCAGGCTGCCGTCGCAGCCGCTGAAGGCCAGCTCGGCCATCGCCTGGGCTGGCACGGCCTCGGCGCGGCAGACCAGGGAACCGTTCACGATGACCATCACCTGGTCCCAGTCGGCGTCGGAGTCGTTGTAGAGCCACAGCCGGCGGTCGTCGTCGGGGCCGCTGATCTCGGCGTGGCCGTCCAGGTCGGCGGCGTGGGCGACACCCAGCCACGCGGCCAGGGGGAGCAACAGGCGGGACATGGGGAGCCTCCAGGACGTGGCCAGGGACCCGGCTAGCCTATCCAGCTGCCAGGTCCCGCGTCCCTCCAGACACCGGAGGCACCCATCGACGACACCCGCCCAGGCGTCAGGACTCCTGGGCGGTGCTCTCCTGGGTCTCCTGGCCGGCCACGCTCCGGGTCCAGAGGACCAGGTAAACGATCAGCACGCTCAAGAGCACCACCGACGCCAGCCGCGGCTGGATGTAGGCGACCTCTTCCGGGGTCCGGTCCAGTCCCAGCATCTCCTGGACCCGACCGATGCACAGGCTGATGCGGCCCATGACCGTGTAGCCAAAGGACGCCCCGAAGCTGAGCATCAGCGCCAGGATGCCGAAGCGGCTGACCCAGCGCATCGCGGGCTTGTGGGGCGCCGAGAAGTAGAAGTGCAGCAGGCAGGCCGACAGGCCCAGCACGACCACCAGCCCCGAGATGACCCCGTCGCCGTCGGCCGACCAGTCCCAGAGCCCGTGGTCCTGCCACAGGACGACCAGGTTCGGCATGGAGTCGGTCATCTGGGTCATCAGGTTGCCGCTGGCCTCGCCGGTGATCTTGACCCCGGCATAGGCCGCCACGATGAAGGCGATGGACACCCGGGCCAGGTAGCTGTGCTTCTTGTTCAGCTTCAGGAACAACAGCACCACCAGCACCAGCGGCACCAGCTTGCGCCAGTCGCCCTGGGCCAGCTCGTCGAGCATGTTGGGCTTCAGGGTGCCGAAGTACTGCTCGGTGCAGGAGATGCCGATGGACACCCCCAGGAACAGGTGCTCGGCGAACTTGTAGACCGGATTGTCGGCGTAGAGGAAGCTGAAGATGCACAGGGTCAGGGCGATGCTGATCCAGGCGCCGACCAGGTCGATGGTGGTGAGCTCCATCAGGCCGCCCCCCCGGCCACGTCGTCCCGGCGGCGGGTGACGAAGAACGCCAGGTTGCCCGCGATGATCAGCAGGATGATGTACAGGTGGCCCAGGTTGAGCACGTTGATGGCCTGGGTGGCCAGCAGAGTCACGCCCTCGGGGGGGCCGTCGGGAAACACCAGCTTCTCGTACTGGGCACTGCCGGGCATGCCGCCGGCGAGGCCGAAGAGCTGGCCCGCCTTGTAGTAGGGGATGTAGTCCGGGGCCGAGACCGCGGTGCAGGCGCTGGCGAGCTTCAGGTCGTACTGGCCCTGGATCTGCAGGACGTATTCCTTGGTGCCCGGGAAGCCCGCCGAGATGTTGATGAGCATGGCGAAGTCCTTCGCCTGCTTGAAGCCCTGCATGACCGGGATGTCCGTGGTCTTGGTGCCGCGCACGTCGGTCGGGAAGGTCTTGGGGATGTTGGAGCCGATGGACTTGATCGCCAGCTCCTTGCCGGGCTTGTAGCCCAAGAAGACGTAGTCCTCGCCATAGGTCTTGCCGTGCATGGCGGCGACCTGGTCCAGGATGGGCAGCACCAGGGGCGGCGCGAACTCCCACAGGGTCAGCACGACCACCTTGACGTCCTTGCGGAACAGGTGATGCAGGTTCGCCCGATAAAACGGCTCGAGCTCCGGACGCGACGCGGGGTCGAAGTCGGCCGAGATCAGCACCGTGGCGCCCGCCGGGACCTGCTCGACCTCGTCGTAGAGCTGGCGCACCCGCTGGTCCACCTCGAAGGCGCAGCTGGCGGGGAACAACATCGGGATCACGATGGCCAGGGCCATGCCCAGGAAGACCCACCGGCGGTCCATGCGCTGGAAGCGCTCGAGGCGTTCGACGAGGGTCACTCGTGCCGAGGTCATCTCAGTCACTCCCCAGGTGCGAGCGCTCGAGGCCCAGGATGACCCGCAGGCCGGTGGCGATGGCGCCGAGGGCCGCGCCGATGAAGATGGCCCGGCGGGCCGCGGTGTTCGGCACGTCCATGATCCAGTTCACCAGCGGCGCCATGTACTCGCCCACGAAGGGCAGGCTCTCGCCCAGGGGCACGCGGCCGATCATGACCACGATGGCTGCGGTCAGCAGCACCGTGGCGTCCAGGTTGCGAGCGCGGAATGCGCGGAACGCGGCCGACGCGATGTAGAAGGCCAGCAGGGAGAACATCGTCGCGTTCAGCGGGATGAACAGGTAGTCGTAGACCCACTTGTAGACCGTGCCCTGGTCGTAGCGGATCGGTCCTTCCCAGAAGCCGATGACCAGCATGGCGACCATGCTCACCAGCATGACGACCTTGTAGCCCCAGTCCTGTTCCCGCCGTCGGACCTTGGGCAGGTTGACCTGGACCAGGTTCAGGATGCCCAGCAGGTAGGCGGCTCCGGCCAGGATCTGCCCCCAGATCTTGAATTCGTCGGTGAGCTCGACGTACCACCAGTGGGGAATGAAGAACTCCCCGATCATGATCAGCCCGACGATGAACGTGAGCACCAGGGGCACGGTTCGACGCATGTGAGCCCTAGTCCGTGATGCTGAAGAACTCGATCATGCCGGGGTAGCCGAGGCTCGCCATGACGGTTCCGATGAGGAGACAGACCACGCAGTAGACCTTGATGTAGTCGCTCGCCTTGAGCGACGACACCAGGCGCGGGTCCTGGGACAGGTAGGCACTGACGGCGAAGAGCTCCTCTCCGATGAGGGTGTAGTCGCAGGCCGCGATGAAGAACGGCAGCTGGGTGGCCTCGGCGGTGCCGGCGATCTGGATGGATCCGTTGATGAAGCCGGTCTCGGCCAGGATCAGGGACTCGGCGAAGAACCGGCCCAGGTAGATGTTGGTGGCCGGCTGTTCCCGCAGGATGATGCCGTTGGTGCCGGCGCAGAAGGCGAATTGCTCCGAGCTGATGAAGCGCGTGTTGGCCGGGTTGTAGGCGTCGGGGTGACCGGCCTGGAAGAAGCCGGCGCGGACCACCTCGTCGGCGACCTCGCGCACGATGGGGATGCAGCAGGAGACGATGATGTCCGACTGATACTCGGCCACCGTCTCGGCGACCTGGCCCAGGATCAGCACGCTGGCGATGGTCTGGATGTCCTGGAGCTCGTCGATGCCCGGCACGTAGAGCACCGGCTTGCCCATCTCGGTGGCCCGGCCGATGCCCTCCTCGATGGCGTCGATGCCCGGGATCCGGCGGATGAAGATCGGGTCGCCCTTGCGGGCGCGATCGGTGAACCAGATCATCAGGCCGCCGACGGCCAGGATCATCAAGAGCAGGTGGATCACGCCGACGTCGGCGTTGAACCAGGCCGCCACGGTGTGCCCGGTGACCGGCGCCGACACGGTGCCTTGGAGCAGGGCCGCCACATAGGCGGCCCGCGCCGCCTTGGCTGCTTCGGGGTCCTCTGTGGCCTGGAGCACCGGGGAGTCCGTGCCCAGGCTGGCGATCCGGTAGACATAGGACGCCAGCGGGGGGTCCGCGGTGGGGTCGTTGGTGACCTTGTCCTCGAAGGTCGTGGTGGTCGGGGGCAAGACCCGGCCCGTGAGCGTCCAGGGGCCGTCCTGGGTTGGGGCCCGCAGGATGGCGAAGCCCCGGGTGCGACCGTCGTCGCTCGGGGCTTGCCAGCTCAGGTCCAGGTTCAGGCCGCTCCCGTCCCCGGCGTCGACGACCACCAGCCCCGTGGCGGGCTCGGGCGGGACCGGGGTGGGGGGAGCGGGCTCGGGCTCCGCGTCTTCGCCGAGCACCGACGGGTCCTCGGACGGCACGGGCGGCGACTTGGCCAGGGCAGGCCCGGCCAGCAGCCACAGCACCAGGGCGAGCCAGGTCCTCATCGCTCGATGACCTCGACATTGGCCCGGGGCAGGACCACGGCCTGTCCGTCGCCGAAGTCCACGGTCATGACCCGGGCCTTGGACTCGCTGTCCAGGCGCGTGGGCGCCACCGGCAGGTCGACCACGGTGCCGATGCGCCCGAAGTACGGTGTCCGGATGCCGCGGATCTGGTCTCCGAGTCCGATGCCCTTGGGCTCCGGTGGCGCCACGGCGGTCGGCGGCACGTCCTGGTCGTCGTCGGTGACCACGACCTCGGGCCGGATCACGCCGGCGCGAATCTGGGTGGCCCCGTTGATGCTGGCCCGGCGACCGGCCTTGCTGGACAGCAGCGCAAAGGTGGCCGGGGCCATCTGGATGTGACCGAAGCCCTCGGTGACCACCAGGGTCAGCCCCAGGTCCTCGCCCCCGGTGATCGCCACGCCGACCTCGTAGCCGAGCAGGGCCTTGATGTCGTCGTAGTCGAAGCCGCCGACCACGATGCCCGCCACCTCGCAGGCCACGGCTTTCTTGAGCCCGTCCAGGGTGATGTAGGCCCCGCCGACGATCACGTGGTCCTTCATGGCAAAGGTGACGTGGTCGGCGTCCAGCACGTCGGTGGGCGATTCGACGGCCATCATGAGGGGGGCCTTGACCTCGCCCCCGAGCCCGAAGATGCCCTGGACCAATGCTGCGGCGGCCTGGATCAGGCAGCCTTCGCCCGGGATGACCTCGACCACCTTGCCCTGGATGTAGGCGTCGATCTCGACCGGGATGGGGTCGGCCTGGAAGATGACCTGGCCCGTGACCGTGCTGATGGACTCGATCGTGCCGGACACCAGGGCCTTGGCCTCGCTCTTGAACAAGCCCAGGAAGCCAGGAGTGGCGGCGATGATCTCCCCTTCGGTGACCCGATCGCCCTCGGACTTGGCCATGTGCTCGCGGAGCTGACCGGGACCGACCCCGAGCTGGTTGGCCACGTTGACCGGGTAGACCTTGCCCGGCAGCTCGGTGCGGGCCACGACCTGGTCGGCGGTGACCTGGTCTCCGGTCCGGACCATCACCTCGCCCTCCATGGGCAGACGGCGGTCCTTGAGCACCAGGGTGTGGGCCTTGACCTTGAGTCCGGGGGTGAAGATCGCCGCCATCAGTCGCCGTACTCCCCCAGGTCCTCGACCCAGTTCTTGAGCAGGCGCACCCGCGTCTTGGACTCCTCGGGCACCTGGATCGGCCGACCGCGGGTGTCGATGACGACCCCGACCTCGCCGCCACGCAGGGTGGTGGTCAGTGGCTTGCCCGGGCCGGCGCCCACGTCCAGGTGCCGCTGCAACGGCGTCAGGGTGGCCTGGACCTGCTCGTCGTGGCCGCAGGGCAGGCGCTTCAGGTCCTCGACCCCCAGCTCCCGGTCCCAGGAGGTGCCATCGGGTAGCTTGGCCTGGACGCGCAGGAGCGGCTTCTTGGCGTTGAAGGGACCGATCGGCGCGACGCAGCTGCCCAGGTAGATGATGCAGTCCTTCTCGAAGACCTCGGTGGCGGCGGCCTCGTCGATGGTCGCCAGCACGCCCAGGTGCGGCATCATGAAGATGCTGTCCACCGCCAGATCGGTCACCCCCTCGGGGGCGAAGGCGTCGATCATCATGCGCATGGACTGGACCCGCCGCGGCGCATGGCTCAAGACCCCGCCGCTGCCCACGATCAGGTCCAGGTCCATCATCTGGACCAGGCTGTCCCCGCTGCCCGACTGGCGGAAGGCGTCGGCGATGGTGCGCTCCTGCTGGACCCCCCGCAGCGCCACGGCGAACTCCTTGTGCTGGATGAACGCCAGCCGCAGGGCCTCCCTAGCGATGGCCTGCTCGATCTTGAGCTCGGCCAGGGTCTGGGGAATGGTCGTGGGCCGGATCATCTTGTTGCCGATCCGGTTGCGCAGGCCCTTTTCCTCGATGGGAAACGGCACCCACCGCAGGATGCTCGGCAGCCCGGCTTCGGCCAGCACATTGCTCACCGAGTAGCTCATGCCCAGGTTGGCGCTGACCGTGCGGTTGAAGGCCCCGTCGAAGACGCTGAACACGTCGGTCGTGGCCCCGCCGATGTCGACCCCCAGCACGTTGATCTCCCGCTGACGGGCGATGGTCTGCATGATGTTGCCGACCGCCCCCGGGGTCGGCATGATGGGCGCGTCGGACCAGCCCATGAGCTTGTCGTAGCCCGGGGCCTGGGCCATCACGTGCTCCATGAACAGGTCGTGGATCTTGTCCCGGGCCGGGCCCAGGTTCTCGATCTCCATGACCGGGCGCACGTTGTCGGTCACCTTCAGGTCGCTGACCGGGTCGAGCAGCGCCTCGATGTCGGCGGTGATGTCCTGGTTGCCGGCGTAGATGATCGGCAGGTTGAAGCCGCCCCCCAGCCGGGTCCGGGGCCGGGCGGCCTTGAGCATCTCGGCCAGCGCCACCACGTGCTTGCGGGTGCCGCCGTCGACGCCGCCGGCCAGCAGGATCATGTCCGGCCGGAGCTGGCGGATGCGCTCGATCTGTTCGTGGGCCTTGCGCTTGTCGTTGGTGGCAAAGGTGTCCATCACGATGGCGCCCGCGCCCAGGGCCGCCCGCATGGCCGACTCGGCGCTCATGGAGCGCACCACCCCACCGACCACCAGCTGCAGACCCCCCCCGGCCGAGCTGGTCGAGATGTAGATGTCGACGCCCTGGCCCTCGACCTCGGGGGTCTGGATGCCGGTGCCGTCGTCGCGCACGAGCTGGCGTCCGCTGAGCTCCTGGACCTCGGTGGCGGCGTTGAGCACGCCGCGGGTGACGTCTTCGAAGGGGGCCTCGACCGTGGTGGGGGACTCGCCCCGCCAGGTCTGCCGCCACTCGCCGTTGACCCGCTCGATGAGGATGGCCTTGGTCGTGGTCGAGCCACAGTCCGTGGCCAGGACCGAGCGCAGCTCTGCCATCAGCTGGCCTGCTCGGCGTCGAGGGCCTCGATCCGCGCCAGCATGTAGTCCAGCCCGCGCCGGTCCTCGAGCAGGTGGGCCAGCTGATCCCAGTCCTCGGTGGACAGGAAGACGGTGATGGACGGCGAAAGCACGTGCATGAACTGGCTGCCGGCAAAGGACAGCGGGCGAATGGACTCCAGCGCGAGGACCGCTGGAACCGTGAGGTGGAACCGTACGACGAAGCGCGCCACGCGGTCCACCGCAGCGGCCTGGGCGTCCGTCACCTGGAGGGGCGGGCGGCTCAATCCAGGTACCTCTGCAGCAAGGCCGCCACAGCCTGGCGCTGGTGGGCGCAGCGCAGCCTCAGGGTGCGACGGCGCCGCATCAGCGCCCGGGATCCCGCGCCGTGCAGCACGAAGCCATCCGGGGCGGGGGACCAGCCCTGGACCTTGGACCAGGGCAGCTGCCGGCTCCACAGCGCCCGCCCGACGGTCACGCCCTCGGGGCTCAGGCGGTACCGGGACGGCAGGAGGACCTCGGCGGTCGCGCCGATCATCAACAGGGCGCCGACCACCGCCAGGAGCGGATCCAGCACCAGCACGACGGCCACGGTGAGCCCGATGACCCCGGCGGCGACCCCGGCACGACCAGGGGTCCTCCGGGCGGGCCAGTCCGACCAGGCGAGCTCATCGGCGCTCATAGGACCCAGTGGTCTCCACCGGGTTCGCCTGGCGCCACGTGGGCGTCAGGGCCTGGTCGAGCAGACGGCCTCGGAGCTCATCGCTCAGTGGGATGCCCAACAGGTGCAGCACCAGGGGTGCCACGTCGAAGACCGTCGCCCGGAAGCCGCCGGGCCCGTGCGCGATCGCCGGCCCCGCAGCGATGAGCAGGCCCGGCGTGTCCCGTCCGTGCCCGCCGGATCGTCGGCGGAAGTTGAGCATGGCGTCGTCGATGCGATCGTCGCCGTGCTCCAGGATGGTGCCCACGCCGATCTCGTTGAACACGACCACCACGTCACCGGTCTCGCCAGGCCTGGGCTCCTCCACCCGAAAGGCCGGGGTCTGGGTGCCGGCGTACTGGACTTCGGCCAGCGAGGTCTCCAGCTCCTGGAGCAGGGCGTCCCGGTCCGCGGGGCTCACACGGCCCTTGCGCTCACGGCCCTTCAGGTTCACCCGGACCTGCTTGCGTGGGTTGGAGTGGGGGGAGTCCAGCACGTACAGGCGGGTCTTGCGCCACTCGGGCTCGCCCCCGTAGATGGCAAGGTGACCCAGGTGTTCCAGCACCGGGACCAGGGTGCACTTGAGCGTGGTCGACTCGGCGACGCCCTTGAAGCCATGGGCGCTCAGGGCGAGCACGTGGCCCTGGGGCGGCAGCGCGGCGACCAGGCGCCCGACGGCGGCATCGACCGCGACGTAGCTCTCGTAGAACTCCTGGGCCTCGAACTCCCAGCCGGGCTCTCGGGCGCTCGGGTAATTCTCGGGCTCGAAGTACTTCCACAGGCGGTGCGACGTCTGGTCCACGGTGCGCAGCCGCAACATGATCAGCTCCGCGGTGCCGGTCTGGAGCGCCTGGAGGCTGGACCAGACCGACAGTCGGTCCGGGGCGCTGCCGTCTCGGAAGCCCGGAAACAGATCCCAGAAGGCCTGTTCGGCCCGGCGATTCCAGCGGTCCAGGCTGGCTGCGGCCTTGGGGGGTGAGGCCACGCCGGCCCGGGCGGTTCCCGTGGCCCGGTCGGTCAAGATGGTGCCGGCGATGGACTCGGCCGGGTACGACGCCGGCCAGTCCGCCACGTGCGAGGTCAGGCCGTATCGGTGGGCCACGTTCCACAGGGCCCGGACCTGCCGCTCTTCGCTCCCGGCCCCGCGTGCTGTGGTCGTGGTCCCGGGCACCGTGTTCTTCGTGATGCCGTGCTCGTCGCTTGGGCGTCCGGTGGCCACGGTGGTCCACACCGGCCGCTCCTGGGACCGGTCGGCGGTGATCAGGTCCAGGGTCACGCCGCGATCGGCCAGGGCCTTGAGGTGTGGCAGGTAGCCCTCGGCCCACATGCCTTCGACCACCCGCCGCTCCAGCCCGTCCAGGCCGATGACGAGCACCGGTGCGCCCGGGGCTGGAGCCGCCGCGATCAGCAGCCACACCGCCACGAGCGCGGACACCGCGCCCCAGACCTGGGCTCGCCGACTTCGAGGCATGGGGCTCCCTATCCCGCACACTCAGGGATCGGTGTAGCCCAGCGCCTGGCCCTGTTCGGAGTGGGCGTCGCCCTGGGGCGCCGCCGCGCGAGGCCAGGCCGCGAGGTGGGAGGCCAGGGCCGGGTCCCCTCGCGGAGAGCGCCCGGGACGGTCGAGCCAGGTGCTCGTGGGCCCGTGCACGATCCGGTCCTTGCCGGCGAAGCCCGCGGGGCTACAGCCTTGGGCACAGGCCGGATCGCACAGGCCTGCCTCGCCCACCCAGACCCCGCGGTCCGGCGTCGGCGTAGCGAGCAGGTCCCGGCCGTCGTGGCCCCCGGGATCGGGCAGGCCGCCCAGGCGCAGCAGGGTCGGGAACAGGTCCATCAGGCCCACGCGCTCGTCGCGTGTGCCCACCGGCACCTTGGGACCCGCGACGATCAAGGGCACCCGAAGGACCCCTGGGCCGACCGAGCGCTCGTGCTGCCAGCCGCAGCGCTCCTCGTCCAGGATCTCGCCGTGGTCCGATGTGACCAGGATCCCGGCACCGGACCGGCGGGCGTCCCGGTACAGCGGTCCCAGCAAGCGATCCGCTGCGTGCACCTCGCCGCCATAGCGATCCCGGTCGGTGTCCGAACCGCCGACAGCGGCCAGGTCGGCGGCGGGCGGGGTGTAGGGCCCGTGGGGCTCGTAGACGTGGACCCACGCCAGCCAGGGCCCCCTGCGTTCGCCGATCCAGGCCCTGGCCTCGGTCACCGCCACCCCGCCCCCTCGCTCGCCCTCGGCGGGGCCGGAGAACACCGCCCAGCCCTGATCCAGGCCACCAGCGGGTCCCGCGGGCCAGGCGCTGACGAAGGCCCCGGTCTCCCAGCCGGCGTCCTGGAAGACCTCGGCGACGGTGCGGTGGGCGGCGGCCAGGCTGTAGCCGTGGTGGTTGTTGCCACGCAGGCCGTGGCGGGGTGGGGTGAGCCCGGTGAGCAGGGATGCGTGGGCAGCGGTGGTCAGACCGATGGGACTCCAGGCGTCCTCGAACCGGAGGCCCTGCTCCGCGAGCGCCCAGGTCTCGGGGGTGTGCACCGGGTCCAGGTGGTCCGCCCGCAGAGTGTCGATGGTGACCAACAGCACCCCGTCCGGGGCGACCGGTGGGGAGCCACAGGCCAGCAGGAGCAAGATGACGAGGTTCTCCTCTCCGGGCCTTGAGGCCCGGCCCAGGTGCGCGGGGGCCGCGACTGCCCCATACTGTCACCCCCTCGAGGTCGATGTGGCCGGTCCGAGCATCACCAGCGCGACCCGCCCGGCCTGGATCGTCGGTGCCCGGTACGACCTGCCGCTCATCGTCTTGACCCCATTGCTGGCCCTGATCGGCTCGGCTGTGTGCTGGTTCGCGGTCGAGCAGGAGACCGTGCACGGCTCGCTGTGGCTTCGGGTCCTGGGCGAGGTCGCGGTGGGCATCTTCCTCACCGCCCTCATCCAGGGGCACCTGGTGCTGGTCCTGGTGCGGGCGTACCTGAATCCCAAGGTCCGCCAGGCCCACTGGCGGCGCTTCATCTGGGCGCCCATCGTCCTGGTGGGCATCCAGGTCCTGTCCCCCTGGATGTGCGTCGCGCTATCGGTGCTGGCGGTCTACTGGGACGTCTACCACTCGGGCCTGCAGACCTTCGGCTTCGGCCGGATCTACGACGCGAGGGCGGGCAACGACCCGCTCCAGGGCCGCAGCCTGGACAAGGTCTTCAACCTGATCATGTACGTGGCGCCAATCCTGGCCGGCGCGAACCTGATCGAGCACGTCACGACCTGGCGGCAGTTTGGCCTGGTGGGCGCCACCGGCCTGGCGGGCATCCCGGAGTTGGTGGTCCAGGCCCGGCCGATGCTCGTCCGCGTCGGGGTGTCGGTCACCCTGTTGGGGGCGATCATCTACGCCGCGGGTCTCGTGCGACTCCGTCGCCAGGGCTACCGCATGCCCTTGCCCAAGGCTCTGCTCTACTGCAACACCAGCGTCGTGGCGGTGCTGGCGTGGGGCTTCCTGGACCCGCTCTACGCCTTCTTCGCCATGAACACCTTCCACGCCGTGCAGTACTACGCGGTCGTGTGGGCCATGGAGAGCAAGGGCTTGATGAAGCGTCTGGCCTGGCAGGGCCGGCGCAACGCCCGTGCCCTGCTGCTGTTCCTGGTGGTCGGCGCCACCCTTGCCTATGGCTACGTGCTGCCGTTCGTGGCCGAGCTCAGCGGCGCCGATCCGAGCGCCAGGAACCTGGGGTACTGGAGCCTGGTGATCATGAACGCCGTCTCGATCATGCACTTCTGGTTCGACGGCTTCATCTGGTCGGTGCGCAAGAAGGCCGTGTGACCGGGCGCAGGTGTCGGCGCTGACTGACCCAGCGTGTCTCGGGGAGCGCCAGCCGCCAGGGGGCAGCGACGTGCTGGGGCGACGCGAATTGCACACCCACCCGGGGCCCGGCGAGCCAGCCCGTGACCGGAGGAGCGTCGTGCAGCTCCAGGCCCCCGGGCTCGAAGAGGGCGTGTCCGCTCCAGCCCCGGTCCAGGGCCAGCGCCGCGCCGACCTTGCCCGGGCCGGTGAGCAGCTCCGGGCCCTCCCGATCGCCTCGGCGGGCCCGGATGGTCTGCAGACCCTCGATGGGCTCACAGGACCGCACCAACACCGCCGCGCCTCGGCCCTCCTGGTCCGTGACCACGTTGAGCATGTTGTGCAGCCCGTAGCACAGGTAGACATAGGCCCTCCCGGCCGTCCCCCACATCGGTGCGTTGCGGGCCGTGCGGCCGTGCCGGCAGTGGTTCGCCGTGTCGTCCGGCCAGCGGTAGGCCTCGACCTCGGTGATCCGGAGCACGACCCCGTCTCTGTGCACCAGCTTGCCGAGCAGGTCCCGGGCCACCGCGAGGGTCTCTCGGGCATAGAATTCCTGGGGCAGCAGCCCCCTCGACCCGGTCACGCTCCGAGCGCTGTCCGCTCGCCGCCGCGCAGCCAGGAGAGCATCGGCGCCAGCACCTGCTCGTGGTGGCCTCGCGAGACGAACAGGTCCACGTGGCCCCAGTCCCCGTCGGCCTCGTGGTGGGCCGTCTCGCCGCCCCAGGCCTGGAGCACCGGGGTGCAGCAGCGGGTCGGCGCGATGCCGTCCGCGTCGCCGGTGATCAACAGCAACGGCGTGCTCACGTGGGCCAGGCGCGGGATCAAGGGCTCGTCGCCGACCCTGGGCTCGCCCTGCTTCACCCAGCGGTGCACGGCCCGGACCAGCGCCGGGCCCGGGTCGACCACCGCCTGGGGGAGGGCCTTGGCCGCGGCGGGCTCCAGGCGGTCGGTGTGCAGGTAGAAGCCGAGCGGTCCAACCCCCAGGCGACGGGCCCAGGGCAGCCCCCGACGGGCCAGTCCCCGAGAACCCCCAGGGCTCCAGCCGTGCAGCAGGCCGCCGACGGCCCGAAAGGCCCGCACCACAGGCGGAGGAGGCCGCCAGGTGAGGGGGGTGCCGATGGCGACCAGCCGGTCGATGGGCGCCTGTGGGTCCAGGCCCAGCCAGGTGTAGGCCAACAGCCCCCCCAGGGAGCACCCCACCACGTGCAGGCGGCGGTGGCCGGTCACCCGCAGCACGTGGTCGACCGCCGCGGGCAGGTCCACCCGGTGCCAGTCCTCGAGCCCCACGTCCTGGCGCAGGTCCACGGCCCAGGGGTCCAGTCCCCCGGCCCCGAGCGACTCGAGCCACGACGGCCCGTGGTTCTGGATCGTGTACAAATGACTGGTATTGCCGAACCCGGGAATCAAGAGCACCGGGGGGCCTGGAGGCCCGGCTGGGGCCAGTCGACGCAGGCCAACTCGGCCACCGTCGGGCGTTCGGACCTGACTGCGGAGCACCATGAGCCGCTGAAGTGTACACTCCGAGGCGCCCGACGCCTAGGTGGAGGCCATGTCCCTGACTGTGTTGTGGATCCTGTCCGTGCCCGTGTTGGCGGCCCCGGCCCCTGCGGATCCGGATCTGGCCCGCCTGACCGGTCCCCTCCAGCAGGCGTCGCTCTTGGAGACCCCCAGCGAGCGCATGGACTGGGCCCTCGAACGGCCCGGGGCCCAGGACCCAGACGCGGTCCAGGTCGTGGTCGAGCTCGAGCCCTGGGCCCTGGCGAGCCAGGTGGTCGACGACCTGGTCTGGCAGGACCCCGGGCTGCGCCTCGAGCTCGTGCGTCCCGACGCGCTCCAGCTGCGCGTCTCCCACGACGGCCTGCTCGCAGTGGCTGCCACGGACGGCGTGCGTCGGGTCCGTGAGCCCTTCTATGCCCGGGCCCGCGAGGTCGTCTCCGAGGGGGTGGACCAGACCCTGCTGCTGGACTGGCACGCCGACGGCACCACCGGCGAGGGCGTTCGGGTCGCCATCCTGGACATCGGCTTCGCCGGGTGGACCAACGTGGGCGACGACGAGATCCCCACCAGCACCACCACCGACGGCACCACCGACGGCTGGCAGCAGTCGGACCACGGGACCGCGGTGGCCGAGATCGTGCATGACATGGCGCCGGACGCCGAGCTGGGCCTGTTCAACTTTCGGACCGACCAGGAGTATGTGGATCGGATGGAGGCCATCGTCAACGACGACTGGCAGGTCATCAACGCCAGCGTCGGCTTCGACAATGTCTGGCACGCCGACGGCACCTCGCCCTACAGCCTCACCGTCGACTGGGCCGTGGACAACGGCGTCGTGTACGTGGCCGCCGCGGGCAACGAGTCCTACAACTACGTCAGCGGGGACCTGACCGACAAGCTCGACGACGACGGCATCTCCGAGAGCGACGGCTTCGTCGAGATCAACGGCCACAATGGCGTGTGGCTGCCCGTCGCCGGGGGCCAGGCCGAGGCGTCCTTCCGCTGGACGGACCCCATGGGGGCCAGCAACAACGACTTCGACCTGGTGCTCTTCTACGACGACACCAGCACGGCTGAGGACAACATCTGCGGCCGCTCCGAAGAGCCTCAGGCCGGCACCGAGGACCCCTACGAGTACGCCCTGTGCAGCTCCAGCGACAGCTGGGTCTACGCCCGGGTGGTGTTCAACGCGGCCGGGGGCCAGGAGTTCCCAGCCAACCGCGAGGGCTTCCTGTACTGCTTCTACGGGGTCGACGAGGAAGCCGCGACGACCGAGCGCACCCTCACCCTGCCCGCCGACGCGGCCGGCGCCATCACCGTGGGCGCCTACCGCACCACGGGAGAGCTGGCCTGGTACTCCTCCCAGGGCCCCACCGAGGACGGCCGGACCAAGCCCGATGTGGTCGCGCCGACCGCTGTGAGCACCAAGATCTACGGCTCCCGCACGGCCACCGAGGGCACGTCCTTCGCCGCCCCCCACGTCTCCGGCGCGGCTGCACTGCTGCTCGACGCCGATCGCCGCATGGACCCCCAGGAGGTCAAGGACTACCTGCGGGACAACGCCGAGGATCTGGGCCCGGACGGCCCCGACACGCTGTACGGGTGGGGCTCCGTGACCCTGCGCGAGGTCCCCGAGGGCTGCGGCTGCAGCGCGGCAGGCGGTGCGGCGGGGGCCGTGGCCCTGTGGCTGCCGTTGGTCCTGGCCGGAGTCCGTCGCAGGTCCTGACGTGGCGGCCTGGCTCCTGCTGGCCTGTGCGACCCCGACCACCGGCTGGGTGGTCGAGGTGCGGGGCGCGGTGATCGATCCCGACTGGGAGCCCATCGGCGACGCCGAGGTGTCGCTGCTGAGCGCCGACGGCGCCTGGATGGGCTCCAGCACCACCGACAGCACCGGTGCCTGGCGGCTGCCCGTGGCGTTCGAGTCCTCCGGCCAGGTCGCCATTCAGGTCCAGGCCGATCGTTCCGGGCGGGCGTCGTCGACCCTCTACACATCGCTGCTGCTGCGGGACCTGCCGGATCCGATCCCCCTCCGGGTCGGCCCTGGCCAACAGCTCGCCATGGCCACGGTGCACGTGCCTCCGGTGGTGTTGGCCCTCGACGGCGAGGGGGTGGGGTCCGGCACGGTCTTCGACGCGACCACGGGCCTGGCCGTGCCGCGGCTGCAGTTCACGCTGCACCGGGGGTGGAATGCCCCGGCCAGCGCGGCGATTGAGACGGTCGGCGCCACCGACGCCGACGGCGAGTTCTCACTGGCCGCACCGGCGGGCACCTACACAGCCGTCAGCGACGCCCAGGCCGGACTGGCCCGCACGGTGTTTCCGGTGGTCGTGGCCCCGGAAGAGGTGCGCTACCAGCGCGGCTTCGTGGTGCCGCCGCCCGGCGAGCCCGAGCTCCGTGCGGCGCTGGCCTGGGACGGTGCTCGGGCGTCCCTGGACCTGCACGTGACGGGGCCCAAGGGGGGCTCGGACAACGACGAGGGACGCTTCAACGTCTACGAGTCCGACCCGATCTTCCCGAACTCCGGTGATCCTGTGGCCCAGCTGGAGTTCTCGTCGCCCGGCAACGAGGCCATCACCGTGAACCGCCACCTGAGCGACGGGCTGTACCGGGTCAGCGCCCACGACATCGGCAACGCCCAGGAGCCCGAAGTCGCCGAGAAGCTGTCACAGTCCGCCGCTTTGGCGTGGATCTGGTGGGAAGAAGAGGTCTGGCTCGAGACCGCGCCCTACGGCGTGGCCGCCACCGTCTGGCGCGCGATGGAGCTCGAGGTGTCCGACGGCACCCTCACCCGCCTCCAGCAGCTGGACACCAGCACCACGGGCGCGGATCTCGGCGCCTTCTGAGGGACCGCGGACCCGCTGGTCGGCGGCTTGCGCTGGGGCGATCGCTGCGCTAATCAGGCCGGCCTCCACCGCTGGCCCACCGCGCGATGTCCCTCTTCCCAGACGTCCTCGTCCAGAGCCTGCGAGAGATGCCGGGGGCTTCGCACTCCTTCCTCCGGCAGCTCTGCGAACCCGACGCTGCCGACGTGCGGCAGGGCCTGGGCCGCGCTCTGGCGGGTCTGGACAGCGACCTGCGAGTCGTGCTCGAAGAGCGCCTGTCGTCCCTGGACAACCGGGTCTTCTTCCAGGGCTTCAGCGAGCTGGCGGTCGCCACGGGCCTGATCCGCGCGGGATGGACGGTCGGTCCGGGGCAGAGCGGCCAGCTCCTCCAGGGCGTCCGGCCCTCGGGCGAGTCCACCCAGGTGCTCGTGCTGGGCTTCATCCACAGCCAGAGCCCCGGCCTGGACCGCGCCGGCGTTCAGAAGCTCGTCCAGGCCTTGGAGCGGGTCGGCACCACTCTGCGCTTCGCGGTCTACGTGCGCCGCTGGCTCCCGCCGGACTTCGATCCCGAGCCCGTGCGGCGGGCGGTCGAGCTCTGGCTCAGAGAGTGCGAGGACGGCGCCTGGGAAGGCACCCAGGCGGCCTATGAAGACGAGGGCGTGGCCCTGGAATTCAAGCTCAGCGGCGGCGAAGTCCAGGACGGCCAGAGTCCGGTCGCCATGACCCTGGGGCCCTTTGTGGCCAGTCGGGTCATGATGGCCCTGGAGCAGCGGGTGATCCAGGCCCTGGACCGGGTCCGGCTGACCGCCCAGGCCGACACCCCGGTGCTGGTGGCGGCGGTGGCCGATCAGCCCTGGCAGCTCACCCGCGGCTATGTCCGGGAGTTCCTCTACGGCAAGCCGCGCTTCACGCGCTTCACCCTGGACCAGGACGGGTCCCGCAGCTGGGAGGCTGGCCTGTCCCCGGACCCCGAGCCGTGCCTGTTCAAGGACCCGGTGTACCGGGACGTCTGCGGCATGTGGCTGCTGGAGCGCCCGACCCAGGCCGCGTTGTCCATCCGCGCCCGCGGCTACGCCAACCCCTTCGCTCGCCAGCCTCTGACCGCCGATCAGCTCTCCTGTCCCGTGCTGCACGGCCAGCGCAAGGCCGAGGGACTGCCCGTCGTGGGCTGGTCTCCGGGCAGTCCGGACTTCATGCTCGGCCAGGGCGCCTGATGGACCCGCTCCCCCAGGGCGTCGGCTGGATGGAGGTCGTGACCGGCTGCATGTTCTCCGGCAAGACCTCGGAGCTGATCCGTCGGGTGCAGCGAGCCCGCTATGCCCGCCAGTCGGTCGTGGTCTTCAAGCCCCGGATCGACGACCGCTACACCGAGGACTCGGTGGGCAGCCACTCGGGGCAGACCCTACGGTCCATCCAGATCGACCACGCCGGCCAGATCCCCGGCCTGGTCGCCGACGCCCAGGTCGTCGCGGTCGACGAGGCCCACTTCCTGGGCATGGAGCTGGTCGCTATCGTCGAGAACCTGGCCAACGAAGGGCGCCGGGTGATCGTGGCGGGGCTGGACATGGACTACCGGGGCGTGCCCTTCGAGCCCATTCCCCAGCTCCTGGCGGTGTCCGAGTACATCACCAAGAACCTGGCGATCTGCATGG
>CAZFLE010000092.1:0-29345 GCA_964519895.1 uncultured Enterobacterales bacterium | reverse complement strand
CCGATGGTCGCCGGGAAGAAGATGCCCGTGCCGTACCCGGTGTTGGGAGTCATGTCGAGCTCACCACCCCACTGGATGCCGAGTGCCCGTGAGAACCGGCTCGTGGCCTCGACGATGCGGGCTTCGATCAGCACCTGCGGGGTCTGGCGGTCGACCTGGCGGATGAGCTCGCGGATCTGGGCGAGCTTCTCCTCGGTGTCCTGGATGATGACCTGGTTCGAGCGCTCGTCGGTCTCGACGGCGCCACGGGCGGAGAGCTGGGACTCGACCTGGCTGGCCACGTCGGCGGCCTTTGCATAGTTCAGCGGAACCACCAACACATTGAGCGGAGTCAGCTCGAACTGGGCCCGCTTGGCGTCCAGGGCGGCTTGCTGCTCGGCCTTGATCGTCTCGATGGGTGCGACCCGCACGATGTTGCCGAAGCGCTGGGAGGCCAGCCCCTTGGCCTGGAGGATGACGGCGAGCGCCTGGTCCCAAGGCACATCGATCAGGCGCACCGTCACGCTGCCCTGGACGTCGTCACCGCTGACGATGTTCAGGCGCGACACGTGGGAGATGAGCCGGAAGACCGCGTGGATGTCCGCGTCGACCAGGTCCAGGTTGATGCGGCGACCGGACCAGTTGCCGCTGGTGGCAGAGCCCGAGTCGAAGCTGAAGCCCGACAGGCCGCCCAGCTGCCCCGCAGCGCCAGCTCCCCGGCCCGCCCCAAAGGCGGTCTGGGGATCGTAGGTGCGCCCGCTCTCGCCGATGAGCGTCTCCGAGGCATAGGCGCCCTTGAGGCCTTCGCCGCCCGAGGTCTGGGGATCCGTCGGTGCAGCTTCGCTGAAGGACTGGGTCGCAAGGTTCCGGTCCTCTTGCATGTCCGCGGGCAGCGGGAAGTCCAGCACCAGCTGGCCCGGCTCGCCTTCGGTCACGGCCCACTCGACCGAGAGGCCAAGGCTGATGGCCACCCGGGCCCCGTCGCGGGTCTTGTAGGCGCGGACCATGCGCACAGGCGAGATGAAGTGGCTGGTGTCGAGCACGCGCTCGAGGGACTGGGGCACAAAGGCGCCCGGGATGTCCACCACCACCAGATCCCGCTGGGGCTGACTGGTCGTGTAGCTGACCTCGTCGCTGATGGCGATGACGACGCGGGAGCGCACGTCTTCGTCGATGAAGTCCAAGGACTTCAGCGCTAGCCCATCGAGCTGCTTGGGACCCGAGGGCGTGCCCACGCCTTCCGAGACGCCGCGACTGGTGTCCAGGGGGCTCGCGCCGCTGGCAGCCAGCGGATCGTCGGCCGCTCCGGCCACGCCAGCGGTCAACGCCAGGATGATGCGGCCGTCCTGGACCGAGAAGGTGTGCTCCGCAGGTCCGGTCAAGGCGACCGTCACCCGCGTGATGGTGATGTCCGTGTCGGCCAGCGGGGCCACGTCGACGCTGGCGACCAGGCCGCCGGCCCCGTCCACGGTGCCGCCCACCGCGCCGGGAACGGCGCCGAGGATGTCGACCATCACCCGATCGGGATCGGGCATGGCAAAGGTCGAGATGCTGGCCTCGGTGATGGTGCCGTCCAGCTGGATGATCACCTGGTCCGAGTCGCCCGCGACGACCTCGACCCCTGCGACGGGGATCTGGTCCTGTCCGATGAGGGGCTCAGCGGTGAGCGCGAGGCCCAAGATCAACGCCATCCCGGCGATGGTGCGCGACGCCTTCATGGTCCTACTCCTGAAGCTCTTCGACAGGCAGCGACAACGTGACCTGCTCGGTCACCAGCTCGCCTTCGATGGTCTGGTATTCCTCGGTGATGACCACCGAGTCCGCCGTGACCTGGGTGACTTTGCCCCAGTTCCGGCCGATGTAGGTGCCGATCTCCAGCACGTGGCTCTGGTTCTCTGGGTCTTCGACCATCGCCTTTGGCTGGTCGACGCCCCACACGATGCCCACCAGCAGGAACTGGTCGATGTCCCACCGCTGGAGCGGCGTCGGCGAGCGGATGTCGTCTTCCCGGGGCCCCGAGATGAAGGACCGGAAGGGGTCCCGCTTGCCGATGGGGTTGTAGGTGTAGACGTCGTCCTCGTCTTCTGAGTCGTCGACGATGAGGGGGCGGTCGTCGTCCAGGGCACCGCCCGCTGCCTCGGAGGGTTCCTCGCTGCCAGCGGATCCGCCTCCGTCATCGCCGCAGGCGACGAACAGACCGACCACCGCCAGCAGGGACCAGGAACTCAGTCGAAGAAGCATGAGGGTCTCCTACTTCCGTCCGCGCTTGCCGCGCTTGCCGCGCTTGCCGCCCGTTGTGCCGATCTCGTCTTCGGACAGGAATCGGAAGGTCACGCTGGTCCCCTCGACCTCCAGGTACACCTTGCCGCCGCGCTCTTCGGGCATCTTGATCTCGACGTTCTTGACGTAGACGATTCGGCCGAGCTTGCTCAGCCGATCGAAGAACATGGCCACCTCGTGGTACGAGCCGGCCACCTCGAGCGCGACCGGCACCTCGGCGTAGTACTCGCGGACCACCTCTGGCAGCGGCTGGAACTTGTGGATCTCCAGGCCGACCTTCTTGGCCACCGAGCTGATGCGCTTGAGCAGCTCCGGGATCTCGCGGTCGTTCGGGAGCTCCCGCAGGGCCTTCTTCAAGGCGGCGGTCAGCTCCTGGAGCTCGGCCTCGAACTTCTCGCGGTTCTCGGCGCGGGCGCGAACCTTGGCCCGCTTGACCTCGAGCTCGGTCTGTTGGGCTTCGAGTCGCTCGACCTCTTCAGCGGCGGGGCTGTAGAGCATGACCCAGAACAGCACGGCCACAAGCGCGTAGACCAGCCCCGTCAGGGCCAGCCGCTGCGCTCTGGGGAGTTTGGCGAGTCTCTCGAGGAGCTCATGGGTATCCATCAGCCCTCCTCCCCAGACTCATCTGAGCCGCCAGGCACCACGAGCTTGGCGGTGATCGAGAAGGTCTTGAGCTTGTAGCCATTCTGCTCGTCTTGATCGATCTCGATCAGGAAGACGTCGTCGAACCAGTCCGACTGTTCCATGTTGGACAGGAACTGGGAGATCACCTCGTTGCTGACGGCGATGCCCGTGATGCTCAGGTTGCGGCTCTCCTCGCGCAGGCCGGTCAGGGTCAGCTTCTCCGGGGTCGCGTTGGAGAGCTCGTCCAACAGGTGCACGGGGCCGTGCTTGTTGCGCTTGAGCTGCGCGATGACGTCGAGCTTCTTGCGCAGGTCCTGCTTGAGCTTGTCGACTTCGTCCACCCGGGCCACGATGGCCTTGAGGTTGTCGATCTCTTGTTGCAGCTGCACGTTGATGGCCTTCAAGTCGCTGACCTGGGCCTGAACCATGATGTACACGGCGCCGCAAGCCAGCAGCATCACCGAGAGCCCGACCGCACCGATGGCGAGCTCTCGCTTGACGGCCTCCTGACGCTTGGAGACGCGTACAGGGAGGAGGTTGATGCGAATCATTTGTCGCCGATCCTGCGCATCGCCAGGCCGACCGCGACGGCGGCCTGGGGGGACACGTCCCGGAGGAAGTGCGGGTTGAAGGCGCGCTCGTCGATCTCGACCTTGCGGAACGCGTCGACGATCTCGATGGGCGTCCCGGTCTTTTGCGCAATCGCTCGGGCCAAGCCCGGCGTGCGCGCTGCCCCCCCAGACAGGTAGATGCGGGCGAGGGTGGTGTTCGCCGACGACAGGTGGAAGTCGAGGGAGCGATGGATCTCGGTGGCCAGGTTGTCGGCCACACCGCTCAGGACCGTCTCGATCTCCTCGGGGACGACCGCGCTGGCGTCCTGTTCATTGCCGCCGACCTTCATGGCCTCGGCCTCTTCGTAGGAGATGTTCAGCGTGCGCTGGATCTCCTCGGTGAACTGGCGGCCGCCGATGCCGATGTCGCGCGTGAAGGCGGTCACGCCCTCTCGGAGCACGTTGATGTTCACGTTGCTGGCGCCGACGTTGACCAAGGCGATGGTGTCGCGAGGCAGGTCGTAGTTCAACTCGAACATGTTCTCGACAGCAAAGGCGTCGACGTCGATGACCGCCGGATTGAGGCCGGCTTCTTGGATGATCGAGACGTACTCGTTGACCAGCTCCTTGCGAGCTGCCACGAGCAGGACCTCCATCTGGCCGGCTTCGTCGCCTTGCTCGTTGAGGATCTGCACGTCGATGTTCACGTCGTTGATGTCGAACGGGATGTACTGCTCGGCCTCCCACTGGATGGACTCCTCGAGCTCGTCGGGCGTCATGAGGGGGAGGTTGATGCGCTTGATGATCACCGAGTGGCCAGCCACCGAGGTGCACACATCCCTTGTCTTGACCTTGTGGCGGGCGACGAGTTCCCGAATGGCGTCGACGATGACGTTCGTGTTCATCACGGCGCCGTCGACGATGGCCTCTGGGGGCAGGGCCACCATGCCGAAGTTGCGCAGCCGCCAGACCCCTTCCTTGGGGTCGTGGTCGAGCTCCATCATCTTCACGCCGCTCGATCCGATGTCGAGGCCGATGGCCCTGGCGCTCTTTGAGAACAGGCCCATGCTGCTACTCGCTCCCCGTCCTGGTCATCAGCTCTCCCGTCATCGGGCTGCCTCACCGCGCGCCAATCCTACTCCGTTTCCGGAGTGAGGGTGGTCAGGTGGAAGGAAGACCGGGTCCAGATTTCGCTGCAACAGGAACCAATTCAACCGAAGGACCCCAGCGGCTGTCCTGCCGTTCATACCAGAGCGTCGAAGACCGGGTCAATCCGAGGGACAACCCCGTCAGCGGTATCCTCGCCCCGATGAGGGGTCCTCCGAGCGTGCTGACGGGCTTGTGGATGCCTGTTGCCCTGGGAGGGGCCGCAGGTGCCGGACTGGTCTGGACCGCAGAGGTCTACGGGGCGACGCCCGCTGCCCTGGCTGGGGCGCTGGCCATCGCCTGCTTCGGCGCTGCCGTCGGGTCCGGGCGCTCGTGGGCCCCGGTCGTGCATCTGGGTCTCGTCGCCGCGGCTGTCGCGGGCCTGGTGCTGGGCCCGGGGTTGGCTGCGACGCTGCCGTCGACGTCCTGGTTGTCCCCCGACGCCCCGACGGCGATCGGCTGTCTGACCATGTTCGCCGCGGGCCTGGCCCTCGGGGCTGGACGTGTGGGTCCCGGCTGCGAGACGTCCCTGGCGGGCTGGTTGGCCGGCGGCGCTGGGGTCGTCGTCGGCGCACTCCTGCCGACTCTGGGGCTGGCTGTTGCCCTGGCGCTGCTGGGCATGGCCCGGTGGGTCAAGATGGCTCCGGCGCCCGATCCGGACTGGCGGCCGGCACTTGGCTGGGGCGCCCTGCTCGCCTGGTTCTCAGCCGTCACGGTCGCCACGGCCGGATGGGGCGTGGTCCGGGCATCCGTGGACCCCACCCCCGGGGGTGCCGCCGTGGCCTTGGCCGCAGCGGCGTTCTGGGTGGGCGGTGGCCGCGCCCTGCGCCGTCAGGTGGGCTCACCTGGTCTGCCACCCCGATCCCTCTGGGTCGCGGCTGCAGGCGCCTTGGTCCTCGTGGTGCTGCTCGGGTCCTGGCCAGAACGCTCCTGGGAGGCCATCGCCGGTTCCGCAGGCAAGAGCGACCCGCGCCTCTGGTTGTGGGCGCTTGTGGCGCTGGCCGTGGCACCCGGGGCCCTGGCCTGCGGCGTCGTGCTGGCGCCCCATCGAAGCTCCGCCACCGCGCGGACCGGCCTGTGGCTTGCCACCGCCGCAGGCCTGGTGCTCGGCTTGGACCTCGGACCGGATCTGCGCAGGGCCTGTCTGGGCCTCGCTGTGCTCGTCGGAGCCATCGAGGTCTGGCGCCCGACCCTCGTGGGACGTCTGCGCGGCGCGACGCTCATCGGAGTCGCCTCGGCGGTCGTGGCAGTCCCCGTGCCGTGGCCAGAGGCCCACCTGCCCGAAGGCCGGCTGGCGCACCTCCAAGACCCGGACGGCCCCGGGCGCCACAAGAAGCGGGTGGCGGACGCCAGGCTGCTGGCGGCGGGCTGGGGCCCAGGAGGCGGGGTCGTGCTGCTGGGCCGGCCCGATGGCACGCTGGTCCATGTCTCCGACGGCGTGCCCCTCGAGACCCGGGGACGGGCCGCAGACGCGGAGCGCATGGCCGGGCACCTGGCACGGGCCCTGGCGCCCCGCTTCGACAGGGCGCTGGTGCTCGGCGACAGCCTCGGGCTGGTGACCGCGGGTCTGGTTCGGGACCTGGTCGAGCAGACCACGGTGGCCGTGCCCGACCCCGAGGCCACTCGGGCCCACGCCACCGTGGACACAGCCCTCTCGGCCGCCTTCCTTCACCCGTCGGTCACCCTGGCCCGGGGCACGACCGAGCGGGTGGTCCGGAGCACGGGACCCCAGGACATCATCATCGAGGTCTCCCGGGTCCCGTGGACGGACGCGTCCCGAACCCTGCCCGGCATACGACAGCTCCGCGCCCGCCGGGAGCTCCTCGAGCCGCGCCAGGGGCTCTACCTGTTGGTGGTGACGGTCACCCGCTTGAACAACGCCGCCCTTCGGGGGCTCTTGGGCGACGTGCTGGCGGTGTTCCCCGAGACCTGGGCATTTCTGCCACCGGGCGGTGCAGACCAGCTGATGCTGGCCAGCTGGACCGGCGACGCCAAGGCCTACTGGGACCAGTTCCTGGCCGTCGAGACCATCGCGTTGGACCAGCTGGCCGCGATCGGCCTGGGCTCGGCCCTCGACCTGGCGGACCGGGCCGCGGTGGGACCTAGCGGACTCGCCGCGCTGGCCGAAGGCGGACGTTCAGCCCACGGACCGTGGCTGCCGGGCGACCTGCACGACGGGCCCTACCTGGGTCTGGAGATGCTGGAGCCCCACCTGGAGGGCCCGGGTGCCTGGCTCGACAGCGGGCCCTTGGAGACCATCCCCAGCATCCTCGAGGCACGGGTCGACGCGAAGTCCAGGTTCTTGCGGCTGCTGGGCAAGGCCGCCCGCGGGGACACCGAGGGGGTGTTCGACGAGAGCCGGGCCCTGCTGGGGACCGAAGGGGGTCAAGAGACCCTGGATCCGCTCATGGCGCCGTACCTGGAGCGGGCCGAAGCACTCCTGCGCGAGGCACGCGCCGCGGGTCTGGCCAGCCGCAGCTGGCAGAAGGCACTGGCCGAGCTCGAGGCCGCTCGCCTGATGAACCCCAGCTCGACGGCCGTGCTGGCTCTACAGGCGGACACTCACCTGGCCCTTGGCAGCGTCGACCGGGCCCGCTCCCTCTACGACGAGGTCCTGGCGCTGGACCCTGGCCACCTGGCGGCCTTGATGGGCAGCGCCCAAGCGGCGCTGCTGGACGACGACTTCGGCCAGGCCGAGACCTTGCTCCGGGAGGGGGTCCAGCGCAACGTCAGGTCCTGGGTCGCCCACCACAACCTGGGGGAGTTCCTGGCCAATGCCCACCGCTACACCGATGCAGAGCGCCACCTGAAGACCGCGGTAGAGCTCAGCGGTGGCAACCAGGCCGCCCCTTTTGCAGCCCTGTCCACGGTCTACCTGGAGCGGGGCGAAGTCGCGGCAAGCTTGCTCCAGGCCAACCGGGCGCTGCTGGTGCAGGACTCGGCCGAGCACCGCTACCTGGTGGCCCGGGCCCACTACGAGCTGGGCAACCCCAGCATCGCGTCGACCCACGCCCAGAAGGGCGCGCTGCGCGACCCCAACCACCTGGGCAACCACTTCATCCTGGGCGTCATCCAGGCCGAGCGCGGTCAGCACGACCAGTGCATGCGGACCTTCAAGCGGGTCCTGGAGCTCCAGCCCGGCAACGAACCCGCCCTGGCGAACCTACGTCGCTGCGCAGAGCTCGCCGGGGGCCAAGGCACCCAGGAAGTCCCTTAGGTCTAGTCCCCTGTCTCACAAATTCGCGAGGTGAGTCGCGCCGCAATCGGCGCTGCGGGCAAGGCGCGGCGACGCCGTCGTGGCCGAGTCACGTCCAGGAACGCCGCCAGCGGCGTCGGGGCAAGCGAATCGCCCGAGAACTTGTGAGACAGGGGGCCTAGTACCTCGTCAAGGGGGCTCTGACCGGTCCTCGCTTGCCCTCGAATCCCCTGGCGGCGGCGGCCTCCGCACCGCATTCGCGATGCCCGTTTGTCGGCCGCCACCACCAGGGGCTCCGATGGCGGCGCGATCAACCGGTCATTTCCCCCTTGACGAGGTACTAGAAGATCTCCCGCAGACCCAGGGTCAACGTGCCCATAAACGGGTCGGCGATGGAGCTGATCTCTCCGACAGCGGAGCTCGAGGACTTGTCGGTGTCCGGGTTGCCGACCCCGTAGAACAACGTGCCCTGCTCGGTCACGGTCAGGTTGGAGGGGTAGCCATCGACGTCGATGGAGACCGCATCGGCCTCGCCGTCACCGTCGGTGTCGATCCCGGCGTCGCAGTCGTCATAGGCCAGGCCCCAGATCCGCCCGGTGCCCGTCTCGCACAGGTCGGAGTCCGGCAGGTAGGTGGGGAAGTAGACGATGCCGTTGTAGATCAACGGGTCGCCGGTCAGGCCCTCTCCGGCTTCCATCTCGTAGTAGCCCGAGTTGGTGGCGCCCGAGTCGGTGATGCAGTCGATCGGCGTGCCAGCGGCACACTGGGTCGGCGTCAGGTCCTTGAAGGCGAACAGGTAGCCGTTGTTGGCCGATGCACTGCGCTCATAGGGCGTGCCGGTGCCCCAGTAGATGCCCAAGGAGCCGTCGGGGTGGAAGGTCACGGTCGGGGCGTAGTAGACCTCGGGTCGTGCGCCCACGTAGTCCAGCGGGTCGACGAACTCGCACCAGCTCGGATCGTCCGGGTCGGTGGTGTCGATGATCGCCTTGTACATCCAGGTGTGGCCCGGATCGGCCACGTCGACGCCCACGCCGCTGCCGCCCTCGTCTGTCGGCACGTAGGACGTGGTGGCCGGGAAGTAGATGACGTCGGCGTCGCCGTCGCCGTCGAAGTCGACCGTCGCGATGGAGCCCGAGATGTAGCCGTACTCGTAGTGGCCGTCGCTGTCGGCGTCCAGAGCGGACGGGTAGTCGTCCATCTCGGGGTGACCGTTGCTGCCCTCGGTGTCCCAGTCACCCGACAGAGTCTGAGCATCGTAGTCGTAGCCAGCGCTGTCCCAGTAGGTGTCACCGACCTTCCAGAAGTACAGGTTGGCCTCGGCGCTCAGGTAGTAGTCCTCGTCGGTGGCTTGGGGAACCGCGCGGCCAGAGCCCCAGATGACGGTCCACGCGTCCTTGGGGTCGGTGGAGTCCGTGGCGTCGTACAGGTTGGCGATGACCGGCCGGGAGACCGTGTAGGCGTTGGCGGAGTAGTCGACCGTGTTGACCTGCTCCCACAAGAACTTTGGATTCTGGGTCTCGGTGATGTCCAGCGCCAGGGTCACGGGTCCGCCCTTGCCCTGCTGCACCACAACGATCCGGCGCCACTCGCAGTTGTCCGGGAGGGAGCTGCAGTCCTTGACACCATCCAAGGTGTTGTCGCCGAAGCCATCGATCCAGACGTCCTCGACCACAGGCGTGCCGTCGAACAGGAAGGTGCGGCCGTACCACATCATGTCGACCAGTCGGCCGGCCCAGTCCTCGTCGTCCTTGGTGTTGTAGAGGATGTACCCGGGCAGCCAGGCCCAGAGCTCCTCACCGGCCTCGTCGGCGTCCTCGTCGGAGCCCAGGCTGGAGGAGTAGCTGGAGGTGGTCTCGTCGTCCTCGAGTCGGAAGAAGTGGAGCATGCCGTCGTTGGCGGCGATGAGCACACCGTCGGGGCTGGTGGTGTCCTCGAGGCTCTCCAGCTCGGTCAGGAAGGTCCGGTAGGTCGGGTCGGTCGTGTAGTTGTTGTTCCGCGCATTGACGACCACGGGCACGGAGTGTGGCGAGTCGCCCAGCTTCCAGTACCCGTGCTCCTGGTCCAGGTAGCGGTAGCTGGCCGAGGGCAGACCACGGGTGAAGTCCACCAGCTCCTGCAGGTCGTCCCCGTCGATGACGTCGGACGTGTCCTTGTCCAGGTTGTAGGCGGTGTCGGTGGTGTCGATGAACTTGTCGAGCATCGAGTCGGAGCTCGAGGCCGCGGACACGAAGTCCGCGTCCAGACCCATCCGGTGGTATTCCTCGCCCTCGTCCACCACGTCGTAGGTGGCCCCGGACAGCTGCATCAGCTCGGGCACGAAGGTGTAGATGTCCCGCTGACCGAGACCGTCCCGGTCGTCGGGGTTGGTCTCACCGGAGATGACCGGTCGTGAGACCAACAGGTCGCCTGCGTCCCAGACGGCGCCGCCGAACTGCTCGTCGCCGTCGTAGAGCACCTGGCCGTAGGTGGCGGAGTCCGGGTCGTCGTCGACCGCGTAGGCCCGCACGTGACCTTCAGCCAGCGGGTTGTCGCCGGTGATCTCGTAGAAGGCGTAGATCATGTAGGCGCCATCGGAGCTGATGACGGGAGCGCTGCGGGAGAAGAAGCCCTGGCGCACGTAGCCGAGCACCTCCATCAGGGCGCCCAGGATGTCCGCGCCCTCGTTGGCCACGGTGTAGATGCCATCGTTGCTGATCGCGTCCGACGCGTTGCCGAAGAGTTCCTCGCTCAGCTGGGCACCGCTGATCTTGACACCGACCGTGTGGTTCACCACCACCTGGTCGTCGGAGAGCGGTGAGACGTCGTTGTTGTAGGTGTAGTGGGTGACGTTGTCGTACAGGCAGGCTTCGTCGGAGCCGCCGTAGCTGGCGCTGTCGTCCTTGTTGCCGTTGGCGTCGCACATGACGTCGGTGGTCAGCGACGAGGTGGACACATCGGGAGAGTCGTCGTCTGTGGGCAGTCCCATCGCGATGGTGACGGTGTGGGACTCCTGGCAGAAGTAGTCGATGGGCGCGTCGTCCCACAGATCCGTGGTCGACGTGCTCGACAGGCTGAAGTAGTCGTCGTACAGCGACGCCAGGACCTCGGACAGGTTGCGGGTGGTGGTGCCCCCCACGCTGCCGTCTTCGACGTCGCTCTTTAGCTGGGACAGGGCCGACGAGAAGTCGGCGTGGGACTCGCCCAGTGCAGAGACCTTGGTGAAGCTGTCGTCGCCCGCGCTGTCGGTGGTGGTGGCGGCGCCGAAGTAGGCCCAGTCGTAGTGCTGGGTGAGCGAGTCGATGGCGTCGGTCATGTACGAGATGCAGGTGTCGTAGCTCTCGCCTGCGGCGTAGGACTCGCCGGAGTCCAGCAGGTACCCGCACTCGTCGAGCGAAGCCGCGCTCACGTCCAGGACGAACATGACGTTCGGGGGGACCGCCTCGAAGGCAGCGAGGTACTCCTCGCCCGCAGCGCTTGCGCCGGAGTGAGCATCGCCGGCGACAGCGAGCGCCACGGCACAGACGCCGAGGGTGGTGAGCAACCGGGTGATGGCGGGACGGGTCGAGTGGAGGTTCATCCTGAACTCCCTAGCGGACTTTGCAGCTGCCCTGGACCACCTTGCGCAGGGTCGAGACCGTGCGCGCGGTGGTCTCAGAGATGTCTGAGTACGAGGTGTCTTGGTGCTGGGCTGTGGCGTCCATGAGCCAGTAGTCGGACCGGTAGTGGGTCCGACCGAGCTCGGTGGAGTAGCCAGGCGGCGGGTTCGAGCACTTGATGTAGATGGCCTCGACGGTGTAGACGCCCAGGTTCTGGTGGGAGCTCGAGTAGGCGATGCCGGCGAAGAGGGACTCGCCGTCGGTGGCTTCGACCCAAGAGGGCCAGGTGTCGCCGGCCGAGTCGATGTTCTCGCTGGGCGGGTCCTCGTCTTCGAGCTTGTTGCGCCCGTGCTCGGTGCCCGCGTGGCTGGTGTTGACCAGCAGCATGTGCTTTCGATTGTGGTGGGCGATGCGCTGGTCCACGCCGGCCACGGAGAGCGAAGTGGCGCCCATGACCCCGATGAGCGCCATCAGGATCAGGGCCACGAGCATCACGTAGCCCTGGCGGCGCTGGGAGAGGGGGAGCCGGGCCATCAGTTCATGTTCCGCAGGTTTCGGATGCTGACCGACGTGGTCAGCATCTCGCGGTAGTAGCCGTCCTCGGTGGACGTCGCGGCGCGGTTCTCGAGGCCGGGCCGGGTCTCCTGGTGCTGGTCCCTCGGGTCCAGCCTGGGGGTCCTGGCGATGAGGGTGATCCGGGCCATCCAGACCTCCATGCCTTCGTCGAGCGACAGGTCATCGACCCAGGCGCTGTCGTCCAGACAGTCCGAGTCGGCCGGGCAGTAGGCGATCTGCAGGTCCTCGATGTCGTCGACCAGAGGGATGTCGTCGCCGGCTCCGCTCCCGGCCGTGTCCAGGTAGTCGAAGTCCAGATCCATCATCAACACCGGGTGATCGACGGAGCCCGGGCCATTGCCATCGGTGCCGTCGTTGTCGATGTAGAAGGTCACCACGTTGCCGCGGGAACAGGTCACGACCGGGGGCAGGTTCTCGGTGGTGCCGCAGTCGTTGGTGAAGTCGTTGTAGCTGGAATTGTCGACCACGGAGATCTGACCGGTCGACGAGCTGCCGCCGCCATCGATCTCCCAGATCCAGGAGCGGGTCCCGGCGATGGCCGCGTGGTCCCAGCACATGAGCAGCTCACCGCTGGCGAAATTGCCGATGAGGTTGCTGTAGTTGAGCATGTCCATGTCGAAGGTGATGGTCGACGTGGTGCAGGACTCGACGGTCAACACCGAAGAGTTCATCTCGAGGGTCGGGTCGGCGTAGATCAGCGTGATGGCGTCGGTGTCCGTGGTGCCGCCGTCGTGGGAGATCACGGCAGGCATGGTGTCGGCGCTGGAGGCCGAGGTGCCGTCGTAGCCCAACACGCCGGTGGCCGAGCCCATGGTGCCGTTGCCGGCCAGGCGGGCCGTGCGCGTGATGATGTCGGCCGCGAACCGCAGGTTCTGGTGCATGTTCATCTGCGCGTCCTGGTACAGGAACTGCTTGGACTGCAGGTTGAACAGCGAGTAGAGGCCACCCACCACGATGACGGACACGGCCACGGCGGTGATCATCTCGATCATCGTGAAACCAGAGCGGTTCAAGGGACGCCGTCGCATCACGGATCCCTGTAGCGGTAGGTGGAGATGGTGGTGCCGTGCCAGGTGTTGAAGGTCCGGTCCTGGTAGGCGCAGCGGACCCGGATCCGGACCCACGTGTCGTCGACCGCGTCCATCGTGTCGACTTCCCAGGTCACGTGGTAGCTGGCGGCAGCGCGGCCCGGGTTGGTGGTGGAGGCGCCCAGGGCGTCGACCTTGTCTGGGCAGTCGCCGTCCTGGGACGGGTGGTACAGGCAACCCCACTCATCGCTGGACCCATCGCCGTCGATGAGCTCGTCGGGCCGGCCGGCGGCTTCGGTGCCGTCCCACTGTGCGGCCAGGAGCGTCTCGAGCTGGCCCTGGGCCAGATACGTGCAGTCCGTGATCTTGCGGGCGTGGTAGTTGCTGCGCACCGCCTGGGCGTGGAAGCCGAACATCACGACGAGCGAGAAGCCCAGCAGAGCCGTGGCGATCAGCACCTCGATCAGGGTGAAGCCGCGTCGCCGCACCGTGGAACGGTTCATGCCCCACCCCCGCTGGACGTGGCGTCGGTCCCGCCCGACCCCGCCGTGTCGTCGGTGAGTGAGCTCTCGACGCGGACCATGCCGGCCCGGGAGATGTGCAGGGTGACGCTGTCGTCGATCCCTTCGACCAGGGCGAACTTGTTGACCAGGGTGAGCTCGATGTAGCCGTCCGTCGAGAAGTCCCCAGCCGGGTTGGTGACCCAGCCCTTGGGGGAGAACACGATGGTGTTGATGTTGTTGGCACCCGGACCCTTGAAGGCACCCCAGGGCACCAGGCTGACGCCGCGCGACTCGCGGCTGCCGCCTTCGGCCAGGTCGATGGTGCCCTCGCCGGTGAGCACGTCGAGGCCGTCGGTCGCGTCGACCGGCAGCGTGTCCCAGTTCCGGGAGTTCAGGTGCCTATCTCCCACCTGCAGGTGCCAGCGACCGGCCTGGGGGGCCGCCGGATCCGACCAGCTAGTGTCCGCCTGGTCGAGCCGCAACCGGGTCTCCCGGTTCTGCTCGATGGCCAGCACGCGCAGGCCCGAGAGGTCGTTCTTCAGCTGCTTGGAGACCTGGATCATGCGGTAGCGAGGAAGGAGGTTTCGGATGGAGCCGTACCCGATGGCTGCCACCACACCGATGATGGCGACGACAATCGCCAGCTCGACCATGGTGAAGCCCGCTCGGGGGCGGGCAGGGCACAGACGGGCCCGTGAGCGGGCTCGCTGCAAGAATCGAGCCACGAGTTCGCCCCCGGACGACCCGTCGTTTTGGGCCACCTGCGCAATCATCGGTGGGAAATCTTTTCTCACTCTGGGAAGTTTTTTCCTAGTCAGGCGCCCGGCCCCACTCCCCCGGGCACTGCTCGGTAATGTAGCCCCGGCGGCGGTGGACCCGTCGCCGGGCTGCGCCGAGCTCACTGAGCGCGATGCCGGTGGCGTCGGCCCGTTCCAGAGCGGCCTGGGCCCGGTCCAGGTAAGCCAGCAGCGGAGGCACGGTGCCGGCACAGTCGGCGGGGTCCAGCCGACCCCCGGTCATCGCGACCAGGACGCGACTGCGGAGCACGAACAGCAGGGCCCGGAAGCGCGCTTCTTCGACCCGGGCGTCCAGGGCCCGCTTGATCGCGGCGAGCGCGTCGTCGTAGCGCTTGAGGCGCAGCAGGGCTTCGGCCTCGCCCAGGCCGTACTCTCCGCGCTGCGGCGCTGCAGCGACTGCGCGCTGGGCGTATTCCAAGGACCGGCCCTCGTCCTGTCCTTGCAGGTAGGCCAAGGCCAAGGAGTTGAGCACCGCCGGATCCTCTGGCGCGAGCACCAGGGCCTGTTCGAACCAGTTGATGGCCTGGGCGAGGGTCTCCTGGGACAGGGCCACCGAGCCGAGGCCCTTGAAGCCTCGGTGGTCGGCGGGTGCGACGCGGGTACACCTCTGGAAATAGTCCCGGGCCCGCTGGGGCTCGCCGCTCAAGTGGTAGACCCAGCCCAGGCCATAGAGTGCATCGACCGAGGCGGGTTCTCGCTCCAGAACTCGCCTGAACCCGGCCTCGGCGGCGACCAGGTCGTGGGCCTGAAGCGCCTGCTCGGCGGCGTCCAGGTGCCGCTCGACCCCGCAGCCCGGCGCGCAGATCAGCACGGCCAGGCCCAGCGCGAGGGCTGCTCGGAAGGCCCCCCTCATGGGCTGTCTGGCTCCACGCCGTAGTCTCGGATCTTGTAGAGCAGGGCCTTGTAGGAGATCTCCAGCAGCCGCGCGGCCTGGGTCCGGTTCCCCGCTGTGCGGGCCAGGGCCTTGCGAATGAGCTCGGCTTCGAGCGCGGGCAGCCGCTCCTTGAAGGACAGGTTCTCTCCGGCACCGGCGGGGTCCCGAGCCACCGCGGCGGCCCGGATCTCGGCGGACAGGTCCCCCGCCGTCACCACCTCGCCGTCGCACAACAGCACAGCCCGCTCCAGGACGTTCTCGAGCTGCCGCACATTGCCGGGCCAGGCATAGGCCACCATCAGTCGGAGGGCCGAGGTCTCGATCCCGATCACCGGTCGCTGCAGCTTGAGGGCGTGGGCCCGGACGAAGTGGTCTGCGAGCAGCGCGATGTCTCCCTGGCGCTCCCGGAGCGGGGGCACGCGCAGGTGCACCACGTTGATCCGGTAGAGCAGGTCCTTGCGGAACCCCCCCGTGGCCACCTCGGCCTCGAGGTCTCGGCTCGTCGCAGCGACGACGCGAACATCGACCGGCCGGTCCTTGGAGCCTCCGACCCGACGGACCGTGCGCTCTTCGAGCACACGCAGGAGCTTGACCTGGAGGGCCACCGGGAGCTCGCCCAGCTCGTCGAGCAGCAAGGTGCCCCGGTGAGCCTGCTCGAAGAGCCCTTCCCGCGTGCGGTGTGCCCCGGTGAACGCCCCTCGCTCGTGCCCGAACAGCTCACTCTCCAAGAGGTTTTCGGGAATGGCCCCGCAGTTCACGGCGACGAAGGACTCCTCGGAGCGGCCGGACAGCCGGTGCAGCCCCCGTGCCAACAGCTCCTTGCCCGTGCCGCTCTCCCCGGTGAGCAGGACGGTCGTGGGATAGGCCGCGACCTTGCGCACGGCGGCGACGAGCTCGGTGACGGCGTCGCTGCGGCCCAGGAAGCCCTCCAGATCCCCCTGCTCACGGACAGCGGCCCGGAGCCTGCGGTTCTCACGGGCCAGCCGCTCGCGCTCCTCGACCTTGCGCAGGACCAGCAAGATCTCGTCGGGCTTGAAGGGCTTGGAGATGTAGTCGTACGCCCCGCGCTTCATGGCCTCCAGCGCCAGCTCCATCGAGCCATAGGCGCTCATGACGATGGTGTGGACCCACCGCTTGCGGTCGCCCAGCCGATCCAGGAATCCCAGCCCGTCGAGCCGCGGCATGCGCACGTCGCAGAGCACGATGGACAGGCCGGGATCCGCCTCCAGGGTGGCCAGACCCTGCTCGCCGTCCGCAGCGGTGACGACGTCGTAGCCGGCGCGATCGAGGATCATCTCCAGCATGTGCCGAAGGCTCGCCTCGTCGTCGATGACGAGGATCCGTCGTCGTGTGGGATCCGGCTCCGCCATGGGGCGGTGATCATAGACGGGCCTCGTGTCGGACCTCCCCACCATCCTGCAGGTCGTGCACGGCTACCCCCCTCGGGAGGTGGCCGGGACCGAGCTCTACACCGCGCGACTCACAGGGGCGCTGCGGGACCGTGGATGGCCCGTGGCGGTCCTGGCTGGCACCCGGGATCCGGGGCATGCCCAGGGTGCGCTCCGAGCGCCAGAAGAGCCCGGTGGGCCTTGGCGCCTGGTCAACAACCTGCCCTGGCGCCCCCTCGCCCAGCGAGAGCGCGACCGAGGCCTGGAGGCCCGCATCGATGCCGTGCTGGACCAGGTGAGACCGGACCTGGTCCACGTTCAGCACCTGCTGTTCCTGTCCGTGGGGGTCACCTGGCGGGTGCCGGTGGTGGCGACCCTGCACGACGCCTGGGGTTGGTGCGCGCGGGGCGGGACGCTCCTGCGGGACGGGGCGTCACCGTGCCCGGGGCCAGAGCCCCAGGCCTGCGCGGACTGCTACGCCGGCTGGGCGCGAGGGGCCCGTGCCGAGCACGCCCTGGGGCGGCTGGCCGGCCAGCTCGGGCGCCACCTGCAGCCGGAGCAGCTCCAGCGGGCGTGGCACGCCGTGCCGGGTCCCTTGCGAGCCCTCACTCGACGCGGGCCCAAGCCACCGCAGACGGCGGCGGGTGCCCGGGCCCGACAGCAGGCGGTGGGAGATGCCTTTCGCGCCTTCGACCTGCGCCTGGCGCCGTCCCGCTGGCTCGCCGAAGAGGCCGAGCGGCAGGGCCTCGGGGCCACGACACACCTCCCCCACGGGGTGGCGCCCGGGCCCGCACGCGTCGGCGGTGGACCCTGCGTGTTCCTGGGCAGCCTGGTGCCGCACAAGGGGGCGCACCTGGTGCTCGAAGGCTGGCGGCAGCTCCGCCGGCGCAGGGCCATCCCGGATCTGGTGATCCACGGGCCGGCGACCGACCCCGCCTATGCCGCGACCCTGCCCGCGGATCGCCTGGGGGGCGTGGTCCCCCCGAGCCAGGTGCCCGGCTTGCTGGCGGGGGCGAGCGCCCTGATCCTGGGCAGCACATGGCCCGAGAATGCCCCCTTGGTGGTGCTCGAAGCGCGGGCGTCGGGGTGTCCGGTGGTGGCCCCTCGGCTGGGGGGCCTGCCGGAGCTGGTGGTGCCAGGTCAGGACGGTGAGCTCTACGAGCCGGGGAGTTCCACCGCTCTGGCCGCAGCCCTGGAGCGCGTGCTCGACCAGGCACCGACGCCCCGTCCCCCACCCCGCTTCGACGACCACGTGCGAGCGGTCGAAGCCCACTACAGAGGGCTGCTGCCGTGAGGGTGCTCCACGTGGTCCACGGCAGCCCACACCTGGACCCCCAGGCCGGGGGCACCGAGCGCTATGCCGCCGCTGTGGCCCAAGCCCAGGGGGCCGCGGTGCTCGCCCGGGACCCGGGCCACGACGACGGGAAGCTCCGCCAGGGCCCCGCTCCCGGCCTGTGGGGGCTGGGCATGGCGGCCCCCCAGGACTTTCGCGGCACCTGGTCGAGTCCCCTGGCCGATGCCGCCGTCGAACACCTGGTGGCCCAGCTGACCCCTCAGGTCGCCCACGTGCACCACCTGGCGCACCTGGGCATGGGGATCGTGCACGCCCTCCAGGCGGCGGGCGTGCCGGTGGTGTTGACCCTGCACGACTACCACCTGGCCTGTGCCCGGGGTCAGCTCGTGGATCGGGACCTGCGGCCGTGCCCGGGGCCTGAGCCCGAGCGCTGCGGGCGCTGTGTCGCCGAACACCTCCGAGCTCGTCCGACCCTGCTCTCGCTTGGGCGACTGGCCGGTCGCCTGGGGGTCCGGGGGCAGGCCCGGGCGGCCCTGGGGCAGCTGCCACTGGGGGCAGCCGAGCGGCGCCGCATCGCCGCGCGTCTCGCTGCCGGGCGAGCGGTGCTGGAGACCGTGGACCGGGTGCTGAGCCCTTCCCGGTACCTGGGCGAGAGGCTCCAGGACCTCGGGTTGCTGCGGCCCGGCGGCTGGCACGTCCAGGACCTGCCCCTCGTGGCGCCCCTGCGCCCGTCGCCACCTCCCGACGCGGGGCCCGTGAGGTTCCTGTTCGTGGGGCACCTGATCCCCACCAAGGGCGTGGCCGAGCTGGTCCAGGCCTGGGCCCAGGTGGCGACCGGTGAGCTGGTGCTCCGAGGCCCGATGGTGGCCTTCGATGGACAGGCACCGTGGGCCGATCGGATCCGGGCCAGCATCGCTGAGACGCCGCGGGTTCACTGGCATGGCCCCTTCGACGACGATGCGCGACAGGAGGTCTACGACAGCGCAGACGTGCTCGTCGTACCCAGCACCTGGGAGGAGAACAGCCCTCTCGTCGTTCGCGAGGCCTTGGCCGCGGGTCTCCGGGTGGTCGGCTCGGCGGTCGGAGGCATGGCAGAGCTGGATCCCCAGGCCCGGCTGGTGCCACCCGGAGACGTGGGTGCCCTGGCCGCCGCACTCCGGACCGAGGCGGCGCTCGGCCGCCGGCGCCGCGTGGTCCGGCGCTTTCCCATGGAGCCCCACCTGGACGCGTTGGCCCGCCACTACGACGCCGCCCGACGAGTGGCTCGATCCCCGTCCTAGCCCACACCGCTGGAGCAGGGCGCCCCCCGCGTTGACACCGGATCAACGGCAACGGTAGCCTCGGCGTCCGCGGCCCGACGCACCCTCGCGCCGCTTCCCCTTCCCCACTTCGTCCGAGGCACGAGCTCCCCATGTCCGATCACGAGAAGCTGGTCATCCCAGCTGGCGTCCGCTTCGAGAACCAGGCCGACGGCCTCATCATCGAGCACGCGGGAGACATCGAGATCCGCGGGGCCCCCGGTGGCGGCCTGGCCGGTGTGACCAGCACGGCTGGCTCCGTCACGCTCACGGGCGACGTGTCGGTCGGGACCGTGAACGCGGCCGTGCACCTGAACGTGAACGGCGACGTCAACGCCGGCCTGCTCGCTGCTGGGGCGGTCAACGTCACCGGCGGCAGGCTCCAGGCCAAGGCCGTCAAGGGCGCCCAGAGCGTCAACCTGGGCGCCGCACAGGTCCAGCTGGACATCGTGATGGCACCCGAAGTCGCCATCGGCCCCAAGGCCCAGGGCCGCGTCGCGGTGATCGAAGCCCAGAACGACCTGGCCCCGAATGCCCTCAAGGGCGGCTTCAACCTCAAGGACTTCGCCGAATTCACCGGGCAGGACCCGGACAAGTTCCTGGCTGATCGCGGCCTGGGTGGCAGCGCCGACGCGGTGAGCCCCGCCAGCGAAGAAGACGCCGAGGAAGACGAGGAGCCCGAGCCTGCCCCCGAGCCCGAGCCTGCCCCCGAGCCAGAGCCAGAGCCAGAGCTGGCCGACGAGGAATTGGAGAGCGTGGACCCCGACTCGGCGTCGTCGTCGAGCGCGTCGAGCGCGTCCAGCGCCAGCGATGCGGCAGACGACGCCGGGGATGGCGCAGAGGACAGCGAGTCCGACCCCCTGCACTACAGCCTGATGGAGAACGTCGATCGCATCGTGGCCTGCTACGAGGACGACGAGCAACCTCCGGCCGTGCTCGAGCTACGGCAGCTGCTCGAGCAGCACGAGTACCAGCAGGTGCGCGACGAGATCACGAATCTGTGGAACAACCTATTGAAATTCCACCAGAAGAAGGGAATGCGAATCCAGCATCAGGTGACCACGACCTTCAACACCATCAACTCCATCGTGCGCAAGATGGAGTCGGCGTAGCGGTCCCTTGAGCCGGGCCGCCCGGCGAGCCCTGACCCTGGTCGGGGTCTGGCTCCTGGCCTGCGTCGCCCAGGCCGCACCTCCAGATCGGACCTTGGACCCGGACCCGGCCGTGCGCACGCTCGCCTACCGCCAGCTGGGAGACCGGCAGGACCCGGGCTCGCTGGAGCTCCTGGCAGTGCGCCTGTCCCAAGAGGGTGATCCCGGCGCGAGGCTGGCCGCCCAGGATGCCCTGGGCCGTCTCCTGCTCGACGTCGACGCGCTGGCTCGGGCGCTCGAACACAGTCCTTCACCCCACGCCCGGGCCTGGGCGGCCCATGCCCTGGGCAATTACCCGGGCCTGATCGAGGTCCAGATCCTGCTCGAAGCGGTCGACGACCCCGACGATCGGGTCCGACGCGAGGTCTACGAGGCTCTGGGTCGGCAGGGCGACTCCCTGGCGGTGACCGCCCTCACCCGGGCCGCCGTGCGGGACCCCAGCGCCGAGCTCCGTCGAGTGGCCGACCGCGCGGCCCACCAGGTGGTCGCCGGCCGCGACACGGCCATCGACGTGCCGACCTGGCTCGCGCTGCTGGCCAGCGGCGACCCACCGGAGCGCGTCCTGGCCGCACACAGGCTGGGGGAGTCCGGCGACTGGCGTGTCTACGAGCCCCTGCTCCACGCCACCGCCAGCGGCCCCCGCGAGGTCCGCGTCGCAGCAGTCACGGGCCTGGGTGCACTGGGAGACCGCCGGGCGGTGCCAGCGCTGCACGACCTGGCGCGAGGTGCCGAGGGCGCGTTGCGGCACCACGCCATCGCTGCACTGGCCCACCTGGCCGACGAGTCGAGCCAGCCTGTCCTCTCCGGACTGCTCGAGGACCCGGATCCCGAGACCCGGCGGTTCGCGGTGCGGGCCCTGGGGTGGCTGGGGGGACCCGGGGCCGTCGACGCCATCGCACCGGCACTGGACGATCCGGCACTGGCCGTGCGCACTGAGGTCGTCCAGCAGCTGCGGGATCTGGACGAACCGGCCAGGGTCACGGCGGTCATCCGAGCACTCGACGACCCCGAGCCGCTGATCCGGGCCGAGGCCGTCCGACTGTTGGGCTCACTCGAGGGGCCGAGAGTCGAGCCCGCACTGCTCGCCAGTCTGGGGGACAGCGACACTCTGGTGCGCTTGACGGGCGCTGACGCGCTGGTCGCCCGCCAGGCCACGGCCGCGGTCCCCCTGCTGCGTGACCTCGTCGACCGCACCCGGGACGCCGACGAGCGGGCCCTCTACGAAGAAGCGCTCGCGGGGCTCAGCGGGTCCTCAGACGAGCGCTAGCCCTCGGTCTCCCAGGCCGCGAGCAGGCCCTGGACCAGGGTCAGGTCACTGGCCTTGAGGTCGTCGAACTGGATGCCCATGCCAGGCCGCATCGGCCCGGCCTCGGCCGGGGGCACCGACCACCGCACCTCGCCAAAGGTCTCGATGATCTTGCTGTGGTCTGGCACCTTGAACCGCAGGCGGAACCGGGACCCGACGGGCAGGGGTTCGTCGGTCTGGATGAACATGCCGCCGACGGAGACGTTGGCGGTGTAGTCGATCAGGAAGTCCTCGGCGGACTCGTACTCGACCAGGACACGGATGGGCAGCCGCTTCGTGACGCGGTTCTCCATCTCCTTGAGCGCAACTCCCATGACCTCGACCTCGCTGGTGGGGCGGTTCCTTCTCCCCCCTCCCATCGGGTCGAAGCGTGTCGAAGTTGAGACCCTGATCACACGACACCTTCACATCCAAGGGCCCTCCGTGCGTTGCGGGCGATCGGCCAGGGGCCTATGCTGCTGCTCCTGTCGGAGGGAGCTTCCATGAAGACCCCAGGCCTCTTGGCGGCCCTGCTGGCCACCGGCCTCAGCCTGACCGGCTGCAACTACTACGACGTGTTCCTGGTGTCCGGCTACGAACAGTCGAGCTTCAGCAACGACGCCGACGTGATCTTCGTGATCGACAACAGCCCGTCGATGACCGACGAAGCCGAAGAGCTGGCACTCAACTTCGAGTCCTTCCTGAACTACCTGGTGGCACCCGAAGGCGGCACGCCGAGCACCGACGGCCTGGACGACGCCGTGGACAACTACCTGTCCTACGTCGCGAACCGGGGCCACTTGCTCGACTACCAGCTGGCGATCACCACCACGAACATCGCCAAGGGCGACCTGCCTGGGGCCGAGGGCTCCCTGGTCGGAGAGATCCTCAAGAAGGGCGACCCGGACCTGAAGGCCAAGTTCACCGAGCAGCTCCTGTGCGACGCCACAGCATGGGACGCGGCCGAGGTGCCGAGCGATCCGAACTACGACCCCGAGGCCGAACAGGAGAACGTCACCAAGGAGTACCTGGACGACCTGTGCGGTTTCGCGGCCTGGGAGAACAACTCCGGCTCCGGCGACGAGGAAGGCCTCGAGGCATCGCTCTACGCCATGTGCCGCACCGCCGAGGACCCGCCGGACTTCTGCTTCCGCTGCACCGACGACGACGGCAATGACAACGGGCTCGACGACTGCGAAGAGCTGAGCGCCCTGGACCCCCAGGACGCGGGCACCAACAACGACGGCGACACCCGGCTGGTCCGCCAGGACTCCACCGTCATCTTCGTGGTCGTGACCGACGAGGGCGACGGCTCCCGCCGGGTCGGCACGGGCGAGTCCGACCCCTCCCTGTACTTGAGTGGACTGGACCAGTTCGGCAGCCGGTACAGGTTCGCCGTCATCGGCCCGCCCTACGAGAACGGGTCGCTGACCTGCAACTCGGGTGGCGCGAACACCTGGGGCACCGAGCGCTACCAGCTCGCCGCCGAGCAGACCCAGGGCTTCTACAACCACATCGCAGAGGAAGGCCCGACCGGCGACTGCAAGGTCTCCGACTTCAGCCAGCACCTCCAGGACCTGGGCGAGCTGCTCAACAACCTGCTCACCGCGTTCCCGCTGCAGGCCGTGCCCGACATCACCACCGTGCGCTGCTACGTCGACGACGAGCTCATCCCCCAGGCCGAAGAGACCTACGACGAGAACGTCGGCGCCAGCGTGTTCGGCAACGGCTGGAGCTACGACAGCGGTCTGAACGCCATCGTGTTCCACGGCGAAGCCATCCCCGACTACAACCAGGAAGTCCGGATCTACTACGAGCCCCTGGGCGGCATGCCCCGGACGCTCCCGTTCTGAGCCCGACGTCCTGAGCCCCCCTTCCATCGATTCCGTCCGAGGCTGAGATCCCATGCTGCGAAAGCTGCTGGCCGGCGCCGTCCTGAGCGCATCGCTGTCCCCTGCTGCCCTGGCCCAGGACACCGGCGGTGAGACCGTCGACCTGGGTGTCCTCCAGGACGCCGAGCTGCACGTGGTGCAGAAGATGCTCTTCACCAAGGAGGGCAAGTCCGAGGTCTCCGCGTCGGCCGGCCTGGTGCCCTTCGACCCGTACACCACCGCCCCCAAGGTCGAGCTGACCTTTGGCAAGCACCTGTCCGAGGCGCTCAGCTGGGGCGTGCAGCTGGGCCTGGGCTACGGCCTCAAGTCCCGCGCCTACCGCGAGCTCGACAGCGCGGCCTACGGCAAGGTCCCCGAGGCCTACCGCTACCTGGGCTCCATCACCGCCGGTGTCCAGATCTCCCCCATCTACGCCAAGATGGCCTGGCAGGGCGAGCGCATCTTCCACCACGACATCTACGTCCCGGTGGTCGCCGGCCTGACGGTCGAGCGGCTGGCGGAACCCCAGCTGGCCGAGACGACCCTGGAGTCGTTCGCCTTTGGGCCGACGGTGGGCGCAGGCATCGGGGCCCGGGTCTTCCTGCCGAGCGGGAACATGATCCGCGTCGAGGGCCGTGACGACATCGTGGTCCAGCGGCGCCAGGCCAGCGACACTTGGCGGGTCAAGCAGAACTTCGGCATCTACGTGGGCCTCAGCCTGTTCCTGGGCTCGTGATGCGCGGCGGCACTCTGCTGTTGGCCCTGGCCCTCGTGGCCGGCGCTGGCCACGTGGCCCCGGTCTGGGCCCAGGACGACGAAGAGGAGCGGGTGGACCCCAAGCGCGAGCGCGCCTTCGAGGACCACGCAGCGGCTGTCGAGGCCAGCGACGCCAACGGCGCGGCCGACGCGCTGGTGGCCCTGCTGGACGACCCTGCGCGGGCCGCCTGGCACGGCGAGGCGCTGATCATGCTGGCCGACCACGTCAACGCGCTGGGCCTGGTGCACGCGTCGCTGGGCTTCACCCTGGCAGCGCTCCAGACCGACACCGAAGGCGACAACATCTCCTTGAAGATCGCCGTCAACCGCAGCCTGTCGATGGCCGACAGCACCGGGGACATGCTCTGGGTCGAGGACGTGCTCGCGGGCAACGTGGGCCTGGCGCTGCTGGGCTCCGAGAAGGGCCGGCTGGCCTACCTGGGCGCCAAGGGAAACTACCGGGCAGGAAATTACGCCGCGACCATCGCCGCCACGAGCCTGATCAACGCCAAGTCCGATCCGGCCTGGTACGGCCGCGGACAGCAGCTCAAGGGCGTGGTCATGGCCCAGCAGGGCAGCTTCCAGGGGGCGGTTGCACCGTTGCTCACCGCCCAGGCCGCCGTGGGCGACGACGCCGATGCGCTGGACCTGATCAACCTCAACCTGGCGCGGGTCTACTACGCCACCGAGAACTACGCCCGGGCCATCGAGTACGCCGCCAAGATCCGGCGGGAGTCGCCGCTCTGGCCCCAGGCCCAGTTCGAGCGGGCGTGGGCCCACTTCATGCTCCAGGACATGAACGGGGTCGTGGGCATCCTGCAGACCCACACCACGCCGTACTTCGACAGCTGGTACTTCCCCGAGGCCTTCCTGCTCAGGACCTACGGCCTGTTCCTGCTGTGCAAGTTCCCCGAGGCCTCTCGCCAGATCGACGCCTTCCAGGCTCAGTACCAGCCGGTGCACGACGAGCTCCGCGCCGGCCTGGCCGGCATGGACGACGCGGGCGCTTTTGCGGCCGTGGCGGCGGACCGCCGGGGCGAACAGGCCGCGGTGCCCGGTCGTCTGCTGGCCCCCTACCGCAACGACGAGACCTTTGCCGGCGCCGAGCGTGCAGTGGCCAGCCTGGCGAGCGACATCAGCAGCCTGGGCAACTTCAGCCAGCACGCCTGGGGCCAGCACGCCCTCGCCCTGCTGACCGAGCGCCGGGACGCCCTGATCGCCGAACAGGGCGCTCGCGTGCGGACCCGCCTCGAGGCCCAGGCCCTCGATCTCCAGACCATGCTCAACGACACCGAGATCACCAAGCTCGACATGCTGCGCTTGGAGCGCAAGCTCTACGAGCAGGCCTCGCTGACCGGCCAGCTCGAGGACGCGCGGGCCCTCGCCCAGCGCAAGCCCCGCATCCGCAAGGGACAGCGCTACTGGCCCTACGACGGAGAGATCTGGGCCGACGAGCTCGGCTACTACCGCGCCAACGTCAAGGCCGAGTGCCCCGCCGGACTGGCGACCGGCAACCGGTAGACGGGGTCCGATGGACCGCTTCGGGTTTGCCCTGACAGAGGACCAGCGCCTGCTCCAGGAGCTGGTCCAGGACTTCGCCAGAGAGCGGGTCGCACCGACGGCTGCGCAGCGGGACCAGACCCACGCATTTCCCGTCGAGGAGCTGGCCGAGGCTGGGTCCATGGGACTCTTGGCCGCCAAGGTGCCCGAGGCCCTGGGCGGTCCAGGCGTCGACAACATGGGCTACCTGCTCTTGATCGAGGCCCTGGCCGAGGCCGATGCATCCGTTGCGGTGATCGCAGCCGCGAGCAACCTGGCGGCCAGCATCCTGGTCCATCACGCGACCCCCACCCAGGCCGCGCGGTGGCTCCCGCCCCTGGTGGCCGGCGAGCTCGGCCCGGTCTCGTTCTGCCTGAGCGAGCCCGGTTGCGGCTCAGACGCGGCGGCGTTGACCGCGACCGCAACGCCCGACGGCGACGGCTGGGTGCTCGACGGCAGCAAGATGTGGATCACCAGCGGGGCTCATGCCGGGCTCAACGTGATCTTCGTGAGGCTCGCCGGCACCAAGGGCCCGGCGGGCATCACGGCCTTCGTGGTGGAACAGGGCACGCCCGGCCTGAGCGTGGGCAAGGAAGAGCGCAAGATGGGCCAGCGCTCGTCGGGCACTGTCGCCCTGCACATGGACGAGTGCCGAGTCGGCCCCGACCAGCTGCTGGGCGAGGCCGGGCAGGGCTACCGGCTGGCGCTAGAGGCCTTGGCGGGCGGCCGCGCGGGCATCGCCGGGCTGTGCCTGGGCATCGCCGAGGCCGCGCTCGCCGAAGGCTTGCGGTACGTGGGCGAGCGGGAGGCCTTCGGCCGTCCCCTCTCCAAGTTCCAGAACACGCGCTTCGTGCTCGCGGACAGCCGCACCGAGCTGGACGCCAGCTGGCTCCTGTCGCTGCGGGCGGCGACGCTGCTGGACCGCGGCCAACGAGCCGAGTCCGCCTGCAGCATGGCCAAGCTGCACGCGTCGGAGACCTGCGGTCGGGTCGTGGACCGGATGCTCCAGCTCCACGGCGGCTACGGCTACTCCCAGGAGTACACCGTCGAGCGGCTGTACCGAGACGCTCGAGTCACCCGGATCTACGAGGGAACCTCGGAGATCCAGCGCATGGTCATCGCCCGGGAGCTGCTGGGTCGCTGAGCCCCTCGTGGCAGACCAGCCAGTACTCCAGCTTGACCTTGTCGTCGCTGGTGACGCCGCCCTGGGGGGGCATCGGGTCCTCGGACGCCAGGGAACGGAGGAGCACGCGCTCGCCCTGGGCCATCGTGTCGTCGTAGGTGTCGAAGGTGATCTCTTCCGGGGCACCCCAGCGCTCTGGCGCGTCGGCGGCATGGCAGGACTGACAGTTCTCGGTCATGAAGCCGGCGCCGAAATTGTCCCAGGTGACCACCGGGGCGCCACCGCAGAAGCCGGTGTCCCCGGTCTCCGACGGCGTGCCCGAGTCCGAGGTGCTCCCGTCGGCGCACCCACCGAGCACCAGGATTGCAACAGCCAGCACCCGGCTCATCCGATCACCGACATGAGCGGATCGACACCGGGCAGGTGGTCTCCTGGGTCGATGTCGGCCATCGCCAGCAGCGTGGCGCCAACCGTCTCGGCCGAGACCAGGGTGCCGCTGGTGGTGACGTCGCCGGTCAGGGTGTCGACGTTCTGCCCGTAGAAAGTGTCGTCGAAGCCACCGATCACCCGCCCTTCGCTCAGGGGGTTCCCGAACATCAGCACGCTGGTGTAGGGCCAGTGGTCCTTGCCGTTGAAGTCGTTGAGCAGCGGGGTTCGACCGAGCTCGGAGACCACCACCACGACCGTCTCGTCGGCCAGGGTGCCGCCGCTTGGGCTCGGTGTGTCGTCGAGCTGGGCCTGGATCTGGCCCAGGCCATTGAACAGGTCCTCCCACAGCACGGTCTGCAGGGCGTCGTTGTCGGCGTGGGTGTCCCAGCTGCCCGCGGGATGGCCCACGGTCACGCAGCGGGAGATGCCCAGCTGCAGCGCCTCGATGGCCACGCTGCCCAGATCCCCCAGGGTTCCGCTGGCCGTGAAGTCCATCACGTAGCGCAGGTCCTTCAGGTCCATCGCCCGGCCCAGGGACTCGTCGAACTCGGCGGTCAGGCGGGCCTCGAGGCTGCTGGTGGCAGCGGCGGCCCGGGCCGAGGTCCGACGGGCCAGGTAGCGATCCACCAGGGATTCCGACGGGGTGCGCAGGCGCTGCAGGTCGACATCGCTCACGTCCAGGATGTCGCCGCTCAGCAGGCCCTCGAGCTGGCCATTGGTGCCGGCCCGCGCGACCGCGACCCCCAGGGAACCGGGGAAGTTCGGCCCGCCCATGATCAGGTGCGGCAGGGTGTAGCGATCCCGCTGATCGGCCCCCAGGATGGTGCCCCAGTCGGGCTCCAGGCCGCTCGTGGCGCCCGTCATCACGATCATCGTGCAGATCTCGTGGGCGATGGACCGGACCATCACGCCGTTCACGATGACCGTGCGTGCGTGGTTCGTCTCCATGAAGCTCCGGACCGACGGACGGTCCGCGTGGTCGACATAGGACAGGTTGCCCACGGTCGCGAGATCGGAGCCGGGCTCCATGTCCACGTCGCCGTTGTCGAACTCGGTGGCGAAGACTCGGGTGGTGTCCCAGCCCCCCTGGGCCACGACGAAGAGGAACTTCAGGTCTCCCGGGGCGGCGGTGTTGGCAAGGGCCGAGCCCGTCGGGAGGCCCAGGGTGCCGAGAGCCAGGCCCGAGGCGCCGGCGGTGTGCAGGAAGCTGCGTCGCGTGGTCATCGTGGCGTCCTCAGTACAGCAGGAGGTCGGGGTCGCGGAGCAGGGCGCTGAGCACCCCGGCCCATGCGGCCTGGGTCGAGCGCTCCACTTCGTAGAGCTGGGTCCAGAGGTCCAGGTTCGCTGTGACCTCTTCGCCGTCGGGTTCGACGACTGTGCCGAAGAGCACCTCGTGCAGGGCGACCAGCTGGGTGGCCATCGCGTCGCCGCCGCTGTCGGGGGTCTCGGTGAAGTCGACGTGGGTGAACAGTCGGGGGGTCTCGCTGGCCGCGTCTTGCTCGGCCACGTAGACCGACGCCGCTTCGGCCAGCCGCTCCTGGACCAGCAGGATGGTCGCGTTGGGTCCCTTGGCGCTGGCGCTGCCGCCGTAGCCGTCGATGCCGCCGGCCAGTGTGCGCAGCCCGGGGTTGTCGGTGCCGAGCATCGGGTAGCCGCCGTAGGTCCAGTCGAAGCCCGTCAGGTCCTCGACCTGGGACGCCAGGAGCTCCACGGTCGCCATCTTGAGGGGCACGGTGGCCGTGCCGCCCACGTCGTCACCGTCGACGGCGTAGCGGTACCGCGGATCGTCGACCACCGAGCGGAACAGAGCCCGCAGGGTCAGGTCGCCCTGGATGAAGGCCTCGCGGTGCACGGTGAGCGCGTCGGTGTCCTCGAGCAGGACATCCCGGCGCATCAGGCCTTCGTACACGTGCTCGACGGCGCACTCCACGAAGCGGTTGTCCGCGGCAAGCTGCTGGCCCAGGTCCCGGAGCGTCAGCCCCGGCTGGCCGAAGTAGCCGGGCTCGACCCCCGTGTAGTCCCGATACAGCAGCTCCCGCTCCGGGTGGTAGATGCTGGCGTCGTCGGGGTTGGTCTCGTCGT
>CAZFLE010000091.1:0-29369 GCA_964519895.1 uncultured Enterobacterales bacterium | reverse complement strand
ACGGCGACCTGGCCAACTGGATGATCCCCGGCAAGATGGTCAAGGGCATGGGCGGTGCCATGGACCTGGTCAACGGCGCCAAGCGAGTCATCGTCACGATGATCCAGACCAACCGCGCCGGGGTCTCCAAGCTGGTCGGCGGCTGCTCCTTGCCCCTCACGGGGGTGGGCTGCGTGAACCAGGTGGTGACCAACCTGGCGTTCATGGACGTCACCGCAGACGGCTTCCTGGTGCGCGAGCTGGCCCCGGGGGTCAGCCGCGACGACTTCAGCGCAGCGTGTGCCGGTCGCCACGCCTTTGCGGCTGATCTGAAGACGCTCCAGGCCTGACGCACCAGACGTCTCGGGCCGTCACCGGAGCTCCGATTCTGTCGCCGGATCCTGACTTTACGGATCTTTGGAGAATTGGCGTCTCGGACAGCCACGATGTGGTGCTACCGTCTCTTGTGCGGGTCAAGATGAACCGCACCGGTCACACGTACCGCGGGGAGTTGCCTGGACTCCTGGGGGGCGGACTCATGACGAGCAAGGACGCCACGATCCTGCATGCACTGCCCGACGGGGCGCTGCTGGTGGACGCACGAGGGCGAGTCATCGCCACCAATCCAAAAGCGGAGCAGCTGCTCGGCTTCGACCCCACCGGCCGGACCACCGAGTCCCTGTGCCCGATCCTGCCGGATGGCCACGGCTTTGCCCCGGCCCACTTCCTGGACGAACAGGGGGCCGGCGTGACCCTGAACGTGCAACACGGTGCCCTGGCCGACGAGCGCCTGATGCTCCTTCGCCCGGTCGGGGACCCCAGCGGTTCCTTGGGGGCCATCCGCCGGCTGGAAGCCGTGCTCGGCGCCGTGCCCGTGCTGGTGGCGGCCGTCAGCAAGGACCGGCAGGTGCTGTACGTGAACCGCGCCATGGAGGGAACGCTGGGCAAGCCACGCCATGTGCTCTCCGCCGACCTCGAGACGCTGCTGGGCGCCTTCTCGGGCCAGGACGGCCTGTGGGTTCGCTCGGCGGTGACCCGCGCCCTCGACGGCGAGGCGGTGATGGGCGACGTCCAGGTCCAGACCCCGGTGGGCCTGCGCCAGTTCGAGCTCGTCGCCGAACCCTTAGGGCATCCGGGGGGCTGCGTGCTCGTGGCCCGCGACGTGTCCCGCGAGCGCGAACTACTCAGCGAAGTCCAGGGCGCCGCCCGTCGCGAGGTCGAGCAGCTCTCCCGGCTCGCAGGCTCGATGGCCCACGACCTGAACAACGGCCTGACCGTGCTGGCCACCGCCGTCGACGAATTCAGCAGCTACGAGGACCTGGATCCCGAGCTGGCCCAGATGGTGGGCGAGGCCCTGCGGGACTGCCGCTCGCTGACCCGTGACCTCTTGTACCTGGGCCAGGGCGCCCGCTCCGACGAGCTGGGCCCGATCTCCGTGGCGCCGATCCTGGCCCGGGTGGCCGAGAGCCTGCGCGAAGTGGCCCCCGAGGGCGTGACCATCGACGTGGTCGACGACATCCAAGGGGCGCACGTGATCGGGGAACGGGAAGGCCTCGCCCGGATCCTGCACCACCTGGGCGTGAACGCGCTGCGGGCGGTGGGCTTGACCGGAACCGTCCGGCTGCGCGGGTCCATGGACGCCCACACCGTCCAGCTCGAGGTCGAAGACGACGGCATCGGCATTCCCCGGGAGCTGCTGGGACAGGTCTTCCAGCCCATGGTGAGCCTGGAGCGGAGCGGTCGGGCTGCCGGCCTGGGCCTGACCCTGGTCCAGCGCCTGGTGACGAACTTCGGGGGCGACATCGCGGTGCGCTCACAGGTCGGGCGGGGCAGTCGCTTCACCATCGTGTTCCCAAGGACGGTGCCGCCGGAGCGCCGGCTGCCGGTCCTGCCCGAGGCGCTGCCCCGCAAGGTCCTGCTGGTCGACGACGACCCCAGCGTGCGCCGCTCCCTGGCCCGCCTGTTGCGCATTCGCGGCATCGAGGTCCACGAAGCCGCCGACGGCCTGGACGCCCTGCGGGCCGCGGACTCGGTCCAGAACCTGGACCTGGTCCTGCTGGACCTGGTCATGCCGTCGTTCCCGGGGGACAAGGTGCTGGCCCTGCTGGCGGCCACGCACCCCAGCCTGCCCGTGCTGATGATGTCCGGCTATGCGCGGGAAGACCGCATCGAGCGCTGCCTCCAGGCCGGCGCACTCGGCTTCATCACCAAGCCCTTCCGGCTCAAGGAGCTGCGCCAGGCGCTGGCCCTGGGCCGCAAGCGCCTCGAGGCGCAGGGCCAGAACGGCTGATCTGCAGAGCGGCGACCCCTACTGGGGTGCGCCGCCGCCGAGCTGATCGGCTTCCTCGGGTGCGGGCTGCTCACGGGCACCCAGGCCCTCCAGGGGCTTGAAGACCTCGTCGACCCAGCTGGGCCGCTCGCCGAACTTGATCGTCACCGCCACATCAGAGCCGTCGAGCTTGATCGGCAGAGCCGCGAAGCCCTCTTCGTCGTCTGGGGTGGGGCCGTCGCCGGTCTTGTCCTTGAGGGCGGAGACGTAGATCTCCTGGGCGTGGGTGGGCGGGGCCTTGATCTCGAAGGTGGCGCCCTTGACGAGCTCGGTGTGGATGACCTTTGGGTCGGTGTGGTCCCCGGTGGTGGTCATGATGTGGAAGTCCACCATCACGTCGGTCTGGCCTTCGATGGTGCCCGAGATGGTGACCGTGGCCTGGCCTTCCCGCATGAGCTTGGAGAAGCCTTCGCCGGGCACGGGGGGCTCCGAGCCCACGATCTTGCCTGCGCCGATGTCCTCGGGCATGCCGGGCTTGGCCGACCCAGAGGGCCCGCCGGTCTGGCCACCGCCACCTGCTGCGGCAGCCGGTGCGTCGCCGGGGGCGCCGCCGGGTCCACCGCCGCCGGCCGGGGCGTCGCCGCCAGCGGCGGGGGCGTCGCCACCGGGAGGGGGACCCGCTGCGCCATCAGCGCCAGGAGGCGGGGCATCGCCAGGGGCGCCGCCAGGGCCGCCACCACCGGGGCCGCCGGGGGGCGGACCGCCGGCACCGGCGGCAGGGCCGCCCGCGCCGCCACCAGCGGATTCGGGTGGGCTGGGGCAGCCAAGGCCCAAGATGAGGGTCAGGCTGAGGAGTCCAACGTTGAAGAGACGGTCGGCGCGCATCGTGCGGCTCCTGATGAAGGGGGCGATCGGGGCGTACACTCCCACAGCCCCCCGGACATCGTCAAGACGCCCCACCAGCGGGGCGCGGGGGCGTTGGACAGGCCCCGAAGCGCAGGGTTCCCGAGCGACGGAATGTCAGGTCCCGGCCACCTGGATCACGGGCTTTGGAAAGCGAGCGATGACCTGCTCGAAGGCGTCCCGTTCCCAGGTCTCCAGGGGCACCACCGAGCCTTCGCCCCGGTTCAGGATGACTTCCCAGATCCGGTCCTGGATGCCATTTGAGCGATTCTCCAGGAGGTTCCGGGTGATCTCCCAGGTGCCCCACAGCCGACGTCCCACGATGCCGTGCACGTGGATGCCGTCCATCACCAGGCGGTGCACGTCCTCGATCACGGCGTTGCCGTTCTTGACCCCGAACGCCACCACGTGGCCGCCACGGCGCACGGAGCGCAAGGCGTTGTTGAGCGCGCTGTTGAAGCCGGCCATCTCCAGGGCCACGTCGGCCCCCAACCCGTCGGTCAGCTCGCGGATGCGGGCCACGAGCGCCGGGTCCGAGGCCCAGGGACGATCCGGCGAGGACGGCGCGGGCACCAGCACGTGGTCGCAGCCCAGCCGCCCGGCGAGGTCCTGGTGGTGCGGGTCGACCTCGACCCCGATGATGGTGCTGGCGCCCATGCCCCGGGCGATGAGGATCGCGAACAGCCCGATCGTGCCGCAGCCGTTGATCACCACGCTCTTGCCCCGCAGGTCCGTGGCCTGGCAGGCGTGCACCGCGTTTCCAAACGGCTCCTGAACGGCCGCGACCTGGGGCCGGATGCGGTCCAGATCGGTGCGCCACAGGTTCTTGGCCGGGAGCTTGATGTACTCGGCGAAGCAGCCGTCGGTGCTGATGCCGATGATCTTGTCCCGACTGCACACGTGGAACTCGCCCATGCGGCACTGGTGGCAGGACCCGCAGACGATGTGGGACTCGGCCGAGACGATGTCGCCGGGCTTGAGCCCCCACTTGGTGCCCACACGGGCCCCGACGTCGACGATCTCGCCCATGAATTCGTGGCCGACCACGCGCTTGTCGCGGCCCTCGGCGTCGAGGCTGCCCAGGATCATGTCCCCGAAGGCCCGCCGGGACCAGATCCCCCGGTCGGACCCACAGAAGCCGGCGTAGTGCACCTTGAGGATGACCTGGGAGCGGTCCGTGTCGTCGGGATCGTCGATTGTGGGCGCGGGGATGCGCTCCCGGACCAGCCCAGTCGAGCTGGCCCAGTCCTCGCGGGCTCGGTCGAAGGTCAGGGCCTGCATGAGCGCCATGGCGGGCTCCTCCGGGTCCAGGGTAGGAAGCTACCCCGATCGGCGCGTTAGGGCCTGCCCCATGCTCGCCGTCCTGCTCTGGGCCTGCACCGCGACGGAGCCGCCCGCAGAGCCCGCCCCGCCGCCCCCGCCCCCGCGAGACCCACCGCGCAACGCAGTCGTGATCGTGATCGACACCCTGCGTGCGGACAGCCTGGTGGCCGCCGAGACCCCGCGCTTGGACGCCCTGGCGGCCAGCGGTTGGCAGTCGCCGCACACGTGGAGCGCGGGCACGTGGACGGTGCCGAGCGTGATCGCCTTGTTCACCGGCATGAGCGTCCGGCAGCACGGCTTCGACCTGCCCAGCGCTCGGATCGGCAAGTACCCCCGCATTCCCCAGGCGCCGACCCTGGCGGCGGTGCTCCAGGACGCGGGCTTCGGCACCCTGGGGCTCTACAGCAATGGCTACCTGGCCGAGGAGCTCGGCTTCGACCGCGGCTTCGACAGCTGGCGCCGCACCGCCGACAAGGCGATGCCCAAGCAGTGGCGCAAGCACGTGGACCAGGTCTGGGGCGCCCCGGACGCGCCCCGGCAATTCGCCTACCTGCACCTGCTGGGGCCCCACTCGCCCCTGCGACCGACCGAAGCCAAGCGGACCAAGTACGACGTCGACCCGGCTTGGTTCGACGAACGACTCGGGTTCGAGATCGGCGTGCCCAAGCGCAACCGCCGCGAGGGGGCCCGGGAGAGCTATGCCCGGGCGTACCACGGGGTCATCGAGGACACCGACGCCCGGGTCGGCGAGCTCCTGGACGCTCTGGGTCCCCACGCCGACGACACCTTGGTGGTGGTGACGTCGGATCACGGCGAGCTGCTGGGAGAACACAACGTGGTGGGCCACGGCACCCACGTCTGGCAGCCGCTGACCCGGGTGCCCTACTTCGCGGGGCCCGCGACGGCGCTCCCCCTGGAGCTCCCGGAGCCCTGCACGAGCAACAGCACCCTGGCCGACCTGGTGACCGACGCTCTGGGCGTCGACCACGCCTGGCCGGTCCAGGTCGGCGACGCGCCACCGGTGGTCTCCCAGCGGGAGGGCCAGATCGCCTTCACCGCCGACTGCCGCACCACAGCACTGCAAAAGGAAGGCGCCTGGCGGACCTACGATCTCTCGGCGGATCCCGGCGAGCTGAGTCCCCTGCCCGACCCATCGGGCCCCGTGGCGGCGTGGACGGCCTGGGCCCAGGAGATCCCGGCGGGAACCCCGGACATGGAGGGCGTGTCCCTCCACCCGGACACCCTCGAGCAGCTCCGAGTGCTCGGCTACGTGGAATGAACACCTCGAACCTCCTGATCCACGGCGACAACCTGCCGGTACTCGAAGCGCTGCTGCCGGCCTTCGAGGGGCTGATCCAGTGCGTCTGGATCGACCCGCCGTACAACACCGGACAGGCCCGCAGGGGCCACGGGGGGGGCGCGAACTACGGGGATCGCCAACCCCACGCCGCCTGGCTGCAAGCCCTGCGGCCTCGTCTGGCGCTCATGCACCGACTCCTTCACCCGAGCGGTTCCCTGTTCCTCCAGCTCGACGACACGATGCTGGACTACGCGCGGATCGAGCTGGACGCCGTGTTCGGACGCCAGGCGCTGGTCAACCGCATCACGGTGGCGGCCCGGGCCCCGTCGGCCTTCTCGACGGTGAACGCCGGCTGCTTCCGGGCGTCGGAGTACCTGCTCTGGGTCGCGCGCGACCGCTCGCAGCTGCGCGCCCACCCGGTGCGCGTGCCCCGGGCCCCGGATCGGGCCTATCGGCTGTGGCTCGACAACCCCCAGGACCCCCCACCTGCCTGGCGCCTGCTGCCGCTGTCGACCCAGGCCAAGGACACCGCCGACGCCGACCGCCTGCGCGTCGACCAGGCGCCGCGGGTGGCCCGCCTCGCTGCGATCAGCGACACCAAGGCAGGTCGCGCGACCGTCCGGGCCAAGCAGCGCTCCCTGGCCGCGCCGGACCAGGTCCTGGTGGTCGAGAGGCCCGGCCGGGATCCCCAGTACCTCTTGCGGGGCCAGCAGCTGATCTTCTACGACCGCCAGGTCTCCACCATCGACGGCCGCCGCTGCGCGAGCCGGCCGCTGACCGACATCTGGACAGACATCGCCTGGGAAGGCATCGCCCGCGAAGGCGGCGTGACCTACAAGCAGGGCAAGAAGCCCGAGCGCCTCGTGCGCCGCTGCCTACAGCTGGCCACGGTCCCTGGGGACTGGGTGATGGACTGCTATGCCGGCTCCGGCACCACCGCCGCGGTGGCCCACAAGATGGGCCGCAGCTGGGTCGCGGTCGAGGCAGGCGATGCGGTCGGGCTCGCCCGCGAGCGGCTCGACCGCGTGGTCGCCGGCACCGATGCCACGGGCATCTCCCGGGCCGAGTCCTGGAGCGGCGGCGGCAGCTACCGCTTCCTGGACGGCGTGCCCTCCCCTGATAGCCTCGCCCTCTCGATCGCCTAGGAGTTCGCCGTGCCCGTGCCGTCCGACCCGCGAGACCGCGCCATGCCCTGGCTGCTGACCACCCTCGCCGCCGCGCTGCTCATCGCCTGCCCCGAGTCCCCGCCAGACGTCGACGAGGGTGGCACGGCTGCCGGCGGCGGGCCGGCGGGAGCGCCCGCCGGAGGTCCCGCTGGCGCCCCCGGCGAAGGCGGCAACGCCTCGCCCCCGCCGGCCGGTGGCGCAGGCGGCGGCGGCACCGCCCCCGAGCTGGATCCAGAGATGGAGAACCCCCAGCACTCCCAGGAAGACCTGGTCAACGACAGCGACGCCGCCACGGTGACCGGGTCCATCGTCTGCGACGACGGCGAAGGCCCGTACCGGCTTCGGCTGTTCGTCCCGCCGCCCGACCTGGGCGGCCCCGACGCGGGCGAAGAGACCGCCGGGCCGCCGTCCCCTCTGGTCAACGTGGAGATCGAAGACGCCGGGGCCTTCAGCTTCAAGTCGCCCAAGGCAGACGCCCTGGTCGTGCTGGCCTACGAGGACCTCGACGAGAACGGCCTGCCCACCCTCGAGGAGCCCCAGTTCGGGCCCCTCCAGGGCAACCCCGTGCCGTTCGCGTCCGACGTGTCGGACCTGACCCTGGACTGCTCCAAGCCGCTGCCCGCGCCGGAGCCCCGCATGGACACGGTGGCCGCGCCAGGAGGCGACGCTGCACCCGACGGCGGACCCCCCGTGGACGCCGTGCCCGCAGCAACCGACGGGCCACCGCCCGCCGAGGGCGAGATGCTGCCCCCCGACGGCGCCCAGGGCCCGCCGCCCGACGGCGCCGCAGGCCCCCCGCCCGGGGACGACCCGCCCCCCGAGGGCAACGCAGCCCCTCCCGGGGACGCCCCGGCCGGCGGACCGCCGCCCGAGTAAGCCTGACGGGGTTCTCCCGGGGGTTCATGCAGGCGTCGGGAGATCCGATTCAAGGAGCATGGAAGCTCCCGCCATCGACCTGACAGACCTCCTCGGCTTCGACGTCGACGATCCCAAGGCCCCAGAGGCCGTCGCCGCCCCCCCTCCGGCTGATCCGGTGCCCGAGCAGCCGATGATGACCTTCGAGCTCGAGGACGACGAGGACGACGAGGACGAGCCGGCGTCGACGGGAGCGCTCATGACCCGGGCGCTGAGCGACGAGATCCTGGCGCCACCGGCCGCCCCCATCGACGTGGACGGAGAGGCGCTGTGCCTGTTCTACGACACCGATGATCCGGACACCTGTTCGATGGTCATCGAGGACGACGAGGACGACGGGCTGGACGACGAACCCGAGCCGGTGGTGTCCGGTCCCTCCGTGCGGGTCGTGGCCTTCAACGGCGGACGCTCCCGCGACCTGGTCGCCCCTGGCGCCCACGCCGACCTGGTCGAGCAACCCAGCCTGCACGACCTCCAGGCCCACCTCTTCCACCTCAAGGGCGATCCCCTCGACGCGGTGCACATGCTGCTCAGGAGCCAGATCCCGGCGCCGGACCGGGTGGCTCAGCCCGAGTGTGCGGCGGCGGTGATCAAGGCCCACCACGACCTGCGCTTCTGGGAGCCGCTCCTGTCCAACCGCCGCTTCCAGGGCCACGTGTCGGACCTCGAGGCCGACCTCAGCCTGTTGAAGTCCCACCTGCCGGACCCGAGTCGGTCGGCCCTGTGGGAGCAGTGGAAGCAGGCCCACGATCGGATCCTGGGCCTGCTGCCCGAGGAGCGACGGCTGGCCGTCTGAGCGCAACGACCAGACAGGCGCAGCCCAGCACCGCGATGCTCAGGAACTTGGCCTCCTGGAGGGCCAGGTGCGCAGCGCCGTCCAGGTCCCGCAGCGCCGAGCGGATCGCCCCCAGGCGCCACGCCAGGGCCCCGTAAGCGCCGATCAATACGGGGACACAGCCCCAGGGAAGCTGCCGGCTCGCGACGGCGTTGGCCACGGCCACCCAAGGCAGGATCAGGAAGACCAGGTGGTGCTCGTAGGTGTAGGCCGGGATGAGCACCATCCAGCAGACCAGGGCCCCGCTGGCGCAGGCCAGGCGAATCGGGTCGGCCCACACCGCATCGCGGACCCGGTGGAGCGCCGCCAGCGTGCCCACGGCCAGGCCGATCGTGCTGACCCGGGAGCCCCAGCGGGCGGCCGCCGTGAGCCCGTCGCCGGGAAAGGCCTGGGCCCACAGGTTGGCGATCGAGTGGTTGCCAGACAGGGTGATCGGCACGGTGAGGCCGTTGTAGTCCCCGGTGGCAAAACCTGGCAGCACCTGGGTGTAGAACCAGGCCTGGACGTCCGGGCCCACCAGGGGCAGGGCCAACACCGACAACCCGATCGCCGTGCCACACGCCACCCAGGCCGCCCTGCGCCGAGCGGGGTCCAGCAGCCACCACAGCACGATGAGCCCCGGGCTCATCTTCATCATCGCCGCCAGGCCCATCAGCGCGCCCGCGACCCTGGCGTGCCCGCGCTGAAGCAGCCCCAGGGACCCGACCACCAAGGCGAGCACGGGCAGGTTGGCCTGGCCCATCCAGTGGTTGTCCGGGATGGGGGTATAGGTGACCAGGATGAGGGCGGCGGAGAGCACGGTCGCCGGTCCCGGCAGCCAGCGGATCAGGGCCAGCAGCACCGCCAGCAAGAACAAGCTGTCGAGCACGAACCAGGTCCGGTAGGCGGTGGACAGCTCCAGCGGCAGGACCCAGGCCACGGTGAGCAGGTAGGGCGGCGGGTAGAAGAAGGGGTGCACCCCGCGGCGGGTCCCGTCCTGTCGGGCCAGCCGGCCCAGCACGCGGGTGTCGTAGGGGTTCCGGTCCTGGGCCGCGGCCTGGGCTGCGTAGTAGTAGCTGGCAAAGTCCCGGGCGTGCGCCGCGTCGCGGACCTTGGGCCAGACGTCGCCGATCAGGCCCTGGCCGTGGACGCCCACGGCCAGGAGGAGGACCAGCCAGTAGCTCCACCTGCGCACCCGCAGCCGTTAACCTCACCCCATGTGGCTCCTTGCCCTCCCCCTGCTCGGTCCGGCCTGCGCACCCAAGCCGGCTCCCCCCGCGCCCGCCCCCGAAGCCCTGGCCCCGGCACCGCCCCCAGACGTCACTGAGCTGGTGACCGCCGGCCCGGTCGAGGACCGCGTGTCCCGCTGGCCTGCGGACCTGGTGCTGTTCTACGGGGGCGAGCACAAGGGCAGCCTGGAGACCTGTGGATGTCCCAAGAACCCCCGGGGCTCCTTGGCTCGCCAGGCCGCGTACACCAGCGCCGCGGTGGCGGCCAACCCGGACACCCCCTGGATCAGCGTGCACGGGGGCTACTGGCTGGAGAACGCCATCGCCGACGACGGCTCGCTCCGAGCCGACGTGCCGGTCATGAACCAGTGGATGATCCAGGGCCTGGACGCCGTGCCCTTCGACGCCGTCAACGTCACCTTCGAGGACCTGCCCGGACTCCAGGAGCTCGACCAAGCACCGCCCTGGGCCGTGTCGGCCCACCTGATCGCCGAGCCGGGCACACCGGCCGTCGCAGCGTCGCGAGTGGTCGTCAAGGACGGGCTGCGCATCGGCATCACCGGCATCACCGCCCAGGACATCACCTTTGTCCCGACGCCCGGGTACAGCTTCGCGGACCCCCAAGAGCGGGCGGTCTCGGTGCTCCAGGAGCTCGCCTCCCAGGTCGACCTGCTGGTCCTGCTCGCCTATCGCGCACCCGATGCCGCCCGGGCCATCGCCCAGGCCGTGCCCGAGCTCGACGTGATCATCCACAGCGGCATGCACCGGGAGCTGCACGACCCGGCCCGTGTCGGCGGCGCCATCTGGCTCCGCAGCCACTACCAGACCATGCGCCTGGGCGAGCTCCGTCTCACCACGGCCGATGGCGACGTGACGGCCTTCTTGGACCGCAAGATCGACCTGGACCCGATGGTGCCGGACGACCCGGCCTTGGCCGCCATCTCCCGGGAGAGCCGGGGCGAGCTGGAGAAGATCCAGGCCGCCCTGTTCGGCACGCCGTGATCGGGCTGCTCCTGGCCTGTGCCACCGGGGGCGGCCAGGCCCCGGCACCGGCGACCGAGCCCCTGCCCACGGACATGCACCGGGCCGCCCAGGCCGCCGCCGAAGCCCGGGTGACCGACCCCGCCCGCGGCGGTCCGCCGCTGGTGGGCACCGCCGCTCCCCTGCCGCCGTTCACCGGGGTGGACCGGGCCACGGCCACCTATGTGGGCAGTGGGGTCTGCGCGGGCTGCCACCCGTCGGCCGCCAACGTCTGGCGGGGAACGGCCCACGCCCACGCCCTCGAGACCCTGGCGGCGGCCAGCAAGGCCTACGACCCGGGTTGCCTGCGCTGTCACACGGTCGGGATCGGTCACCCGGGCGGCTTTGGACCCGAGCGCACAAGCGACGACTTCGCAGCCGTGGGCTGCGAGAGCTGCCACGGCCCGGGCAGCGACCACGCGTCAGCGCCGCTCCCGGCCTACGGCGAGCTCCCGGCTGGGCCCTCGGCCTGCGTGGCCTGCCACACCCACGACAACAGCCCGGAATTCCGCTTCGAGGGCTACTGGGACGCCATCGCCCACGGGCGGTGAAGCCAGAGACGAGACGGCCGGACCCCAGGGCCCGGCCGCACTCGATGGAACTGGGGAAGACTCAGGCGGCAGCCGGCCCGTCGTCGCCGATGGCCTCGACAGGGCAGTTCTCCATCGCCTCGTAGCACTGCTCGACTTCTTCTTCGGAGTCGGGCTGCTTGTAGCAGATGTCGTGATCCTCGTCGTCGCTCATGCGGAAGTTGTTCGGCGCTGCGTCCGAACAGACCGAGCAGAGGATGCACTCCTTGTCGACGTAGAAGGAGACGCGCTTGTCATCGATCGTGGCCTCTCCGTAGATGTTGTCTTCCCACAGGTTGTCGGGATCAGGCATCTCGGCTCCAAGGGAGGTTCAAGGGGCCCTGAAGGTAGCACGCTGGCGCCACTGTGCAACGGCCGCCATCCGTTAGGGGTCGCCCATGGCCGTGCTCAAGATCGCCCAGATGGGCCACCCCGTCCTGCGCCAGGTGGCCGAAGAGGTCCCGGCGGCACTGATCACCTCCCCAGCCCTGGGCCAGCTGCTCGCGGACATGCGCGAGACCCTCGTCGACTACGACGGCGCGGGTCTCGCCGCCCCCCAGGTGCACGTGCCGCTGCGGGTGGTCATCTGCGACTTCAGCGCCGGCGAGCGGGTCCTGATCAACCCCCGCATCCAATTCCTCACCGACGAGGTGATCCGCAGCTACGAGGGCTGCCTGTCGGTCGACGGCATCCGCGCTGCGGTGGACCGCTGCGCCGAGGTCCGGGTCCAGGCGGTCGGCGAAGACGGCGCCCCCCTGGACTTCGTCGCCAAGGACTGGAACGCCATCGTGGCCCAGCACGAGTGCGATCACCTGGACGGGGTCCTGTTCGTGGACCGCTGTGATCCCCAGACCCTGGCATTTGTGGACCAATACCGTCGCTGGGGGCCCCTGGACCCGGCGTTTCAGGTAGACGACGAAGACCCACCTGGGGAAGAGTAGAGGCCATGGGACTCCTGCGCTGGCTCTTCCCCTCCCCCCAGGACCGCATCGACCAGGCCCAGGTCCAGCTGGATGCCGGCGAGTACGCCCGGGCCCGGCTGACCCTGGAGAACCTGGACAGCGCCGAGGCGAACGCCTTGCGGGACCGGGCCCACGCCGGCCTGAAGCACCTGAACCTGGAGCTGGCCGTCGCCGAGGCTCGGGCGGGACAGCCCGCACGCTCGGCCGAGCACCTCAAGCTCGCGGCCAGCTTCACCGGGACCGGCGACCCCGATCTCAGGGCCGCTCGACGCGAGATCCGGGAGCTCCGCAAGTCCGCAGCGCCCAAGCCCCCGCCCAAGGAGCTCGCCCTGGCCAGGGACCCCGAGGTCCTCCACGCTGGGCCGGTGTCCGAGGCCGACGTCTGGTCCCTGCCGCCCGACGATCCCCGCCTGCAGTACGCGATGGCCCTCGAGGGCTACCCCTTGGAACTCCGCGCGCGGCTGCTGGCCCTGGGCACCGAGTTTGCCCTGGCCGTGGGCCAGGTGGCTGCCGGCCAGCCCGCCCAGGCCATCCAGGCGCTGGGCAGCTTCATCGAGCTCGAGCCGGCCGCGCGCTGGGAGCGGGCCCGGGCCGCCCACGCCGCCGGGGAACTGGGCCTCGCGGCGTCGGACCTACAGGCCTTTGGCGATCAGTTCGGCCACCAGGTGTTGGGGGGCGTGCACAGCGCGGCCCTGTTGAGCCGCATCCTGGCCGAGCAGCGACGCCTGCCCGAGGGCCTGGACGTGCTGGAAGCAGCCCTGGTCTCCGAGCCGAACCACCTGCAGCTGCTGGGCGCCCGCACCGGCTTGCTCGAGGGCGTGGGCCGCTTCGCCGAAGCCGACGAGGCCGCCCGCGAGCTGGTCAAGCTCGCCCCCAGAGACATGGGGCTCTACAAGCTCATGGCCCGCTGTCGGGTCCGCGCCGGCAAGCGGGTCGAGGCCATGCAGGTCCTGGAGAGCGGGCTGAAGGGCAACTGCAGCACCGGCCGGTGTGGCTCCCAGGCCTTCGACGTCGAGGCCGGTCGCATGCTCGCCCGGCTCTACCTAGAGGATCGGCTGGATCCCAAGCGGGTCGAGGAACTGCTGGCGCGGGTCCGCAGTGGGGCCCGACAGCACACCTGGCTGGACACCTACCTGGACACCCTCCAGGCCCGCAACGCCGGGGACCCCGGTGCGGTCGAGCGAGCAAAGCAGCTCCTGATCGGGCTGGCCGATGGGGATCCACGCGGCGGCCTGGTCCGCGAGGCCTTTCCCGCGCTGACGGGCTGATCACCCCACCAGGTGGCGCCAGGCCTTCTTGCGCCGGGCCTCGTTGCGCAGGAAGCGCCGGATGAACGCGTGCCGCTGGGGCGGGCTGAGAGAGCCATGGCCCACCTGCTCCGCCCGGCGCCGGGCCACGATCTGCAGGATGATCCCGGCCGCCACCGACACGTTGAGAGACTGGGTCACCCCGACCATCGGCAGCTTGACCACGCCGTCGCACAGGGACCTGGCCACCGGGCTCACGCCGGTCAGCTCACCGCCGAAGAGCAGGGCGACCGGCCGGTCCACCGGGACCTGTTCCGGCGTCAGGGCGTCGTCGGTGAGGTGGCACACATAGAGGGCGTGATCACGCTCCCGGAGCGCACCGACGCAGGTCTCCGTGGTCTCGTGAAAGGCCAGGTCCAGCCAGCGCTGGGCGCCCTTGGCCGCGCCCGCGACCGGCCGGAACTCATTGCAAACCAGGTGGGCCTCGTGCACGCCGAAGGCCTCGGCGGAGCGCAGGATGGCCGACACATTGTGGCGACGGTTCACCGCCTCGGCGACCACCGCCAGCCCGCCGATCCGGACGTCGAGCACGTCCAGGAGTCGCCGCAGCCTGCGGTCCGTGACGGCCTGGGCCAGGGGCCACAGGTCCTGGGGCACCCGCTGCAGCAGTTCTTCGCGGTCGTCCACCCTCCCGGGATATCACCGCGCCCCGGAGATCGTGATGTCCCAGCCCCGCCGCCCCGCCCCCGAGCTCACCGGCAAGCAGCGCCGGTTCCTACGCGGCCTGGGGCACGATCTGCACCCGGTGGTGCACGTGGGCCAGCACGGCCTGACCGAGGGCTTGCTCGAGAAGGTGGTCGAGGAGCTGGGCCACCACGAGCTGATCAAGGTCAAGATCGCCCAGGGCGTCATGGACACGATCAAGGCCACCGGCGAAGCACTGGCGGAACAGACCGGGTCCCACCTGGCCCAGGTGCTGGGGCGCACGGTGCTGCTGTACCGGATGCGCAAGCACGACAGCGAGATCTTCTTGCCCGGTCGGGACTAGTCTCGCACTAATTCTCGAAGCGGAACGGCTGGCGCACCACCACCTGGTCCGCCACCTGGGGCCACTCGGCGTCGTAGAGGGCAGTGGCGAAGCAGCTCAGGGGCCCCATGGGCACCTCGCTGTGGTCCAGGACCTCGACTTCGCTCAGGCCCTGGGCCGTGAGCACGAACTCCAGCTCGACCTCCCCGGCCAGGCTCGGGTCCATCATCCACCACTGGTGCAGGCAGTCTCGAACGTCCGGCACGACGGCCGCCAAGCTGTCGCCGAGGGCCGCTCGCAGGGCAGCGTCCTCGGCCCCAGTGTCGACCGACGACGGTGCCGCGAACGCACTCTGGGTGCGGGTGGGCAGCTCGGGCCGGGGCACGCGGGTCCGTGCGCCGGGCTCCGGGCGCCAGCGGCTCTGCGCGGGTTCGGGGACCACAGCAGGGGGCGTCTCGTCCAGGGACGACCCGGACGCTGGTGGCGCCACCCCCGCTTCCTCGGCTTGGGCCTCGGCCCGCTCGCGGGCGTTCTTCCCCATCAGCGACATGACGAAGATCACGCCGGCCACGATCACCAGCCGATAGGCCGCCCGTCGCTGGTGGTACACGTCGATGCGGTAGGGATCCCGGGCCATCTCTCCCCAGTCGGCCCAGGACCGGCGCGACTGGAGCCGGACTCGGTCAGCGCACGAGCCAGTCCGGTCGATTCAACGTGGCCTCGTCCAGTGCCGCCAGCCGCTGGAGCAGCATGCCGGCCGCCCGGAAGACGTCCGAGTGGCCACGGTCGGGCCCGACGGGCAGCGCGACAGGCGGGGCCAGATCGCCTCGGGTCAGGTGCAGGTGGTGCAGCTCATCGACCAGGAGCCCGGCCATGTCGTAGGTGTCCCCAGGGTCGACGCGCAGGGCGGTGATGCGGTTGACCCGCAGGGAGATCACCGAGTGGCCCGACCGTCGGGCGATGACACCGATGCGCTCGAAGCAGTCCACCAGGCGGGCATGGACCGCCGGGGCGTCGATGTCGGGGCTCACCGATGCCCGACGAGGGAAGACCGAGCGAGTGGGAAAGACCCGAAGGAGGCGCTCGACATAGGCCAGGGCCAGAGCCACTTGCTCCTGCACCTCGCAGGGGGAGTAGGGCACGTTCAGGAGCAGGTTCGCCTGGCGGTTCAGCTGGAGCAGGGCCCGGCACACGTGACTCGGGGTCGCCCGGTCGTCTCGGGGAGCGGGCACCGGGTGCACCGTGGCCTCGAGCTGCGCACCGACCGCGGTGACCATGGGGGTGAGGTGTTCGACCAGCGCCAACACGTCCCGGGGCTGGGGCACCCTCTGCGGTCTGTCGGGACACGGCACCTGGGACAGGCCTTGCTCCCGGCAGAGCCGCTCGACCTTGTGGTGCAGCGCTCGGGCCTGGGAATAGACCTCGCGAGGTTGCGCACCGTGGACGCGCAGCGGTGACCCGGTGGCGGCCTCGCGCCCCATGCCCGCGCGTACCCCGTCGAGGTGTGCCGTGGTGGCCTGGACCGCCAGGAGCACATCGGGCGGCTCGACGCTGGGCTCCGACGGGCGCAGGCCCATCCAGACCGGAATTCCTCTGAGCGCAGACAAGAGCCCCATGAAGACCCCAACGGATCTCTGGAGCCGTTCCTGAGGCGCTCAGTCGTAGATGGACTCCACGGTGAACTTCTCGGTGACGAATCCGGTGGTCACGGCGATCGGCGCCAGGTCGGGCCGCATGTAGGCGCCCTCGGCGACCAGGCCCTCGAAGGTGCCCTGGTCCGTCTCGACCGCGGCGGCCTCGAAGGTCAGGGTGTACATGCCCATCTCGGGCCCCACCAGGGAGATGTCCACCGGCCCGTTCGGCGGCGGCAGGTAGTAGTCCCGTTCCTCCTGGTTGATGTTGGACAGGTACAGGAAGACCAGATCGGCCCGCGGATCGACCGTCAGCTCCAGGGACAGGTTGTCCTCGTCCCATGCGGGTATCGCAGGAGGCGTCTGCATCGGCCCGATCTCGGCGACCCCGTCCACCACGTCGGCCGACCGCAGGGACTTGGCGCCCAGAGTGCCCAAGCCGCCCACTTCGAGGTAGGCCAGGACCTGGCTGTCGCTCCCGTCCCAGCCGAAGAAGCTGCCGGGCACCCGGGAGACGTGGTGTTCGCCGGCGAAGCCGCGGCCGAAGCCGACCACCGCCGGGCCTTCTGGACCGCTGCCGTCGAGCGCGACCAGGGTCGCCGGGTTGTCCAGGGCGAAGCCCTCGGGCCACTCGGGCAGCGTCACCTGGACCGCCTCGGACAGGGACGTGGCGGGGGCGACCTGGAGCTCCAGCGGGGTCTCGGCCGGCACCGTCAGGCCCGGGTCGTGGCTGTAGACGAAGCCGTCCATGTTGCTGAGCAAGAAGTCCAGCGCCTCGTCCAGGTTGCTCAGGCCCAGGATGGCGTCGGCCAGAGGCACGGGCCCGGCCATGCTCCAGACGCCGGCGTCGCCAGACCAGGCGGGGGTCAGCCACTCCTCGAAGTACTCATCGATCGCCAGGTTGCCGGGCACCCGGACCTCGAGCCCGAAGATCTCGACGTCGCGGTTGGGGCTCAGCACCTCGTCGGCCCGCCAAAACAGCGGGCCCAGGCGCAGGCTGCCGCCGGCGATGCCCAGCACCACCCAGCCCGCGCTCTTCTCGTCGTCGGAGAGCGGCGGCAGGTTGGAGAAGTCGAAGGTGCCCTGGATCTCGCTGTCCGGGTCGAGCTGCCCGCGCAGGCGCAGCGGCACGACGAGCTGTCGGCCGACCACGTCCATCACGGTCGCTGGGATGCGGCTGTCGTCGTCTGCCAGGCCGGTGCAGGTGACCGGCTCCCCGGCTGGCACGGGCAGGGAGACCCCTCCGGTGACCGGATCCACCGCGCCGCTCCCCTCACCGCAGTGCACGGTCGCCGCGGACAAGGGGAGCCCGGTCTCGGCGGCCACCAGCTGCACCCGCAGCTCGGGCACGGCCTGGACCGTGACGGCCGCATGCACGACCAGACCATCGTGGTAGCCCGAGATGCTCGCCTGGCCGGGGGCGATCGCCGTGGCCACGCCGTCTGCCGCCACGGTCACGACCCCGGTGTCGGAGCTCTCCCACGCCGGCGTGACGTCGACCGTGTCACCGGCCAGCGTGTGCACCGCCCGCAAGTCCCACGTGGCGCCCGGGTCCACCCGAAGCTCCCGGGGGGAGACCGACAGCACACCCAGGTCGATCTCGACCCCCTGTCCGGAGTCGGGGGTGGTCTGGGAGTCGGTGTCCGCAGCGCCGGAGTCCGTGGGGTCCGCGGAGTCCAGGCCCGACGGGGCGGAGTCGGACGTGTCCACGGGCGCTGTGGTCCCGGTGGTGTCGTCGGTGCAGCCCAGGGCCGCGAGCAGGAGCAGTGGGGTCATGATCCCTCGAACCTAACGCCGGGCGAGGACGCAGGGTGCCCAAGGTTGACACCGAAGGACCCCGGGTGCGCTACACACACACTGCCCTCGACACCGCCTCTGGAGGGTCTCTCGATGCTGTTCCTCGTCTCCAGCCTGGCCTGCGCTGTCCCGGCCGTCGACACCGCCGACGAGCCCAGCGCCACGGTCACAGACACCGGTATGGCCACTTCATCCACCGCCACCGACCAGGGCCGCCGGGTGCCGGCCGAGTGGGAGCCTCAGGCCAGCATCTGGCTCCAGTGGCCGCGGACCTATGAGCGCAGCTACGAGCCCGCCCTGGCCCAGGTGGTGGCCGAGATCCTGGAGCACGAAGCCGTGGACCTGCTGGTCCACGACGCCCGGACCCGCACGAGCGCCGAGCAGGCCCTGGCGGAGCACGGCGGGCTGGACACCAGCGTGATCGGCGGGGCGCCGAGCCCCCAGGGCCACTCCCTCACCTGGCACGACATCCCGAACGACAGCGCCTGGATGCGGGACAACGGGCCTCGGTACGTGGTCGAGGACGGGGAGCTACGCATCCAGAACTGGGAGTTCGACGGGTGGGGCGGCGCCTTCGGCGACTTCCCCGTCGCCGACGACAACGCCGTGCCAGATGCGGTGGGTGCGGTGCTGGGCCTGTCGGTCGACGCGGTGGACATCGTGCACGAGCGCGGAGACCTGGAGTTCAACGGGACCGACACAGTCATCCTGAACTGGACCGTGATCGGAGACCCCAACCGCAACCCCGGCATCACCCAGGACCAGGTGGTGGACGCCATGAAGACCTGGTTCGGTGTGACCCGCGTGGTGCTCCTGGAGGGGGCCCCTAGCGGCGACCTGACCGGGGGCCACGTGGACGGCATCGCCCGCTTCATCGACGCCGAGCGGGTGGTGGTCGCCGACTGCTCGTCCGAGAGCGCCTGTCAGCCCGGCGACGCCGACGACCAGATCTACGACGACAGCGCCGCCCGCCTCGAGGCCGCGGGTCTGGAGGTCATCCGCTGGCCCTTCCTGACCCGGGTGACCCACAAGGGCGTCACCTTCGACACCGACTACATGAACTGGCTGGTCGGCAACGGCTTCGTGATCACCGTGGGCTTCGGCGACACCGGCGCCGACGCGGCCGCCGCAGCCCAGCTCGAAGAGTGGTTCCCGGGCCGCGAGGTGACGGTGATCGAGATGCTGGACAGCTGGCTCGCCGGGGGCGGCGTGCACTGCCACACCAACGACCAGCCCCAATGGCCGGTGCAGTGATCGTCAGCGGCTGAATTCGACGCTCAGCTCACCGGAGTCCGAGGCGTGGGCGTAGCGCAGCCGTACCCGGGCCGCGTCCCCCTCGAGAGGCCAGGCCAGCTCACGCCGGGCCCCGGCGGCCAGGGCCTCGTCCGAGACCAGGACATAGACCCCGTGGAGCGTCGCCCCGCGCCACTCCATGAGCACGAGCTCCTCGATCTGGAGCACCCGCTGGGCCGTGACCGCGATCTGAAGCCCACGCACCCAGTCGCCAGCCGCATCCAACCGGACCTCGGGGTCGTAGGCATAGGCTTCCATGGGGGCACTCCTGACCAACGCGGTCCAGTTCCCTATCGGGTCTTGTCGGACCGACCCGGTTGTGACTACAATACAGAACCAGTCACTTGGTCAGGACCGTCGGTGGAACCGGAGAAACAGGAACGCATCCTCGACGCCGCCACGGAGCTCTTCGCCCGCTTCGGCTACCGCAAGACCTCCATCGACCAGGTCGCGGGCCAGGCCGGCGTGGGCAAGGGCACCGTGTACCTGATGTGCGCGTCCAAGTCGGACCTGTTCTATCAGGCCGTGCACCGGGAGATCCGCCGCTGGACCGCCCTGGTCTCCAGCCGCATCGACCCGCGGCTACCCGCGGATCAGCTGCTGATCCAGAGCAGCATCGACGCGACTCGCTACATCGAGGACAGGCCCCTGGTCCGGGACCTGTTGCTGGGCAACTACACCGAGATGTTGCCGGTGTGGACCGACGAAGCCGACGGCCTCAAGGCCATCGCCCGACGCCACGTGGTGGAGATCCTGCACATCGGCATGCGCCAGGGCCGGTTCCGGACGGACCTGGACGTGGAGCGCGTGGCGCGGATGCTCCAGGAGATGCAGGCCATGGGCTTGTTGTTGTCGTACCGGGAAAAACGCTCCCTCGAAGAGCAGCTCGACTTCGGCGCGGTGTGTCTGGACGTGCTGCTGCGAGGGCTCACCCGCCGTTGAAGCGACCGGCCGCCATTTTTTTTGGACGCAAACTGACCAGGAAACCATTTTAGTCAACTGTTCACCCAAGGAGAAGCCCATGACCGCCCAGCCCACGACCCGAGACCCGCGCCACAGCCTTCGCCAGTGGCTCGACCACGCCGCAGACGTCTGGGTCCGCACGCTGTTGTTCCGTCAGCCGATGGCCAAGGCCTACATCCTGAGTGCCTACGCCGACGCCGAGTCCGGGGGCGAGGCCCGCTTCTTCGAGCTGGTGGGGGACTACATCCAAGACCCCCGGCTGCAGCGGCTGGTGCGCCTGCACGAGGCCGACGAGGAGCGCCACGCGGCCGCGTTCAGCGCCGCCCGAGAGGCCCTGGACTTGCCCGTGCTCCCCGTGCCCAGTCGGCTGCGGACCATCGAACGCCTGTCGGAGCGGGCGGGCCACCTGCTCGAGCGTCCACCCCAGACCGACTCCGACGTCGTCCAGGCCTATCAGCTGCTCTACGTGGTCGAGGAGCGTGCCCTGAGCGACTTCGGACGAGCCATCACCGCCCTGGAGCGGACGGGGGACCACCGCACCGCAGACGTGCTTCGCGGCATCGCGGCCGACGAGAAGCGCCACCTGTCCTACTGCCGCAGCATCGGCCGCCACTACGCCGCAGAGGGCGACTTCGACAGCGGGCTGGACCGGTTCCGCACCCTGGAGGCCCAGCTCTACCGGGATCAGGCCCAGGGCACCATGGACCACATGCTGCGCCTGGGCCTGGTCCACCTCCACGGCCTCAAGGGCTGGGTGGTGCGGGCGGTCCTGGCGCTGGGCGGGCGGTTCCGGCCCGCCACCCACGCCCGCCTGCTGGCTGTCTGAGTCGGAACAGCGCCTACTCCTGCTGCGCCTTCTGGTGGTCCATCACCTTGCGGATGCCCTCGTCGGTCACGAAGTCGTGGTCGTCCAGGAACTTGGCGGTGTCCCAGTGGTCCAGCTCCCAGCCGGGCATGGTCTGCTCGACGTAGCTGTCCCAGCCCCGGCCCCCCCACACGTCGTAGACCGCTGCTCCTGCAAGGAAGGCCCCGATCTCGGTCGTGCGCTCTGACCAGCCGATGACGCCGGACCAGTGGGTGGCGACGTCGGCGGTGATCAACGCCGTGCGCTGCGTCTGGTCCACCTCGAGCAGCTCGTCGTTGACCGCGACGAAGTGCTTGGTCTCCCCGAAGGCATCGGTCCGGGTCTCGATGTGGGTGGCTGGGCCACCAGGCTCCCCGTCGAACAGGCCATCGGGCCGATACCAGTCTTCGGGGTCGTGGTCGTTGCGGGCCGTGTGAGAGACGAAGGCCTTCGAATAGCCCACATAGGTGTTCGCGATGTGCACGGCCTTGCTGGCCAGCTCGCCCTGGTTCTCGACCGCCGCCGCGACGTCGTAGATCCGGTCCTCGGCGTCGGCGATGCCGTCGCCGTCCTGGTCCTGGAAGACGAGCTTCTGGGGGTCGTTGGGAAAGACGTAGTTCTTGGACTGCCAGGCGCTCCCGGCGGCCACCAGACGGGACATCTGGTCGTAGTCGTAGCGATTGGCCAGAGCCACCAGGCCCCGCTCGAAGCTGACGGGCATGTCCCGGAAGTACTCGCTGTCCTTGGTGAACACGAAGTGGGCCTGGGGGTAGGCCTGGCTCAGCCGGGACTGGAAGACCTTGGACTTGCAGGCGTCGTTCCAGAAGAAGTCGGTGCTGTCCGCGGCATCGGGCGCCACACCGAGGGCCCGGTCCAGGGACGTGCCGAGCTGGGAGTGGTCGCCGAACATCGTGACCTGGACGTCGTCGTTGTCCATGTCGACGAACGTGTCCTTGTCGCTGTAGCCCTCCTTGATGATGTCGATGGTGTAGGTGATGGTCGGCAGGGTCGGATCGTCCGGCGCGACCTGGTAGGTGACCCGCCAGTGCGTGTCTTCGTCGAGCTTCTCCAAGGTCGCGCCAGGGCGGGCGAAGGCGTCCTCGAAGTCCGAGTACGCAAACCCGTCTGAGCCGGTGCGGAGCATCACCGAGACGTCGGTGCGCCCGTCGGCGAAGATGCTGTCGTAGTCGGGCTCGCTGGGCAGGAACTTCTCGAGCAGCGCAGCGACCCTGGGGTCGTCGACACCACGGCGCCACAGGTTGATGGCGATCTGCCGCTCCAGGAGCGGGTCCTCGACCCCGTCGGCGATGGCCAGCAAGGCGTCGATCAGCGCCGTCAGGTCGTCCCCATCGGCCTGGGCCGCACCGAGGAGCGCGTCGATGAGCCCGGCAGCGTTGGCGGTCGCCTGGGTGTGTTCGCCCCCGAGCTCTCCGATGGCGTCGACCAGCATGGCGGCCGCTGCAGCCCGGTCATCGGCGGAGAGCTGAGCCGCGCGAGAGTCGGCGTCGGCCATGTCCAGGGGCCGGCCCAGATCCTCTGGGCAGTACTCCGCGACGCCACTGGTCTCGTCGTAGATGGTCGAGATGACAGCGTTCAGGTCCCCCAGGGCTTCGGGGGGTGGATCGCACTCCTGGGCCAGGGCAGCGCCTGCGAGCAGCAGGACCAGCCCGGTCACGGCGTCACCCCCAGGGCGCGGGCGCGGTCGTTGAGGTCCGTGACCCGGGCGTCATCGGGGCGGAGCTGGTGCAGCGCCGCCAGCTGAAAGCGCAGGGCCTGGAGGGCGTCGGGGTCGGTCACCCCATCGGACTCCCAGACCGTCACGGTGTCAGCCGCGCGGACCAGGACCGCCTCTTGGGCTGCGGCCGACGACAGCGCCTCCATGTCCTGGTGCAGGCCATCGGCGTGGGCCTTGAGCTTCACCGCCGCCCTGCAGTCGGGCTCGTCCTCGAGGGTGCGCTCGAGCAGGATCCGAGCCCGCTCCAGCACCGCCGCCTTGTCGATGGGATCGGCGTCAAAGGCCTGGTCGATCAGGTCGCTGGCGGCGTCCACCCGCGCGCTGGCGTCGGGGCCGCACCGGGCAGAGTCGGCCGGGGTTGACAGGATCAGGGTCAAGCTGAGCAGCAGCATCTTGCGTCTCTCAGGGAGGAGGGGCGCCGGCTGGACCGGCGAGGGCGGCCCACCTATCGTCCCATGGGGCACGCCCGGAACAATTCACGGGCTTGGCACGGGCTTCTGCCCACCCCTCAAGGCCGGCCTCGGTCCTGGCGATCCATGGGGTGTTGCCCGCCACCGTGGAGTCTGCCATCCGCCTGACCCTGCTCCTCCTGGCCACGACCGCGAGTGCCGGGCTGCTCGACAGGGGCGAGCGCTCCAAGCAACGAGCCGCCTGCGATGCGGGTGACCGGGTCGCCTGCGACGCCCTGAAGTGCCACGACGGCAACAACGACAAGTGTCTCTACATGGGCCTGCGGGCGGTCAAGGCGGGCCAGGTCGACCAGGCCCTGCGGGTCTTCGACCACGCCTGTAGCGAAGACCTCGCCGGCGCCTGCGTCGAGGCCGGGTGGCTCTACAGCGGGCTGGGCCCCGGCGATCCCACGAACCCCGCGCTGGGCCGGGAGCGCCTGGCCAAGGCCTGTGAGCTCGGGGAACCTCGTGGCTGCCGCAGCCTGGCGTCGTTCTACGGCCAGGATGCCTTCCAGCACATGTCGCGCTGGTCCACCTACCGGCGCCAGTGCAGCGAGACCGTCGACGGCCAGGCCGAGATCCCCGGCGCCTGCTACGTCGCGGGCTGGTTCTGGTTGGAGGGGCTGGGCGTCAAGGCCGATCGCGCCCAGGCCTGTCGCAGCCTGACCCAGGGGTGCGATGCGGGCTCCGGCGCGGCCTGTGAGGCCGCTCTGGACCACTGCGGCTGATCACGGCCTCGTTCAATACTCGTCCTTGCGCCGCACCCAACCCATGGCCCCGGTCTGGGCTTCGTCCCGACCCTGGGGGGTCAGGTCGAGCAGGACATAGGTCCCCATCAGTTCGTCCAGGCCCCGCGAGTAGGTCGAGTAGGTGTGGAAGATTCGCTCGCCGTCACGCACGAACACGCTCAGTCCGGGCATCTCACCGCGAACCTGCAAGGTGCCGTAGTTGTAGTCCCCGGGCTCTGTCGCGGTCCGGGAGAAGCTCACCCCGAAGTCGGCGTTGAAGCTGGAGTCGGCGGACGAGACCCAGCGGTGGCTCCAGCCCATGCGGGCCGAGAAGGCGGTCAGCTTCGCCAGCGGCGCCAGAGACACCCAGGCCACGCTCGTGTCCCGATGCACGATGTGCGGCAGCGCGCCCTGGAGGTGGTCCGTCACGTACGAACAGCTCTTGCAGCCATTGTCCCACTCCGGGTCGTACATGAAGTGGTACACGATGAGCTGCCGGCGGCCGTCGAACAGCTCCAGGAGTGAGACCGGGCCGTCGACGCCAGAGAAGACGTAGTCTGTCTCGACCGCGACCCAGGGCAGCTCGCTCCGTGCGCGGGCGAGGGCGTCCCGCTGCCGACTGTGTGATTTCTCGAGATCCAGCAGGGCCAGCCGGTGCTGAAGCCACGTCTCGCGATCGACGATGGGGGGTCGTGAGGCCATGTCTCGGGCCTAGTACCTCGTCAAGGGGGCTCTGACCGGTCCTCGCTTGCCCTCGAATCCCCTGGCGGCGGCGGCCTCCGCACCGCATTCGCGATGCCCGTTTGTCGGCCGCCACCACCAGGGTCTCCGATGGCGGCGCGATCAACCGGTCATTTCCCCCTTGACGAGGTACTAGCGTGCCCGAGAGTCCGCCGCGACCGGGGGCGGCCGACGAACGATGGAACCGCTCATGGAACCGATCCACGGCGATGCCACTGATTTTCATTTTTTGTGTATTAGAACTATTTTCAGCTTGGTAAGGTTCCGCCGCCTTCTCGGCACCCCCACCCGCACTCCTCTCGGAGATGAACCATGGCCCCCAAGACCCCTTGGGTCCGGCTCGCCGGACTGCTCTGTCTGCTCCCCCTCACCCTGGTGATCGCCTGCGGAGATGACACCAGCGGCGACTCCGGAGACTCCGGGACCGCCACCACTGCCGATGCCGACGCCGACACCGACACCGACACCGACACCGACACCGACACCGACACCGACACCGACACCGACGCCGACGTGGCGGGCTTCGCCATCACGGGGCTGGGGGTGGATCTCTACCAGGGTCTCCCGAGCTCTGAGGGCCTGTGCCTGGCGCTCCTGGATCCCAGTCCCCTGCTCTACGGCCAGCCCGCCGAGGTCCTGGACGGCACGCTGACCGCCGAGACCGGCGGCTTCGGCTTCCAGGACGTGGTGACCGACAGCCAATTGGGGCTCATCTTGTCCCTCGCGGACTGCGAAGGGGCCACCGCGAGCGTGTACCCGACCAACACGGGGATCCTGCCCACGGCCTACGAAGGGCTCGGTGAAGGCGACGAGGTCAACGACCAGATCGCCTGGAGCATCAGCCTGACCTTCCTGGGCGGCATCCAGCAGAGCATGGCGGCCGCGGGCTACGCCAGCGACCTCGCTGCGGACGGCTTCGTGCTTGGCTTCGTGTTCGACAGCATCGGCCAGCCCGACGACGGCGTGGTCGTGGGCTGTCGGGAGTGCACGGTCTACTACGCCGACGCCGACCCGAGCGACGGGCTGTTCACCACCCAGGGTGCGCTGAACACCGCCACGTCGGCGGCCGGTGGCGCCATGTGGCTGATCCCGGCCGCGACCCTGGAGTCCTTCACCGCCACCAGCGACCACGCGACCTATCGGGAGCAGGTGCTGGGGAGCGAGGCCGGCTCGGCGACATTGGGTATGTTCACCGCGGATCCCTGACCGAGCTGCGGCCCATGCCCCCCGACGACCGCCGCACCTACTACGACCACGAGCCGGCCTACCGGGACCTGGCCGCCCAGGGCGGGCGCGGCTGGGAGGACAGGTCTCCCGACGCCGGCCACGACCCCTACGCAGGCCTGGAGATCCTGTTCGGGTTCCCGCTGCTCCCAGCGGCGGGGGCCCGCGTCCTGGACCTGGGCTGTGGCGGCGGCCAGGTCTCCCTGGCCCTGGCCGCTCGGGGCTTCGAGGTCCTCGGGCTCGACTTCTCGCCATCGGCCATCGCCCTGGCCCGGGCCAACGCCACAGCCGCCGGTCAGAGCGTGCGCTTCGAGGTCGCCGACTGCCTGGACCCGCGCTGCGTGGTCCCCGGGACCTTCGACCTGGTGGTCGACCACCACGTGCTGCACTGCATTGTGGGCGACCCGGATCGCCAGGGTTTCCTGGGACTGGTGCACCGCGCGCTGAGGCCGGGTGGCCTGTTCTTCAGCGAGACGATGAGCGCCGAAGGCGAGCTGGACCACGCCCACTACAGGATCGACCCCGAGACCCGGGTGAGCCTGGCGGGCAACCGGGTGATGATCCTGCGGGACGAGCTGCACGGTGAGCTGGGCCGAGCCGGACTCCAGGTGGTGCACCACGAGACCCGCATCGACCCGGACGACCCGCCCTCGGGAGAGATGCTGCTCACCTTTGCGCTCAGGGTGGCCGCGTCCTGACCGATGACCGGGCGTGGACCCGGACCTCTTCGACGCCCTCACCGCACCGGACTGGGACCTGGCCCTGTGGCTGGCGATGGCCCGGACCCTCGGCGGCCCGGTGCTCGAGCTCGGCTGTGGCACCGGGCGGGTCGCCCAGAGACTACAGCAGTACGGCCACGCGGTCTTCGGGGTCGAGCACGACCCTGCGCTGGCACGGCGGGCGGGCCGTCGCATAGGGCACCGACGGGTGTGGGTTGGCGACGTGCGCGGGTTCAAGGCAGCGGAGCCCTTCCCCCTGGTCCTGATCCCCTGCAACATGCTGTCCCTGTTCCAGGACCCTCTCGAGCTGCTGCGGGTCGCCAGTGAAAACCCAGCCCCGGGCGGGCACCTGGCCTTCGACCTGGTGGTCCCCGAGGGCCGCTCCTGGGGGGAGCCGCCCCACCGCTGGGTGCAAGAGGCCGACGGCGTCCGGCGCGGCGGGGACTTCGATCCCGAGACGCGCACCCACCGCGGATGGGCCAGCTCCGAAGGGCGACACTGGGCACAGACCACCTTCTACCCGCCCCTGCCGTCGTGGCCCGCGCTCCTGGACCAGGCTGGGCTGCGCCAGGTCCGGCAGGTCGACGAGGGGGGCCGTCCCCCGTCCCCAGCGTCACGGATCGCCGTCGTCGTGGCGCGCAAGGCGGCGTGAGCGCCGACCCGGGCGCTCACAGCCGCAGGGGGGCCTCTACGGCGGTCGCGATGTCGTCTCCCGCTTGGGGCCTACTCTTCGGCCCCGGTGTCGCCGGTGTCGCCGCCACCCCCCGTGTCGTCGGTGGGCTCCTCGGTGCCCTGCCCGGACCCAGCGCCTCCGCTGCCGCCTCCGCCGCCCAGCGCGGCCGACTCGCAGGTCTCGTCTGGGCCGCACTCGCGGAACCCCTCGGAGTCCCCTCCGGAACAGCCGACCCAGGCCCACACAGCGAGCGCAGAGAGCAGCAGAGGGGCGGAACGGGGCATGGGGTCGCCCCAGAGTGTCACGAACCGGCGCTCTCGGCCCGAAGCGCCCAGAGGATCGAGCGGAAACCCAGGTCAGGGACGGCCGACCGACGCCCACCAGGGTGTGTTCTCGTGCTGCTCGCCGAAGACGAACGCCAGCTGAGCACGAAGACCGTGGCCCCACCCAGCGCACCCAGTCCCCCCAGCAGACCCAGGCAGCCGATCCTGAGCACCCGGCGCATTCGACCTCCCACAGCCCTCCTAAGCCGCCCGCGGTGAGGGTCGTAGGGACCGGTGCGCCCTCGGTCTGTCCAGGCCCGGCGGAGTCAGGCAAGCTTTGGCGGGATGTCGCGACGGCTGTGGAGAACGCGCCAGACGTCGACGTTGTCTTCGCGCTCCAGGTAGAAGATCACGTAGGGGTGCCGGGGGAGGGACCCGCTTCGAAGACCTGGTAGCGAGAGCTCGTGAGCCCATCGGGTCGCGCCCGTGCCTGGGTGCTCTCCGAGCTGGAAGAGCGCCTGCTCGAGGTCGTCGATGAAGCCCCCCGCAACGTCCGATTCAGCCTCGACGAGCAGGTGGTCGATTGCCGCTTCGATGTCCTCGACCGCGCGGGCACGCGCGACGACGGGCTTCACGAGCGGACGCGGTCCCGCAGCCTGTCGAAGAAGGCCCGGTCGGCCGGCGCTGCCGGCTCGGAGGCTGCTCCCTCGAGCAAGAGCGCGCGCAGGCTCCTCCGGTCCTGCTCTTCTCGGATGAGCTGGCGCAGGTACTCGGAGCTGCTGGCGTAGCCACCGCGCTGGACCTGCTCCTCGACGAAGGCGCGCAGAGCGTCAGGCAAGGAGATGTTCATCGTGCTCATGTCCAGAGCGTAGCTACGATGGCAAGAATTGGCAAGCGCCTGGGGCTCAGGCCGGGATCGCGTGGGGGTGGAGTCGCGGGGAGTCCCGCGTGGTCCTGGACAGTCTCTCACTGGTGCGCCCTCGGTGCTCCCTCCGCAGGCACGGCCAGCCGACACTATCGCGACAGTTGAGTTCTCGCTACGAGCAGTCTATCTTCACAACATGTCCATGACTGATGCCGACCTGAACGACGCCCTCACGGTCCTCGGTGAGCTGTTCCGAAGCGCCCGCTGGTGCCGCACCCACGATCCCTCCGACGGCTTCCGCCAGATGTTGCAGCAGGCGCTTTCGGCGCTGGGGTTGGAGGTGGACGATGTCTAGGGAGCGCCTGGTCTCTCACGCCACGGATCTCGCCTGGAGCCTCTGGACGGAGCTGGGCGTCCCCGGCGTGGTGCGCCGACACACCGGCGTAGCCATCGATCCGGAGCCGCTGATCGTGGCCAGCCCGAGGCTGGCTGCACACGATCCCCGCCTGCTCGGTCTGGTCTACAGCTGGTGCGCCGACAACGACCAACGGATCTCGGCCAGCCGGCTCCGGGGCCTCGCGGCGCTCGCGCCTTCATCGGCCCAGGAGGCTCTCGCCCCGATGGTGGCCACCTTGCGTCAGGATCAGGGAGTCCGGTGGTCGGTCCCCTCCCCAGGCGAACCATGGGCCGCTCCACCCGAGAAGCGCCTCACCCAGGTGAA
>CAZFLE010000090.1:0-30203 GCA_964519895.1 uncultured Enterobacterales bacterium | reverse complement strand
GCCTCGTCGGTGTCGATGTGCATCTCGAGCTTGTAGGAGTCCTTGACCCGCACCAGCACGTCGCCGTAAGTCAGGTCCCGACCGGCCGAGTCCACGGTCACCTCGACCACGTCCTTGTCCTGGACCCCATAGTGCTCGGCATCGGCGGGGGTCATGTGGATGTGCCGCCAGGCGCAGATCACGCCCTCGGTCAGCACCAGCCGCCCGGCCGGCCCCACCAGCGTGCAGCCGGCGCTGCACTTGACGTCGCCGCTGGGCCGCACGGGCGCGTCCACACCCAGGTGGAATTCGTCGGTCGTGGACACCTCGATCTGGATGGCCGAGCGCACGGGGCCCAGGATGCGGGCCTTGAGGCTGCGCTTGGGGCCCACGATCTCGACCGTCTCCTCGCAAGCGAATTGACCCGGCTGGGTGAGGGGGTTCCGAGGGGTCAGGGTGTGGCCCGGCCCATAGAGCGCCTCGACGGCCTCCTGGGTCAGGTGCACGTGGCGGGCGGACACGCTCAGAGGGATCGGGCGTGGGTTCTTCACCGCCGATGCCTCTTCCACGACCCCCACCACCTGGCGGGCGATCTCCCGTGCCTCGTCGGTGGCCACGGCCAACAGCTTCACCCTGCTGTTGTCGGCGTGCAGCACCGCGACGTCCTCGGTTCGGCTGACCCGCGCGTCTCGATTGCGGTCCTCGTGGAGCCGCGCACCCAGGAACTCCAGGCGCTGGGCGACCCGGTGGCGGACCAGGGCGGAGTTCTCGCCGATGCCCCCGGTGAAGGCGATCACGTCCACCCCGCCCATCACGGCGGCATAGGCACCCACGTACTTGCGGGCCCGGTGGCAGAACACGTGCAGGGCCAGTCGCGCTCGCTTGTCGCCCTCACCCGCCCGGGCCTCGATGTCCCGCAGGTCGTTGCCCACCCCGCTCAGGCCGGCCAGCCCGGACTTGCGGTTCAGCAGGTGGTCCAGCTCGTCGACGCTCATGCCATCCCGCAGGAGTTGGAGCATCAGCCCCGGGTCCAGGTCCCCGCTGCGGGTCCCCATCACCAGACCCTCCAGCGGGGACAGCCCCATCGACGTCTCGATCGAGCGCCCGAACTCCACCGCGGCCGCGCTGCAGCCATTGCCCAGGTGGAGCGTGATGGTGCGGAGGTCCCGGGGATCGGCGTCGAGGAAGGCGGCGGCGCGGTTCGAGACCCAGGCGTGGCTGGTCCCGTGGAAGCCGTAGCGGCGCAGGCCCTTGTCCTTGGCGAGCTCGGCATCGATGGCGTAGGACCGAGCCCGTCGGGGCAGCGTGCTGTGGAAGGCCGTGTCGAAGACCGCCACGTGGGGCAGGTCCGGCATCAGGGCACGAGCGGCCCGGATGCCCGCCAGGTTGGGCGGATTGTGGAGCGGTGCCAGGGGAGCCAAGGCGTCGATGGCCGACTCGACCGTCTCGTCGATGGCCGTAGGGTCCACGAAGCGCTCGCCGCCGTGCACGACCCTGTGGCCCACCGCCGCGATCCGGGCCCTCTCTGGAAGCGCCTGGAGCACGGCTGGCAGGACCTGGACCAGGGCGGCGGCGTGATCGCTGCCGTCGAGCGCCACGTCGCGGCCCGCGACGGTGCAGGTGGCCTGGGGCGTCCCGAGACGCCCCAGCCGGGCTGACACGACGCGGGATCCGGTGGCTGGGTCCAGCACGTCGACCTTGACGCTGGAGCTGCCGCTGTTGACGACCATCACGAGCACGGAAGACCTCCGGTCAGGAGGGGTTGGGTAATCGGGATAGGCGACCGGCGTGTTCAGCGAGGTGGGACAGAAGCAACCCGTGTTCGGGCCCGGGGTCCGCGCACTGGTTCGCCTGCTCACCCTGGGCGTGCTGGTGGCGGCGGGCGGCGCCCTGTGGCTGGCCCTCTCTCCGACACCCTGGACCTGGATGGCCGAGCGCTTGGTGCGCGACCTGCCGGGCCAGGTGAGCATCGCCGGCATGGATCTGATCGGGCCAGGAGAGCTGTGGCAGCCCGCCACCTGGGAGCTGACCGTCGAGGGGCTGGAGTGGGTCCCGGACGACCCGGAGCGCCCTGCCTTCTCGGTGGACCGTGCCAGCGCACCCCTGCCGGATCTGGACGCTTGGCAGCACCGACGGGAGGTGCACGTGGACTGGCTCCGGATCGTCGGGCTCTCGCTCCACGTGCCCACCCAGCGGCCGCCGCCGCCCTGGACCCCCACCGACGACCCGCTGGCCCTGGCCGCCGACCGGGTCGAGATCTGGCACACCCGCCTCCAGGTCGACGAGGACGGCCCCCTGTCCGGCCTCACGGCCAGCGAGATCACCGGCCAGGTCGACAACCTGCGCTTCCAGCCAGGCACCCGGGACTTCTCGGGTCTGGGCCACGCACGCATCGGTCCCCTGGTCTATGGCGACCTGGCCTTCTCGCAGGCCACCATCGACGAGATCGTCGCCGACGATCGTGGCGTGGTGCTGGGCGGCGTCGGCTTCGGCCTGGCGTCCGGCGAGGGCACCGCGACCCTGCGCTTCGAGGGCCTGCTCAAGACCCAGGCCACCCTGACCCTGGACACCGAGGTCACCAGCCTGCGCATCCAGGACATCGTCGCCGCGACGTCGGATCGGCCATCGCCCGTCCGCGGGCTGGTGTCTGCAACAGGCATGATGCAGACCGATCCCCAGGCCGAGCGCGGCACCAGCGTGCTGACGGCCCAGGTCCGAGTCCCCACGCTGGTCATCCCCTTGGACCTGCAGTCGGGCACTGTGAGCCCTCTGCTGCGGGGCGTGCTGGAGCTCTTCGGCTACCGGCCCGGCGGCGGGCTCAGGCTGAAGAGTCTCTATGGGCCGATCCAGCTCGGCCGCGGCTGGGTGAGCATCGACGGGCTGCGGTCGACGGTGCTGGGTGTGGCCATCGAGCTGCGGGCCCGGATCGACGAAGGCCAGACCTGGATCCTGGTGCGTCGGCTGCCGCGACTGCGCAACCTGGGTGCCCTGAGCCGGGCGACCGGCGCGGTCGGCCTGGTCATCGAGGGCACCGACGACGACCTCTACCTGCGCATCGCCGACGAAGCCGAGATGAAGGCCGGCCGCCAGGTCGGACCCCTGCGCAGAGACGGCGTGAGGCTGGGAGACTGACACGATCCCCCCATCCCGTGCGTATACAGTCCCGACGCACCCTGGAGGCCCCTTGTCCGAGCTCGATCGCCGTGCCCTGCTGACTGGAGTCGGCGCCCTCGCCGTGACCACCGGCTGCGCCCTGCGCACCAAGGACGCCGACTACTGCCTCCAGACCGGCGGCGGCGGCGCCCAGATCAACGACGACGGGCCCTTTCCGGACGCGGGCGAGTGCCAGGTCACCGCCAGCCAGATCGAAGGTCCCTTCTACTCAGAGGGTGCCCCTTCGTCGGTGGACATCGTCGAGGACGACGGGGGGGTCATCGTCACCCTCACCGGCCTGGTCTATGAGGCGGGATGCGCGGCAGCCCTCGCCGGCGCTGTGGTGGAGATCTGGCACTCGGACGACTCGGGCGAGTACGACAACTCGGGCTTCCGCTACCGCACGACCCTCACCACCGACGGCGACGGGCGCTGGACCCTGCGCACCATCCGACCAGGGCTCTACGCCGACAACGGTGTGTACCGGCCCCGGCACTACCACGTGAAGATCACGGTCGACGACGTCGAGCGGCTGACCACGCAGCTCTACTTCGAGGGCGACGAGTACCTGGAGTGCGACTCCTTTGCCAACACGTCGCTCGTGGTGCCCGTGACGGGCAACGAGACAGACGGCCTGGGCCTGGAGGTCGACTTCGTGCTGGCGTGAGCCGCCGGCTCAGAGCTCCAGCAGGGACTCCTCGGCGACCGCGAACATGGGCTCCAGGCGGGTTGTGCGACCTCCGACCCGAACCCGACCGGTCAGATCGCCGTAGTACTGGCTGAAGTCGGCCTTCATGAGCCACAGGAAGCGGTGCTCCCGGCGGTGGAAGCGCGGGTGAAAGGTCAGGTCCAGCCAGCTGTCCCCGCAGCCCGGGCTGGTGATGCGCCACGGGCTCTCGCTGGCCCGGGTCTCGGGGTCGTCGATGGTGTAGTCGAAGACGGCTTCCGGCACCTTGAACAGGGCGTCTTCGGTCCAGACCGCGTACTTCTGGGCGATGACGACAGGGCGCGCAAGACTGCGGTCTCGGGCCACCTGGATGCCCAGCCGCACACGCTCGCCGGTGTCCTCGTCCACCCCGTGGCCCACGGCCGCGACCCAGTTCCAGGCCTGCTCACCCCGCTGGTGGCCCATCGTCCGGTCGAAGGAGCCCAGGCTGCCGGCGGGCAGCGGGAGGATCCGGTCCCCGAGCGCCAGGGTGCCGTGCTCGATGGCCAGGTTGCCGTAGCGCTGGAAGCTGCCCCGCCCGCGGTGAAAGGCCGTGGCCTGGATCAGGGGCGGCCCCAGGACCCGGCGAGCGACCCCCATGACCGCCAGGCCCTCGGCGTGGACCGAGAATTGCACCACCTCGTCGTCGTCGCTCACCCGGATGAAGCTCCCGGAGTCCGGGTCGTGAAAGTGCTCCGCTCGGGGCCCCACGTGGATGTCGTTGCTCCCCAGGACCTGGGTGAGCGATGCGTGCTCGAAGGCCCCGGTCTCCTTGTCGCAGACCAGCACCGCCGTGTTCCCGGCCTTGCCCAGGTGAGCGATGTTGAGCACCAGGAAGTGGGTCTGGGTCTCGAAGCTCAGGTGGAACCAGCGCTGGAAGGCCAGGTCGAAGGCGCTGGAGTCGTCGAGGTTGAGCACCGGAGGCACGGCGTCGAACCAGCCGGCGACGTAGGTGCCGTCGGGGCGAATGAGCCGCTCCGGCGGCGCCCGCTGGACCCCGTAGTCCACTCCGGTGTCCAGCAGCTCCGGCGTGCGTCCGGCAGCGGCGTCGAGCTTGTCGATCAGGCGCGGCACGGACTCACGCCGCTCGCATCCGAAGCCACCAGGTCGTCCAGAGCAGGTTGAAGCCCAGGAAGATGCCAAAGAAGAGCCACCCGGCTGTGGGGGCCCCGTTGACCATGGCCAGGCCGATGCCGATGGTGGCGGTGGACGACCAGATCACCTTCATGCGCAGCATGGTCCGGAAGGACTCCGCGTCGGCGTTGCGCCCCAGTAGAGACTCCCCACCGATACCAAACAGTGCTGCTGCAACGAGTCGGCTGGCCACAGGGTCGACGCACTCCCAGCCCAACAGGCCCATGAACCAGACCGGCGCGACGAACAGCGGCACGGCGAAGACGTAGTCGGCCCAGAAGTGGAACACGAACCACTTGCGCAGGGCGCTGGGGACCTCCATGGGGACTCCGGGGCAATGAGAGGGGCGAGCATCGTATCTCGCGGCGCCGCCCAGGCTGGCGCCACCAAAGCGGATCGTCAAGACGTGGCAGACGCGACATCGTTAGGCCTGGGGAGTCCTTGGGAGCAAGACGACCATGCGCATCGAGTGGGTCAACCACGCCTCGTTCGTCCTGGAGCACGGCAGTGTGCGGCTGATGACCGACCCCTGGCTGGACCAGCCGGTGTTCGACGGGGGTGTGGGGCTGTTGTCCGAGACGCGCTTCACACCGGACGACTTCGCCTCGATCACGCACATCTGGATCAGCCACGAGCACCCGGACCACTTTCACCCAGCCACGCTGAAGCGCATCCCGGACGCCGTCCGCGCCGGCATCACTCTGCTCTACCAGGACACGGATCACCACAAGGTCGTGTCGTGGGCCCAAGGACAGGGCTTCAAGGCGGTCATCGAGCTGGACCCCGCGGAGTGGGTAGACCTGGGCGATGGCCTGGGGGTGCGGTGTGTGCCCTTCTCGCGCGGCGACTCCTGGATCGCCTTTCGGGCCGCCGGCAAGCTGGTGCTCAACCTGAACGACTGTGTGGTCGAGTCCGAGGACAAGGTCCGCCAGATCCGAGCCCAACTGGACGGGCACAGTCCGGATCTGCTGCTCTCCCAGTTCTCCTATGGCGGCTGGGCTGGCAACAAGGACGACCCGGACATGCGCCAGGCCTATGCCAATGAGATGCTCCAGCGGCTCATCTACCAGACCGAGGGGCTGAAGCCGACCTGGGTGCTCCCCATGGCCAGCTTCGTGTGGTTCTGTCACCGCGAGAACCACTACATGAATGACCGCAGCAACCGGGTGGGCACGGTGGCGTCGTTCCTGGAGCAGCGGTGCAAGGTCAAGCCGGTGGTGCTGTACCCCGGGGACCGCTGGAAGCTCGGCGAGAAGCGCATCAACCGCAAGGCCATCCGCGCCTACTCCCGCGACTATGACCGCGCCGAGCAGACCCAGGACCTGGTCACCCACGAGCCGGTCGACGTCGACACGCTGGTCGCCCAGGCCAATGCCTTCTTGGGCCAGCTCAAGTCCCTGAACGGATGGCTGGCCATGCGGGCCTTTCGCAAGTCCAAGCTGTTGATGGACGCGACGGTCTGGTTGACGGACCACGAACAGGCCCTGCTGCTCAGCCCGACGGCGGGACTCTCCCGCGGCGAGACAGCCGCGCGGGACTGCGACATCGCCTTGTCGTCGGCCGCGCTCTCCCACTGCTTCCAATTCCTGTGGGGGGGCGACAACCTGGGCATCAATGGCCGCTACGTGCGGCCCCCAGGCGGCTACTACCACCGCTTCAAGGCGTACTTCGCCGTGGCCAGCCACAACCACCACAAGTCCGCCCCGCCCCCCAAACAGGTCATGCTCGGCGCCCAGGAGCGCGAGGCGGCCGTCGCCTCGGGCGCCTTTGCCCCGGGCCAATAGCCGTGCTGGCGCTGCTCCTGCTGGCCTGTGGCTCGGAACCGGAGCCTGAGCCCCCGTGGACCGCACCCGACGAGCCCGGTCCCTACGCCGCCGGCGTCACCTCCTTCCAGATGACCGGCGCACACGAAGAAGCGATCTCCGTCGAGGTCTGGTATCCGGCGATCCAGCCCGAGAACCAGGACCCCAGCCCCTACCTGGAGATCCCCATGGCTGGCACCGCCTACCGCGAGGCCACGCCGGTCACGGCCGATGGGCCCTTTCCCCTGATCGCCTTCAGCCACGGAAGCCAGGGCATCCGCTACCAGTCCATCACCCTGACCGAGCACTGGGCCTCCCACGGCTTCGTGGTGGTGGCCCCGGACCACCCGGGCAATACCTTCCTGGATCCGGATCAGCTCGATCTAGCGCTCATCGCGGACCGCCGGCCGGGCCAGGTGGTCGATGCGGTCGACGCGCTGCTGGCCCGCACCGCAGACCCAGCCGACAAGCTCGCCGGTCTGACGGCCGGCGACGACTACCTCATGACCGGACACAGCTTTGGAGCCTGGACGACCCTGGCCGTCGCCGGCGGTCAGATCGACCACGCCGGCATGGTGATCTGGTGCGAGTCCAACCCCGACTCCCGGTTCTGCGAGCTCACCGAAGAGGTCCTGACCGTGCCGGGCTCCCCGGACCCGCGAGCGACCCATGCCCTGTCGATGGCACCCGGTGGCTGGTACGCGTTCGGAGACCAGGGCCTGGACAGCGTGAAGCCGGCGATGGTCTGGGGCGGCACCATGGACGAGATGACCCCCTACGAGGAGGAGATCCGGCCCACCTACGACGGCCTCTCGGCACCCGCCGAGCTCTGGACCCTGGCCGACGCGGGCCACTTCGTGTTCTCCGACCTGTGCCGCGTCGCGCCCTTCATCAGCGACGAGTGCGACGACGACGGGGGCTACCTGGACCTGCCGACGGGACAGGACATCGTGCGCACCGCCACCACCTCCTGGCTGCGCCGCATGGCAGACGTCGACGCCCGGGACCAGGCGTGGTGGGACGAGGCCGCGCTGACCTGGCCCGAGGCCACGCGGGAGGCCAGATAGAGCGCCGATCAGTCCAGGATCACCCGGAATTCCAACGGGCCGGCCCCGGTCTCGATGGTGCAGATGCCCTCGGTGGGACCCTCGGGCATCGTGGCCTCGCCGCAGACGTAGAGCGCACCGTCCAGAGGCATCGGCAGCGCACCCACGGGCTCTGCGCAGTCGTCGCTCCACGACAGGTGACAGGTCAGCCAGTCGCTGTCGCTCTCGACCCCACAGAGCTCGGTGAACCCATCGAAGTCGGCCTTGAACAGCGTGGGAAAGACGCCGTCGCTGGCTCCACGGGCTTCCCCACGTCCAGTGCAGAAGCCCGCGGAGCCCCCTCCCGAGCAGTCACCGGTCAGGACCGGCTCGGCACTGCCCGAGTCCTCCGCCAGCGTCATGTCGTCGCCGACGTCGGCTGCGCCCGGATCATCCTGATCCTCCGGCGCGGCGGTGTCGGTGCGACCCTCGGTGCCCGAGAGCCCACTGGTGGTGGCCTCAGGCGGGGTGAGGCAGCTGGACAGGCAGAGCAAGGACAGGAGCATGGGCGGGAACCTGGGCGCGTCCACCTTAGCGGACGCCTGACCTGGCCCGGGGTTTCAAACCAGGTTGCACTTCAACCCAGCAACATCATGCCCAACCACCCCGCGGCCCACAGCAGCAGGGGCACGGCCGGGAGCAGCAGGAGTGTGCGCCACGTCCGGGCCACCGTCTCCGGCTTCAGGGCCACCAGTCGGGTCAGCACGAGGAAGGCCCAGCCGATGACCGCACAGCCCACCGCGGCTGCGGGGAAGCCCTGCATGCTCAGCGCCACCATCCACTGGAAGAAGCCCGCTGGCTCGGCCTCGAGCACGAACCCGGCGAACACCGCCGGCACGAACCCGACCGCGGCGAGGGGCAGCCAGAGCAAGGTGATGATCAGCGCCTGTCGCACCGGCGCACGCTACCCCGCAAGGACGCGAATCGCCGTGTGCACGGGCCGAACCCTGGCCCCGCCGTGCCCACCGGTCACCATCTCGGTGCTGGGCAGGTCCACCACCCGCCCCTGGACCACCATGCGCTTGCTGGAGCCGCCGTCCAGGTTCAGGGCGGTGTGGCAGCCCAGCTGCCGCAACAGTGCGCCGGTCCCACGCAGGGTCAGGCCCAGGGCTCGCTGCAGGTTGCGGCCGTCGACTGCGGCAAACACCAGCTCGCCGCCATCGCGCAGGCCGACCGCCATGCGCGGCAGCAAGTTCTGGTCGAAGGTCTCGTCCTGGGAGAAGGTGAGCGGCGGGGCCCCACCCGTGAACTCCTCGGCCTCGCGGTCCAGGCAGCTCTCGCCGTCCTGGAGCAGCATGGGGCCCCCGGCCACGGCGTCGGTCCAGGGCCCTTCGAGGGCCCAGGGCACCGGGTCGGGCACCGGGTCCCGAAGCAGGATGCCGTTCAACGGCGGCCAGCGGGTCCGACCCGGCAAGACCCGGTCGCCCACCACCGCGTGGCCCTCCCATGGCGCCGGACCCGGACGCGCTCGGTTCCACCAGTGCACCGGTCGGCCGCCGACGCGGACGGCCTCCATGCCCAGGGGGGCCAGGGCGACACCCCGAGGGCCCACCAACAGGCTGCCTCGCCGCATCGTCGGAGGGTTCAAGATGCGGCCTGCGCGCATCAGCAGGCCCACCGGGTCGTGTCTGGCAGAAGGCGGAGGAATGTCCGGCTCGGAGTAGAGGAAGAAGCCGCCCGAGACCGCAGCGATGGCGCCCTGCCCGAGCTGGGCGACCGTGCCCCGACCGTGGAGATCCACCACCTCCAGGCGCACCTGTTCGGGGTCCACGGCCAGCAGGTTCACGTGCAGCGGCCCCTGTTCCGCCACCCCGTCCAGCCGGGCGTGGCGGACACCAGGCGCCACGGGCCGCCAAGGCACAGGGTCCAGCAAGGCGGCGAGCTCGCCCCCTCGCCCCCGCCACGCCAGCACCCCGGCGTGGCTGCCGTAGAAGTCCGCCAGGGCGCGAACCCGGAGCGCCCGGGGGCCCGGACCCGCCAGGATCTCCTCCAGGCGCTGGCGCAGGCCGACCCGGAGCACCCGGGCTTCACCAGGGGCCAGGTCCGCGAGGGTCTGATCGACCGCCCGGAAGCGCCGCCCGAACATCCGAGCCTGGTCGGCGTCCACCTCGGCGGCACAGGACGCCACCAAGCGGTCGAGCCGGTCCGCCGCACCGGCCTCCAGGGCCTCCTCGACAGCCGGCAGGGCTCCTGGCGGCCCCGCTCGTGCCGTGCGATCGAAGGCCCTCAGCAGAGCCAGGCACTGGGGGTCGAGCCCGTGGGCTCGGACCCAGGCCGCACAGGCCTCCCGCCAGCTCACCCGGAGGGAGGGTCCAGGGTCGGGTCCGGCGCCACGCCGGGCTCGAAGTCCCCGGGCAGCGGCTGGCTGAAGTCCCGGGTGGTCCACTCCTCGGCTGCCACGGCGGTGCCCCCGACCTCCATGCCCCAGTGCAGGTGGGGTCCGGTGGACTGGCCGGTCGAGCCGACCCGCCCGATCATCATGCCCTGGGTGACGTCCTGGCCGACGTCGACGGTGATCTGGGACAGGTGGTTGTAGCTGGTGGAGACGTTGGGTCCGTGCTTCAGGATCACCGCGTTGCCGTAGATGTGGAGCTCTTCGGCGAGGGTCACCAGGCCATCATGGGCGGCCACCACCACAGACCCCGTGCTGCCCTTCAGATCGGTGCCCAGGTGGTGCCGCACGTCCCCCGTGTTGTAGCGGCGCACCTTGCCGAAGTGGCTGGTCACCCGACCCTGGGTCGGCATCTGGAACAGCCCGTCGACCAGAGGCAGCCCCACGTCCTGCCGGTAGGCCTGCCAACGGGCCTCGTTTGCCCGCTGGGTGAGCATCGCCTTGCCCATGTCCTTCTTCTTGGAGGAGGACAAGCGCACGTACCCACCCTTGGGAAAGGCGGTCTCGGTCACGGTCACCGTCCAAGACGCCGTGGTCTCGTTCCCAGCGTCGTCGACCAGGTGCAGTGTGAGGGGCAGCGAGCCCGGCTCGGCGCCAACCGGCATGCCCTTGACCGCGCGCAGCACGTGATCGGAGAGCTTCTCCAGGTCCCAGGTGGTCTCCAGGAAGGTGACCTGGGCGTCGCTGACCCGCTCGCTGGCCTGGGCAAAGATGCCCAGGGTGTGGCCCTGCCCCACCGTGCTGCTGCTGGCTGCGAGCCGCACCGTGGGCGCGGTGTTGTCGACCACGAGCGTCATGGCATGGCGGGCGGTCTCCTGGAGAAAGCCCCGGGTCTCCAGCACGACCTGGTGTGCGCCGTCGGCCAGCTGCGTGGTGTCCAGGTGGAATTCCCCTGACAGGTCCAGGTCCTGCTCTTCGATCTCGACGCCGTCCACCCACAGCACCACGTCGGCCGGGCCCCCCTGGACCGTCACGCCATAGACCGCCGTGCCCGCCGCCGGAAGGTGCGGAGGCGACACGGTCAACACAGGCGCGGCACAGGCCACCAGGCCCGCGAAGAACGGCACGCTCGGCATCAGTCGAGGGCGCAGGTGGGGCCGATGGCCAGGGCCAGCGCCTCGGCGTCGGTCAGGCGGACCAGGTCGTCCGGGGCGTCGGGGTCGCCGGTCACCGCCATCCAGCCCGCCTGCCAGCCCACGATGTCCAGGCCAAGGACGGCCGCCAGCGACGTGGACGCGCCCACGAACAACAGGCCGACGGGGTCCGTGCCCAGGCAGACGGTGTGGGTGTCCGGGTCCAAGTCCAGGAACCAGTCGTACTCGCCGTTGCCGTTGTCGTCGTTGTACAGCACGCCGGCGACCACGCCAATCCTGGCGCCCGCGTCGGCGGAGTAGAACTGGAACTCCGCCGCGGGTGGCTGAGCCTGGGAGGCGTCAAAGGTGGTGCCGCTCAGGATCACGTCGAACACCGGATCGTCCAGGTTCGGCTCGCCGTCGCTGTCGATGGCCAGCCCCACCAGGCCGCGATCCTTGCCCCCGAAGGCCTGGTAGCTGCCCCCCAGGTCGATGCTCGGGTCGACCAGGCCCAGGCCGACCACGTCGGTCCCGCCGCCCAGGTCGCTGAAGGTCGGGTCTCCCGCCGCGTCGCCGTCCTCGAAGTGGTTGTCGGCCAGGCTCCAGCCCGACGGCCAGCCGTCCGGCACCGTGCCGGTCAGGTACGCCACGAGCGCGTCGCTGTCCGCCCCGAGCACCGTCTCCGCGCCGTCGCCCAGGTCTCCGGCGGCGTCGGCATCGACCCAGGCCGAAGCCACATAGGTCGCCACCATCAGGCCAGCGTGATCCGGGTCCTCGACCAGGTGGTCCGCAGGAGGCTCCTCGGGCAGCGTGAACGTCACCGAGGCGGCGCCAGCCTCGCCCACCGCCAGGGTCTCGCCGACCGCCAGGCCCCCGGCGCCGTCGTCGGAGATGTGCACCAGGCCCAGCGTCGCGACGCCGGCGTCCTGGGTGCCGTCCACAGCTGTCCAGGTGGCGCTCACCTGGGGCACGGGCGGCGTGGTGTCCGTGGTGCCGCCGGTGTCGGTCAGCGTCCCGGTCGCCCCGGAGTCCGCCGCTGCGCTGTCGCCGGTGGTGCCGCCGTCGCAGCCCCCAAGAGCAAGGATCAAGGTCGCGGCCGTCGGTGTCATGGCGCCTCCACGCTGGCGGGACTCTATCCTGCGGCATGGGATTCTGGACCTTGGCCCTGGGGCTCGCGCTGGCCGCCGAGCTGCACGACCTGGAGGCCTGGTCCCACGACCACCGGCTCTCGGCGTGGTGGGGTCTGGTCGCTGAGGACCTGGAGGACCCCGAGCGCCAACAGCACCTGGTCCACCAGCTGACCCTGCCGTCTGTGTGGCGCGATGCCTTCGCCGCAGCGGACCGGCCCGTCCTGCACCTGGTCGACGTGGTGCCCGCCGATCCAGGCTGGCAGGCGAGACCCCTGACCCGGGCAGACGCCCAGGTCCTGGCCCGGGCCCTCCGGGACTACACGGGCAAGCGGGTCCAGGTCTTGCTCCGGACCGAGCACACCCGCTACGGCGACACCTTCGAGGGCGACTTTCGCGAGCTTCCCCAGGGGGCGATCTCGGTCACGGCGACCCGCTACCGCAGCCCGACCGCCGATCCCGCCGTGCCCATCCTCTACACCTTTGCCGCCCGGACCGACGACCAGGGCCGGCGCGTGCTGGTCTCGGCGTCGGGCGGACGGGTCGACGAAGGCGCCTGGGTGGGTTCGGCCGCCCGCCCCATCGGCCCGGACAACGTGGCCCTCTACGCCCACGAGCTCCTACACAGCCTGGGCATCCTGCACCACTACGCCCCGGGGCTCTACCGATCCGTCGAGGCCACGGCCCGGGCCCAGGACTTCCTGGTGGGCACCGACTGCATCATGAGCGCCAACTACGTCGGCGGCTTCCTCCGTCAACGAGATCAGGATCTCCGAGACGCCAAGGATCGGCTTCGCATGATTGATGAAATTTGCCCGATCTGCCGCTACCTCCTGGCTCCTGGCGGACCCGGGACCCGGCGCTGGTCCCGTCGATACCGCCGCAACGCCATCTGGCTGCGGGAGCGCCTGACCTCCTCCTGACGCACTCCGCACATTCTCGACACATCTCTCGATCCGCTTATAGAGCCGGTCTGCGGCAACTTTACAAAAAACGGATGCCCTCGTAACGACCCCTTTACTTCAGGGGGCGTGGGACGGCCGAAGAGCCGTGTACCGTTTCGACGTTGCCCACCCCTCCTTCCCGCAATCGAGGAGCCAGAACATGATCACCACCGGCCGCCACCTCACCCTGTTGGCCCTCGCACTCACCGCCTTCGGCTGTGGCTCCTTGGAGGACCCCCAGCTGAACGCCGTCGAAGGCATCGGCGACCACAACCCCGACGGGAAGATCATCAACGGCGACGCGGCCACGTCCTGGTACCACGACGCGGTCGTGTCCATCCACCAGCGCACCGGCAGCAGCGTGCAGAGCTCCCCGTTCTGTTCGGGCACGCTCATCGCCAAGGACTGGGTCCTGACCGCTGCCCACTGCATGGAGTCCCGCGGCGGGTCCTTGAGCCCGAGCTCGGTCGCGGTCTACGTGGGCGACGACCCGTCCCGGGACCTGACCTCGCACGTCTACACCGTGGACCAGGTCATCATGCACAGCGGCTACGACAGCCGTCAGCTGACCGATGACATCGCACTCATCCAGCTGTCCACAGACATCAGCGAGTCGGTCACCCCCGTCTTGCCCCTCTCGGCGGCCGAAGGCTTGAGTTCGACCGACGAGGGCCGCAGCCTGAACTTCGCGGGATTCGGCACGACCGAACGAAACGGGTATGGCGAGAAGCTCCAGGTCACCATCCCCTTGAGCGACGTCTGGTCCGAGCAGATCTACTACACCCAGGGCAACGGCGGCCCCTGCTCCGGCGACTCCGGAGGCCCGGCATTCTTCGACCGGAACGGCGACATCTTCGTGGTCGGCGTGACCAGCTACGGCGACGCCCAGTGCCGCTCCTACGGGGTCTCGACCAAGGTCGACGCCTACGAGTCCTGGATCCTGGGCTACACCGGTGACCTGACCAGCTCCGGTGGCGGTTCGTCGTCCGGCGGTTCGTCGTCTGGCGGGTCCTCCTCGGGTGGCACCACCACCACGACGGGCGGGAACTGCGGCAGCTTCGACGCCTCGTTCGAAGGCTCCCTGGGCGGCAGCGGCGACTACGCCTACGAACCGAACGGTGACTGGTACCAGACCAACTCCCGGGGCGACCACGTGGCCAGCCTGTCCGGGAACGGTGCGGACTTCGACCTGTACCTGTACAAGTACCAGCGCAGCGGTTGGAAGATGGTCGCCTATGGCGAGACCAGCGACTCCAACGAAGACGTGAGCTACAACGGCGGCTCCGGCTACTACCTGTGGGTCGTGTACTCCTACAGCGGCGCCGGTGACTACGAGATGTGCCTGACCACGCCGTAGTCCCAGAGACTCCCCGAGTCGCGGCCGGGTCCCCCAGGTGCATGGGGGGCCCGGTCGCACTTCTTCGGGATAGGCGGCCCCGGTGCCTCAGCTGACCAATCCCGAGTCCGCCTGGCAGCGGGAGCGGCCCCAGCCGACCCTCGATCCCGCCGCGGTGCAGAGCCGCCTGGGCAGCTGCCCCGGCGATGCGCGCCTGCTGAGCGGCGGACTGGTGAACCTGAACGTCCAGGTCGCCCCGGATCGGGTGCTCCGGATCCACCTGCGCGAGCCCGGTGTGACAGCGCGCGAGCGGGCCCTGCTGGAGCACCCCTGGCGCGCCCTTCGGGTCCCGCGGGTCCTGGACGGCGGCGCGGACTGGCTCCTGTTGGAATTCGTGGATCACACCACGCTCCACGACACCCCTCACGCGGGACGGGACTGCGGTCGCGCCCTGGCCGAGATCCACCAGGCCCTGACGCCCGCTTCGCACGGCTTCCTGGGCGGCGGGCTCACCGTGGAGACGCCCCTGCCCGACATCGGCGCCGCGCTCCGAGACCACGTGCTCGAGCGACTCGACAGCCCGATCGGCGCCGTTCTCGGGGAGCTGTCAGACCCCATCGCCGCCTGGTTCTTGCGACAGGCGCACGTGCTGACCCAGCTCGCCGATCCCCCTGGACTCCGGCACGGGGACTTCAAGCCCTCCAACCTCAAGCGCGCCTCGTGTGGCGCACTGCTGGTGCTGGACTGGGAATTCGCTTGGGCCGGGCCGGCCCTGATGGACGTGGGACAGCTCTTCCGATGGGGCACCAGCGACGGCTTCAGAGAGGTGTTTGCCCGGGCCTACAGCGCGGCCGGGGGCGTGCTCCCCACAGGCTGGCACACCTGGGCCGACGCCTTTGACGGGGTGAACCTGGTCGGCCTGCTTCACGACGTGCCCCCGGGGTCCCAGCGAGCCCGGGATCTGGTCGCCCGCTTGTCACTCTGGGTCGCACAGCGGGCCTGATCAGCCGGACATCCGAAGCTCCCAGACCTCGACCTTTTCCCGAGTCTTGCGTTTTCTTCCCCGGGCGTCGACGCCGGGCTTGACCCGGCGTTGGAGCTTCTGGACCAGCTCGAAGCGGTCTTGTTCGAGTTCCTGAAGGATCGGGTGGGCCAGGTGCGGCTGGACCAGCTGGATCAAATTGGAGAACAGCACGACGACGCGACCATCCGGCGCGAGGCGCTGGCTGGCTTGGTCGAAGAAGCGGGGCAACAGGTCGTCGTCGAACACCAGGGCCTGATCCAACAGGCCTTCTCGTTCGCCCTGGACCCACGGCGGGTTGAACACGATGAGGTCGGCCTGGACCGACACCTGGGCCAGCAGGTCGCCCTGGTGGAGGTCCAGCGGCACACCGGGCGGCAGCCGCTGCAGCTCCCGGGCCACACTCTCGACCGCGTTGGGGCTCTGGTCCGTCGCCAGCACGCGGGCAAAACCCGCGCGGCACAACATGAGCGCCAGCACCCCACACCCTGTGCCCACGTCGACGCCCTGGGCCCGTGCGCCCTGGTATTGGCTGAGCCAGGTGGCGAACAGCTCCAGGTGCTCGACCCGGGTGGGCACGTAGGTCCCGAAGTACGGGTGGACCCGATGCCCCAGCACGGCCAGGTGCACCCCCTCTCGGTAGCGATTCCAGGCGCCGCGCAGCTCCTGGACCTGGACGAACGGGAGCCAGAAGCGGGACTGCTCCGGATAGAGCTCTGCGAGCAACCCGATCGGCGCCCCCCCGGCCAGCGCCAGTCGATGGTCGACGATGGGCGCCAGGAGCCGCAGCGACGCGCGACGCAGGCCCCGCCGGTGCTCCTGGCGCTGTGCATACGGCGCGCGGAGCGGTGGCGCAGGCACGAGGGCCTGGAGTCGAGCGATGATCTCGGCCCCGGTGCTGTAGTGATCCGTGACCACCAGCGTGGTCCCGTCCCGCAGGCGCTGGGCGGCCCGGTGCGGCGGTGTGTCTCGATCCACCGGCTGGGCGCCCTGGGCAGAGCAGGGCTCGGGGCGGTGGAGCTTCGCTGTCGTGGAACTCAAGGCACCCCCGGCGGGGTCCAGACCCCGTCTCCATCGTGGTCCACGAACACCGGATTCGTGAAGCCGATCGGCACGTGATCGGGCGCCACGTCGGCGAAGAGCCCCAGCTGCTCCCGATCCCGTGGCTGGGTCAGCGGCCAGCCGGCTTCGGCCACCAGCCAGGTGTCCCCGTCCAGCTCCAGGGGGAATTCATGGATCAGGTCCGTGGGACCATAGAGCCCCTGGGCATCGGCGATGGGCTCCTGAACGACCACGTGCTCGAGGCCGTTCACGACCAGCCGGATCTGGTGCACCGGGACCCAGGACGCCGCCTGGACCCGCACCCGGGCCACGTCGCCGTCGAGCTCCAGCCCGACCACCGGTCCATTGGTCACCCGGACGCGGCCCTCGACCACCGCCGCCAGCCACTCCGCCAGAGCCTCCTCACTGTCGGGCAGCGGCGCCTGGACCAGGTTGATCGGGCGCCCCGCCGACTCGATCACCAGCCCATGGGAGTCGCTGTTCCCGGTCCCGGTGAAGACCATGCCGTGGCCGAGCAGCGCAAACCAGTCGGCCCGCACGTCGCGGTAGCGGTCCAGCGATGCCCGGTTCAGCACTTCGAGGGTGTCGAACGCCAACGCCTGGACGCCGGTCTCCGGATCGGTCCCAGCCATCCAGGCGTTCTCGCCCTGGCCCGGCGGTGTGTCGTGGTCGAAGCCCAGGTGGTTGAACAGGGCCCAGCCCTCCTCCTCGACCTCCTCGAGCTCCTGGAACTGGATGCCTCGGGGGTGGTTGAGCTGGACCACCGGAATCCCCGACGGCGTCCCCGCCACGAGCGACGCCCAGCCGGCCATGAAGGTCTCCACCCGATCGTGTTGTTCAGGCGGAAGCTCCGCCGAGAGCGCCAGGGGGAACGCGTTGAAGTGGGCCGTGTTGCGGTAGCCGGGCTTGTCGGGATCGTAGAGGTGCAGGTCCCGCTCGACCCCCTGGATGACCACCGGCGAGTGGTCCCCAAGGATCGCTTGGAAGGTCGGGCCCAAAACGTTGACCCGGTCGTGGTCGGTGATCACGACCACCTCGACCCCCGCCCCCGCGATGCTCTCGACCCGGGGCTGATCGGCCAAGAAGCCGTCCTGGCTGCGCCCGGTGTGCACGTGCAGGTCCGCGCTGTGTTCACCGGGCGTCTCGACCCCGACCGGCAGCACAAAGTCCACCCGGGCCGGCACGCCTTCTTCCAGGGTCAGGGTCTGCAGCGCCACCTCTCGCCGCACGTCGCCCGCCGCCATGAATGTGTACGTACGACACGGAAGGTATGCGGATCCGCCGCGATCGGGCAACACCATGAACCGATCCAGACCCAGGTCCCGGTCCCGTGGATCGATCGCCGTCTCTTCGTTCCCGAGCACCACCCGGTGCCCTTCGTAGAACACCACGACCTGGCCCGCCATGGGCTCGCCCTCGGCATCCTGGATCCACGCGTCGACCCGACAGGGCGCGGGCTCGAAGGTGAAGGCCGCGGTGTCCACCCGCTCTCCGACGTGCACGTGGAGCACGTGCTCACCGGGCGCGACCCCGCGCAGATCCAGGGTCGCCAGGTAGTCGGCATTGCCGCCCCACTTCTTGGCCCGGGACCGGGTGAAGCCGTAGGGATCGGTCACGTCGATTCCGTCCAGCCAGGCCTGGGGTGGGGCGGTGAGCTCGGTGCGCAGGATCTCGAACTGGATCGGGATCCAGGGTGTGGTGGCGACCACCCCATCCACCGGTGCGATCAGCCCGGCCGTGTCCGAGATGTCGTCGCATGCCAGCAGCCACAAGAGGAGCATCAGCGGGCTCGGTGTTCGTCGAAGAGGCGATTGCTCAGGTCTCGGGCCCGGCGCCAGGACCCGTTGTGCATGGTGACCACGGTCACGTCGCGATCGGGGCGGGTCGACCAGTCGCTGCGGTATCCCACCCCCTTGCCCATGTGGCCCAGGTTGACCTCGCCATCGACCACGTCGAGCCGCAGTCCCTGGGTGCGGAACCAGTCCGTGGACCCGGTGGTCGGATCGGGCACGAGCCACAGGTCCACGTGGGCGGCGTCGAGCAGTTCGCCCCCCCAGAGCGCGACCGAGAACGCCGCCACGTCGTGGGCATTGGACACCAGGGCGCCGGCCGCCCAGGAGTTCTCGGAGTGTCTGTGCAGAGTCGTGTCGACCAGCACCTCACCGTATCGCTCATAACCGTGGACCGGCTCGGCACCCTGGTCGAACCACCCCGTGTCCGCGAGCCCCAGCGGCTCGATGATGCGAGCCTGGATCTGAGACTCCCACGACTCGCCGGTGGCGGCCTCGATGGCCAGTCCGAGCAGGATGTAGCCCGCGTTTGTGTAGTAACCCCGCTCCCCGGGGTAGCCCTTTTCCTCGATGAACGCGAGCTCCAGCAGCTCGTCCAGCTCCCAGGGACTGTCGGCGTTGTCCCAGTAGCGTCCATAGTCGACGTAGTCGCCGATGCCACTGGTGTGGAGCACGAGCTGCCGCAGGGTGATCTCGTCACCCCGGGGCACCCCAGCGACCCACGCCGACACCGGGTCGTCGAGCGCAATCAGGTTTTCTTGATCCAATTGATGGATCACGACGGCCGTGAAGGGCTTGGTCAGGCTCCCCAGCCTGAACCGGTCCTGGGCCCGCATCGGCGTCTCTTCCAGCGCGTTCGAGACGCCGGCAGAACCGGAGAACACCTGCTCGTCCCCTTCCAGGATCACGGCCGTGATCCCGGGAAACTCCCAGTCCACCAGCGACTCGTCGAGCACGGCCTGGTAGTCGGGCGGGCCACAGGCTGCGGTGAAGAGGAGGGGGAGCACGAGGGGATTATTCCGCGGCCGCGCAGGGGTTGCAGGGCTGGTTCACCGGGCCAACCCGAGCCGGTCGAGCACGAAGGCGTACTCAAAAGCCACCTCGGCGATGCGGCCGTAGCGGCCCGAGGATCCGCCGTGGCCTGCGCCCATCAGGGTCTTGAGCAACAGCGTGTTGTCGTCTGTCTTGGTGGCGCGAAGGCGAGCAACCCACTTGGCCGGCTCCCAGTACTGCACCCTCGGGTCGTTGAGACCCGCCTCGACGAGCATGTGGGGGTAGTCCTGGGCCGTCACGTTGTCGTAAGGGCTGTAGGCCCGGATCCAGCGGAACTGATCCTCCAGCTTCGGGTTGCCCCACTCCTCCCACTCGATCACGGTCAAGGGGATGGTCTCGTCGAGCATCGTGTTGACCACGTCCACAAAGGGCACCTGGGCCACGATGACGTGGAACAGGTCCGGCCGCAGGTTGGCCACCGCCCCCATCAACAGGCCGCCCGCCGAGCCGCCCTGGGCCACGAGCCGGTCGGACGCGGTCCAGCCCTCGGCGACCAGGTGCTCGGCACAGGCGATGTAGTCCGTGAACGTGGTCGCCTTGCAGGCCATCTTGCCGGACTCGTACCAGTGGCGGCCCAGCTCTCCACCCCCCCGAATGTGGGCCACCCCGAACACCACGCCTCGCTCCAGGAGCGACAGCCGCAGGGTCGAGAAGTAGGGGTCATAGCAGTGGCCATAGGAGCCGTAGCCGGCCAGCCACAGCGGGTGGGAGCCGTCCAGCTCCAGTCCCCGCACGTGCATCAAGGTGACGGGCACCCGAGTCCCGTCAGCGGCGGTCGCCCAGGTCCGGCGGGTCTCGTAGCGAGACCGATCGTAGCCACCCAGCACGGGTGTCTCCTTGCGCAGGACCCGCTCCCGGGTGGCCATGTCGTAGTCGAAGACCGACGACGGGGTCACCATCGATTGATAGGTGAAGCGAAGCTTGGTGGTCTGGAACTCCGGGTTCTGGGCGAGGGTCAGGGACCACCCGGCCTCGTCGAAGGCCACCCGGTGCTCGGTCCAGGTCTCCAGATCGATGAGGGTCAGCTGGGGCAGGCCGTGCTCGCGCTCGGACAACACCAGGTGACCGGCAAAGGCGCTGGCCGACAACAGGTGCACGGCGGGTCGATGGGGCTTGACCTCGCGCCAGCCCTCCCGGGACCAGTCGTCGACCGGCACCGCGAAGAGCCGGAAGTTCAGCGCGTGCTCGTTGGTGACCACGTACAGGTGCTCACCGTGGTGGGTCAGGTCGTACTCGACGTCCTGGACCCGAGGCGCCATGACCCGGAAGTCTCCGGTCGGGTCGGTGGCGGCCAGCAGGTGTACCTCGGTGGTGACCTTGGACTTGAGGGTCAGCGCCAGGAAGCGGTCGCTGCGGGTGCGCCCGATGTACAGGAAGAAGCGATCGTCGTCCTCCTGGAACACCAGGGTGTCGCTGGACTCGCCCAGGGTGTGGCGCCAGGCCTGGTGGGGGCGCTGGGCGTCGTTGCGCTTGGAGTAGAAGAGGGTCCGGTTGTCATTGGCCCAGACCAGCGACCAGCCCACGTTGTCGATGGTGTCCGGCAGGGTCTCGCCGGTGGTCAGATCCCGCACGTGGACCACGAATTGCTCGTAGCCAGTGGTGTCCACGGCCCAGGCGAGCATCGTGTGGTCCGGACTGATGCAGACCGCGTGCACCTTGTAGAAGGCGTGCCCCGCGGTCTCGACGTTGGGGTCCAGGATGACTTGTTCCGGGCCTCCGCCACGGGGTCGGCGACATCGGATGGGGTAGTCCAGGCCCTCCTCGGTGCGGCTGTAGTAGACGAAGGGGCCGTGCTCCACCGGCACGGACAGGTCGGTCTGCTGGATGCGAGCGAGCATCTCGTCGTACAGGGTGCCCCTGAACTCTTCGAGGTGGGCGCACACCGCTTGGGTGTGCGCATTCTCCGCTTCCAGATAGGGAATCGTGCCCGGGTCCTCCCGGTCCCGCAGCCAGGCATAGGGGTCCTCTCGGATCTCGCCATGCAACAGGCTGCGCTGCTCTCGACGCTCTGCGACCGGGGGCTGGGACATGTTGGACTGCCTCTCTACGCTGGAAACCGAACCTGGCCGCCCCAGGCCTATCGTGCCCGATGATGATCGCCCTCTCGACCCTCTGGATCGCCTGCCTGCCCACGATCGACGTGGGCGGGACCGACACCACGGGCGTCACGGACTCCGCCGTGGACGCCGACGCTGACACCGACGTGGACAGCGACACCGACACCGACACCGACGCCGACAGCGACGCCGACGCCGACGCCGACGGGGACTCCGACACCGACACCGACACCGACACCGAGTGGGGCAGCCACCCGGGCCAGGCCGGCGCTCTGGGCTGGGTCAGCCGCTACGAATACCTGGGCACCTACTGGTCCGAGGGTCCACCGGACCCATTGGCTTTTGCATACTGGCAGCTGATCGAGCCCGCGGACTTCCACTGGTGGCAGCTCAAGGCCGCGGACATGGACTCCTGCGAGGTGGACTACGACTTCGACCACGGCCTGAACCCACTGGTCGAGCTGTCCGGGCCCCACGAGACCTCCTTCAGCAACGACTCCGGCACCGACCCCATCGTCATGACCCTCACCGAGGGGCCGGCGTGGGAGAACGACGACGTGCCCGCCGACGACGTCCGGCTCAACACCACCTACGGCCTGGACAAGGTCCAGACCGACGTGCTCCCCGACCTGGTCGTGGCCGAGGCCGTGCCCATGCCGGGGCCACTGGAGCTCTTGGACCCCTTCATGGACGGCAGCTCCCCGGAGTGGCTGGAGAAAGACGAGCTGGAGTTCAGCTGGACGGGTGCCGCCGACGCCACGTGGGTCGAGATCTCCCTCCGGTACGTCGACGTGGCCAAGCAAGAGGTCACCCAGGAGGTCAGCTGCGTGTCCACCAACGACGGCTACTTCCGAGTCCCGTCCAACGTGTTCACACGGTGGAGCGAGGACGACTACGTGTTGATCACGGTCTCGGCCATCAAGGAGAGCGACGCGACCCTGCCCTTCAACAGCTCGGACTTCCGGGTCGTCGGGGCCCACTCCCAGACCGGCGCGATCTACCCGGACCAGGGGTGACTCGATCGGGGCCTGCTACAGCCCTTCGCCGACCGCCTTGTAGCCCTTGAAGTACAGCAGCGGCGCCAGCTCGGCGTCGTCGCCGCGCAGGACCACGCCCTCGACCTGGCCGATGAAGATGGTGTGATCGCCGCCGTCGCGGGTCCCGTAGAGCGTGCAGTCCAGGCTGGCCATCGCCCCCGGCAGGAAGCGGGCCCCGGAGACGGCGCCCCGCTCGTCGCCCTGGTCCCCGAAGCGGTCCTCGGGCTGAGGACCCCAGCCGGCGAAGCGGTTCGACAGGTTCATCTGGTCCTGGGCCAACAGGTTCACCGCGAACCCCGAAGCGTCCTGGAGCAGGCCGTGGCTGGTGTTGCCGTTCTTGACGCAGACCAGCACCAGGGGCGGGTCCAGGCTGAGGCTGCAGAACGCGCTGGCGGTCATGCCGTGATCGCCCTCGGAGCCGACCATGGTGATGACCGTGACCCCCGCGGGGAACCGGCCGAGGGCGGCCTTGAAGTCAGCGGGGGCGACGGGCATCGGGGACCTCCAGGTGGAGGCCACGGGTATCACACCTTGATGTCCAGCAGCAGCCCTGAGTACCCGTGCAGCGCACCCAGGTCATCGCCCATCTTGGACAGCGCGGCCATCATCGCGCCGATCAGCCCGCCCTTGCCGTCTTCGTCCTTGTCGCCGACCAGGAACTCGAGCACATCGGCGTTCGCGGTCCGGAAGGCGCCGGTGAGCTCCTGGCTGTCGCTGTAGCTGAAGTCCAGCACCTCGCTCTCGCCGAAGTCGAAGTCGATGCCGAACTCGGTGGTCAGGTCCGCGGTGTCGTCGAACAGGCTCTCGATGCCCGCCTGCAGCGTCTTGCGAGCGCTCTTGATGTCGGACTTGGCCAGGGACTGGTCGGCGATGTCCTCGAACACCGCGTTGAGGCGGTCCTCGACCTCTTCGAGGTCGATCACGACCTGGCGGACCCGGCGCTTGACACCCGTCTGCCCCTGCTTGCCCGCGTAGAGCTGGGCGTCCACGTCGACCCCGGAGAAGAAGTTCGAGGTGCCGTCGTCCAGATCCAGGGACACGCTCGGGTTGGTACCCGCCAAGGAGACCTTGTTCGAATTCGCGTCGAAGCTCGCCACCACCTCGCCGCTGAAGGTGCTGTTGATGCGGTCGACGACGTCCTGGAGCGAGTCGGCGCTGACGTCGACGCTGACGTCGGTGCCGTTGATGGAGAAGGTGCCGGTCGAGATGCCGCTGAGCACGGCCACGTCTTCGATGGCCTCCTCGGCCTCGCCGTTGTCGTTTCCCGTCACCTGGACCGCGGCGTCCAGCTTCATCGCGGCCACGAAGCCCGAGGTGTCGCTCGCGAACGTGATGTCCAGCGGCCCGGTGGTGTCCCGCACCAGATCCACGCGGTCGGTGCCGCTGTCATAGCTGGCCGTGACCCCGGCAGCCGACGCGTTGATCGCGGCCAGCACGTCGTTCACCGAGTCATCGGCTGCGACGCTGATCGTCTCACCGTTGATGTCAAAGGAGCCCGCGGTGACGCTCATGCCGTCCTCGAGCCAGGGGTCGTCGGTCCGGGTGCCGTCGAAGGCCTTGGTGGGGTCCAGAGCCTGGCTCACCCCGGCGTCGACGTCGATGAAGAAGGACTCGTTGCGCTTCACGTAGCCAGCGCCCAGGGACACCCCGATGCCCATCGAGCTCCACTGGACGGTTCCGGGCGGGTCGGACGACTGGAAGTTGAGTCGCTCGATGTAGCTGCCGCCCTCGTCGTAGATGGCGATCCGCAGGTAGTCTTCGCCCACGTCGCCGTTGCGCCGGGCGCGGAACTCCAGCGTCTCGGTCAGGCCGCCGGTGTAGTCGCCGTGCAGGGTCGCCTCGGATGTGGTCTGGGCGCCGTCCCACACCGGACCGCGGGTGGAGTAGGACCCAGGCGCCGTGTTGGCTTCGTCGGTGGCGTCCAGGGTCGTGGCCCGCGGAGACAGGTCCAGCCCCAGGCCGTCGTCGCTGTCGACGGCCGCGAGCTTGCGGTCCACCTTGAGGCCCCGCATCTCGATCACCGACTGGCGAAAGGTCTCCAGTTCACCGGCCAGCTCCGCCGCGCGCTGGTGGAGCTCGTAGAGCGCCTGCTTGCGCTTGTAGTCCGCGCGCTTGGCGTCCTGGCGTTGCTCCTGGTAGCTGGCGGTGCCCCGGCTGCGGCGGGTCTGGGTCAGGTTCACCGACCCTGAGCCGAAGATGCCGTCGACGCCGATCATCAGGCCTTGCGCTCCGCCTGGGGCACATCGAGGTCTTCACCCACCGTCCGGCCCTGCTCCAGCAGGATCGCGGCCCGACGCGCCCGCGCACGAGGGGGCGGCAGGTCGAGCCCGACCAGGTAGGTGTCCACCTCGGTCTCGATCGGGTCCACGACCGGTTCTGCGATGTGCTCGGCGATGCCCGGATGCACCGGCGGTGGCGGCAGTGGGGTCTCGGCCACGTCCCCCTTGCCGTAGCAGACGTCCAGTCCCGCGCTGACGGCCCGGACCTCGGTCAGGGCGCGGTCGAAGTCCCCTCGGGACTCGGCGTGTTCAGCGAGCCCGCCCTCGAGGACTTCGAAGGCAGGAGCGGGACCGACCTTGGGCACAGGTGCACCGGCTGAAGGGGATCTGGGCGCAGTCCGGGAGGGGGACTACAGCCCGAGGATCGGCGGTCCCGCCGGGTGACATGAGCAGCGACCGAAGAAAGTGCTCAACCCAACCGGCAGATGACCGAAGCGCGCCGGAAGGTCAGCTCCAGCCGCGAGGTCGGAACAGGCCGAAGCTGCTCGTGTAGCCGTGCAGGAAGGTGCGACCATGCACGGGCCCGATCTCGCCGGAGCAGAAGAAGCCCCCCAGGGCGATGTCCCCGAAGTGCTCGCGGAACAGCTCGGTGTCGTGGTCCGCGGCGCCGTAGAACTGGCGGCCGCGGCCCAGGCAGGAGAACAGGAGCGCCCCGAGGGCCCGGTTCCCGCTGTCGCCCATGCGGTGGCGCGTCAGCACGCCCGCCAGGTCATGGGCCGACGCGGCGGCGTCGCGGATGTGGAACTGGACCATGGTGTCGGTCTCGAGCATGGCGGCCACGGCCAGCACCCCGTGGGACCGGTCGAGCCCCACCAGGTTCCGGATCAGGAAGTCCCCCGGTCCAAAGTCCGTGCGGTCGCTGTCCATGGCGATGCCGAGCATCGGCGAGAGCTGGAAGATCTGCTGCTCCCGTTCGTCCAGGCGGGTGAAGACCTGGTCCAGGACCTCGACCGCAGGCTGCCCGTCGAGCTCGAACAACAGGTTGCGCTGGCTGCGGGTGATGCGCATGGGCTGCCCCAGCGGCCGACAGCCCTGGGCCACGACCGTGTCGACCTTGATGTCGCCGTAGATGGCGATGCCGACCACCCCGCTGGTGTAGGTGCGGCCCCCGATGTAGAGCGCGTTCTCGCCGGGGGCCCTGGCCCCGCTGGCCAGCCCGCCGACGACCGTGGATCGCGGATAGGCCGCGTCGAGCCCCCAGGCGAGCTGCTGCGCATCGGAGCTGAACGGATCCGGCAGCACGATGAAGTCGGGCTCCTGTTCCGGGACCAGGCCGAGCCGGGCTTCCCACGACGCCGCCGCGCCGTCGACGTCCGGGAGCTCGCCGGGCGGCACGTGGAAGGGCACGATCGCGACGTCGGGCAGGACCGCCGCTGTGATGGACAGGGCCGGCCGATCCTCGACCTCCTGGCCCTTGCCGATGATGGCACCGCCCGAGCAGCCCAGGAGCACGGCGCCCTTGAAGCGAGACTTCACGTCCAGGGGCAGTCGTTGGTACTCGTCCTCGTAGTGGGACGACAGGAAGATCAGGACCAGGTCGGGCTTCTGACCCCCCAGCTGGCTGGAGATCGAGGCCGCCGCCTCTTCAAAGGCGTCCTGGTACCGAGTCCGCGTCGACAGGCTGGCGACCCACTTCAACGGGCAGTCCTCCAAGGGTGGTGCTGCGGGGGTAACCCACAAAACAGCCAGGGCCCGGCTGCCTTCCGACAACCGGGCCCTGGGTGGTCTGTGACCGGGTCGTCTACTGGACGTCGAGGGACATGGTCATGCCCGTCAGACCCTGCATCCGGATGGGCAGGCCATCGGGACCGGCTTCCCAGCCCACGTCAGCCTTGTAGAAGCTGATGGCGCCGCCGTCGTCGGTGCTCAGGTGGCCGGTGTAGGCGCCGCTGATGTCGATGGAGCCGTCATCGGCGTGCCGGCAGACCAGCGCGGAGTCGCCTTCGGCCGTCAGGGCAAAGGTCAGGATGTCATCGGCGTTGCCGGTGGCGCCCTGGTAGGACAGGTGCAGGTTCTGGCCGCGCTGGATGCTGATGCTCGCGGTGCTGGCGCCGCCCAGGTCCATCTCGGAGGGGAGGTGGATCCACTCTTCCTTGGACCAGGAGCCCATGTAGTCGGACGCGTTGCCCGGGGCCGACGTGGTCAGGATGTCGCCACCCTGCAGGTCGACGTCGCTCGCGTCGTCGATGGCCAGCTGGCCGTCGTTGTCGTAGGCGCCGTTCTGACCGTCGTGACGCTCGTGGTGGTACACGGGCACGCCGTCGTCGGTCAGCTGGGTGGTCAGCTCATAGGTGTCACGGCTGGTCTCGACGGTCAGCACGGAGCCGACGCTCTTGGTGTCCTTCATGATGCCGCTGTCCGGGTCCATGTCCGGGAACCAGCTGGTCGCGACGTCGATGTCCAGGAGCTGGCAGTCGTCCAGGCCGATGTCTTCCCACGGGTTGTGGCAGTACTCGACGTAGCCCTTGGCTTCCCAGAACCAGGCGCGGAGGTTGTCGGCTTCCCAGCTACCGGTGTCGGAGTAGGCGGTGACGTTGTCGGCCATCATGACGCCGGACTCGCGGCAGACCTCGATGGGCACGTCGCCCACGTCGTCGCACTCGGCCGACGTGGCGGTCAGGCTGTCGAAGCCGTACCAGGTCTGGTCGGCGACGTAGGTGTTCGGGACCACGTAGACCAGGTCGCCCACGGCCACGGTGCACTCGAACTCGCCGTTCTCGTCGGCGGTGACGGTGCTGCTGGTGAGCTGGCCACGACACTCGACCTGGGCGCCCCGGACGGGGAACTTCAGGGTGTCGACGATCTTGCCCTGCACACAGGTGTACTCGATCGGGGAGTCGGGGTTCTTGCCGCCCGGGCTCGCGGTCGAGAAGGTGTAGGTGCTGTTGCCGCTGTCGTCGGAGGTCACGCGGCCGGAGCCTTCCTCGAGCCAGGCGCCGGACTCGTCGTCCCAGTCCCACAGCATGATCTCGTCGCCATCGGAGACGTTGTAGTACTCGGGCACGCCGGACTGGCTGATCGGGATGGAGACGTCGATCGGCTCGCCGAGCTCGAGCTGCTCCTGGTCGCTGGCGCGGAAGATGACCTCGACCATGCCAAAGGACAGCAGCTGCGCTTCCTCGAGCACGCTCTTGCCGTTGCCGCCCGCAGCCTTCATCAGTGCGGTGAGGTCACCGGGGGCCGCCGCCAGCTCGTCGCTGTAGGGGTCGAAGTAGGTCACGGAGACCTCGACGTCGCCGGTGTAGGGCACGCCGTCCTTGGTGATGGCGCCGGCGGGCACGCTGACGCTCATGCCCTGCTCTTCGAAGTCACCGCCAAAGGACGGGTCGAAGGAGCGGGTCCAGTCGTGGGCCTTGAGCGTCGCGTTGGCGCTCGCCGTCTCCCAGCTGGTGATCGAGGCGTAGCGAGCGTTCTCGCTGTAGCCCTCACGGGTGAACTTCACGAGAATTTCCGAGCCGGGCTCGACCATCTCGAGGGTGTAGTGGCCGTCTGCGTCGCTCAGGACGGTGATGCCCTGGGCGGTGACGGCGACGCCCTCGAGGCCGTTCTGGCCGACGTCGGTGACGACGCCGCTGATGCGTCCATGGGGATCGTCGACGCTGGCCACGTCGTCCGTGGTGTTGCCGCAAGCGGCGAGGGTGGCGAGAGCGGTCAGGCCGAGGAGGGTGTGGGCGGTACGCATCGGGTGGCTCCAGACGGGGGGGAAGGTGTTCGGACTCGGGGATTTTCTTTACAAGATGCGTGCCAACTTCTTGACCACATCCCGATCGCTCAACCATGCGGATCGACGCTACCACGTGCGACCGGGACGTCGGGACCCCGACCGACCGATCGGGATCACAAAGTGGGGCATGCACACCCCACTTTCCAGCTGGGGCGTCTGAGCCCCACCGCTGAGGGGGGTTAGACCCGGGGCCGTGGCCTCTCGACGACCTCTCCGTGGACCCCTCCGTCGCCTGCGCGATCGCATGCGCGGGAACCGACCCCAGCCCGGTGCCTACCACCCGGACCTCCACAAGCCCTTGGAGGACTGGACCGCCATCGCCGAGCAGGCGCTGAAGCTGGTCGGCGCCGGCATGGTCCAGTCCTGGGAGGTCACCCTGGCCGAGCTTCGCCCGATCCTGGCCAGGCACAATGGCGACGAGACCGCCGCGGACCAGGTGAACCGCTGGAGCGACGCCCTGGTCCCCCTCGAGACGCCCTTCCAGACGATCATCCGGGGCTGTCCGGCCATCCTGGCCAAGGGCCTGCGAGAGTGCGAGGAGACGGGACAGCTGTCGCCGCTCACCGCTGAACTCCTGCACCGGATCGACGGCCTGGGCCCTCTGACCGCCGACGGCTGGGCCCGTGCCCTGGAGCACGTGGGCCCGATCCTGGACACCTTGCCCGAGCCCCAGGCGGCCCGGGACCGCATCGCCCAGGAGGGGCCAAAGCTCGGGCGGCAGCTGGCCGACGCCAGCGCCCAGTTCCACGCCGATGTGGCCCAGGCAGGCCAGGGAGACCGGGTTGGAACGGACCTGTTCCACGCCATTGACACGTGGAAGGACGCCGTGATCCGCGCCCTCGAGTTTGCCGTGGCTGCGCAGCTCGAAGCGGTCGAGGCCGGCGTCGGGAGGACCTGACATGACCCTGCTGCTGACCCTGCTGTCGGCGTGTGACGGCACCGCCGACGACACCGCGGACCCGGGCTTCTCGCCGGATCTCCACTGCCCTGGCGCAGCCGGCTGCGAGACCGCCACGGGCCCCCTCTCCGCCGGCGCGGCGGCCGTGACCATCACCCCGACCTGCTTCGAGGGCTGGATCGACCCGGTGGGCGAGGGCGAGTGGGACAAGGACTTCGGCTGGCTGGACTGCGGCTGCGACCGCCTGTGCGCGGGCGACGACGGCTACCCCGGCCCCGACGAGGGCGAAGGCGACGACGACTTCCAGGCCTTCTGGCTGGCCGGCTTCCACAACGGCCGCCCGGCCAGCGGCGTGCGCGACGACATCTGGGCCCGCACCCTCGTGTTCGACCAGGGCGACACCCGCGTCGCCATCGTCGCGCTCGACGTGGTCGGCTGGTTCTACGACGAGGTCCTGCGCTCTCGTCAGGACCTGGCTGCCACGGACCTGGGGATCGACCTGTTGGTGGTGCACGCCACCCACAACCACGAGGCCCCGGACACCCTGGGCA
>CAZFLE010000089.1:0-30206 GCA_964519895.1 uncultured Enterobacterales bacterium | reverse complement strand
ATCAGCCGAACCGGCGATTCCGATCGTCCAAGCTCTGCTTTCGGGATTCGACGCAGGCTGCTAGCGAAAGCTCTCCCTTCGCGGGCTCGCCGATCCTGGCCCAGGTCGGGCCCTCTCCTCAATCACAGGTCTCGACCTGCTCAATCGTCGAGAAGCCAACCTGGACCAGGCTTGGCTTCGCCTGCTCGGTCCGAGCTTTCCCGACGACTGCTAAGACTCAGGGCATCGCTGCGGGCTCGGGCGCGGCACCGGTGGCGTAGGACCAGTGGCCCCCGGTGAGCAGGCTGTGCTGCCCGCCGGTCGCCGCGGTGGTCAGCACCGTGGCCAGGGTGAACCCAGCCGCCAGCCCCACCGCGGCCCAGCGCACCCAGGGCGGAAAGCGCTCCAGGTGGAGCAGGTCCTCGTCTTCGACCAGGCGGATTGGGGGCGGCAGTGGGCCTTCCACCGGCTCGGGGCCTGGCCTGAAGTCGAGGCGGTAGGGGTCGTAGAAGCCCACGGCGACAGGATACCCCCCACCCGTGCCTCCGCATCCCTCCCACCGCCTGAGTGCCTGGCTCGTTCCGACCGATCCGGACCGCCGCTGCCCGGTCGGGCTCGCGGACGGGCTCGCCGTCCTGAGCACCGCCCGGGGTGCGCGCGTCGGCCAGGAGTGGGTCCCGGGAGGCTGGGCCGCGGCGCGTCTGGACCGGCCGCCGCAGCCTCACCTGTATGGCAACAAGCAAGGGGGTTTCCAGGTCCAGTGCCCCGGCTGTCACGGGGCGCTGGTCCGCGAGGTCACCCGAGCCCTGACCCGCTGGCGCAGAGGAGAGGGAAGGGCACTCCGCTGTCCGGCCTGTGGCCTGGACACCGTCATCGAGCGACTCGACTACCGGCCGCCGGCGGCCCCGGCGAACTTTGCCATCGAGCTTCGGGATCTGCACGGTCTGACCCTCACGTCGGCAGGCCGGGCGAGGTTCACGGATCTGCTGGGCGGGGACTTCCAGGTCATCGGGAGCCGCGGATGAGTCCGGTGCCCGAGGTGCTCGACGACGCGCTCGAAGAGCTCGCAGCGGAGCGTGCCGGTCCGGACACCCTGGCGTTGTTCGACGCGCTGCACTTCCTTCGCGAAGCCCTGCGCAAGGGCGAGCCAGCCGACGCCGAGCGGGAGGCGCTGGTCCGGGTCGTGGCCACCCACCCGGACGCCCGCGGGGTCGCCGTGCTCGCGTCCCTGGGTCACGCCTTCGATCAGGGACCGGACGACCCCTACCTGGCCCTGCTCCAGGCGACCGGCCTGGCCCCGGACGAACCGGACCCCGCGGCCGCCCTGGGCCGCTGGATCGCCCGTCAGCAGCGCGCACTGCGGGTTCACGAAGACCGCCTGGCCCATGCCAATGCACTGGTCGCCCGGGCCCGCCAGGCCACCCAGGTTGCGGCGGCCACGGTGGTCGTGCTGCTGGCCGTGGTCGTGCTGCTGCTGCTGGTCGAAGGCGACTGGCTCGACGTGCCCGTGCCCGACCGCAGCCCGCCCGAGGAGCCCTCCACGGCACCCCCCGGCACGCCTCCAGGACCGGGGGGTCGATGAACTGGACCGTAGGCCACGTGGGCACGACGCGCCTCCAGCTCAACGTCTCCGCTCTGTTGATCCTGGCCCTGTTGGTGCTCCCCGGGCTGGAGCAGGGGGTCTGGGTCCGACCCACCCTGCTGGCCGCGGCCCTGGTGCTGAGCATCCTGGTCCACGAGCTGGGCCACGCAGCCCTGGCGGACCACTTCGGCCTGGGGCCGTGCCGGGTCCTGGTGCATGGCTTCGGGGGCCTCTGCTTCACGAAAGGAACCCCGACCCACAGCCAGGGGCTGCGCATCTCGCTGGCGGGGCCCGCCGCCGGCCTGGTCCTGGGGGCACTGGCCTGGGGCATCGCACACCTGCTCGGCGACGCCCTGACCGGCCCTGTCGCCATCCTGTTGGCGCAGCTGGTTCGGGTGAACTTGTTCTGGTCGCTGTTCAACCTGCTCCCCATGAGCCCCCTCGACGGCGGCCAGGCTCTGAGTCACCTGCTCCACCTGCGGCTCTCCCCCGCGCGCGCCCAGGGCATCACCCGGGTCCTGGGCACCACCCTGGGGGCCGGGGTGGCTGCTTGGGGCCTGTGGCAGCAGTCCTTCTTCCTGGGGCTCATCGGACTGATGGTCATCGGCCACAACCGAGGCCGGCCCAGCGCCCCGGACAAGGACGTCAGCGGTTGAAGCGCAGCACCTGGCCGGCACCGGCGTCCACACCAGGCGCCCCGGCCCAGACCTGATCGTCGAACAGCGCCACCGCCGCACCGAGCTGGTCCCCCAGCACCTCGCCCGACAAGGTGGGCTCCCCGACGGTTTCCAGGGCGAAGGGGGACGCGAGGACCCAGACGGCCCCGTGCCCCTCATAAGCCCGAGGCGCCCCCACCACCAGCACCCCGGTGTCGCAGGCCAGGGCGTGGCCGAAGCGCCCACCGGGCCCCTCCAGGACGTGTTGATCCAGCTCGTGGTCCTGGATCGGACCGAGCAAGAGGTGGACCTGGGAGGTGCCGGGAGCCCCCACCGCCAGGTCCACGGTCCCGTCGCCGTCCAGGTCCGCTGCGCACAGGGCATAGCCAGCCTGGTCCTGGTCCTGGGTCCGCAGCCAGGTCTGGCCGTCGTGCCACAGGGCATCGGGCCCGCGGGGCAGGCCCACGGCGGCGAGTCCGTCGACGTCGGCCAGTCCTCCGCCTCGCTCAGGCAGCGTGCGGGGCGTGTCGTCTTCCCAGAGCGTGGCCCCGGCGAGCGCCCAGAGCCCTTCGCCGGACCACAGCAGGCGGGCGCCGTGGGCGCCGCCGTCGAGGCTCTCCAGATCGGCCCGGTCCCCACGGGCGACGGCGCCAGCTCCGGACCCGGACAGCGGTGCGCCGGCGGCGAGCACCCCCGCGTCGGAGAGGGCCAAGCCCACACCCAGGCTCACGGCCGTGGTCCCGTCGAGATCGAGCTCCAGGGTCGCGCCCAGGGACCACACAGCCCCGTCTTCGCCCCATGGAGCCCCAGCCCAGGCGCCCGGGCTGCCCACGGCCAGGCTGGCGCCGAGCCCCGCCCCGGGCTCAGAGCCGATCCAGCTGTCCGGGACTGAGCCCCCGGAGTCGGACCCGCTCGTCCAGCCCGTCTCGCCACCGTCGGGCCCCAGCCCGGCACAGCCACCCAGCAGCCAGAGGAACGTCCACACGCGGCGAATCTATCCCGGTGCGGGCTGGGCCCGCCGGGTTAGAGCGCCGGCGCCATGGCAAGCATCCGACAGCAGATCAACATCGACGCCGGCCTCCGCGAGGTCTGGAATGCCCTCAGCACGGTCGACGGCTGGACCTCCTGGTACGCCGACGACGCCCGGGTGGACGCCCGCAAGGGTGGCCGCATCACTCTGAGCGCCATCGGCGACGACGGCGAACCCGTCGACGAGGTCGGTATCTTCCTGACCTTCCGGCCGACCCGCAAGCTCGAGGTCGCCTGGGACGCCACCAGCCCGGCCCCCACCAAGGGCACCACCCTGTCCTTCCAGGTCGCCCGAGACGGCGACGAGACCCGCCTTGCCCTGGTCCACTCCGGCGGCGGCATCCTCGAGGACGAAGACGCCCGCGACGCCCTGGTCAAGGAGTGGCGCCAGGCCTTCCACGCCCTGCGGGACCACCTCGAGTCCGAGTAGATCGGACCGGTTGACCCGCCTGCAGCCACGGGCTAAGTCCCGCGGCTCCCAGGCCTGCAGATCTTCAGGAGTTTGATGATGCCTCACCCCGCCAAGGGCAAGGACGCCCCGATCAACTACAAGGACCCGGACAGCCTCAAGCGCTTCCTGACCGAGGGCGGCAAGATCCTGCCCCGTCGGCGGACCGGCCTCAACGCCAAGCAGCAGCGACGGCTGACCACCGCCATCAAGCGGGCACGCCACCTGGCCCTGCTCCCCTACGTCCGCAACGACTAGGGCCCAACCGCGCAGACCGGCCTCGGCCGGCTCCGCCCAGCACCGGGAGCAGTGATGCTCAGCCGTATCTTCATGGCCTGGGGTGTCGTGGGCCGGACCTTCGGCCAGTGGGTCGCACCGGCCATCACCCTGGCGCTCTTCCTGAACCTGCGGCTGGCCGTCGCATTCGGGATGATGCTGGACCACCTGTTCTTCGGGCACAAGCTCCGCAAGGCCAAGGTGCAGCGGCCCATCGTCATCGTGGGCACGCCGCGCAGCGGCACGACCTTCATCCACCGGTACCTCACCGACGAGCTCGAGGTGGGCACGGGTCTCCAGCTCTTCCGTGGCCTCTACCCGTCGCTCACGCTGCAGATCTTCATCAAGCCGCTCATCCCCTTCCTCGAGCGCTTCAGCCCGACCCGGTACCACTCCAAGGACGCCCACGACACGGGCCTGACCAAGGTCGAGACCGACGACTCCTCGATCTTCCTGCGGTTCCTGGACGGCATCTTCTTCTACTGCTTCCTGCTCTCCTTCGACGAACAGGACCACGTGGACTTCGTCGATCCCCGCAAGCGCGACACCTCGGCCCGGGACTTCGCCTGGATCCGCCGGGTCTGGCGGGCGAACCTGGCCGCGACCGGCGGCGAGCGCGTCGTCGCCAAGATGTTCACCGCGTCCCTGCGGCTCCCCGAGCTGTTCAAGGCCTTTCCCGACGCCGCTGTGCTCTACACGGTGCGGGATCCGCTGTCGGTGATGCCTTCGACCATGAGCCTGGTGACCACGCCGCTGGAGAACAAGTTCGAGTTCTGGTCCCTGCCCGAAGAGATCCGCAACCGGTTCCTGAGCCGCATGTACAAGGGCAACATGCTCCTGTACAAGGGCTTCCACGACCACCTCCAGGCCGGTGTCTTCGACACCTCCAAGGTCTTCGTGGTCGACTACAACCGCATGATGGCGGACTTCGACGGCATGATGGAAGACCTGCTGCCCTTCCTGGGCGAGACCATGACCGATGAGCGTCGGGCCATGATCAAGGTCACCGCGGACAAGCAGCGCTCCCGGGTCAGCAAGCACAAGTACAGCCTGGAGCGCTTCGGACTTGACGCCGACGTGATCCGCAAGGAGTGTGCCTTTGTGTACGACGACCTGATGGAGAAGCCATCGGCACGCGCCAGCGAGGGGTAAACGCCCGCTGTCGACCCTTGGCACGCCTTGGGATCGTCAGCCTGCTGGCCACATCGCCTGGCTGTGGACTCGTCACCCAGGTCGCCGCCATTCCTCTCGAGGGGCTCACTACGGTCATTCGGGTGACCTGGTCCACGACGGCAGACCTGGACGGCCACGTGGAGTTCGGCCCCCTGGGTGCCTGCAGCCGGCACCGCACGCCTTCGGTGGGGCTGGGCCGGTCCCACGAGACGCTGCTGCTCGGCCTGCCCTCGGCCAGCGAGATCTGCTACCGCGTGGTGCCCACGGAAGGCCCGCTGTCATGGCCAGAGCCCTTCCGCACCGTGCACACGGGCAACCTGCCTGCTGCGGTGCCCGACCTGAACGTCACGATCAAGGACCTGGACCAGGTCGAGGAAGGCTTCTGGCTGGCCGCCAGCGGCATCAATCCGGGGCTGGTGCTGATCTTCGATCGCGACGGCGAGGTGGTCTGGTACCAGCCCGCCGACGTGGGCTACGTGAGCCCCCAGGCCCTGCCGGATCCGGCCACGAACGGGTTCATGTACAACCGCTTCAGCAAGGACTTCGACGACGACGTGGGCTCGGTCCTGCGGCTCCACCCGGACGGACAGCTCCTCGAAGAGATCCGCACCCCCTTGGCCCACCACAGCTTCGCCCGCCACGAAGACGGCACCACCGCCTGGCTGGCCCTGGACGTCCGGGACCACGACGAGTGGGGCACCGTGGTCGGAGACGCCCTGCGCGAGGTGGCGCCCGATGGCGCGGATCGCGCGGTGTGGTCCAGCTGGAACGACTGGGAGGTCATAGATCCCCTGGAGAACGACGGGGGCTTCTACCCCCAGGGCATCGACTGGACCCACGGAAACTTCCTGGCCTGGGACCCGGCGCGTCAGAGCTACACGGTGTCCTTTCGCAACGTGAACACCATCGTCGAGGTCGACCGAGACGGGCACATCCTGCGCGGCGTCGGGGACTACGCGGATCCCGTGGCCGACGAGGTCGAGGACCTGGTCCACTACCCGCACAGTGCCCACTGGACCGACCAGGGCACGCTGTTGTTCACGACCACCCCAGGGGACGGCAAGGAGACCTGGGCGGTCGAGCTGGCCTTTGACCCCGAGACGGGCGAAGCCGAGCGCGTGTGGAGCTGGGGCGAGGGCGAAGGCTTCTATGCCCGCGTGCTGGGCGAGGCCCTGCGCATGGACAACGGCAACACCGTGGTCAATTTCGGCAGCGCCGGTGTGGTGGTCGAGCTGACCCCGTCCGGCGAAGTGGCCTGGCGCCTGGAGACACCGGCCGGCTACTTCCCGGGGCACCTAACCTACATCCGAGATATCTACGACCCTGCTGCACAGGATGGAGAACCATGATCACGCTGATGCTGGCCCTGACGGGCTGTGGCGACGAGGACATCCTCCTCGAAGACACCAACAACTACACGTTCACGAGCACCCTGGAGATCGGCAACGTCGAGATCCTGGAGAAGACCGACATCGTCGTGGACTGGTGCTCCCTGACCGTCGACTTCCTGGGCCTGGAGATGGTCGAGGGCGAGGTCGACTATGTGGTCCTGTCCCGGTGGGAGCTCACCAAGGAAGAGCTCGAGAACACGCTGGTGGCGACCAACCTGCCCCAGAAGGACCTGTCCGGCAGCGCCGACTACAAGCCCACCGACGGCGAGTGCTCGGCGCCCCTGAGCGAGTTCGAATTCCTGGGGACCCCAATCCTGGTCGAGGACGAGATCTACCAGTCCGACACGTCGACGTATATCCTGACGGTGTTCGCCGAAGACCGGGCCAAGATGCTGACGTTCTTCGAGCCCACCGCGACCGGATCCGCGGACCCGATCATCATCGACAACAACAGCGGCCTGGTCGAGTTCGACGTCAACGTCGACGCCGGCTCGCCCGTGTCGGCCAGCGGCACGCCCTTGGTGGACTGGTCGTCCCTGACCCAGGACGGCGCCGCCCAGGAGTTCCCGCTGAACAAGATGGACCGCCTGTTCATCGCCCAGTACGACCTGACCGTCGAAGAGCTCGAGACCGACTTCGTCTACCTGGAGACCCTCTCGGTCGACGACTGGACGGTCAGCTCCGATGCGCTGCTGGACTACGATCTCAGCACCATCGACGGGTTCCCCGGCTTTGACGACAGCAGCCTGTGGATCCTCGCGATGCGCTGCACCACCTGCTACAACCCGGCGCCCCCGTTCCTGACGGTCGTGAGCAGCGAGTAGGGCTCAGTCTCCGGACCGGTCCAGCAGGAGCGTGTCCAACAAGAAGCTCGCCACGGCGGACCCCAGGACCCACAGCAGGTCCCCGGGTCGGCCGATGGCGTGGGCCAGGAGCAGGCCGCCCAGCAGGGGAACCACGAGCCGCAGAGCCGCTCGGTAGAGCCCTGGGAACATGAACAGGCCCACCAGGCCGCCCACGAGCGCCAGCCACCAGGGCGCCGGGGGGCCTCCCGCGGTGACCGCTGGCCAGATCGCCAGGACCAGTCCACCCCCCAGCAGGACCCCCGCCAGGCGCACGGCGATGCTCTCCAGCATCGCCGCCAGCGTCCCCGCGCTCACAGCCCCGACCACGGCGGCCAACAGCCGCAGGTCGGCGGGCACCGCCGCGCCCAGCACCGTGTCGACCAGCAGGGCTCCCAACGCGGCGGCCGGGAGCACCAGGGCCAGCCGATAGTGGCGGCTGCCGGCGAGCAGGAGCAGCACAGCGACCCCCAGCAACAGGGTCTGGGCGGACAGACCCGACGCCCCGAGGGTGGACACCAGCTGTGTCGGGGACGCCATGGGCTACCTTCTCACCGTGTACGTGGTCCTCCTATCGCTGTCCGCGTGTGACCCGGCCGACACCGCGGGACCGGAGGGCACGGCCTTTGATCCCGTCCAGGCCACCGAGGTCTGGGCGATCGGCGGCGGGGCTGGCAGCCTGGCCTGGGACGGCGCAGGGCTGTTGGCCACGGTCGAGCTGGGGGACAGCGTGCTGCGCTGGGATCCCGAGACGGCTCTGGACGACGAGATCGGGTCGCGGCTCGGCAGCTCGCCCCTCGCGGTGCTGACCGGCACGGACGGCACCGTCTACCTGGCGACCACGGACAGCGGCGTCGAGGGCTTCGTGGGCGTGCTGAGCGATCCCCACACCCTGGACGTGCTGGCCAGCGACGCCGGGGGGGTCCTGTTCCGGCGTCCCGTGGACCTGGCGTGGTCGACGGACGGCGCTTTGCTCGTGGCCGACAGCGGTGCCGAGGCGGTCTGGCAGGTCCCCGTCGACGGCGGGGCCGCCGTGCAGCGCCACGGAGGGGTCGCGGTACAGGCGCTCAGCGTCCACCTGGATCAGGTCCTGCTGGCCACCGACGAAGGGGTCCTGGCGGACAGCGACGACGGCCTGGTCGAACACGCCAGCGCCGTGGTCCGTGACCTGATCTCCTGGGACGGCGTGCTGCTGGGCACCACCGCGGATGGCGTGGTCCAGGTCGACGACGGCGCCCTGCTGGTCGGGCTGGACGCCGGCCGGCCGTCCGCCCTGGCCCGGGCCGGGGAGATCCTGTACGTGGCCGACGAGTCCGGCGGCAGGGTCTGGGCAGCGGACCTGTCGGCGTTCGGGGATTAGGGTCCTGGCATGTCCGCAGCCACGCCGCCGTCTCCGCCGTTCTTGTTCGACCTGGGCCTGGCCCCGGTCTTGACCCTGCAGGGGCCGGACGCCCGGCGCTTCGCCAACGGCATGTTCACCCAGAACGTCCGGGATCTGGCGGTGGGGGCCGCCGCCCGATCCGCCATGACCGACGACCGAGGCCGCATCCTGGGCCTGCTCGACCTCTACTGCACCGACCAGGAGGGCTTCCTGCTGGTCCTCGAAGGCGTCGACGGAGACTGGTTCCAGGAGCGCTACGGCATGTACATCGTCTTCGACGACGTCGAGATGGCCGACCTGAGCGGGGAGCTGGTGCTGCTCTCCGTGCAGGGCCAGGGCGCCGGCCAGGTGGTCCAGCAAGCGCTCGGTGGCGCAGACCCGGCCCTGGGCCACCGACTCGTCGACGGCGTCCACCTGTTGGCCCGGGATCGCGCTGCGACGGGAGGCTGGGACCTGCTGGTGCCCCACGAGCGGGCCGACGCCCTACGGGCTGATTTGGCGGTGGCCGGTGCGCAACCCGCGGCCCTGGACGAGCTGCTGGCGCTCCGGGTCCGTGCCGGCTTGCCGACCTGGCCAGCGGACCGCAGCGGGGAGCGCACCTTCGTGCACGAGCTTGGCCTGCGCGACCTGGTCTGCAGCTTCGACAAGGGCTGCTACGTGGGCCAGGAGGTCATCAACCGCATGGACACGATGGGCAGGCCCACCCGGCGCCTGCTCGGACTGACCATCCAGGGGGCTGAGCTTCCGCCCGAAGGCACGACGGTCCAGCTCGACGGCGCCACCATCGGCCGGATGGGCACAGCGGCCAGGGTCGGTGATCAGCTCCAGGCGCTGGCCGTCCTCCAAAAGAAGGGGTGGGCGCCGGGCACGTCCGTGACCCTCACGTCGGCCAACGCGTCCTGGCCCGCGATCGTGTCGACCCTTCCCTTCGACTGATCCACCCACGCGCGCCTGATCCGGGATCCCCAGCTGGGATCTTCGGGGTCCGGCGGCACCGCCGTTGACGGCGCGGCCTGTGCTGCGGTTCCAGGAGGATCTCCCGAATGCGAAGGCCAAGAGAGGGCCTGTGTCAAGAAACCCGCCAAGACCGACCGATCCACAGGCGCCCAGGATCCGTGCAGGATGGCCTTTGGTACCGATCGGCCCGAATCGATCTGTCGACGCCCGCCGATGATCCTCCCGGGATCGCCACGGTGCCCGAAGATCGTCGCGATTGACACGTCAACAATGCTGTGTATGCTGAGGGTGGGATCGGAGAGGCCAAGAGGGCCTCTTGTCAGTCAACCAGGAGACCACGATGGCTTCTTCCAGCCCCAAGAGCAGGGAACGGGTCGCCCGAAACTTCATTCGGACCTACGGTCGCCGGCGCTTCCGGCGCCTGCTCGAAGCGCTTGCCGCGAACGAGAGCGGCCAGTCGATCGCCAACGAATTCGGTGTCAGCCGCGAGCGCGTGCGTCAGTGGAAGAACACCTTCGGCACGGTGATCACGCTGTACCAGCTCCACCCCGAGGTCGAGGCGATCCTTCGGGAGCGCCGGGTCGCGGCCGGCTGAGCGCAGGTCGAGCGCGTTAGGAACCTCCCCACACGCTGGAGGAGGTCGACATGGCTGCTCGTAGGGTCTTCATGGTGGGCGGCGCCCACACGCGGTTCATCGGCAAGGGGCATCCAGACTTCATCTGGAAGCGCCACCCGGACTTCGGGACCCGCGAGAACCCGACCCTGCGGGAGCACCTGACCCAGGCGGTCGCAGCCGCCAGCGAGACCTCTGGGGTCGCCCCAGACCGGGTCGATCGGGCCTACGTCGGCAACTTCGTCGGCGAGCTGTTCGTCAACCAGGGCCACCTGGGCGCTGCCTTGGCCGGGGCCCACCCCGATCTGGCCGGCAAGCCCGCCATGCGGGTCGAAGGCGCCTGTGCCTCGGGCGGGCTGGCCCTCAGCTGCGGCGTGGACGCCATCCGGGGCGGTGCGGACACGGTCCTGGTGGCCGGGGTCGAGGTGCAGACCACGGCTTCGGCCCGCCAGGGCGGGGACTACCTGGCCCGGGCCGCCGACTATGAGCGGCAACGCGGCATCGACGACTTCACCTTTCCGGCGCTCTTCGCGGCCCGGACCCGAGCCTACCGGAACGCCCACGGGCTCACCGAAGCCCAGCTCGGCCACGTGGCGGTCAAGGCCTACGACAACGCGAATCGAAACCCGCTGGCGCACATGAGCGCCCGCAAGATGACCCTCGACTTCGCCTCAGCTGCGTCCGATAAGAACGCGCAATTCCTTCAGAATCAAGATCTGAAGCCCTACATGAAGGTCACCGACTGCTCCCAGGTCTCCGACGGCGCTTCGGCCCTGTACCTGGTCAGCGAAGACGGCCTCAGGAGCCTGGGCCTGTCCGAGAGCGATGCCATCGAGGTCGCCGGGCTCGGCGTCTCGACGGCCTCGCTGTACGACGACGGCGATCCGCTGGTCCTCGAGACCACCGCGACAGCCGCCGAACGGGCCTATGCCGCGGCCGGCGTGGCAGCCGACCAGGTCCAGGTCGCCGAAGTGCACGACTGCTTCACCATCACCGAGCTGTTGATGATGGAGGCCCTGGGACTCGCCCAGCCGGGCCAGGCGGTGGATCTGGTGATCGACGGTGCGACGGGCATCGACGGCACGGTGCCCATCAACACGGGCGGCGGGCTGGTCGGCTTTGGCCACCCGGTCGGTGCCACCGGGGTGAAGCAGGTGGTCGAGATCTGGCGACAGCTGAAGGGCCGCTGCGGCGACTACCAGATCCCAGGCAGCCCCCAGCTGGGGCTGACCGCCAACATGGGCGGTGACGACAAGACCGCCGTGGTCGGCGTGTTCCGCAACCTGGGGTGAGGGTCCGACGCTTGGTCATCCTGCTCGGCCTGTCGGCTGCGGCGGGACTGGGCCTGGGCCTGGCCGTCCTGCCGCCAGCCCCGCAGCGCACCCTGGACCCTGCGGTCCGTGCTCCCCGGGCAGCCCCCGAGACTCCCAGTGCCCAGTCCCGTGCCGCGAGCCGATCCCTGGCGCGCTACAGCGCCCGCGCCACGCCGGGTTGGATCCAGCTCGGCGTCGCCCTGACCGCCGCTGGGCACCACGAGCTCGCAGGGGCCGTCGAGGAGCTCCAGGCGGGCATTCGCGACGCGCGCAGCGCCGCTGGACCGGACCTGGCGGCGCTTGGAAATCACCACCGACAGGTGGTCGCCCTGGTCCGGGCGGACCCGCTGGCAGACGAGCTCGGCGGCCTCTTGCAGCGGCTGGACGGCGCCTTGCCCTTGCTCGGGACCGGATCCCCTCCACCCCGGGTCACCCCGACGGCTGAGGCGCCAGCGCCGGAAGCGCTGGAGGGCCAGCTGGAGGGCGGAGAGGACTGGACCCCGTGACCCCGGCCCAGACAAGAGCGACAATGGGCAGGTGACGGCTCTCCCACTGGCGCTGTGGCTCCTGAGCTCGCGAGCAGCCCTTGCCAGCGACGCGCTGGACGTCCTGGTCCTGGACGACGGTGGCGACGAGACAGCCGACCTGGTGGCCATGCTCGAGGCCGCCGGCCACACGGTCACCTGCAGCTGCGACGACGGGCTGCTGGAGTCGGACTTCGACGGGGCGGTCTACAGCCTCTCCGGGCACGACGTGGTGGTCTGGCTCGACGGGGGGCTCACCCGGGAGGCCGAAGACATGCCCCAGGCGGGCCAGGAGGCCCTGGTCGCCTGGGTGGCCGCTGGCGGAGGCTTGGTCCACCAAGGGGCGACATCGGCCCGCAGTGCCCAGGACGGGGAGAACGCCCACGCGGAAGACCTGATGCTGGTGGACGGCGACGATGTGGAGATCGGCGCCGCGGACTTCGAGATCCCCGACGGTTCCCACCCGGCGGCCGGCGGCTTCGCAAGCGGCGACACCTTCCAGCTGCTCTCGATCGCGATGGTCGTCTCAGAGGCCGGGGCTGGCACCACCGTGGTCGAGTGGGCGCCGTCGTCGGAGCCCGAAGGCCCTTACGAGGCGCTCGTGGTGGCCGATCTCGTCGACGGGCGCGTCGCCCAATTCGGCTGGATCGGTCACGTGGGCGAGGGGTGGTCGTCGAACCTGGACTACACCGACACCCAGGTGGTGCGGCTGTTCCCGGACGCGGTCCAGTACGTCGCCTTGCGGCCGCCCACGGTCGACGCCGGTGGCCCGTACAGCGGTGAGCCCGGCGACTTCCTGCTGCTCTCCGGCTCCGGCGACGACCCCGACGGCGGCACCGTGAGCTGTGGCTGGGACCTGGACGAAGATGGTCTGGAGGACAGCGCCGATCTGCTGACCACCTTTGACGCCAGCGCCGTGGACGGGCCGCTGTCCCGCACCATCAGCCTGGTCTGCCAGGACGACGAGGGCGAGGAGGCCGAAGACACAGCGGCGCTGGAGATCATCAACCTGCCTCCGGAGATCCAGGGGATCGACGCTCCGACACCGGCAGAGGAGGGCGAGGCCCTCACCCTGGAGGTCACCTACACCGACCCGGAACCGGCGGACACCCACACGGCCACCTGGGATCTCGGCGACGGGACCGAGCGGATCGGAGACCAGGTCACGCACACCTATGCCCAGGACGGGAGCTACACCGTCGAGGTCGTCGTGACCGACGACGACGGGGGAAGCGACAGCCGGTCCTTTGCCTGGACCGTGCACAACCAGGCCCCGACGGTCGTGCTCGAGGGCGAACAGACGGCCTGGGTGGGCGAAGCGCTGTTGTTCCTCTGCTCGGCCACCGATCCGGGCGGGGACACCCTGGAGCTCTCGTGGAGCCTGGGCGACGGGACCGAGGCCGGTGACGTGGGGGAGGTCACCCACGCCTATGTCGAGGCCGGGGTCTACGCGGTGCGCTGCATGGCCAGCGACGGCGAGACCGTGACCACCGCCACCCTCGAGGTGAGCGTCTCGGCCGCCGAGGACAACGCCCCCCCGGGCACGCCAGAGCTGCTGAGCCCCTGGAACGGGGCCCTGCTCAGCGATGCGGTGACCGTTCGTGTCGGGCCAGTGGCCGATCCGGAAGGCATGGTGCCGCTGCTCGAGGTCCTGGTCCAGGACACGGCCGACGACGCCACGGTGGTGGCACTGCCGGGCGTGGTGCAGGGAGCGACAGAGACCGCCATTGCCCTGCCCGCGCTCTCCGAGGGCAGCTATCGATGGCAGGTGAGGGCCATCGACGACGCCGGCTTGGAGGGGGCCTGGTCGGTGCCCTGGTACTTTGCCGTGGAGGGCACGATCTCCGACGAACAGGGCCCCACGGGCTGCGCATGCACGGTGGGTCCGAGCGCCCCGGGTGCCGCAGCCGCTTGGTGGCTGGCGCTGGTGGGGGCGCTGATCAGCCGTCGAAGTGCGGCAGCACGCTGGGGGCCAGGGCCGCGGCGGGGGGCTTGAGCTCGGCCAAGAGCTCCGCCAGGGGGGCATCCGGCACACCGAGCAGAGCCGCCAGCCGCTCCGTGGCCCCGACACGGCGAAAGGGCAGGGCGGTGATGCCCGGATCCTCCAGGTAGCTCCGGACCACGTCTGGGTGCTCGGACTGGCCCTGGAGGTGGGACACGAACGCATCCAGGGCGGGCAGGAAGTGGATGCCTTCGTCGGCGTCGTAGACCACCCCCACGCTGCCTGCTGTGGTCAGGGTCTTCCCGAGCTCCACCTGGACCCGCACGGCCTGTTCGCCCGTGTCGAGGGTGTGCTGCTGCGCCAGGGTGCGGCCGCCCAGCGCCTGCGGCTGGTGACGGAACAGGAGGTGTTCCAAGAAGCCGTTGAGGTGTTGTTCCAGCGCCAGGGCATCGGGAAACAGGAGCTGGTCCGAGCCGAAGAAGGCCACGAAGGCCTGGCGCTGCAGGCGCTGCCGTAGGAAGCCCCTCCGCAGGCCCGCCAGCCGCTCGCACAGCGTTCGCCGCGGACTCTCGAGCCACTCGCGCACCAGGCCAAGCCGCGCCACCACCCCCATGGGGTCGAAGACGTCCGGGTCCCCAGACACGTGGTAGCGGCCCTGGTCGTCGGGCAACAGGCGCCCGCGCAGCACCGAGCGGGGAGCGAGGGCCTCGCCGACCACGATGCACAGCGAGTCCTCGCTCGCGGCGTCCCGGCACCAGGCCACGGGTCCGTCGGTCTCGTCGACCACGAAGACACCGCTCCGAACGCCTGTCAGCCAGCGCCACCCCAGCGGTGTGAGGGGGCCGTCCGCCACTTGCTCCAGCAGGGTCCAACCGCGCCGATCGACCCACTCCAGGGCAAAGAAGTCGACGAAGTCGGCCCAGCCCTCGACCGTCGGCTCGCCGCCGAACCAAGCGGTGGCCGCGCGGCCCAGTTCGTCCCGGCGGCCCGGTTCGTGGGCGGCCTCGACCAGCCGCTGCCTGAGGTCCGGGGGGGTCATGGGCCGGGGCTATCGCGCCCGAATGCTGCGGACCTCCCAGATCTGCCCAGCCATCGCGAGCCCCATGGCGCCCTTGAGCGGCCGTCCCTTCACCACGACCTGACGGCCCTCGAGCTCGGCGGGCACGTCGCCCTCCAGCTGCACCGGTGCGGCGCCGTCGGGCTCCAGGATCCAGACGAACCCGCCGAAGAAGCGCCGCTGGAGCGTGCCGGTGAGGGTCATGAGGCCCCCTTGCTGTGGTTGAGCTTGTGGAAGCCCAGGACCGCCAGCGCCGCCAGCAGGCACACCGTGCCGTTCATGCTGAGCCACATGCGATCCAGGCCCAGGCCCAGCCACCAGGGATCGATGGCCCCCGACGATGCCCCGTGGATCAGCGCGGTGCCGAAGCCCGCGCAGATGCCTGCGACGTAGGGCCCCAGCGAGCGGGAGAGGCCCAGGACGAACGCCAGCACCACCATCGGGAGGGCCGAGACCCACAGGGGAAAGTGGGCCCAGTCCGGGCCGACGAGCAGCGCGGGCCAGCTGACCAGACCCCTGGAGGCCAGGTCCAGGATGGCCATCGGCCGGAGGGGGAGCAGGGGCAGGAAGAACAGCCCGCCCGCGGTCACCGCCCCGGCGAGCCAGACCCTGCGGCGCACCCCAGCCGCGACGCCGGCAAAGGCCGCCAGCAGCCCTCCGACGAGGGCCCCCAGACCAAAGGGCACGCCCCGGTGTTGCAGCAAGACGGACTGCACGGCGGCCCCGAGGTCCAGCCGCCCGTGCCCGTAGACCTCGTCGAAGCCCGGCTCGCCCAGGTCGCGGGCGGAGTCCAGCAGGACCGAGGTGGTGGTCTCGGCGTCGAGGCCCATGCCGCGCAGCACGGCGGCGGCCCCGGCCACGTGAGGCGAAGCCATGGACGTGCCCTGGAAGGCCCGGTAGGCGTGCCCGCCCTTGCCGTCGATGGTGTCCTGGATGACGCCGGCCTCGGGCCCGAGCTTGAGATCCCCGCCCGGCGCCGAGAGCTCCACCCCGGGGCCCCACGACGTGTAGCTGGACCGCTTGTCGGTCGGGCCCACGGCGCTGACCCCGATGACGCCTTCGGCGTGGCCCGGACAGCCGACGCCCTTGCGGCCGGTGTTGCCCGCCGCAGCGACCACGATGACCCCGCGGGCCACCGCGTCCTCGACGGCCTTGTGGAGCACCTGGGAGTGGCCACCCCCCAGGCTGAGGTTCATGACCTCGACGCCGGCGTCGGCCGCGTGGTCGACGGCGGCGGCGATGCGATCCGAGCTGCCCAGCCCGCGACCGCTGAGCACCTTGTACGGCACCACGGTGACGTGGGGTGCCACCCCTGCGACCCCGAGCCCGTTGTTCGTGGCCTGGGCGATGGTGCCGGCCACGTGGGTGCCGTGCCCGTGGTCGTCTGCCGAGCCGATGGCCCCCGGCACGAAGGACCGGCCCTTGTCCACCCGGACTCCCCCCAGGTCTTCCACCTGGGTCACGCCCGTGTCGAGCACCGCCACGCGAACCCCGGATCCGGCGCCCACCCGCCAGCCCGTGGGCGCGTCGATCAGGGCCATGTTCCACTGCTGATCCCACAGGGGATCGTCCGGGTACCCATAGGCCGCGAGCTCCACCACGGGCTCGGCGACCTCGATCAAGGGATCGCCGGCCGTGCGGGCGATCAGCGCGGCGGGGTCGTCGACCATGGCCCGGAGCAGGGCCTCGTCGGCGGACACGTCCGAGCTGTAGGTCAGATCCACGCCATGGCGGGTCTCGAAGGCCTCGATCTGCGCCAGCGTGGCGTCGTCCTGGAGGTCGAACACCACCACGCCGGGGGTGCTGTCCGCCTGCTTGACGGGCGCGTCGACGCCCGTGCGGGGGGTCGGGGCGGGCGCCATGGCACAGGCCCCGCCCAGGACGGCGGCGGCGAGGGCCAGGTGAAGGGATCTCGGCATCATGACTCCCTGGGACAGTCCAAGGACGCCCGGAGGTCCCCGGATCTTTCACTTCGGCGCTGCCACCGCGCGATCACGCGGTGCCGCAGAGCCAGACGCACCACGTCCCGCGCCATGGCGAGCCCGTCGCGCCCCGGGCGCAGGCGAGAGTCCGCCCGGTAGTGCCAGTCGATGGGGATCTCGCGGATGCGGAGCCCCTGACGGCGGGCCAGCATGAGCAGCTCCACGTCGAAGGCCCAGCCCTCGGTGCGGGCTTCTGAGAACAGCGTCTGTGCGGCCTCGCGGGTCAGGCACTTGAAGCCACACTGGGAGTCCTCGATGCCCGGGAGCACCGCCAGCTGGACGAGCCGATTGAAGCCGCGGCCCAGCCAGTGTCGGCGGAGGGGCTCGCCGTGCCGAATCGCGCCCTGGGCTTCCCGGCTGGCGATCGCCACGTCGAAGTCCACCAGCGCCGGGGGCAAGAAGGCCAGGACCTGCTCGGGGGGCATGGACCAGTCGGCGTCGGCCAGGAAGACAAAGCTGCCCCGGGACGCCAGCACCCCAGCCCGGAGCGCTCCGCCCTTGCCGCGGTGGGGTTCGCGGAGCAACCGGAACCCCGGCAGGTCGGCGCCCAGCCGTGCCGCGATGGCAGCGGTGTCGTCGTCGCTGCCGTCGTCGACCAGGAGCACCTCGACCGGAAAGGGCAGGCAGCGGCGCAGGCTGGCCAGGCCGTCAAAGGTGGCCGCGAGCCGATGGGCCTCGTTGAAGCAGGGGACCACCAGGGTCAGGAGGGGCTCGGTCACCGCCGCCCCGTCCGTTGGCCGGACTCGCATCCCAGGTCGCAGGGCCTGATCTTAGCGCCAGCCGGTCCGGGCTGCGCCCAGATGATCTCTTGACATGACAAGAGCTCGGCCCGTAGGCTGGCGCTGTGGGATCCCACCCCACCCCCGCCTCAGACCGGTCCTCGGTCGACTCTGCTTCCATTCCCCTCAGCAGCCTCCGGACGATGCACAAGCTGTCGCTGATGGCCTCGGCGGATCCGTCCACCGCCCCGGCCCCCGAGCTCCACACGCTCGCCTCTGCCCTCGATCTTCCCCGCCTGGACCCGCGGACCACCCTGCTCCCCGAGCCTTCGGACATGGTCCGCTGGCGCCGCGAGGCCGATCTCAGGGTCGAAGCCGCGCTCACGGGCTTCGACGATCAGCTGATCCGCGGCCAGGCCGCCCCGGGGGCCGCCCGGAAGTGCGTCGAAGAGGTCATGGCCTGGGTGCGCGAGTCCATCGGGGCCCACGCCACGGACGGGGGTACCGCACTGGTTGGGCGACAGCTGCGCCGCCGGGAAGCCGAGCGCTGGGACCGGCTCGGCGATCGGGTGGTGGACGGCGCCGACGCCGATCCCGACGGTGTGGAGCGCTTCCTGCGGCTCTTCGTGGGCATGGCCCACGAGGTCAGCGCACGGGGCTATGCGACCCTGGTGGCGACGACACGTCTCTGACCGTCAGCTGACCGCGATAGGATCGCCGAGTGACCGCACAGACCTCCGTCATCTGCTCTGCCGGGATGCCCACCGGCGACCGGGTGGACATCGTGCGGCGGCGCTTCCAGGCCGGCGAAGGCCCGCGGGTGGTCCTGGTGGCGGGCATCCGGGGCGATGCGCCCGAGGGCATCCGAGTGGCCCACAACGTGGCCAGAGTGCTCGGCGCCTGCCACGAGCAGCTGTGCGGCACCGTGGACATCTACCCTTGCGTCAACCCCCTGGCTGCGCACCGAGGGCTGCGGAACTGGCCCTTCTTCGATCAGGACCTGAACCGCCGCTTCCCCGGGCGGGCCAACGCCCACGCCCCGGATCTCGTGGCGCGCACCCTCGTCGACGACGTCCAGGGCGCCACCCAGGTCCTCGAGGTCCGCGGGGCCCACGCCGCGTTCGCCGAAGCACCTCAGGCCCAGGTCCGATCCGGCGACAGCGAGGCCGCCAAGCTGGCCCGCAGTGCCAACGTGCACGTGGTCTGGTCCCGGGCACCCGGCCCCGCCGCACCGTCTACTTTTGCCTGGCAATTCCCCAACACCATCGTGCTCGAGGGCGGCACCGGGAATCGCCTGACCCCCGAGGTCGCGACCACGCTCTCCAACGGGGTGCTGAACCTGCTCAACGTGCTCGGGGTCCTGCCCGACGACGCCCTGACCTTTCACTGGGCCGGCATGAGCCGCCCCGAGGTGGTCGGCGACGAACAGGTCCACCGCATCCGCGCCGACGTGGGGGGACTCTTCCTGCCCCGCCATCGGCCCTGGGACGCTGTCGGCGAAGGCGAGTCTCTGGGCGAGGTCATCGATCCCATCTCCGGGGCCCAGCTCGCCGAGATCCCGTCACCCAAGGCCGGGCGCGTGCTGGCCCTGCGCGAGCAGCCGGTCGTGCTGCCCGGATCCATGGTCGCCCGGGTGGTCGAGGTGAGCGATGGCTGAGGTCTTCCGCCTGGGCGCGCCCTACCGCGAGGACTTCCGGCTGGAGCGGCTGTCCTATGGCACCGGCTCGCCTTCGGTCACGGTGGTCGCCGGCCTGCACGGCACCGAGCTCAACGGCGTGCACGCGGTCAACCTGCTGGTGGGCCCGCTGAGCATGTCGCGGCTCAAGGGCACGGTGAACCTGTTCCCGGTGGTGAACTCCTTTGGCATGGACCAGGGCACCAAGCGCTGGCCGTACGACGACCGGGACATCAACCACGCCTTTCCCGGCGATCCTCAGGGCTCGGCGGTCCAGCGGATCGCGCACGCGCTGCTGGAGCACACGGCGGCCGATGTGTGCCTGGACGTGCACTCGGCGTCCCCCCAGATGTGTGAGCTCCCCCAGGTCCGGGTGCCGCTCTCGGGACGCGAGGTCGAGCTCGCCCGGGCCACCCAGCTCCCGGTGGTGTGGCGTCGCGCTGGCGACCGCCTGGAGGCCACCGGGCTCGTCGGCGCGTGGCGCAATTCCGGGCGGGCCGCGCTGCACCTGTTGGGCGGCCGCGGCGGCACCCTCGACGTCGATCACGCCGGCCAGATCGCCGACGGCGTGCTGCGCCTGCTGCACCACCTGGGCATCTTGTCCCTGCCCCCCGAGCCTGGCACCACCGCGGTCGACACCACACGCGCCGGCGTGAGCTACCACTACGGGGCCCTGGGCGGGTTCTGGGTCCCCGAGGTCCAGGTCGGAGACCGCGTGGCGCCCGGGCACCTGCTGGGCAAGGTGACCGAAGTGGTGGGCGGCAACCTGTTGGAGGAGGTCCGCGCCGACCGCTCGGGCATCGTGGTCACGCTGCGCACCTACCCCATCGTGCATGCCCGCGAGCTGCTCGTGCGGGTCGCGGACGCCCTCTGATCCTGCTCGCGGGCTTCGGGCCCTTCGGCGAGGTCCAGGACAACCCGGCAGGGGCTCTCGTGGCCCGGGTCGACGGCGCCCGGGTCCGGGGGCACACGGTGGTCGGCCGGGAGATGCCGGTGTCCTTCACCAGGGCCCACCCGCCCATCCTGGCCCGGATCGCGGCCCACCGGCCCGTGCTCACCCTGGGCTTCGGGGTGGCGGTCACCCGGTCCACGGTGACCGTCGAGCAGCAGGCGCGCCGCCGGGTCGGATCCCGCGAAGACGTCGACGCGCTGACCGGCGCAGCGCCGCGGGGACCTCGGGTGTTGCCGGTGCTCTTGGATCCCGCACGCCTGGCCGCAGCCCTGGACGCTCAGCTCTCCCAAGACGCTGGGGACTACGTGTGCAACTCCTGGCTCTACCAGATGCTCCGCGGAGCCGGGGACCAGCCGGTCGGCTTCGTGCACCTGCCCCTCGAAGGACTGGCTCCAGAGGCCCTGCTGACGGGTCTGGACCGCTACCTGAGTGGGCCGTGATCTGGTGGTGGGTGGTCTTGGCCCACGCCGGCAGCGTGGTGACGCCGGACGCCGCAGACATCCAGGTCGAGGCCACCGCCGAAGACCTGGTCGGGGACGCCTTCGAGGCCCTCGCCAGTGGCCGCTTCGACGAGGCAGCCCAGCTCTGGTCCAGCCTCGCATCGGCCGGGGCAGGGGAGCCCGCCCGGTTCTGGCAGGGGCTGGCGCTGTACGAGGCCGGGCGCTTGCGCCAGGCCGACCAGGTCCTCTCCGGCCTGGCCGCCCCAGAGGCGCGCAACCTGTGGGCCCTGGTGGCGCTGGACGCCGGGCGTCAGGCACAGGGGGTCCAGGCTCTGCAGGGCCTGGCACGGCAGGAGCTGCCGCCACGGATCGAGACCCACGTGGACCTGAACCTGGGCCTGGCCTGGCTGGACCAGGGGCGGCTGGACCGGGCCGAGGCCGCGTTCCGCAAGGCCCGGGCGACAGCAGCGGATCTGGCAGAGGCCGATCGCGCGGCGATCCTGGCTGCCACCGACGCCAGCCTGGCGGTGGTGGCGCTCCTTCGGGGCGACGACGCCCAACGGGGCACTCCGGGCCTGCTCAGCCAGGTGGGCCAAGCCTTGAGGCAGGGCCAGCTGGACCAGGCCCAGGCCGCCCTGGAGGCCGCACCAGAGACCCTGTGGCCTCGGCAGCAGATCGAGCGCCAGCTCGCCCGTGCGGCGCTGTCCAGGGCTCGGGGCCAGCTCGCCGACGCCCAGGCGGCCAGTGACCAGGCCCTGTCACTGGCTCGGCGCGCCGGGCTCGCCCGGGAGACCGCAGAGGCCCTGATCTCCGGGGCGGTGGCCCACAGCCTGGCCGGCCGCCACGCTCTGGCCATGGAGCTCCTGGAGGAGGCTTCGGACACCGCAGGCGCAGGCGGCTACCGCGTGCTCGAGGTCGACGCCCGCTGCAACCTGGGGCTGGTCCAGGTGCGGCTGGGGCGCACGGCAGACGCCCGCCTGCAGGCCGACCTGGTCGCAGGTCGCCTGGTCGAGATGCAGTACCCCGAGGGCCAGGCCCGCCTGGCGGAGCTCCGGGGCATGACAGCGGCCGCTCTCGGGGACACCCCCGGGGCCAGTCGGCACCTCCAGGAGGCCCTGCGGTGGCACGAGCAGCGGGCACACCACGCGGACGCCGCGCGCCTGGCCACAGCGCTGGTGGGCGCCACGGCGGTTGCTGACCCAGACGCGTCTCAGCGCTGGGCCCGCAGGGCTGCCCGGGACTTTCGCCGGGCGGGCGATCCCCTGGGGGATGCCCACGTGGCCCTGGCCCAGGGGCTGGCCCTGGTTCGGGCCCAGGACCTGCCCGGCGCCCTGGAGGCCTTTGGCAAGGCAGCCCAGGCCGCCCGAGAGACCGACGTGGCCGGGAGCGAAGCCGTGGCCCAGGTGGCCGAGGCGAACGCCGCCTCTGCCCTGGTGGTCCTGGGCGCGTCGGTCGACGCCGCCCACCAGGCGGCTGCCCTGGGTCTGGAGGGCGCGGTCACCCACCACAAGCGCCTCCAGGAAGCCATGGCGACCTACGATCGCGGCATTCGGGACTATGACCAGGCGCTCTTCTCCGAAGCCCAGCAGGCCTTCTCCCAGGCGGCCCTGGCCTTTGAGTCACTCGGCGAGTCCGACTATGCGACCCGTGCCCACCGGGGCCGGCTGTGGTCGGTGTACAACCGGGCGGTGCCCCTGGACCCCGCCCAGGCCTGGCCCGTCTACAGCGCGCTGCAGCCCGAGGCCGTGGACCACGGGGACCCCGAGCTGGCCGCCCGCGTGGTGGCCGCCACGGCGATGGCGGCCGCCAGTCTGGGGCTCGCGGACGCGGGCGAGCGCCTGGCAGAGGCCGCCGAGCTGGCCCGTCAGGCGGGATACCCCGGGCTGGCCGCTCGCTGCCATGCGGCCCTGGCCGACCAGGACCTTCCCCTCCAGGAGCGCGTTCGCCAGGCACGCCTGGCCTCTGCGCTGGACCCCGCCGCCGTCGGGTCGGTCTACGCCCTGTACTCGGTGGCTGTGGATGCCTACAACAGCGGCGACCTGGGACTGGCTGGGGCCCTCGCCCTGGAGGCCATGCCCCACGCGGGCAAGCTCGAAGAAGGCCTGCGTGCGGTCCTGGACGCTTCGAGCCCGCCTTGAGGGAGCGGGGCCCAGCACCGCGTTAGGAGCGCTGGCATGGGCGCAGGCGTCACCAACATCCGGGTGAAGAAGCTCGCCCGTCAGCTGGGCAAGCCGCTGCCCAAGCTCATCGAGGCCCTGCGCGCTCTTGGCCTGGAGCGCTACGCCCACCCCGAGGCGATGCTGCCCGCGGAGCGGCTCCCCGCAGTGCGACAGGCCCTCGCCAAGCCAGCGGTCGAGCCGGACTTCGACGCCATGATGCAGTCCATGGGGGTTCGACCCTTGGACGAGGACCGCCGCACGCCCTCCGGCCGCCACAAGCCCGCCCGGGCGCAGCCGCCGAAGCCACCGGCCGCCCAGCCTGCGGTGACCGCCACCAGCGTGACCCAGCGCATCCCGGCCGTCCGACCCACCCCTCCTCAGGACCGTCCGGATCGCGCAGCGGACCTTCAGGAGGCCCTCAGGACCGTCCAAGACGCCCTGGCCCGGGTGACCCGGGACCTCAACCGCGAGGCCCAGGCCCGCCGCGCGGCCCAGGCCGAGACCGCATCCGTGCGAGCGGATCTGCTGCGAGCCCAGGCCGAGCACCAGGAGGGCCAGGCCCGCATCCAGGCGCTCGAAGCAACGCTCGAGGCGCCAGCGGGTGGCGACGCCGCGCTGCTCAAGCTGCTGGCGAACCGGGGCGTGCACGGCCCGGACGAGGCCCAGCGTGCGGTCAGCGCACTGCTCACGGGGCGCCGCTTCGAGGCCATGATCTCCGAGCTGGCGGCGCCTCGGTCGGGCCGCCTGGCGGCGATGCTCCGGGATCACCTGCTGCTGCACTGTGGCCGGGACGACTGCCCGGTGCCGGTCGGCGAGCCCCTGGTCCAGGTGGCCGAGGACCGCTGCGAGGTCTGCGGAGGGCTGGGGCTTCAGGGGCCCCTGGAGGAATTCTCGGACGCGCTGTTGCTCGCGGGTCTGACGCGGGTCGGTCTCCAGGGCGGGCGTCCGGTGCTCCTCCGGCACCTGGAGCGACACCTGGATCGGCGGATCCAGCTGCGGTTCCTGGGCGAGGGCCGGGTGCGCGACGGCGAGCCCCCCCAGGTCTTCGTGCGCTGGCTGCCCGGTGACCGCTCCGCCACCTTGGTCGACGGGGTCGTGTTGTGCACGGACCCGACCCTGTCGGCGATGCTCCGCCGGGCCGCGCAGCGACTGACCCGAAGCTGACTGGCCTGCATCTGCCCTTCACCTCGGCGGGTGGCTGTCCGATGTCGGATGCATGCGGCCTGCGAACCTGCCTCCGGTCCTGCGCTCGAGCTGGGCCCAGGACTTGCTCGACCACCACCGCGAGGTGCACGGTCCCGTGCGGGTGACGCGCCCCCAGCCCGAGGGCTGCACCGTGCACGCAGGCAGCCGCCGGGTGGCGACCCTGGTCGGAGAGGGGCCCCAGGAGGCCCTTGAGGCCCTGGCCCTGGCCCTGAGCGCCCTGGTCGGCCTCGAGCTGGAGGCACGCCGAAAGAAGGGAGAGCTGGCCCAGAGGATCCGCCGCCTGGGCGAGCGCCTGCGCCGGGCGGAGACCGAGCTCCAGGGACCGGTGCGGAAGAAGCACGACGAGCTCCAGCGCCAGAGCCGAAAGCTGGCGACCGCCGCAGCGGTCGACCCCCTCAGCACCGCGCTGAACCGACGGGCCATCGAGGCGCGCCTGCGAGAGGCCGCCGAGCAGTCCGTCGAGGACGACACGCCCCTGGCCGTGATCATGTGCGACATCGACCACTTCAAGCGGGTGAACGACACCCACGGTCACTTGGTCGGAGACCGGGTCATCGCCCGGGTCGGCAAGGCGCTCCAGAAGGACCGCCGTCGGGGCGACGCCGTCGGGCGCTGGGGGGGCGAGGAATTCCTGGTGTTGCTGCCCGGCTGCCCCGTCGAGCCGGCCATGGCCATCGCCCAGGCCATGTGCGAGAGCTTGCGCGCCCTGCGCTTCGAAGGGGACGGGGAGGGCTTCCGGGTGACCGCATCCCTAGGCGTCGCCGCTGGCCGCATCGGCGACCTGGACGACGACGCCGACGTGATGAGCCTGGTCGCCGAGGCCGACAACCGCCTGTACGACGCCAAGCACGGCGGCCGCGACCAGGTGGTGGGCCCGCACGGCGCGGGGAACGCCAGCGCTGCGAGCTGACCGGTCCACTAAGCTGACGGCGTGCTGGCCTTCCTGATCACGTGGCTCTGGCTGGGGGCGACAGCTGCTGGGGCCCCGACGCCCCTGCACCTGGACGAGCTCCCCGAGGCGTGGACCGAGGCGCGAGACGCACTGGGCGCGGTGGATGCCCACGAGGCCGAGCGCATGGGCGTCCTGGCGGCGGCGGCGGGCCAGGCCCAGGACGCAGCGCCCCGCGCCGCCAGCCGAGGCGCGTCCCCAGAGCTCGTGGCCTACACCGCGCTGGTGGCCGCCATCTCGTCAGGCCGGGACGCGACGCCGTTCCTCGAGGCCGTGCCGGCGGGTCTGGTGGGGCGAGCACGCTGGCAAGCTCTGGCTCAGCTGGCGGGACCGCCCGACCGGGCAGGGGCGGCCCTGGCCGCAGCCCTGGCCAGCGAGCCCGCCGATCCCGCTCTGGCCTATTACTGCCGGCGCGAGGGCCTGCGGGGCCGCGCGGCGTCGGGCACGCTCGCGGCGGCCATCCTGGCCGGGGACCGTGCCACCCTCGAGACGTCGTCCGATCCCTGGGCCACGGTGGCCGTCGCGGCCGCTCTGCTCCGAGAGGGCCGGGTCGAGGAGGCCCTGGTGGTCGCCGACCGGGCCCGACAGCGCGATCCGCTCATCGCCGAAGCCCACGCCCTGTTCGGCGCAGCCCTCGAGGCGGCGGGCCTGGAGCGTGCGGCAGGCGAGGCCCTGCTCCTGGCGGCGCAGCTCGCGCCGTGGGATCCGGCTCCTCGGGAGCGGCTGGCCCGTCTGCACTGGCAGCTCGACCAGCCCTGGGCCGCGGCCCTGGGTCCCCACCCGCTCCCAGAGCGGCTCCAGGTGATCTCCGCAGAGCTGGGCTGCCGCTCGGGCCAGGAGGCCGCTCCGCCGCCGGCCGAGCACGCCCGGCACCTGGCCGCCGAGGGCTGGTGCCGACTCCAGGCACGGGAGCTGGACCAGGCTCGAGACGCGTTCCACGCGGCCTTGGGACTGGACCCCCAGTGGGTCTCAGCCATGCTCGGACTGGCCCAGGTGCACGAGCTGCGTGGCGACACCGAAGGCCGCATCGCTCACATGCGGGCCGCCGCGGCGACCGCCCCGGCGGACCCCCGGATCTCGCTGGCGCTTGCCCAGGCGCTCGCTGATCTCGCGCGCCCCGCCGAGGCCCTGGGCGTGCTGACCCGGCTGGCCCACGGTCGCCGCATGGACCGAGGTCTCGAGCGTCACATCCGCGCGGCCGCGCTCCAGGCCGGAGAGCCCGGCGCCTGGCTGGACTCCTGGGCGCGCACCACCCAGCTCGCGCCCAGCGCTGTCCGGGGGGCGGCCTTCCTGTCCCTTGTCGCGCTGCTCGCCACCCCACTCGTGCTCGCTCTGGGGCTGGCCCTGCGCCGCTCCACCCGGCAGTGGGGGCTCGGCGAGGCGGCGGTCGGGGTGGGCGTGGCGATCGTGTGCCCGGTGCTCGCGCTCCCCCTGATGCTCCGGCTCGTGCCAGGGGCCAACCTGGGCGGGGCAGGGGAGCCCACGTTGGACACCGTCCTGGTCGCCCTGGGCGCCACCGTGCTGGGCGAAGCCGTGGCGGGGGCCTTTGTGTTGAGCCTGGCCTGGCGCACCCCCGACGGGCGGGCGGAACTCGGCCTCGGCCCTGCGCCGTTGCGGTGGTGGCGTTGGATCCTGGGCCTGGAGCTGGTGGTCGTCGGGGCGGGGGCTGCGTGGGGCGGGCTGCTCATGCTGCTGGAGCAGGCGCCGGTCACCCAGGACGTCGCGGGCGCGTTCGTGTTGGGCGGCGACCCTGGGGCCCTGGTGGCCGCCCTGGTCATGGCGGTCTTGCTGGCACCCTTGTTCGAGGAGCTCCTGTTCCGAGGCCTGGTCCAGCGTGTGTTCGTGACCAAGGGAGGCCGGGTTCGCGGCGTCGTGGCGACCGCGGTGCTCTTCGGCGCGATGCACGTCGCCGAGCCGCTGTCCGTGCCCCCTCTGATCGTCCTGGGGCTCGCAGCGGGATGGCTGCGCGAGACCACGGGGTCCCTGTGGCCAGCGGTGCTGCTGCACGTGCTGAACAACGGACTGGCCGCGGCCCTGGCCCTCCTCGCCGGCGGCTGAGTTGACCGGCTGGGTGGCGGCACGTAGGGTTCACCGCCAGGGAGGAGAGATGCCTGGGCGCCAGTCCGATGGCCGTGGACCCGAGCGGCGCAGCAAGCTCAGCCCCGAAGTCCAGGGCGAGATCGCCCGCCTGCAGCGGGACATGGGGCTGCCGCGCGAGGTGGCGCTGCGCGTGGCCCGCAAAGAGGTCACCATCGACCAGGTCCTCCAGGAGATGGCCACCCGAGACAAGGCCGCCAACCTGATGCGGCGCCATGGCCTGGATCGGGCCCTGGCGACCCAGGTCGCCAAGGGCCAGGCCGACCTGGACCGGGTCCTGCACCGCCGGCGCATGTCGTCCCACCTGGCGCTGAACGGCGAGCGCTCCTGTCTGGTGGACGCCCACCAGGACGGCCGTGCCTGGCGCTTCGCTCTGCACGGCGGACGGGTCGTCACCGCCCGGGTCGCTGGCGTGGACCGCTACGAGGCCCGGCTGAGCGAGCCCGGCTTCGACGCCGAGGAGCTGGTGCACAAGCTGCAATTCAAGCTCGCCTGGCGCCCAGAGGAGGACAAGCTGGCTCGCAAGGGCTTTCGGTGGGATCCGGAGCTCCGCGCCGCCCCCCGGGCGCCGGTGACGCGCCCCCAGGACCGCTTCGGGTGCAGCAACCGTCGCCTGTTCGCTTGGCTCGAGGAAGAGACCCGCGTGAGCCTGACGACCCTGGAGGGCGAGGTCGTCCAGGGCAAGGTGGCCTGGTTCGGCCGCTTCGAGATCGGGGTCAGCGTGCGGGGCAAGACCGAGGTGATCGTCTTCCGCCACGCGCTGGCCAGGGCGTGCGAGGTGAGGTGAGCCTGGTCTTCCTGGTCGTGCGGGGCAGCTGGTCCGGACAGGTTCCGATCGGGCTGGACCTGTGGCGGCGAGACGGGCCGGTCATGGAGCCCCGGATCCTGTTCTGGGGCCGCCCTCGGAGCTGGCGCGGCGAGCGCGAGGCCCTGGGCAAGGTCACCGGCAATGGCCAGGCCTGGGATCTGGTCGCCCCCGGGGTCGAGGAACGCTGGACCGACGACCAGGGCACCCACGTGCGCAGGCGCCTGGAGCTGATCGATCCCTGGGAGCGGGTGAGCGTCGGCGCGCTCTTCTGGGTGGAGAGCCAGCAGCCGGGATAAGGCGGCGCCCCCCCCAACCCGGAGCCGAGATGGGCTTCCTCCAGGGCCCCCTGACCGCGCGCTGCTACCGGGTCGAGGCCGACCCCCCCGAGGGCTTCCGAGCGGTCTTCCCAGAAGCGCTCAACGCCCACGCCTTCCACGAGCCGATGTCCAAGGCCTGGCGCGAAGAGGTCGTGGGGTGGGTGGTGACCCAGAACCTGCTCGACACGCACTTCGAACGGGTGGAGACGTGGCTGTTCAACCAGTACGCCTTCTTCTCGTTGCGGGTGGACAAGAAGGCCCTTCCGGCGAAGTACCTCAAGGCCCTGCTCGACAAGCGGATCGAGGCCTGGTGCCAGGAGACCCAGGCCAAGGCCTGTCCCCGGGACGTGCGAGCCGACCTCAAGGACGCCCTGGAGATCGAGCTGCTGGCCAAGACCCTGCCCCGCGTCCAGGTGACGGAGTGCGTCTGGAACCTGGCCGAGCGCACGGTCTGGTTCCACAGCACCTCTGAGAAGGCCAACGAGCGCTTCCGACGGATCTTCCACCAGACCTTTGGCCTGGTCTTGCTGCCGGACAACCCCCTGGAGTGGGTCGACGAGACCCAGGCTGAAGCCCTGGCCGGCGGTGGCGCTCCCGACCTGGCCGTCGAGGTGCTGCCATGACCGACATCGCCCCGGTGCTCCCGCACCTGACCCCCGAGTTCCTGACCTGGCTCTGGTACGCCACCGAGCGGGACATGGGGAGCTTCGCCCTGCCAGAGGGCGGACGCTTCGACGCCTGGGTCGACGACCGCCTGTCCTTTCGCACAGCCGACGACGACCGCCCTCGGGCGGTGCTCACCGGCGAGAACCCCTCCGGGTCCCTCGAAGCGCGGGCAGCCCTGGCCGGCGGCAAGCTGGTGAGAGACCTGCGTCTGGGCCTGCGACGCGAGGAGCGGGAGTACAGCCTGGTGCTGCGCGGTGGCACCCTGGACCTCCAGGGCGCCAAGCTGCCGGGCATGTTCAAGGGCCACGAAGAGGAGGCCCTGTTCGACCGCATGTTCCTGCTGGAAGAGCTCCGCTGGCTGGTCCGGACCCTGTTCCAGCACTTCGCAGCCGAGCGCACGGGCGCTGCCTGGGAGACCGATGTGCTGCCCAGGATGCAGCGCTGGGTCGCCGGCGAAGACGGCTGATCACCCCTGTTGACACCCCCTGGGGGCAGCCATATGGAGCGGGGGCTCCGCCTGGAGCCTCGTGTCGGAAGCGGCAAGGGTGGTCCCACACGCGCGGCTAGCTCAGCTGGATAGAGCGCTGGTCTCCGGAACCAGAGGTCACAGGTTCGAATCCTGTGCCGCGTACCACCCCGCCCTCCACACCCCTGTGCAACTGCTAGGAGCCGCGGTGGACCTGGAGGGCGTCGAGGTCTTCGTCGACGCGATGGTGCTCAACGGCATCCTGGCCGGCGTGTTGCTGGGCCTCGCTGGCCTGTGGCTGCTGGTCCTGCGCGGGGCCCTGTGGCGGGCGTGGCTGCAACAGCAGCACGGACACGCCCTGGCCGACGCCGCCCAGAGGCTCGGCCTCACCCGCCGGCCTGCAGGCCTGGGCGCCACGCTGTGCCTGGAGCGCAAGGCCAGCGACGGCGGCAGGATCCGCCTGGTCCTCACCGCACGCAACGGGGTGCCTCGGGCGATGCTCCAGGCCCCGCTGCGGGGCCGGGTCCTGCTCTCACCGGGTGCCGAGAGCTCGCTCGCGGACCAGGCCGAGGCCGTGCTGGGCCGTGCTCACGGCGGAGACGCCTAG
>CAZFLE010000088.1:0-30221 GCA_964519895.1 uncultured Enterobacterales bacterium | reverse complement strand
GTCCCACGTGTCACGTCAGACGACTTCACGGCCCCCGTGCACGTGGACGACCACGCCTCACGACCCCCGATTCACCGCACGCTGCTATAGAGCTAGAACTCCCAGGTCCGACCGACCACAGCCCCGTCGCTCAAGGCCACGCCCCACCAGCCCACGCCGAGACCGACCACCAGCAAGCCGCCCGAGGCCACGACCAGGCCATTGGTGATGCGGCGGTATCGGTACAGGTCGTCCTCGGAGTTGGCGGTGTCGAAGGACTGGCGGGTGAAGTAGCTGCCCGCGTAGGCACCGCCAGCCGCCAGGGCGCCGACGAAGCCCATCGCGATGGCGGCCTTCTTGCCCTTGGGGGCGATGCGATCCACGACCGTGATGTCCTCGGCCGCATAGGGCGCGTCGTCGGCGACCTTGCCCTTGGACTTCTTCTTGCCGCCATCGTCGGCGCCGTCGTCGGGCTCGGCGCCTTCGGCCAGGAACTGGGGTGGGATGCCGTTGCCGTTGATGATCCACGACTGCAGGTGTCCCTCTGCATCGCTGAAGTGCTGGAGCACGTGGTACCGCTCCATGGTGGCGGCGGCCCGCTCCAGAGGCCGGCCGTCCAGGAGCAGCTCGCTGCCTTCTGGGACCAGCAGGCGCATGCCCTCGACCTGGACCTCGGGGGCATCGGCCTTGACCCGCTCGCTGTCGTAGACGCCCCGGTAGGGGTCGGCCGAGTCCAGCTCGACGGCGCCCCAGGCGTAGTCCGGGTCCAGCTCTCGGGCCGTGCGGGCCCAGCGGCGGGCCCTGGGCTCGTCGCCCTTGCGGTACGCCATCAAGGACACGATCCGGTACCCGGCGGCGAGACCTCGGGGCGGAATCTTCTCGTTCAGGCAGGGGAGGCCCCGCTCAAGCTCCGTGCCCGCGGCCACGAAGCCCTCGGGGTTGTCGATGCTCAGGGACATCTGCGCGGACTGCATGTCCGACATGAGCTTCTGGGCCGAGTACGGCACGTTGCACTGCGCCCAGGCCTGGGCCGGGAGCACGCACAGGATCAGCGCCACCAACATCGTGCGCAGCAGGACCACGATCCCTCCGGAGGACGAGGGCCTGAGTCTACACCGGCTGCAGCAGCAGGATCACCGCGCCTGGCTCGACCGTCTCACCGTCCTGGACCAGCCAGCGCACGACGGTGCCGGCCTGGGGAGCCTGGATCGGGTTGTAGGTCTTCATGACCTCGATGAGCGCCAGGACATCCCGGGCACCGACCACCGCGCCGACCGGTGCGAAGTCGGGCTGGTCCGGCGCAGGGCGGCGATAGAGCGCCCCGGTCATGGGGGCCTGGACCCGCACCAGCCCGGCGTCGTCCGGGGCGTCGGCCACCCCTTGGGCCTGGCCCTCGGGAGGGTCGCCCAGGGTCATCAGCACGGTGCCGTGCTCGGCAGCGACTGGTCCGCAGACCACCGCGGCCACGGTCCTGCCGAGTGCACCCGGCGGCGCCAGCACCACACGCCAGCGGCGGGCCCGCCGAAGCCGTCCGATGCGAAGCCCCGACGTCAGGACAGTGCCTGGGGCGAGCTCACAGACCCAGGTACCCACCGTGGCCGAGACCACCGCGTCTCCCTGGTCGGCCGCGATCAGGGCAGGCCGGGGCACAGGACCTCCAGATCGTGCAGGGACCAGATGCGAGGGTTCTTGATCCGGCGGTAGCCCTGGGCCTGGTAGCTGCACTCCACGGCGACGGTCAGCCAGGCCCGCAGACGGGACACCGGCACGACTTCGTCTGTGTCCATGCGGCTGGCCGCCGCGACGGGATCCATGTCCGCCTCGATGCGAGCCGCGGTCTCGTCCATGCCTTGAGCGATTGCAGCCCGCTCGGCTGGGTCCTTGGTGGCGATCTCGAAGTCGTCGTCGAGCTTGCTGTTGTAGGCAGCGATGGCCAGGGTTCGGCCCTCCATGACGGCCAGCCGAGTCAGGGGCGTGGAGAGCTGGAGGACCGGGTCGTAGGGCAACCCATTCATCGCGTAGTAGCCGGCGCCCGAGGCCCGGCGGAGCAGCACCGTGAAGACCGGCGCCCGGGAGGTGCTGTTGCTGTAGATCAGCGAAGAGCCATAGCCGAGCAGGCCCTGGGCCTCGGCCTGGACCCCGATGTCGAAGCCCGCGATGTCCTGGAGCCAGACCAGCGGAATGCCGTCGGCGTCGCAGGCCCGCGAGAACGCCGCGAGCTTGGCGATGCCCTGGCGGTACAGGATGCCCCCCGGACGGAAGGCGCCGGGGTCATCCGGATCCTCCTGGGGGGTCATGTTGTTGGCGGCAAAGGCGGTCCAGAGCCCGCCGACCCGGCCCACCCCCACGACCACCTCGCGGCCGAGCTCGGGCAGGACCTCGTGGAAGAGCGAGCCGTCGAGCAGCCGGGCCAGAACCTGGCGCACGTCGTACACCTGGCGGTGCTCGGCGGGAAACAGCGCTGAGAGCTCGGTGGGCGCAAAGGCAGGCGGCTGGGGCGCGACGCCGTGGCGGTGGAAGTCGGCGCCGCTGTCGGGCAGCCGGGCGACCTCTGCCCGAAGCATCGACAGACAGGTCTCGTCGTCGGGCACGCGCACGTCGGCGCAGCCGGACCGGTGCACGTGCACGTCGGGCCCGCCGATGTCCAGCGAGGTGAGGTGGAGGGACTTGGCGCCCTTGATCAGCGCAGCGCCGGCGATGACCATGTACGCGCCTTCGGTCATGTAGACCCGGTCGCTGATGATGGGCATGTAGCCCCCACCGGCGATGCAGTCGCCGAACACGCCCGCGATCTGGGGCACGCCGGCGTCGGACAGCAGCGCATTGCACTTGAAGATGTGCCCCGCCCCCCGCTGGCCGCTGAAGCTCTTGGCCTGCTCGGGCAGGAACAACCCGGAGCAGTCCACCAGGTAGATCACGGGCAGCCGCAGGCTCATGGCCAGTCGCTGGGCCCGCTGGATCTTCTCTGGCGTGCGCGGCCACCACGCGCCGCTGGCCACGGTGTTCTCGTTGGCGATCACCACGCACCAGCGCTCGTGCACCCGGACCAGAGCCGTCACCACCCCGGCACCCGGTGCGGGCTTGCGGCTGCCGGCGAAGTCGACGCCCCAGTTGACCAGGGTGCCGAACTCGAAGACCTCGGCGTCCGGGTCCTTGAGGGCGTCGATGCGCTCCCAGGTGGTGCGCTTGCCCTTGGCGTGCACGCGCTCGGTGTACTTGGCCCCCCACCCTGCCCGCGTGGTCGCGAGCTTCTCCCCCAGGGCGTCGTCGAGCCCGGCCATGTGGGCGGCGTTGCGACCCTGCTCCGCAGCCGACAGGCCAGCGTCCAGATCCTCGCCGATGGGTTCCAGCCACAGCCGCGCCACTCAGGCCTCCTGCTGGAGCATGGACTCCAGGGTCGTGGTGTCGTAGTCGCCGGCCACGAAGGCGGGCTCGCGCAAGATGCGCTGGTGCAGGCCCAGGGTCGTGGGCACGCCTTCGATCACGGTCGCTGCGAGGGCGCCGGAGAGCCGCTCCAGGGCCTGGGCCCGGTCGCTGCCATGGGCGATGACCTTGCAGATCATGGAGTCGTAGTGGGGTGGGATGGCGTCCCCACCCCGCAGGTGGGTGTCGACCCGAACCCCATCACCGGTCGGCAGATCGAGCCGCGTGACCCGTCCCGGGCAGGGGGAGAAGTCGCGGGTCGGGTCCTCGGCGTTCACCCGGGCCTCGATGGCGTGCCCCCGCGGACCATCCGGGCGCTCGGGCAGCGGCTGGTTGGCCGCCACCCGGAGCTGCCACTCCACGAGATCGACGCCAAACACGGCCTCGGTCACCGGGTGTTCGACCTGGAGGCGGGTGTTCATCTCCATGAAGTAGAGGGCCCCCGCGGGGTCCCGGAGCATCTCGACGGTGCCGGCACCGCGGTAGCCCATACTGGCTGCCGCCGACGCCACCCGCTGGCCAAGCTCGTCGCGCTGGTCGCTGGTGACGGCTGGCGACGGGCTCTCCTCGAGGAGCTTCTGGTGCCGCCGCTGGATGGAGCACTCTCGCTCGCCCAGGTGCACCGCAGCCCCATAGCGGTCCGCAACGACCTGGAATTCGATGTGACGGCCCCCCTCGATGAGCTTCTCCAGGTACAGGGTCGGGTCGCCAAAGGCACCCCGCGCCTCGGCCACGCAGGCGTCCCAGGCATCGGCCATGTCCCGGGGCCGGTGTACCCGGCGCATGCCGCGTCCCCCGCCGCCCGCTGCGGCCTTGAGGAGCACCGGGTAGCCGATGGTGTCGGCCACTGCCGCCGCTTCGGCGATGGACCCCAGGGCGCCGTCGCTGCCCGGGATGACGGGCAGACCCAGGCTCGATGCGCTGGCCCGGGCCGCGATCTTGTCGCCCATCCGCCGCGTGACCCACGGCGGGGGCCCGATGAAGGTGAGCCCCGCTGCTTCACACCGGGCCGCAAAGGTGGCGTTCTCGGCCAGGAAGCCCCAGCCCGGGTGCACCGCGGTCGCCCCGGAGCGCACGGCAGCTTCGAGCAGGGCGTCGGCGTCGAGGTAGGAACGAGCGGCCGGGCCCGGACCGATGCAGACCACGTCGTCCGCGTCGGACAGCCAACCCAGCTCGCGATCGGCCGACGACGCGACCGCGACGACCTGGACCCCGAGCCGCTGGCAGGTGCGAAGGACCCTGGCGGCCACCTCGCCCCGGTTGGCGACCAGGACGCGGCGGAACACTAGACTGCGAGCTCGGCAGCCAGGAGGCGACGGGCCAGGCCCCCGTCGATCTGGCCCTTGTGGGCCCGCATCAGGGCGCCCATCGCCATGCCCAGCTGGTTCGGTGCCGTGGCCCCGCTGGCCGCGATGGCGTCGCGCACCCAAGCGAGGGTCTGGGCTTCGTCGGCGAGCTGGGGCAGGTACTCGTCGATGATGGTGGCTTCTGCAAGCTCGGCCTGGGCCAGGTCGTCGCGCCCACCCTTGGTGTAGCTGTCCGCGGCATCGATCCGCTGCTTGCGCAGCTTGCGGAGGATCGTGACGGCCACGTCGTCGGTGAGATCCTTGCCGGACTTCTCAGCCTCGATCATCGCGGCCCGCAGCATGCGCAGCGCACCCAGGCGGGGCTTGTCCTTGGCCCGCATGGCCGCCTTCATGTCGTCGACGATGCGACCGGGGATGCTCGCGGACATGTGTGCCTCCAGGGGAGGCGCCCCCTAACGCACTACTCAGCGCACTCCGAGGCTTCGACCGTCGAGGGGTCTTCGCCGTAGCGGGCCAGGGTGCCGAAGTTGTTGCCCGGGCTGAACAGGTTGCCCCCGCCCCAGTAGACCTCGTCCTTGTGTTTCCACACCGAGTGGAAGTGCTGGTTGGTGACCGGGAAGCTCGCCAGGGTCCAGGTCTGGTCGTCGGACGACCACGCGGCGGTGGTGCCGAAGTGGCCGGCCACCCACACGTCCTCGCCGGGCGCGGTCCAGATGCCGTTGAGGGGCTGACCCACGCCTTCGGTGGCGATCTCCTCCCAGCGATCGCCGTTGAAGTGCAGCAGCAGGGAGCTGTAGTCCCCCCCGACGGCCCAGACATCGTCGGTTGCATTCCGACCCCGCACGGTCAGCAGTCGCACGCCGTCCCAGCCCCGAGACAGATCCGACGCCACGGTCTCCTCGTAGAGCGCGCCGTCATCGTCCAGGAGCCAGACCGTGTCGTGGGACAGCAGCGTGTCTCCGTCGACTTCGTAGATCTGGTCGTCCCCGATGATCCAGCCGTCCCAGACCTTGAACAAGGCGCCGGGGAGCCCCCCGGTGTGAAGTGCCCAGGTGCCGTCCGTCTTGCGCCAGACCTCGCCTTCATTGGTCGCGGTGCCCGTCCAGCCGACCGCCCAGACCGAGCCATCGTTGTCGGCCCAGACCCCGTAGAGCGTGGCGTCTGTGTCGACGTCCTCGACCGTGCGCACGCCGTCGACGCTGTGCAGGATGCGTCCGGCGAAGCCCACGGCGTACCACTCGCCCTCCCTTGGCCCGTGGATCCACCACAGGCCCCGATCGTGCACGTCCTGTTCGATGCACAGGACGCCGTCCTCATACCGGGTCAAGGTGCCGGGGCCGGTGCCCAGGTCGCCGCCCACGGTGAGCAGCGCGTCGCCGTCGGACCAGCTCGACAGCAGCATCCCGCTGTCCAGCTCGGCGGACATCAGGAAGAAGTCCGGCACCTCGACCGACGGTTCGCCCGAGTCTGTGCCGCCCGAGTCGGTCGTGGCATCGGTGCAGGCCCACAGGCCCAGGATCAGCATGGTCACTCGTCCACCTCCACCGCGAGGGCACGCTCGCGGGTGTCTGCCGGCACCGGGCCGTGGCCCTCGTGCACCCACTCGGTCAGCAGGTTGCCGTCGTCGTCGATCATCTGCAAGGCGTCGACGGGGTCACCGTGAGGATTCTCGAGCATGAACTCGCCGGTCCCGTAGCCGTAGACGCCCTTGACCCGGTCCCACTCGTCGTCGCTGTCGTCGGTCCGGTGACAGGTCGAGCACGGGCCCGGGCTGGCGGTGACCGTGTGCTGGAAGAACGTGTGGAAGCCGATGTTCGCGGCGCTGGCATCGGTCTCGCGGAACACGCCCCGGGGCTGGCCTTCGCCGAGCACCTTGTTCGACTCGTAGTCCTCGACGGTCAGCTGGACCTGCTGGCTCGGCACGACCCGCTGGATGCGACCGTCTGCCCGCTGACCGAGCAGCGTGTGGGACAGGCTGTAGGTGTCCCGCTTGCCGCTGACCTGGCCGTGGCTCAGCTGGCCCGTCTGTTCGTCGACGTCGGTCCGCTCCATGTTCACGTTCACGTGGCAGCCGATGCAGTACTGGTTGTAGCTGGTGTGGCAGGTGTCGCAGGTGAGCGACTCGGCGTGGGTCCAGTCGTCCCCGTCGGGGGCCATGTTCTCGTGCATGCGGTCACTGGCGCTTCCGTCGGCGAGCATCCGGGCGGGCTGGGGCACGGTGTGAAGTTCGCCGTCGACCCGACCGGTCAGCACGACCTCGCCGGTGGGTCCGGTGGAGAGCTGGGGCAGCACGCGACCGCTGGCGGTCCGGTACAGACCGCTCGCGTCGGCCACGGCCGGTGTGCGCACGGTGCCGTGGCAGTCCTCGCAGCGGATGTCGACCTGGAACTTCGACGTGCTGTACAGCCGGCCCGTGCCATGCACGTCGGTGCCCACGTGGCAGTCCGAGCAGTGCATGCCCGCGGCGAAGTGCACGTCGGGCGGGGTCTCGTCGACGTCGTTCGTCGTGTCCTCGTCGAGCAGGTAGTAATCGGCGTTGTGTCCGAACGCCGACTCCTTCCAGAACCCGGCGTTCTCCGGGGTGTGCTCGCTGGAGAAGCCACCCTCGCGGATGCCCTGGAACAAGAGCCCGATGCGGCCACCCTGGAAGTGACAGGTCGTGCACTGCTGGGTCGGGATGGCGTCGGTGATCTCGTGGGTGATCGGGTACGGGGTCGCTCCCAGCCGGATGGCCTCGTCGCCGCCCTGGAACACCCCGTCGGCGTTGTAGAGCATGTGGCAGGCCGTGCAGCCTGACGAGCGCTTCTGGTACTTGGCCGTCTGGGGCGGGTACCCGGCCGCGTGACAGGTGTTGCAGCTCTTGGAGAGGTAGTGGGCGTTGGCGTACTCCTCGACCAGGTCCAGGTCTCCCGCGTCGATGGCCGCCTGCATGTCCTCGTCGCTGGGCGGCACCAGGGTCTCCAGCTCGCAGACCGTGCCGTCCCAGCTGTCCGGGTCACACTCGTCGTCGATCGCCGGGTGGGCCCCGTAGCGGGCGTCCTGGTCCTGGAAGCCCGCCAGGTACAGGGTGGGCATGTAGTGCCCGGCGTTGGTGGTCATGATGGACTTGCGCAGGTCCTCGACGTGCTGGACGTGGCACAGGCCACAGCTGTCGTCGTTGACCCGGATGTCGCCCGGGTTGATGAAGCGCACGTAGTCGGGGTCCAGGGCCGCCAGCTGGTCCGGCGCCATGTCCTTGATGAAGCCTTCCTGGGCCGGCGGTAGGCCCTCGCCGCGGACCTCGGCCCAGTTCTCGGGGACCGCCACGTGGGCGCACTCCTGGGTCAGGGCCGTGGGGTCCCCGCCGTGGCAGATCACGCAATTGTCCGCCCGGACCGGGCCGTGGGCCTGTTCGATGCCCACGTGGCAGGTCGTGCAGCCGTCGCCTGGGCCGATCCAGTGCCCGCAGCCGTCGTTGTCGGGCTTGTCGCTGCAGCTGATGAGCAGCCCGAGCAGCATCCAGAATGCGGTCACATCCGCTCCGAGAGGGGTCTAGAATTCGATGACCACGTCGACGTGGCCTTCGGCGTAGGCTCCGTCCGACGAAGTGAGGCCCACCAACAGGTCGATGGTCTCGCCGTCGAGCACGGCCAGGTCGTCGTCGGTGACGTAGAGGTCCGGGTCGAAGCCGACCACGGTGCCGGTGACCCGCCCGTACTGGTCGCCATTGTCCTCTTCTGTGCAGTAGAGGGGCAGTCCCTCGCTCACGAAGGAGCCCTGGACCGCGCCGTTCCAGTAGGGCTCCAGCAGGACGTCGACCGCGCCTTCGGTGCTGACGCCGCCGGTCCGCAGGGCCACGGACACGCCCTGGCCGCCCTGTGGGGCCGACTCCAGGCGCACGGACTCCCCGTCGCTGAAGGGGGTGAAGAGGGTACCGCCGACCCGGCCGATCTCGACCAGAGTGTCCGCGGACGCCGTGCAGGCCTCGATCGGGCCCGCAGAGGAGTCGACGTTCCTATCGTCTGTGCAGGCGAAGAGCAGCAGTGCGGTGAGCATGGCGCGGAGGCTAGCCGGGTTCGCCGGCTTCCTCAACCCCGTTCTGTGCAGATCCGCGCCTCATCCAGATCAGGAGCAGGGCGCCGGCTGTGAACATGATTAGCGAGCCGTACTGGGCGGGTGTCAGCCCGGCCCAGCGCACGTCGGCGTTGGGAAGATCGGTGTTTCGCAGGAAGTCCAGGCTGAACCGGGTGGGGGCGTAGAGCAGGCACCACAGGACCGCGAAGCTGCCGGGCTGGAGCTGGCGCTGTCTGCGCCCCAGCCACCAAAAGACCAGGCAGATTCCGGCGACGGCGATGGCCTCGTAGAGCGCAACCGCGTGGCGAGGGCCCAGAGGCGGCGGGTAGTCCAGCGCCAGGAAGAACGTGGACGGGGCCCCGATGTGATCGTGCACGGCAAAGCACCCCAACCGGCCCCACATCCACCCAAAGGGAAACCCGAACATGACGGTGTCGGCGTGGACCCAGAACGGCCGGGGACGAATCCACTTGTAGAAGACGATGATGCCCAGCACCGCGCCCAGGAAGCCCCCGTTGCTGCTGAAGCCGGCCCAGATCTTGAGCAGGATCCATGGGTCCTCGGACAGGAGGTGGGGGTTGTAGGCCAGCACGTGCACCAGGTGGCCCACCACGAAGCCCATGGCCACGGTGAACACCCCTCCGTCCACGATGTCCCGGGTGTCCAGCCCCAGCTTGATGCCGCGCGCCCGACCGACCTCGAGGCCGGCGATGAAGCCGACACAGACGAGCGTGGCCCACGGATCGATCGGGATCTTCCACAGGTACAGGATCTTGGCCTGCCAGTAGGGGATCAGCAGCGGCAGCACCGAGTGCCTCCCTCAGGTGGCGGTCCGGTAGACTGCTAACGCCTCGCCGGAGTGCGTCGATGTCCGTGATCACCACCGACATCCTGCTCGAGGGCTATCGCCGCAAGCAGGTCTTCGAGTGGATGTCCGAGCCGGCCAACCATGCCCGTTGGCTGGCCGGTGCCTTCGCCTCTGTGACCCCCCAAGGAGACCGTGCCTGGGACGTGATGGTCGCCGCCAAGCCCGTCGCGCGCCCCATGGGCTACCACTTCGACTCCGCCGATGCGTCTCATCGAGGCCGGCGCATCCTGTGCCACACCTCTGGCAAGCGCACCAAGGGCAAGCTGAACTACAGCCTGCGCACACCCCGGGGCACCAACCACACCCTGGTGACCCTGCACGCGGACTACGACCCCGGGCGCCTGGTGGGCCGCCTGCTCGACAGCTCGGGACTGCGGGAAGCGCTGGAGTCCCACTACGTGCGCTTGCTGGAGACCTTGGGCCAGGAGATCGCCCGAGACCTGGGGTGAGACTTGACGGTCGCCGTGCGAGACGGCGATGGATGGAACAGGGCCGGCCGCCTGTTGGCGTCTCGGACCGATGCTTCCACCCGGTGCGCCCTTGTTCTTGACCACCCTGGTGACCGGATCGCTCCTGGCAGCAGGGGTGGACCACGCCGAGCTGGACCTGCTCCGGCCCTACCCCGGCGCGCCGAAGATCTATGTCCAGGCCACCCTGCCCGATGGCGAACCGGGCCTGTTCATGGTGGACACCGGGGCCGGGGTGTCGGTGATTCACACCGCGCTGGCCGAGCGGCTGGGGCTGACCGTGGGTCCGCCTCAGGGCTACGTGACCGGGCTCGGCGGGCGCGTGCCCCTGACCCGCGCGGTGGTGCCCTCCCTGCACCTGGGGGACATCCGCGTCGGCGAGCTGACGGTGGCGGTCGGGGTGCCCGGGGTCCCGACCCATGCCGGCTGGATGCCGGTCGACGGCATCCTGGGCAACGACGTCTGGCGGAATTTCGTGGTCGTGGTCGACTACCCGGCCGACGTGCTGGAGCTGCACGCACCTGGCACGGTCGACGTGCCCGACCAGGCGGTGGACATGAACACCGACGGGTCCTTTCCGCGGGTCCGCGCGTCCTTGTCGGCAGCGAGCGAAGGCCGAAGCGTCACCCGTGAGCTGTGGCTCGAGGTCGACACCGGCGCTCGCGGCGTGATCCTGTCCGGCGCGACCGGCCTGGGCTTCGAGGGAGTCGCCAGCGAAGGCGTGGAGCCCATCTTCGGGGTGGGCGCCCCGGACCACCTGCCCCCCTCCGCCTTCTACCGATCGACGCGCCGCATCCCCCTGGACGCAGTGGGCATCGGGACCGAGGTCATGACGGACACCGGGCCCGCGACCTGGATCAACTACGACGGCGGCACGATCATCGGGCCCCAGGACCTGTCCGGCCTGCTCGGCTACTCGGTGCTCCAGGACCACCGGGTCATCCTGGACTACCCGGGACAGCGCTTCGTGCTCACCGACAGCGAGCGAGCGCCGCGATCCGTGAACGGGCACCAGGTGCTGCTCGACCAGGACCGTGCCGAGCACGGACGCAGCCGGGACCGGGGGCTGGTGCGGGCCCACTACCTGCTGGGCCTGGGGGACGAGGACGCGGCCACCGCAGAGCTCGAGCGGTACCTGAAGCGCCACGGCGACGACCCCGAGGCCCGCATGCTCCAGGCCCGTCTCACGCGGGCGTCGGGCGCCCACCACGTCTACCAAGACCAGGTCCGCGACCTGGGCGTCGCCGCCCTCGTGACCGATCAGGAGATCGTGGCCGCCGTGAACCTGGAGCTGCTCCACGGGTCCACGGCCCAGGCGCTGGCCCTGGCCGATCAGGCCGTCCTGGCCCACCCCGACTCGGCCGTCGCCTGGCTGTCCATGGCCGACGCCAGCCTCGCAGCGGGTCAGCTGACGGCGGCTCGCCAGGCCCTCTCCAACGCCACCGGGATCCAGGGCAACCCCGACGCCGAGCTGCTGCGGCGGGCCCGGCTGGCCCTGGCCGAGGGAGACCCCCTCGCTGCGGTCTCCCTGCTGCGCACTCGTGTCCGCCTGTACCCCTCCGAAGGCGACACCTTGTGGTTCTACGGCCTGGCAGCCGGCGAGCTCCAGGACGACCTGGCCCTGGAGACCTACCGGGTCGATCTCGAGCAGGCCCTGGCCCGCCTGCACCCAGACCTGCGGCCCCTGGACTTCGCCGCAGCGGGCTTTGCCATGCTCGGCGACCAGGACCGGGCCCAGGAGCTGATGACCCTTGGGCTGGCGCGGGACTGCGAGGCCCTCGAAGGCCCCAGCGCCGACAATTGCGTCGCCTGGTACCAGGCCATGGGGGGCACCGAGCTGGAGAGCGCTCTGGCGCGGGTCAGGTCAGCGGTCGCGGCGGAGCCGGATCGCGCGGACTTCCAGGACACCTTGGCGGTGGTGCACCTGGTCCGCGGCGAAGACGAGCTGGCCCGTCCTCCGGCTCGCCTGGCCGCTCGCCTGCGCCCAGATGTCGTCTACCACCTGTGGCAGGCGGACCGGATAGATCGCCCTGCGGCCGCCGAGAAGCGCTGAGTCTTCCATCGCCCGCCTGGAGAGCCCATGCGCCTGCTGCTGACGCTCCTCGCCCTGAGCACCGCGCTCGCCAACCCGCCGGCCACCGCCACCGTGGTGAGCGTCTACGACGGGGACACCTTCACCCTGGACACCGGCGACAAGGTCCGGCTCCAGTGGGTCAACACCCCTGAGCTGCGGCCCGCCGAGCCCTACGGCATCGAGGCCCGGGACGCCGCCGAGCGCTTCCTGGGCGACGGTCCGGTCGACCTGACCTATGGCGCCGTGCAGCGGGACAGCTACGGTCGCCTGTTGAGCGCCCCCCAGGTCAACGGCCGCTGGCTGGCCGAGCACCTGCTGGAGCAGGGCCTGGGCCACGTGTTCCTGATCCCGCCCGTCGAGCCCAACGTCGACGTGGATGCCCTGATCGCAGCCCAGGAGCGCGCCCGCAAGGCGAACCGCGGCATCTGGAGCACCGACCGCTACCAGGGCAGCTTGCACATCACCTCCTTCCACGCCAACGCCGCCGGGGACGACCGGGAGAACGTGAACGGCGAGTACCTGCGGGTCTGCAACGTGACCGGGCGTCCGGTGAACCTGGCGGGCTTTCGCATCGCCGATGCGTCCGGCAACTCGTGGACCTTCCCAGGGGTGATCGTGCCGCCGGGCCACACCTTCAAGGTGCACAGTGGCATCGGCACCGATCAGCAGGACCCCAAGAGCCAGCTGGCGGTCTACCTGGGCAACGAGGGACCGATCTGGAACAACAAGTACGACCGGGCCGTGATCTACGACCGGTACGGCAAGGTCCTGGATGCGCGGGAGCACGCGCCCAAGACCAGCTCGAGGTAGGGGCCCCGGCGCCGACCTCTTAAGACTGGCCCTCGTACTCGGCGTTGGTGTAGTACCCCACCCCTTCACCTGGGCGCATGGGGCTGTCCCGGCGTGCGTAGGCCTCGTCGCGCAGGTAGGCCGCCAGCAGCTGGCGTCCCGACTGGCCGACCTTGAAGAACTTGAGCTGCAGCTCCCGGTAGACGCGCTCGCCGCTGTCGGGCCCGGGCTCGATGCCGGCGATGCGGTGGAGCGCGGCGTCGAGGAAGTCCTCGGTCTCGGCGTTCAGGGGCACCTGGGCCTCTTCGAACATGTCTGCGAGCCAGGTCAGGTACTCACCGGCCATCTTGTCGTGCTCCGGGTGGGCAGGCCTGCTAACCCAGCTCGCGCTCAAGAGCCTGCTGGCAAGCCCCGACGCAGCAGGGCCATCAGCGGGCGGAGCGACCCGTGGGTCACCCTCTGGATTGCCTCTTCGAGGGGGAACCAGCGCACGTCCTCGATGCCCTCCAGTGCCGCCGGCTCGAAGTCCTCGGGACAAGGATCGGCCCGCATCAGGTACACGTAGAGCGTCTTGAGGCGGGGCCAGCCCTCGGGGGTACGGAACCCGTAGCGGGCCACGCCGAGGATGTTGGTGATCTCCAGGCCCGCGTCGATGCCCATCTCTTCCCGGACCTCGCGCACGGCGGTGACGGGCGGCGACTCGCCCGGCTCCAGCTTGCCCTTGGCGATCTCCCAGGTCGCACCCGACGCGCGGCGGCAGCTGACCAGGAGCAGCTCGGGACCGCTCTCGAGGTGCCGGACGATGATGCCGCCGGCGCTGAATTGTTCGGCAAAACCGGCCTGCAGGTTCAGCACGAAGCGAGCGGGGATGTGGTCCGCCAACCACAGCCCGCTGCGCCCCCGACGAAAGCTGACCCCTGCCCGGCGAGCCCGGCCGGCGTCGATGTAGAGGACCTCGGGTGCCTGGTCGTTGCGGTGCGCGACCCGCCAGGCGTGGGCCTCGCTGCTGGAGAGGTAGACAGGCCGATTGCCTGCGACGCGCAGGCGGCCCTGTTCGGACGCCCGTGCGGCCAGCGGCACGGTGCAGCCGTGGTACAGGATGTCCGGCGGCCGAGAGGGACCGCCACGCCGGCCCTGGGAGGGGCGACGGTGGCGGGGGCGCGGCTCGGTGGCAGCCTCGGACAAGGGTCCTCCTGCCCTCACTAGTTCCGGCGGCACGGTCGGTGTCAAGCCAACCTAGGAGCTTGTAGGGAATTGGGGGCCACCAACCCGGGTTCCGGCGGCGATGGCTGGGCCAAGCTCAACCGGGAACCTGCCAGCGTTTAGCCCATGGGAGCCTCAGCGCTGCTTCTGAGCCCTGCCAGAGAACAGGTCCTGCTGCACACCGCCACCAGGCCGCCGGAACGGGCTGGGCCTCGGGACCTGGGGCGAGTCGCCGAAGCCCAGGCGCTGGTGGTGGAGGGCGAACAGGTCCTGGCAGAGCTTCCACTCCACGCCCTGCCCCGGACGCCGGCCCTGGAGCAGTCCGCCGCGCATCCTGTGGAGGCGTGCCATCACCCCTGCGGCCCGGAGCGGCAAGGCGGCCTGCAGCGCCTGCTGGAAGATCACGTCCACCGGTTCGGGCAGCCGCAGGAGGGCCTGACCGGCCCAGCTGGCCCCGGCGTCCCGTGCGGCCCTCAGGATGGCCGGCACCTGGCGCTCGCTGAGCCCGGGAATCAGCGGCCCGACCAACACCCCGACGGGGATGCCGGCCTTGGCGAGGGTCTCCATGGCTCGCAGTCGGAGGGTTGGCGGCGGCGCCCAGGGCTCGAGCGCCCGGGCGTGCCGGGGGTCCAGCAGGCCGATGGAGAACGTGACCGTGACGAAGGCCGTCCGGTGAAGCTCGGCCAGCAGCGCCACGTCTCGGGCGATTAGCGCGCCCTTGGTGATGATGGCCACCGGGTTCCGGTAGTCGCGGCAGACTCTCAGGCAGGCTGCGGTCAGGCCGAGCTGGCGCTCGATGGGCTGGTAGCAGTCCGTGTTCCCGGACATCAGGATCTTCTCGCCGGTCCAGGGCGGCCGCTCAAAGGCCTGGCGCAGCAGCTCCGGGGCTCGCCGCTTCACGATCAGCACCCGCTCGAAGTCCGTGCCGGCACCCAGGTCCCAGTAGTTGTGGGTTGGCCGGGCGTAGCAGTACGCGCAGCCGTGAAAGCAGCCCCGGTACGGGTTCAGGCTCCACCGGAAGTCCATGGCCGGATCGTCGTTGCGGTTCAGCACGCTCCGGGCGTCGTCGTCTCGTAGCCGCAGCCGCGCCTCGGGCGGCTCATCGAGCCAGTCCAGGTCGAGGGGGTCGAAGGGGCTGGGCGGGTTGGACCTGAACACCCGTTCAGTATAGTCAGGTCTGCGGGGGCAGGTCCCGCCACTTGCGGGCTCGCTCCGGCAGCATCCACGGCCGCCCGTCGACCACCGGGTAGATCAAGGCGCAGCCCCGGCAGCCCAGGCCCTGGGGCAGGTCCTCGAGCTCGCCACGACAGGCGGGGCAGACCAGCAGCGCCCGCAGCACGGGGTCCACGGCAGAGGCAGGGTCACTCATGGGGGACCTTCCAGCGGTCGTGCAGCCACAGCCAGCCGTGGGGGTGGGCCCGAATCTGGTCTTCGACCCATGCCAAGCAGGTCGCGGTCGCCTGGTCGTTGTCGTCCGGGAGCGCCAAGGGACCTCCGAAGCGGACCACGTGCTGGCCGGTCCCGGTCCGCCACTGCCAGACCGTGTAGACGGGCACCCCGGTCCTGCGGGCCAGCACGCCGATGCCCCGGCTGGTCCACGCCGAGCGACCGAAGAAGGGCAGAGGGGTGCCGTTGTTCTGGCGCTGGTCCAGGGTCACCACGCCGATCCGACCGGCCCGCACGCTCCGCAGGAGCGCCTTGAAGCCGCCGTCTGGGTCCAGGAGCTCGGCACCCGAGCGGGCCCGCAGCCCCTCGATGAGGGCTGCGCTGCCCGGGTGGGCCGGCGCGCGGACCATGATGCTCAGCGGCATGCCCAGCACCCGGGCGGCACCGGTCAGAGCGAGCTCCCAGGCGCCCCCGTGGCCAGCCAGCAGCAGGGCCCCCTGCCCGTTGGCGCCCCGGGCCAGCAGGGCTTCGTGGCCCTCGAAGCGCACCCCGGGGAGCCGGCCCCGGTCCAGGTGCAGCAGCTCCACGTAGCCCAGGGCCAGCTCGCGAAAGGTCCTGCGCAAGGTAGGGCCCGGGGGAAGCTCGGGAAAGGCCGCCGCCAGGTTCTCGGCTGCCACACGCCGCCGCACGGGAATCACCAGCCACCAGATCCAGGCCAGCGCCCCGGCCATGCCCGCGCTCAGGCCCAGGGGCAGCCGCGCCAGGATCCAGGCCAGGGCCCTCACGGGGTCAGGACCCGGTCGAGCAGCCGCTCCAGGGCTGCGTCCCCGCTGATCAGCTCCAGCGTCACGACCAAGGCATATCCGCCAAAGTCACCGGACAGCCGGACCAGGTCCTTCTCTGAGCACACCACGGTCGTGCCCAGCCCCTGTGCCACAAGCGCCGCCTCCTGCTCGGGCGTCCAGGCATGGTGGTCGGGCCAGGGGTGCCAGGCCCTCACGTCCACGCCCAGCGCCACGAGCTGGGCCAGGAAGCGACCGGGACGGGCGAGCCCAGCCAGCGCCGTCACGGGGCCTCGGGGGCCCTGGTCCAGGGGAAGCTGTTCGCCGCGGTGGCGCCAAGCGACGGGCACCACCTGGGACCGGACCCGCGGCAAGCCCTCGGGCGCACCGGGCACCTGGCCGGTGGCCGACAGCCAGAGCAGGTCGGCGCGGCCCAGTGCCGAGACGGGCTCCCGGGCCTCGCCCACCGGCAACGCCCCGCCCTCTGTGGCCCAGCGGGGATCCACGACCACGATGTCCGCGTCGCGATGGAGGCGGCGGTGCTGGAAGCCGTCGTCCAGCACCACCACGTCGGCCCCGCGGGCCACGGCGGCACGAGCTCCCGCCACGCGATCCGGGGCAGAGATCACCGGCAGCCCCTGGGCCGCGAACATGGCCAGCTCGTCCCCCAGGTGCCGGGCGGAGGGCGGTCCGTCGGGGGCCCGAACCTGGGCTCCCCTGCCCGCTCGTCCGTGCCCTCGCGCCACGATCGCCGGGTTGCGGCCCCGCGCCCGGAGCGCGGCCACCACCTCTGCGACCGCAGGGGTCTTGCCCGCACCGCCGCTGCCCAGCCCGCCCACGCTGATCACGGGCACCGAGACCCGGGCCGCCGGCAGCATGCGCCAGGCCGCGGACCGCAGGGCGACCAGGCCCCGGAAGCCGACAGCCAGGGGGGCAAGCCAGGGACGCAGGGGCCGTTCCCCAGGCGGGGGGCTACCCAGCCACGGGGCGAGCCGCTCGGCGACCTGGTCCGGCCCGGTGCTGGCCGATGGCGGGACCGGCCCGCAGGCCAGCGCGTCCGCGACCGCCCGACCCAGCCCACCCGGTTCGCTCGCCACGAAGGCCGTGACCCCAGCCCAGGCAGGCCCATTGGCCTGGGCGTGGGGGCCCCGCACGACGGGCAACCCCGCCGCCGCGGCCTCGGCCGGGCTGTGGCCCCCCAGCTGGGCGTCGAAGGTCCCTCCCACGAACGCCGCCCGGGCCTGGGGGTAGAACCGAGCCAGCTCGCCGAGGGTGTCTACCAGGAGGACCTGGCCGGCCCTTGGCGCGGTCTCGAGCTCGCTCCAGCGGGTCCAGCGCACCCCGCACTCGTCCAGCAGCCCGGCGACCTCGGGGCAGCGGTCCAGGTGGCGGGGAGCGAGCACCAGGGCAGGTCGGGGGTCCAGGCCTTGCCAGGCCTGGAGCATCAGGGCCTCGTCCCCGGCGCGGGTCGAGCCGGCCACCAGGGTCGGTGCCTCCAGCGCCACTGGCACCAGGGATGCGGGCAGCCCCTTGAGCTCGCCGATCGGTTCCACCAGCCCATCCAGCCCCGACACGGGTTCCCGAACCAGCCACAGGGACACCGGGGCGCTCATCGCTCGAAAGAGCCCGGGGACCCACCTCTGGAGCCGCCGGAGTCCTGGACTGTCCCGGACCCCCACCACCACCACGGGGATCTGTCGGACGCCACAAGCCAGCAGCAGGTTCGGCCACAGCTCCCCCTCGACCAGGACCAGGAGCCTGGGGCGCACCCGATCGAGCCAGCGGGCCACCACCCAGGGAGCGTCCACCGGGCGGGGGCACAGGACGTGGTGGCCTCGGGCCGTGGCAAGCCCGGTGTCCGTGCTCGCCGAGCGCAGCAGCACAGGAGACTCCGGCACTGCCCTGAGGGCTTCGCACAGCGCCGCAGCGGCCTGGCCCTCCCCCACCGACGCGCCGTGGATCCACACGGCTCCCGGGGCCACGGCGGGGAATCGCCAGGCCCAACGCGCTGCCCAGTGGCCGCGGGTCCGTGGGTGGAGTCCGGTGACGATGACCAGGACCGGGGCCAACAGGACCCAGGCGGCCCGCAGCAACCAGACGCTCACTCCAGCTCGTGGAGCAGATCGTGGAGCACATCGGCCTGGGGCTGCCATCGGAACCGCCCCATCGGCACGGCGTCACCGCGGAAAGCGACGCCTTCGGCCTCGAGCAGGGCGCGCTGGAGCGGCCCCCGCACCGGGTCCCCACGGAAGGCGATGAAGCCGCTGGTCAGGATGACCCGCTGCCAGGGCACGGACCGGCCCTGTGGATCGAGCCCTCCTTCGGAGAGGGCGGCGAGGGCCCAGCCCACCTGGCGAGCGGCCCGGGGGGAGCCAACCGCCGCCGCGACGTCGCCGTAGCTGGCGACCCGACCGGGCGGGATCGCCCGCACCGCCGCGTAGACCCGGTCCCGGAAGCCGCTCATCGGGCCGCCGACCACAGGCGGGCGTACTCGCCCTGGGCAGCCACCAGCTCGTGGTGCCGTCCCTGCTCCACCAGCCGACCCTCCTGGAGCACCAGGATGCGGTCGGCATCGACCAGGGTGCCCATGCGGTGGGCGATGGCGAGGGTGGTGCGATCCGCCATGAGCCGCTCCAGGGCCTCCGTCACGGCTTCCTGGCTCTGGGCGTCCAGGTTCGACGTCGCCTCGTCCAGGATGAGCACCGGGGCATCCGCGAGCACCGCCCGAGCGATGCACAGCCGCTGGCGCTCGCCGCCAGAGAGCCGAGCCCCGGCCTCGTGAAGGGGCGTGTCGAGGCCCTGGGGCAGCGCCGCCACGAAGTCCGCTGCGTTGGCCACGCGACAGGCCTCCCGCACCTGGTCCACGGTCGCGTCGGGCCGTCCCAGGCGCACGTTGTCCAGCACGCTGCCGTGGAACAGGAACGGCTCCTGGGAGACCACGGCCACGTGGGCCCGCAGGCTCTCCAGGGTGTAGTCCCGCAGGTCCCGGCCGTTCAGGAGCACGCGCCCGGCAGCCGGATCGTGGAAGCGCGGCACCAGGGCAGCCAGGGTGGTCTTGCCGCTGCCGCTGGCCCCCACGATGCCGACCCGCTCGCCCGGGGCCACACGAAAGTCCAGGTCGACCAGGACCGGACCGTCGCCGTAGTCGAAGACCACCCCTTCGAAGACCAGCTCACAGCGGCGCTCGTCCAGCACGGTGTCTCCGCCCTGGACGGCAGGCCGCTCGTCCAGCAGCTCGTAGGAGCGCTCTGCCCCCGCCGCTGCTCGCTGCCCCTTGGCCACCACTTCGCTGAGCCCCTTGAGTGGCATGTTCATGAGCCCGATGGCCACCAGGAAGCCGATGAGCTCACCGGGCAGCAGGTCCCCGGAGAACACCCGCTGGCCGCCGAACCACAGCACCAGGCCGATGCCTGCGGCCGCGATGGCTTCGACCACCGGACCGGGCACGGCCTGGGCCATGGCGGCCCGGAGCTGCAGAGCCACTTGCCGATCATTGACGCGGGAGAAGGCCTGGGCCTGCTCGGCTTCGGCGCCGAAGGCCTGGAGCACCCGGATGCCGGCGAAGAGCTCCTGGAGGCCGGCCGACAGGTCCCCGAGGTTCTCCAGCGTGTCCCGCGCTGCCTGGCGCATCCGGCGGGCGAAGCGATCGATCGCCACAGCGACGAAGGGCAGCACGGCGAGGGACCACAGGGTCAGGCGCCAGTCCATCCACAGGGCTGCCGCCAGCAGGAACGCCAGGGTCAGCGGCTTCTCGACGGCGCCGGCATAGGCCTCGGCCAACACCTCCACCTCGCCGACGTCGTGCACCACACGGGCCAGCGTGTCCCCACGCCGTTGGCGCTGGTGCCAGCCCAGGTCCAAGGCAAGGCAGTGCTCGACCACGCGCTGGCGCAGGTCATGGGCGACCTGGAAGCCGATGCGTCGGGTGAGCAGCACCGAGCCGACCGTGGCAGCGCCCTTGAGCACGTACAGGCCCGCCAGAGCGAACGGCAAGGTCGCCAGGGCCAGCTGGTCCCGAGCCAACAGGACGTCGTCCAGGAGCTGTTCGATCACGAACACCACGCCCGCCGGCACCGCGGAGCCAGCGGCCAACAGGGCCGTGGCGACCAGGATCCCGCCACGGTGCGGCCTGTAGGCCCTCGCCAGGCGCCACAGCGCCCCGGGTTCGCTGGTGGACATGGCCCTCAAGGTAGCCGATCCCGGAGCCCGGACACCTGCCAGACCTCCCACCCCTGGATCAGCCGGTCGTCCCGCCGCGCCTGGACCCGGGCAGGTCCCGTGACCCGCTCGTAGAAGAGCGTCGCCTCGGCGGGTCCGCTCCAGCCCGCCGGCCGCACGTAGACCGCGGACTCGGGGAGCGTGCGGGGCCACAGGTCGTACTGGTCCTCCCGGTGCACGTCGGGCACGGTGGTCGCCGGCACCCCCCCGTAGAAGCGGACCCAGGAGGCTTCTTGGTACCGGGCGGTGAGCACGGGCTGACCCCAGGCCTCGACGGCCGGGCCTAGGACCGAGCCCTGGCGCAGGCGGTCCACAGGGTCCTTGCCCGGCATCTGCCAGATGGGGTGCACCGCGTGCAGGGCCACCAGCGCGGTGATGCCTGCCGAGATCCAGCCACCGGCCCAGGCCGCTCGCCGCAGCACGCCGTCGGCTCGGGAGAGCGCCACGGCCACCGCCAGCCAGGCGGGCGCCGCCCAGCCCACTTCGCCGTGGGCCCGCAGCGATGCCAGCCCGAACAGCGCCAGCGGTATCGCCGCCGCCCACCACCACTGGGTGCGCCGGCCGGTGAGCAGCAAGGCGACCCCGGCCAGGAAGACGATGGGCCCGGCCGCACCGAGCTGGCCGCCCAGGAATTCCAGCAGGCCGGTGGCGCCGGGGCTGTCCGACCCGCCCAGGCCGTGGGCCAGCTGGAAGGCGATGCTGACGGAGTCATGGGCGATGGACCAGTGAATCCAGGGACTGATGACCACCACCGCCCAAGCCACCGCCAAGGCCACCCGCTCGGGCCTGCGCCAGCCCGACAACGCCAGGACCGCGAGCAACAGCACGCCGGTCAGCTTGGCCAGGATGGCCAGCCCGGCCAACATGCCCGCAAGTCCCCAGCGGCCCCGCTCGGCGGCCAAGAGGCAGCCGGCCCAGGCGGCCAGCAGCAGGGCGTCCGGGGTGGCCAACAGCCCCCCGATGAACAGGACCGGCAGGCCGCACAGCAGCAGCGCCAACAGAGCCCGGTCCTCTTCGCCGGCAGCCAAGATGAGCGCGGCAAAGGCCGCGGACTGGGCCACCAGGCCACCCGCCCTCACCCCGAGCTCGGTGTCCCCCAGGAGCCCGGTGCCCGCCGCGATCAACCAGGCCACCCCGGGCGGATGGTCGTAGTAGCCAGCGGCCAGGTCCTGGCTCCAGGTCCAGTAGTAGGCCTCGTCGGCGGACAGGCCCAGCTGCCCACCGATGGCCAGCCGCACCCCGAGCACGACCGCCAGGGCCACGAGCCCCAGCCACTTCACCGCCGGAACCGCAACAGAGGCACGAGCCACGCCGCTTCGACGGCGATGTCACGGCTCATCTTGGACACGCCGTCCTCGCGCTCGGTGAAGATGATCGGGACCTCGACCACGCTCGCCCCGCCGCGGATGGCACGCCAGGTCAGCTCGACCTGGAAGGCATACCCATCCGACGCGACCTCTTGGGTCAGCACGCCCTGGAGTGTCGCGCGGGTCCAGGCCTTGAAGCCCCCGGTCAGATCCCGGACTGGCAGCCCCAGCCACAGGCGGCTGTACAAGGAGCCGAAGCGGGAGAGCAGGCGCCGATCGAGAGGCCAGTTGCGGGTGCCGCCCCCGGGGACGTAGCGACTGCCCAGAGCCAGGTCTGCGCCCTGATCCAGCGCGGCGAGCAGCCGCGGGACGTCGGCTGGGTCGTGGGACAGATCGGCGTCCATCTGCACGATGCGCCCAGCACCTTGGGCCAGCAGGCGAGCGAAGCCCGCCACATAGGCCGTGGCCAGCCCCTGCTTGCCCGCGCGCTTCAGGACCTCGATCCGCCCGAGCTCCCGGCCCAGGCCCTCGGCCAGCTCGCCGGTGCCATCGGGCGAGCCGTCGTCGACCACCAACACCCCGACTTCGGGCAGCACCGCACGCAGGGCGCGCACGAGCCGCTCCAGGTTGTCGGCCTCGTTGTAGGTGGGTGTGACGACCCAGGTGTCCAGATCCATGGCGGGATGCGTCTATCCCCCAAGAGCCGCGATCACCCGATCCGCCGCGCGGACCACCGCGCCCTCGCCGGCCAGAGCCTGCCGGACCTGGGCCAAGGCCGGGGGTTGGTCGGTGTCGGTGGCTGCGTCGAGCCAGGCCTGGGCCAAGGTCTCGCCGTCCAGGTGCTGGATGAACTCCGGCACCACGGGCCGGCCGGCGACGAGGTTGGGCAGACCGATGTGTCGGACGTCGCGGACCAGGAGGCGCCCGATCCAGTACGTCAACGGGTGACCCCGCCAAGCGACCACGTGGGGCACCCCCAGGCAGGCCGCTTCGAGGGTGGCTGTGCCCGACGCCACAAGGGCCGAGCGAGCCCCGGCCACAGCACCCTCCAGATCCTGGGTCAGGCGGACCCCGGGCCACTCGCCCAGCTCGGCCGGCGTCAGGCCCGGAGCCACCGGCAAGCGCACCTCGGCATCGGGTACCCGCGCCCGGAGGCCGGCCACGGCGGCTCGAAAGGCGGGCCCGTGTCGGGCGATCTCGCTCGCGCGACTGCCGGGCAGCACGGCGAAGTGGTCCCCAGGCGGACCGGGCGAGAGCCGCCCAGCGACGGGGTGGCCCACAAAGGACGCGGCCCCGCCGTGGGCCTGGTAGCTGGGGGGCTCGAAGGGAAAGAGGCACAGGACCTCGGTCGCCAGCGCCGCGATCTCTCGGGCTCGGCCCCGTCGCCAGGCCCAGACCTGGGGCGAGACGTAGAACACCACGGGGATGCCCAGGGCCCAGGCCGTGCGGGCCAGGGGCAGGTTGAAGTCCGGCGCGTCCACCACCACGAGCAGGTCCGCGCCCAGCGACAGCGACGCCCGCACCCGCTTGCGCAAGGCCAGGATGGGGCGCAGCTTGGCCAGCACCTCGACCACGCCCATCACCGAGACGTCTTCGGACCGCGCGACCGGCTCCACGCCCGCTGCCCGCATGGCCGGCCCGGCCAGGCCTCGGACCTGGAGCCCGGGCACCCGCTGCCGCAGAGCGGCCACCAGATCCCCTGCGAGCCTGTCCCCCGACGCCTCGGCGGCGGACAGGAACAGCCGGGGAGCGGTCACGCCCAGGACCGGCCCTGGGCCTGGGCGGTCACCCGCTCGGCGAGCGCCACCACGGCCAGGGCTTCACCCACCGGGACCGGGTAGCTGCGCTCCCCGCGCACCGCAGCCAGGAAGTCGCGGTGCACAGCCTCGAGGGCATCTCCAGGCGGCACCGGCACGGGCTGCGCCGCCAGCTCATCGTCCTGGTAGTTCACCCGAGCCGCCGTGCGCCCGCGCAGGTCCAGGCTGAAGTAGCCGTCGGTGCCCACCGCTCGGAGCTGCCGCACCGGCTTCCGGCTGACCCGCGAGGCCGTGAGGGTCGCCACCGCGCCTCCGGCGGTCTCGAGCCAGACCTCGGCGATGTCGACGCCACGGGTCCGCACGGGCACGCCCACGGCCCGCACGTCGTGCACGGGCTCCCCGGTCAGGTGCAGGACCAGGTCCAAGTCGTGGATCATCAGGTCCAGCACCACGTCCACGTCGGTGCCCCGCGCACCCCAGGGACTCAGTCGCTCGGCCCGCAGATACCGCGGTCGAAAGCCCGCCGGCAGGGCGGCCAGCGTGGGGTTCCACCGCTCGATGTGGTTCACCGAGATCGCGGCGTTCTGGGCCAGGGCCTGGCCTTCCTGCACGCTGGCCGCCACGGGCTTCTCCATCAGCAGCGGCAGTCCCGCCTGGGCCAGGGGCAGGCTGATGGCCACGTGCCGCGCCGTGGGAACCGCGACCACGGCAAAGTCCAGGTCGGTGGGAAGCCGCGCCAGCTCGGGCAGGTCTTCGGGCACCCCGGCCGGGTCCACCACCCCCACCAGGATCACCCCGGGGTGCGCGAGGAGCTTGCGAGCATGCAGGGCACCCATGTGCCCGCAGCCCACGACCGCGCCCTTGAGGCTCACAGGTTAGTCCTGCGCCGGATCCTGGCCCGCAGCCCGACACACACCGCGGGAGCTGCCGGACAGGAAGCCGAGCAGCTCTGCGACCTCGGGGATGTCGCCATCGCTGGCGCGGACCCGCTCGATGGCGATGCGCAGCGGCGCGCCCTTGCCGAAGAGGTCCCGGTAAGCGCCCCGGAGCTTCTCGATCGCCGTGGGGTCGAAGCCCGCGCGACGCAGCCCGATGATGTTGAGCCCGAAGAGGCGGGCGCGATCCCCCTGAGCCACGGTGAAGGGCGGCACGTCCTGGGCGACCATGGCGCCGCCGCCGATCATGGCGCAGCGGCCGATCCGAGCGAATTGGTGGACCGCCGAGAGACCGCCCAGCACGGCCCGGTCCTGGATGACCACGTGGCCCGCGATGCCCACCGAGTTGGCCACGATGCAGCCCGAGCCGATCTTGCAGTCGTGGGCCACGTGCGAGCAGGCCATGAACAGGTTGTCGTCGCCGATCTCGGTCGTGCCGCCGCCGCCGACCGTGCCCCGGTTCACGGTGACGTACTCCCGAAAGGTGTTGTTCCGCCCGATGGCCAGGGCGGTCTGTTCGCCGTCGTACTTGAGGTCCTGGGGGTCACCGCCGATGCAGGCAAAGGCGTGCACCCGGGTGCCTTCGCCCAGGGTGGTCGGCCCGTAGACGACGGTGTGGGCGTCCAGGGTCACCCCGTCGTGCAGGGCCACGCCGGGGCCCACGACGGCGAAGGGACCGACGGTCACCGCCCCCAATTCGGCCCGCGGATCGACCACCGCCGTGGGGTGGATGGTGCGCTGGGAGGTCTCGGGAGCACTCATCGCAGTGAGTCCTGGCAGGGGGGAAAGCGGCAGCGTAGATGGAAACGATGCGGGCCGACACATAACCGAGCACCGCGAGACGACGGCGACAACCGGGAGCGAGCATGGGCGTGGGCATTCGTAGGGTCATGGAGCGCCTCCAGGCGCGGGCCCAGACCCCGTCCGACACCGGGAGCGAGCACGCCCCGGCGCCCCTGCCGGCCAGCGAGCGCCCGACCCCGCCGGACTCCGCCCACGACTACGTGCTCATCACGCTCGACAGCTGCCGCTTCGACACCTTCATGAAGGCCAAGCCCAAGGTGATCACCAAGCTCGGCGCAGTCGAGAAGCGGTACACCTACGCCACCTGGACCGCGCCCAGCCACTACAACCTGCTGATGGGGCTGGTGCCCCACATCTCGCCGAGCCACGTCTACGCCAGCGAGTACTACAAGGAGGACTTCCTCCGCTTCCAGGACCGCCTGGGCGTGCCGGACATGGCGTTCGCCCGCATGGTGCCCCGGCTGTTCCTGCCGTCGTACCTGCGCAACGTGGTGGGCTTCCGCACCAACGCCTACGTGTCGATGCCGGTCCTGAACCCCCAGACGCCCATCAACCAGGACTTCGACACCTACGTGCTCATGGACAAGCACAACGACATGCGCCAGGCCCTGGACGACATGAAGTTCTACGTGGACCGGCCGAGCTTCTTCCTGATCAACGCCGGCGAGACCCACTACCCCTACGCCGACCCCTTCGAGGACGAGAACGACCTGCCCCGCATCTCGGGCGTGAACGGGGTCTTCAAGCACCTGGACAAGTCCCTCAAGGACGGCCAGCTGGTGCACGCCAGCGAGCAGCCCAAGTTCTTCGACGACAAGAAGATGCGTGAGCTCAAGCAGCGCCAGGTCGACGTGGTGAAGTACCTGGACGTCGTGTTCGAGCAGCTCTACGACATCGTTCCCAAGGGCACCCACATCACCGTCACCGCCGACCACGGCGAGCTCTTCGGCGAGAGTGGCTACTTCGGCCACGGGCCGATCATGCACAAGAAAGTGCTCGAGGTCCCGTTCCTGGAGGGGGTCATCCGGTAGCCCTCAGACGGTCGGCTCGCCCTCGGGGGCCAGCGCGGCCATGACCGTGCCGTCCGCCACCTTCTTGCCGTCGACCCGGGCCACACAGCGGAAGGTCCAGACGCTTCGGCGACTGTCCACCTTGGTCGCCGTGATCTCGACCCGGTCCCCGGGCACGATGACCTTGCGAAAGCGCACCTTGTCCAGTCCCAACAGGTAGAAGCGGGCGCCGGCCTGGTCGGGGTTCGCCGTCAGGGCCACCAGACCCGAGACCTGGGCGAAGGCCTCGCTGATCAGGACGCCTGGCATGATCGGCTTGCCGGGAAAGTGGCCCTGGAACTGGGGCTCGTTGACCGTGACGCACTTCACCCCGGTCACGCTCACCCCGGGGTCGACGGCGATGACCCGGTCCACCATCAGGAAGGGGTAGCGGTGGGGCAGGAGCTCCAGGATGCCGTCGATGTCGATCAAGGCGTGTCCTGGGGCTCGGCGAGCTGGGCTTCGAGGGCTGCGACCCTGTCAGACAGTCTGCGGACCTCGCGCACCAGCTCTGGGAGCTCGCGCTGGGCCGCGGTCTCCCGACGCCAGCTGCGGTGGTCCCGGGCGGGGATTCCGGCGAACACCCCGGCCTCCCGCGGCTCGCGGGCCAGACAGCTGTAGGCCGCCACCGTGCTGCCCGCGGGCACGGTCAGGTGGCCCATCACCGCCGCCCGCGCGGCCAGGGTCACCCGGTCGCCGACGGTCGACGAGCCCGCCACCCCGCTGTAGGCCACCATCAGATCGTGCTGGCCCAGGGTCACCCCGTGCCCGATCTGGCACAGGTTGTCGGTCTTGGTGCCGGTGCCGATCACCGTGTCGCCCAGAGCAGCCCGGTCCACGCAGGTGTTGGCGCCGAGCTCCACGTCGTCCCCCACCAGCGCACGTCCCGGCTGGGGGATCTTCACCAGGCCCTGGGCCGTGGGCGCGAACCCAAAGCCCTCGCTTCCGACCACGGCGCCGGGGTTCAGCCAGACCCGGGCCCCCAGCTCGCAGCGATCCATCACGACGCTTCCGGGCATCAAGCGGCAGCGGGGGCCTATTCGCGCGTGGGGCCCGACGAAGGCGCCTGCCTGGATCCAGGCGCCGGCCCCGATGTCGGCCCCGGAGCTGATGGTGGCAAAGGCCTCGATCCGGGCGTCGGCGGCCACCCGTGCATCCGGTGCCACCCAGGCGTAGGCATCGACGCCCCCAGCAGGCCAGGTCTGGGGATGAAATGCCGCCAGCGCCCCGGCGAAGCCCGCGTAGGGGTCGGCCAGCCGGATGACCGTGTGGCCCGGCGCCGGGGTCTCCAGATCGAGCAACAGGGCGCCAGCATGGGAGTCGGCGATGTGCCGCTGGTACCGGGGGTTGGACACGAAGGCCAGGTGCTCGGCGCCCGCTTCGCGCAGGTCCCGGACCCCGGTCAGCGAGCGGTCCCCGTCTCCTTCGACGGCGCCACCGAGCGCGTCGGCCAGCTCGGCGACCGTCAGCGCCCGCACGGACACCCCTCAGCCGGAGTGGGAGGCGTTGTACTTGGCGACCACCGCGTCGGTGATGTCGGTCGCGGTGGTGTAGACGACCGCTTCCTTGGCCAGGATCAGGGTGAAGCCCTGGGCCTTGCCGACGGTCGTGGCCGTGGCCTGGAGCTTCTCCACCAGATCGGCCAGCACCTGGGCTTCGGCCTCGGCCATCTCCTGCTGGGCCCGCATCACGTACTGCTGGTACTCCATCTGCATCTCGCCCAGCTGGCGCTCCAGGTCCATGCGGGCGGCGTCGGTGAGCACGGCGGCCTTGGCCTCGTACTCCTTTTTCTTGGCCATGATGTTGGCCTCGCGCTGCTCGATCTCCTTCTGCTTGCCCATGAACAGCCCCTCGAGCCGGGCCTGGGCCATCTTGCCTTCCTCGATGCCGTCCAGAGCGGCCTGGAAGTCCACGACGGCGACCTTCATCTGCTGGGCCTGGGCCGGGGTCGCGGCGACCGTCATGGCGGCCCCGAGGCTGAGGGTCCAGACGAGCAGGAGGCACAGGCAGCGGCGGATGGTCATGGCGTCTCTTCCCGGAGGTGATCGAGCCAGCCGCTCTATCGCGGGCTGGGTTGGGTCGCCACGGGGACACGCGGTCCCGGTCCCGCAGTCCACCGCCGGTTAGCACGAGGGCCGTGCCGCTCGCGCTCCTGCTCGTCGTCGCTGGCCTTGGTGCCCTCCTCCTCGGGGGCGAGGGCCTCGTCACGGGCGCAGCCAGGCTGGCCAGGCGACTCGGCGTCTCGCCGCTGGCCATCGGCCTCACGGTGGTCGCCTTCGGCACCTCGGCCCCCGAGCTCGCCGTCTCGATCATCGCGGCCCTCGAGGGCACCCCGGACATCGCCGTCGGCAATGTCTTCGGCAGCAACATCTTCAACGTGCTGGTCGCCGTGGGAGGCCCCGCGGCCATCACCGGCCTCGTCATCCGCCGGGATCTGTTCAAGCGCGAGATCCCGTTCTGCGTGATGGCCAACGTGCTGGTCATCTGCCTGGCCTGGACAGGGCTGGTCCTGCACCGCTGGGAGGGCATCGTCCTGCTGGGCGTGCTCTTCGCCTTCCTCCTCTGGGTCGCCCGCACCGGCCGTGCCGAGGGCGGGGAAGACGACGACGACGACGACGACGACGATGCCTACCGGGTCTTCGCCGCCATCGCCGTGGTCTGCGGCGTCGGCGCCGCCGCGGTAGGCCAGGAGCAGTCCGTGGCCCTGTGGGCCCTCACGGCGGCTGCCGCGGTCTGCGCCTTCATCATGCACCTCAACGCCCAGCGAGGCGGCCTGCTCGGCTCCGTGGTGCTCCTGCCATTCGGACTGGGCCTGCTGGTCGGGGGCTCCCACTTCCTGGTCGTCGGCGCCACGGCCATCGCCCGCGGCCTCGAGGTCAGCGAGGGCACCATCGGCCTCACAGTCGTCGCCATCGGCACCAGCGCCCCCGAGCTCGCCGCCGGCATCACCGCTGCCCGTCGCGGCCTGAGCGACATGGTCCTGGGCAACGCCATCGGCAGCAACCTCTTCAACCTGCTGAGCGTCCTGGGCGCCGCCAGCCTGATCCACCCCATCGCCGTCGCCCCCCAGTTCCTGGAGTTCGACGCCTGGATCGCCCTGCTCACCGTCGTCCTGCTGCTGCCCCTGGCCGCCACCAAGACCGGCCGCCTGAGCCGCTTCGCCGGCGCCCTGCTGGTGTGCCTCTGGATCGCCTACACCACGATGCTCCTGGTGATGGAGTCGGGCGGCGTGGCCACGCTACCCTAGGAGCTTGTTGGGAATTGGGGGCCACCAACCCGGGTTCCGGCGGCGATGGCTGGGCCAACATCAACCGGGAACCTGCCAGCGTTTGGCCAATGGGAGCCTCGGTGCTCGGTCGACTGGGGGCGCCGAGGCGAGCGCTGGTGGTCTTATGTTCCCTCCTTTCGGGGGGCGTCGGCGTCGAATCAGCAGGTGCCAATTGGGGCGGCCGCTGTGTCGGGGGCTGGCTGGATGGGGTTTCCTGTTGGCGGCGGGTCTTCCGGTTCGACACCCGCGTGGGGAACGGCCCTACGACCCTCGGCTGATGCTCTGGATCCTGGTCTATGGGTACTGCCTGGCATCTGCAGCTCACGCCGTCTGGAGAAGGCCACGTGGCAGGACCTGTCCTTTCGGAGGCCCCCGTTGAGCAGAAGCGGAAACTGACCAACGCTGCGAAGGCCGAGGAGCAGGCCTCGCCCCGCGCCCCCGCGCCCCTCAAATGATGCCGAGCGCCGCAGGCGCGAGGCAGTCCAGGACGCCCCCGTCCCCCCCGTCCACGACGCCCCCTGCCGCCCAGCGCCAGCGCAGGTCACCCCGCCG
>CAZFLE010000087.1:21472-30797 GCA_964519895.1 uncultured Enterobacterales bacterium | reverse complement strand
CAGGTCAGCGCTCACGTGACCTTCGGCCCAGGTCACGATCACGGGCACGCCCAGCACCCTGGCTGCAGTCAGGCACTCGGCTGGAGGCAGGTCAGCGTGGTCTGCGAGCGCACTCCGCGGTCCTTGGCGCCTGTCCGCCTGGAGTTTTGTGAGGGACTCGGAGAAGGCCTCCAGCGCGTCCTCGGGGGGCACCCACTCCTCGGCGACCGGGGCTTGGGCCTGGCGGGCAGGGGTGCGCTGCTCGTCGGACGCCCACATGACCGGTGCAGGGGCATCCTCGGGACGCCGCCGCGTCAGGAACCACCACCCGACGGCCAGGGCACCGGCGATCGACAACAGGGTCACGACTGGATCCCAGGACAGGGGACCCTCCTGGTATCGGCCCAGCTCGCGCGGTCCTGGAGGCCCGGGCTGCTCACAGCGCCGATCACTCGGGTTGATGGGCGAGTCGCGACGATTCGAACGCCTGGCGCCGCCCCTGGGGCTTGAGGTGACGCGGGCCACATCGGCGCCCCAGCGTCGACGCCAGGCGTCCGACTTGTCTGCGACTCGCCAGGATCAACCCGAGTGATCGACGCTGTCAGAGCTCACTTCAGACACAAGCGCTCGACCGAGTCGGAGATGGCGGCCCGCCCCTCGGGGGTGCTCTGGAGCTTGTGGCGCCCTTCGTCGACCGTGATCGTGGGTGCCCCGCTGAGCTCGGCGAAGAGCGCAGCAAAAGGCGCCGCGTTGCCGCAGTCGTTGGCGCCGAACAGGAGCTCGGTGGGCATGGGCAGGGCCCCCGTGCCGTCTGTCGGCCAGGTGGACTCGGCCAACAGCTCGTCGGCCCGGTCCGGGTCGCTGTCCCGGCAGGGCGTGCCTTCGAAGGCCAGGTCGATGACGTCGGCGATGTCGCTGTCCGGGTCGTCGTGCACCGAGCACTCCGACAGGGCATCGGCACACACCCCCAGGTCCTGGGTCAGGGTCTCGCACTGTCCGGCCCAGCCCGGATCCGTCTCGGGCACGCAGGCCAGGTCGAGCCGGGTCAGGGTCGGCCCGCTGCTGAGGATCGCGGCGTCGATCAGCTCGGCCTCGGGCCGACTGAGCGCCACGGTCGCGATCTCGGTGGCCCCCATGGAGTTTCCGATGGCGCAGAGGGGCAGGTCCTGGCCGTGGGCCACGTGGGCCCACCGGAGCAGGGCCGCGAAGCGGCAGCTGGTCCGCTGGATGCCCTGTTCGCCGGTCATCCAGGGTTCGAGCCAGCGCCGATCGATCACCCGGTAGCCGGCGTCGATCAGCGCGCTCTCCGTGTCCTTGTGCGTCCAGTGCTGCTCGCCGCTGCCGCCCCCGGCCACCACCAGCAGCTTGCGCACCGGCACGCCCTCGGGCGGCTCGGAGACCTGCACCGCGACCTGGATCGGCGGCAGACCCTCACAGGTGACCTCGAGGGTCATGCACTCGCTGCCGGGCACCGTGCCCTGGCGACAGGGCGCGTCCAGCTCGATCACCTCGGCCGCGCGGCCGGTGTCTCGCGTCGCCGTGCCGTCGGTGCAGGAGACGACCAGCGCCAGAGCCCAGGACAGGGAGAGGGTCACCCCCCCTTCCTACCGGACCCGGATCGGCGCTGTCAGCCGAATTCGGCCCGCAGGTACGCCATGACGTCGCGCACGTCGTCGCCGGTCAGCTGATCCTGGGGTGGCATGCCGGTGCCGCCGTCGGTGATCTGCGACTCCAGCTGGGGGTCCGTCATGTCCGGCACGGCATCGGCGATCAGGTCGTCGCCGCCGTGGCAGTAGCCATTGGCACAGGTGTTGTCGTGGATGCTCTGGCCGTTTGCCAGGTCCGCGTCCGACGTCGTGTCGGTGGTGCCGGTCGTGCCAGTCGTGCCGGTCGTGCCGGAGTCTCCGGAGTCGCCGCCGGTGGTGGTGTCGCCGCCGCAGGCGAGCAGCAGGGTGGCGAACAAGGCGAGCGTGGTGCGCATGGATCCTCCCGGGGCCTGGCGCCACTCTGGACCCCGAGAACCGTCCGGAGAAGTCGTCTTGTCCGAAAGTGGTTGTTCGGTCAGGCCGAACGGTCTTCCGGGCGCCGCCGTGCCCCGACCAGCCCCAGCGCCAGCAGCAACAGCCCCGCGCCGCCAGTGGAACCCCCGCGAGCGCTGCAGCCCCAGAAGGGCAGCGGCTCCGCAGTGCCGGTGGGCTCGCTGGTGCCCTCCCGCACCGCCTCGAAGCCCCGGGGCGTGGCCCAGTCGCTGGCCAGGTCCTTGGGGTCGATGGCTCGCACGGTCCAGATGTACTGCCCCTCGTCGAAGGCGTCGTCGGGGGTCCAGCCCGTGAACCCGCTGGGGTCGCCCATCACCTGGACCTCGTCGACGATCACGCCAGACGCCATCGACGTGACACGGAACTCGTAGGTCAGCTCCTCCCGGTCGCTGTCCGTGCTGTTCACGACACTGAATTCATCGCCCGCCAGCACGTCAGCGCCGTCGGCGGGGTTGTGCAGGGCGGGCGTCGAGGGGGAGTCGTTCTCGCTGTTCACGAAGAAGTCCACTGTGGTCGGCTCGCTGTCGGCCGCGCCGTCCGTGCAGCGGACCCGCAGGTACCACGTCGTGTCGTCGAGCAGGAGCGCCTCGGGGGTCCACTGGGTGGTCCCGTCGTCTCCGGAAGGCACGGTCTCGGTCTGCAGGTCCGGCGACGCGAAGCCCGGCTCCCGGTCCAGCTCGAAGAGGTGCGCGGTCGTGCGGCCCTCGGGGTCGACACCGTTGTTGATGGTGATCTCGGGATCCAGGCGCCACACCCGGGCACCCAGCTCCGGCTTGGTGATCGTGGGGGCCGAAGGCGGCTGGTTGTCCAGGTCGACCCAGAAACACGCCAGCTCCGACGCCGCGCCCTCCAGGCCTTCGTCGTCGATGGCCCAGCCCTGCCAGCAGGCCTCGGCGTCCTCGGGCAGCGGCACGTCGAGGGTCCACACCACGCCAGCGGCGTCGGCGACCAGTCCGGTGGCCTGGGCCAGCACGGCGCCGTCCGAGCCACGCACCACGACGGTGTAGGTCAGCGGATCGCCGTCGGGGTCCGTCGCCAGGTCCAGCACCAGGGCCGGGGTCGGGGTGTCCACGGCGGCACCGTCGAGGGGGGCCTGCACGCCAGGCGCCGTCGGCGGGTCGTTGACCGTGTTGTAGAAGAAGCTGGCCGGTGCGCTCCAGGCGCCTGTCGTGAACCCGTCCTGGGCGACGGCCCACCAGTGGTACCAGGTGTTCTCGGTCAGCTCGGCGTCGGGGAGCCAGGGGGTCAGGCCGCTGTGGTCCTGGGGCAGCAGCTCCGACGCGGCCACCAGGGCGCTCATGGTCTCGTCGCCGTAGAGCTCGATGGCCACCCAGAGCTCCGCATCGACGGGGCTCTCGGCATTCTCGACCACCAGGGTCAGCGCCCGGTCCCGCCACTCGTCGCCGTCGGCTGGCGTCCACGCCGCTGGGCTGCCGGGGCTGTCGTCGTGCCGGGGGTCCGTGCCGCCGGCGAATTCGTCCGCGTTGGTGCGGCCATCGCCGTCGGGATCCGTCGCGCCGTCGGTGCCGTCGGTGGGGTCCAGGCCGTGGGCGGACTCCCACACGTCGCTCAGGCCGTCGCCGTCCTCGTCGAGCAACAGCACCTCGAAGTCCCACGACAATTCGTCGGTGCCGCCGTCGTCGTCGGTGACGAGCAGGGTGGCCGTGGTGGTGCCGACCTGGTGGTAGGTCGGGGTCCACGTCAGGACCATGGCGCTGGTGTCCAGGGTGGCCCCATCGGGCAGGGTGGCCGTCCAGGTGTGCGTGTCGTGGGCGCCGGCGTCCTCCAGGGTGAAGCTCAGGCCACAGGCCGCGTCCTCGACGCAGGTCTCGTCCCCGCGGGCCGTCAGCACCGGGTCGGCGTTGGTCACCGTGACCTTCTGGCTCTCCTGGTCGTCGTGCTTGCCGTCGGTGGTCTCGGCGACGCAGGTCACGTCAAAGGAGGCGTCGCCGTCGACAAAGGTGTGGGTGATCTCGGACTCGCCGTCGCTGTTGGTGTCGGTGACGGTCGTCCCGTCGCCCAAGTCCCAGGTAAAGGTGACCTCTTCGTCTTCGCTCCACTCACAGGTCCAGCTGAAGCTGGCGCCTTCTTCGCCGACCTCGGTGCCCGAGAGCTCGTCGATCTTCTCACCCTTGGCGATGGCCGGTGGGCTGTAGGCCAGGGTCAGCAGGGCGGTCCAGATCAGGGTTGCCACGGAGCAGCGCGTCTTGTCCATCTCGAGGCCTCGGGCCGGTCGGGACCGTCCTGGTCCGGAATCGCCGCCCGAGGGCGGCGCTGGCAGGCACATCTTAGGAGAATTTGCAGTTTAGGACAAGAAGGATCCCAGCCCGGTCGAGGTACGCTGGCCCTCGGCGCCGAGGAGGGTCTGGACGTGGGCAGGCAGGGCACGCGCGGACTCCTGGCGCTGGCGTTGGTGGGCCTTGGGGCCTGGGGTTCGGGTGCCCACTCCGATGAACCCCTGACGGTGGGGGGGCCGGAGCGCCCTGCCGCGGTCGTCTTGCCCAGTGCCTTCGACAGCGACGCGGCCCTGCCCCTGGTGCTCCAGCTGCACGGCTACGGGATGCGGAATTGGGCGATGGACCGCTACGTCGGCGGCTCCAAGCTGGCCGAGCAGCGTGGCCTGATCCTGATCCGACCCAGCGGCACGGTGGACCAGGTGGGCAAGCGGTTCTGGAATGCCACCACGGCCTGTTGCGACTTCGACGGGACCGGGGTCGACGACGTGGCCTACCTGCGGGGTCTGATCGATGAAGCCGTGGCGCGGTTCCCGGTGGACACGGGTCGGATCGTGGTGGTCGGGTACTCCAACGGCGCCTTCATGGCCCAGCGCATGGCCTGCGATGCCGCCGATCGGGTCACCGGCGTGGTGGGGCTGAGTGGCTCGGGCGAGCTCGCCGCCGACGCCTGCCAGCCCACCCAACCTGTCGCCATGGTGTTGGTGCACTCCCGAGGAGACGGCACGGTGGACTACGGCGGCGGGGTGATCCGCGGCAAGGCCTACCCCGGCATCGCCCAGGTCGCAGATCGCTGGGCGGCGCTGAACAGGTGCTCTGACACCCCAGTGCCTCGGGGCTGGCGCAACTTGCTCCACGGTCTCTGGGCCGAGACCCGGGTGCACGTGGCGGACCGGTGCGCCCCCACAGGACCGGTCCAGCTCTGGGAGCTCGAGGGCAGCCCCCACTATGACCCGCGCATGCGATCTCCGGGCATGTTGGACCAGGCCCTGGACGTGGTGCTGGCTGCTGACCGGACGCCTTGAGCCGATGCCTCAGGGCCCCGCGATCTCCCACAACAGTCCGATCGGTTCGGCCCGGTAGGACTTCCAGCCCTCGGTTTCCTGGTCGGCGAGGCTGTAGAGACCCAGGTCGAACACCGGCTCGTCCGGGCGGTCCGGGTGGATCTGAATCAGGCGAACGCTCTTGGTGCCCCGGCCCCGTGCCTGGTTGGATTCGCCGCCGTCGTCCTCCAGGAAGCCGTAGCTGACCAACACATCACCGGTGCCGGGGACCGGGTCCACGCCCCCGAGTGCCGGTGCATAGAGCGGCCCGGTCAGCGTGTCCCGGTACTCGAAGAGCTGCTCGACCGTGCGCGCCTGGGGGTCGATGCGGTAGGCCACAGCGCGGCTCTCGGCGACGAAGTCTTCGTCCTCGTCGTCATAGGGCGTGCGCCCGTAGGCGCCGTTGTCGAAGACCCACAGGGTGCCGTCGTCGTCCAGCTTGGGCGCGTGCTGGTGGTAGGGCCAGCTCAGCTCGCCGATCGGTGTCAGGAGCGCGTCTTGGAAGGGTTCGCTCCAGCCGGAGTGGCTTCCCACGATCCAGTCCAGCTCGCCCTGGGCCGTGAGCTTGGCGATGGCATCCTGGTGCCGCAGGCTGACCAGCAGGCCGCCGTCGCTCGGGTCCAGGGCCAGCCCGTTGGCGTGCACCCAGTCCGACCGCTCCTTGCCGATCCGGTCCAGGCTGTCAAAGCCGATGCGGGTGGTGTCCAGGACGTCGCTCATGGCCCGAAGCTCGGCCACGGTGCCATCGGCGAGGACGCGAATGGCGGTGGAGTCCTCCAGGTCCTTGGCTGGGCCCAGGGTCTCGGGGTTGTCGTAGTCGTCGGGGTAGGCCGCGACGGGGGTGACCTGGTACGACAGCGTCCACAGAGAACCGTCGGGCATGGGCACGACCTCGTGGTGGAAGTCGTGGGCGTCCACCACGGTCTCCTGGGTGGCGTCGGCGTTGGAGCGCCAGGTCTGTTGGACCTCGCCGAACCAGTCCCACACCAGGGCGTTGGTGCCGCTGAGCCCCATCAGCAGGCCCTCTGGCGTGATCGCCACGTCGCCGATCTTGTTGGCGGCGTCGAACCACCAGATCACCTCCAGGTCCTGGTCCAGCACGACCAGGTAGGCGGCGATGGGCTCGGGCTCCTCGCCTTCGGGGGCTTCGGCCTTGGGGTTCTTCACGTCGAAGAGCACGTGGCCATCGGGCATCCGCGCCCGGTCATGGGCCAGGATCTCGAAGCGTGGAAAGCGCTCGGGCAGCGGCGGTGTGTCAAAGGACAAGGTGCCCTCGTCCACCAGGCGATCCAGGGTGTCGGTCAGGGTCCAGCTGACCTCGACCATGCTGTCGGCCCGAAGGCCCAAGAGCGGCAGGGCTACATCTTCGGTGGCGCCGGCCGATGCCACGGTGCGCGGGCCGGTGCCGTCATCGACGCTCAGCGTGGCGCAGACGGGTCCCGTGGTCGGGGCCTCGAAGCGCCAGGCCAAGGGGACCTGGGTCGGGCTGGGGGCCCACAGGGCGACGTCTCCATCCAGGCTGGCCTCGGCCTGGCTGCCGTGCCCGGCCAGGCAGGTCCGCTCCGAGGGCTCGCCGGTGCATGCCCACAGGGCCCACAGGGCGATCACAGGCCGAACACCAGCCCGGACACCGTGTCGGCCATCGCCTGCTCCAGCTCGGCGCAGGCCAGTTCGTCCTGGGCGGACAGGCTGCCGCCCGCTGCCAACAGGTCCGCGCCCTCGTCGGTCGCGGTGCCATCCATCCGAAAGAATTCCCGGGTCAGCCCCTGGTCGTCGTCCCGGTGGATGAGCTTGTGGGTGGCGCTCCGCACCATGCGCTCGTGGGTGCTGTAGGGGGGCTCTCCCAGGGGCTGAAAGCCCTCGGTGTAGACGACCTGGCGGACCGTGGCGGTGGGATCGGCAAGCACCGGCACCAGGCTCAAGCCGTCCGCCCCCAAGCTGTCGGTGGCCACCCCGCCCAGAGCTGCAGCGGTGGTGAACAGATCCGTCAGCTGCACCAGCGCGTCCGTCTCGCCCCCCGGGGTCGACACCGACGGCCCCAGAGCGAAGAGCGGCACCCGGACCCCGTTCTCGTAGACCGTGCCTTTCTCCCGGGTGGCGTCGAAGGGCTCGGTGATGGCTTCCTTGGGGGTGCCGTTGTCCCCGGCCACGAAGAGGGCGGTGGTGTCCCACTGCTCCTGGGTCAGCTGATCGAGCAGGCGGCCGAGCTCGGTGTCCGCGGCTTCGAGCATCGCGCCGTAGAGCGCCGAGTGGGTCGGATCTTCGCTCAGCGGGGTGTTCAACAGGTGCTCGGGCGGCTCATGGATCGGGATGTGGGGGGCATTGAGGGCCACGTACAGCAGCCAGGGCGACTCCAGGGTCGCCAGGGCGGCCACCGCGTCGTCGACGGTGTCGGTGGTCGCGTAGGCCGTCTCCCAGCTCAGCGTGCCCTGGTCCGCTTTTTCCCAGTGGGTGTAGCCGCGGTCCGCGTCGTCTTCCTGGATGGCCATCTTCAGGTTGGCCAGGGGACCGCGGTGGGTGGCGAAGCCTTGGAGCTGGGCATGGTGAGACGGGTCGTCGCGCAGGAAGCTCACCAGGTGCCACTTGCCGATGGCTGCGCTGTCGTAGGCCTGTGGGGCGGCCGCCAGCACTTCTGGCAGGGTGTGCTCGCCGTCCTGGAGGTCCCAGCTGTGGTCCCAGGGGGAGATCCACCGGCCGATGCCGGTTCGGGAGGGGTGTCGCCCAGTCAGGACGGACGCCCGGGTGGGGGAGCAGCTCGGGTTGGCGTAGGCGTTGCGGAACAGCAAGCCGTCGCGTGCCAGCCGGTCCAGAGTCGGGGTGTCGGGGGTGTGCGGGTGCTCTCCATAGGCGGTGACCTTGTCGACCCCCACGTCGTCGAGCAACACGATGAGCACGTTCTGGGCGGGGCCGTCCAGGGCAGGAGGGGTCGCGCTGTCTGTCGTGGTGTCGCCACTGCAGGCCAGAGCCCAGGTGAGCGCTGCGATCATCGCTGGGAAGCGGGGAGCACCATCGGCGTCAATCTACAGGCTTGAGGGCACGCCCGTGCCGGCTACTGTGCGCCGATGTTGCTCTGGCCTCTCCTCGTCGCCTGCACGGGGTCCTCGACCGAGGACACCGGTGCGGCGATTCCCACGGTCGACACCGCCGAGTCCGTCACCTGGTCACCCTTGATGTGGGGCGACTGCACCGAGCTGATGGACGTGGGCCAGCTCTCCCCCTTGGACGACCAGATGGTGTTCCGGCCCACCGTGCTGGGGGACCGGGCCTGGTACGCCATGGTGGGTGTCGACAGCCCCCAGGCCATCGGGGTCGCCACGATCCCCGAGCCCGGCGTGTTCAGCGATCCGGCCCTGGCCCTGGAGGGGTTCGATCTGGGCACCCACGACGTCTCCAGTCCGGCCGCCGTGGCCCGGCCCGACGGCGGCACGGCCCTGTTCTTCGACGCCTGGGAGGACAGCGCCGGCCTGGGGGTCTGGCGGTGCGATCTGGACTCGGAAGGGGCGCGAGAGACCTGCGCGCGGGTGTTGGCTCAGGGGACCCATGGCAGCCTGGACGCCACCAGCGCCCACATCCCCATGGTCCACGTGCACACCGATGGCACCTGGCGGCTCTGGTACACGGGCATGGATCCCGGAGGCGTCCGGCGCATCCTGGCGACCACGAGCGACGACGGCTGGACCTGGACGGCCCCCGTGCTGGCGTTCGAGCTGGGCAGCGCGGGCGAGTGGGACGACTCGAGCGCCTATGCCCCCTTCGTCTGGCGAGACGCCACGGGCTGGCGCCTGCTCTACGCCGGCCGGGCAGAGCACGAGGGCTACCTGGTGAAGCGCCTGATCGAAGCCCGGAGCGACGACGCGGTCACGTGGACCGACCACACCCTCACCCTGGACCTGGGCTGCGCGGGCGACTGGGACGCCTGGCGCGTGGACTCCCCCTGGGTCGTGCCCGAAGGCGACGGGTGGCGGCTCTACTACGACGGCTTCGACGACCCCCTGACCGACGTGGGCAAGCGCAGGCTGCTCACGGCGAC
>CAZFLE010000087.1:0-21372 GCA_964519895.1 uncultured Enterobacterales bacterium | reverse complement strand
CTGTCATCGACAGCGACGCCACCTCGACCTGGGCAGCGTCCACGTACCGCATGGTGAACGGGCCCCAGGCGGCGAGGGCCTGGCGGGGGGTGTCGTTCGTGCACAGGTAGGTCTGCATGGTCTCGGCCAGCGCGGACTTCAGGACCGCAGGGTCGAGCTGGGCGCGGGTCAGCCGGAAGAGCTGGTAGTCGAATTGGATGTGGGTGCCGGCATCGGTCACCGACAGGAGCCGGGTCTCCTCGTCGACCAGCTCCCCGGCCTTGGTGTTGGCAGCGGCCACGAACATCGCCCGGCCTTCGCCGTCGTCTGACCGGTCCTGAATCAGGGCCAGGCCGATCATCAGACAGCCGTAGGCCACCAGGAGGGGGCCCAGCACCTTGAGGATCTGGCGCGGCTTGGCGGTCGCATCCTGCGGCTTGCCCACGAAGCCCAGGCCATAGGCGGTGGCGAACAGGCCTGCTGCCAGCGGGATGGCGCTGTCGACCAGCGCTCCGATCAGCTCTGCGGTCATGGGCCCCTCAGGACACGAGCAGCGTGACCCCTATCGTCATGACCCCCACCGCGGCCCACTGCCCCGGGGTGACCTCCTCGTCGAAGAAGGCCCGTCCATTGAGCAGGGCAGCGGCCAGCCCGATGGCCCGCTTGGTCGCCTCGACCAGGGACACGAGCACCCGCTGAAACGCGAGCAGCTGGAGTCCGGTGGCGCACGCCGCCGCGACCAGGGCAGCCACGGTCAGGCCCGGCAGCTGGCGCACGCCCGCAAGCTCCCGGAGCCGCCCCCGGAGAGCGAGCACCGCACCGAGGCCCAGGGCAACCCCCGCCAGCTGGACCGATGCGTGCACCGGCACCGCCGCGTGGGCCAGGCAGGCCTTGTCGGCCACCGCGACCCCCGCCCAGGCCAGGGCCACCGCCCCCATGGCCACCACGCCGGGCTCTCGGCGCAGGGCCCCGAGCAGCTGTCCAGGCCCCCCCTGAAGCGCGACAGCACCGCCCACCACCAACGCGATGCCCAGCCCCTGGGACGGTGCCGGCTGCTCCGCGAGCACCAGGCTGCCTCCCAGCGCGGCGAACACCGGGGTCAGGGACAACATCGGGATGGTCAGGCTGAGCGGTGAGCGCAACAAGGCCCAGGCGAACAACACATTGGACCCCAGGTTCAGCACCAGGTCCAAGCTGCCCGGGCGCCAGTAGCCAGCCTGGGGACCCGGTGCGCCGGACCACCACCACCAGCCCAGGAAGAACGGCAGCTGGCCCAGCGCGAGCACTGCGGCCAGCGCGGTGGGGGTGAGTCCGGCCGTCAGGCCCTTGCGGAGGGCATCCAGGGCCGCCCAGCAGACCGAGGCGCTCAGAGTGAGCGCCAGTCCCAGCGCAGTCACTCTCCGCAGACGAAGAAGTAGGGGTCTCCACAGGGTCGATCGGCCCACTGGCCCTCGCCCTGGTCGTTCATCAGGGCGCAGTTCCGCCCGCTGTCCGAGCCCGGCTCGCCGCTGCCCCAGCTGGTCTCGCCAGCGGGGCTGGCGTCGTCCAGCCAGGCCCAGGTGCCTTCGCTGGCCCGGTCGTTCAGCCCGATCCACCACCCGCCTCGGCTCGTGGCCGGCAGAGCCCGGTCGGCCGCACCGGTGCCCGCTTCGGACGCTGCGAGCCCGTCGTCCAGCCGGGCCAGATCCAGCCCGAAGCCCTGACAGGTGGTGCGGGCCGTGTCCCAGTCGGTCTGGATCCGGCAGTACAGGAACGCCCCGACGGGGTCGCACTCGGGTGACCAGCGGTGCTCCAGCCAGTCATAGGGCGGTCGGAACACGTAGAGTGCCCCGCCGCGGCTGGCGGCCACGTCGCTCCGGTAGGCGCTGACCACCGCGTCGCCCAGGCCGTCCCCGTCGGTGTCGCCCCACCGGACTGCGCGGGCGAACTGATCGTTGGCGGCTTCCTGGTCCACGGACCACGCCGCGTCGGCCTGGCCCACTGTGCCGGCCAGATCCCGGCCTTCCCAGCTGTACAGCACGCCAATCCCGGACGCTCCAGCGACCAGCTCGGCACGCCCGTCTCCGTCGAGGTCCCGCAGGTCGGGCCCCAGGCCGAACAGACCCAGGGAACCGGTGCCGCTGTCGATGGACACCGATGCAAAGCTGTCTGCCAGGTCGAAGTCCCCGCCCGCCAGCAGGTCGGCGCCGGCGAGCAGGTGGATGGTGCCCCCGTCGTGGGCCGCGGCCACCGCCAGGTCGGCCTCGCCGTCGCCGTCGACGTCGCCCGCCGGCGAAGGCTGCTGGCCCAGCGCGTCGCTGGTCGACGTGCCGAAGATCCGCGCACGGGCGTCGGCCAAGCCCACGCTGCCCAGCTCGCTGCCCAGGAACAGGGCGACCACGCCGCCGTCGGTGGCGCCGCCGTCCTCGCCGGGCGCACCCACCAGCAGCTCGTCGGTGCCGTCGCCGTCCATGTCCGGGACGGCGCGCACAGACGTGCCAAAGGCGATCTCACGGTTGGTGCCTTCCAGGATCCAGTCGGCGTCCGCCAGCTCGCCGGCCGCCAGGTCCAGGAACACCCGCACGTGCCCGGCCCCCCGGGCGGGCGCGTCGTCGTCGGGGGTGCCGGCGACCAGGTCGGCGTAGCCGTCGCCGTTCAGGTCTCCGACCGTGACCGCTGCGCCGATCCGGTCGCTGGGGCTGTCGCCCGGCACCAGGAAGCTGGCCAGGTCGGGGCCGTCTCCGGTCCGCAGGTCCGCGCCGGCGACCAGGATCAGCGCCCCCACGTCGGAGCTCGGGTGGTCGTAGCCCGTGACCCCCATGAACAGGTCGTCCAGGCCGTCGCCGTCCACGTCGCCCGACGCCATGCTGCTGGTGGTGGGCAGGCTGTCCAGGACCGACTCCGGCGCCCGCTGGCGGGGGCGCTCCGGGTCCCAGCCGACCAGCAGCTCCACCTCGTGGCTGCCGCTGGCCGCCGCTGCCACGTCGTCGCGGCCGTCGCCGTCGTAGTCCCCGACGTCCAGGGTGAAGCCGAGCTGGTTGCTGTCGGCGTCGGACCAGTAGAGGCCCTGGGCCTGCCAGGCCTGGGTGATCCACTCGTCCACTGCGCCGTCGCAGTCGGTGTCCAGGTCGTCCCCAAGCCAGTCGCCGCTGGGCGTGGCCACAAAGGTCAGCTCGGCCGGGTCCCCCTCGTGCTGGCCATCGTCGCCGAAGACCGCGACCGTGTAGGTCACGCCATCGCTGAAGGTGCCGCCGGCACAGGTCATGGCGGTGCAGACCTGGTTCCCGCTCTCGCTGGTCCACTCGGCTCGAAAGGTGTGCGTGTCGCCGTCGGGGTCGTCGCCCTGGGCCAGCACGACCACGCTGCTGGTCTCGCAGGGGCTGGGCGGGTCCGGGCTCAGGGCGATGGTCGGGGCCCCTGGGGGGGTGTTGCCGATCACCAGCGTGTCGCTGGCCACTGTGTCTCCAGGCACGCTGCCGTCGTTGGCGGTCGCCAGGCACACGATCTCGGTGCCCTTGGAGAAAGGCCCGGGCAGGAAGTCCTCGTAGACGCCCGGATCGGAGCCGTCGACGGTCCAGCTGAAGAACAGGGAGATGGCGTCGCCGTCGTCGTCATGGGCACTCGCCAGACAGGTCAGGTCGTCGACCACGCCAGCGATGGCGGGGTCGATCACCACGCTGTCGACCACCGGTGCGCTGTTGGTGTAGAGCGCCTGGGTCGTCACCGGGTCCCCGAATTCGAAGCCGTCTTCGACGGAGACGGTCAGGTCCAGCACGTCGCCGCCGATGGCCGTCCCGCCGGGCACGGTGGGACCGGACACGTCGTCCAGCCAGTGGTCGTTCAGGCGCCAGTGGAATTGCAGGGTGATCGGGTCCCCGTCCGGATCCTCGGTCTCCACCGTCGCGGTCAGGTCCCGCCCGGCCAACGGCGGATCGGGGGACAACACCACCGACAGGATCTCCGGGGCGGCGTTGGAGACGGGCTGGTACCCGGTGTCGACCGGCTCGTCGTCGGAGCAGGCGAGTACCAGGAGGAGGGCGGCCCAGGGCGTCACCCTGGGAGTCTACTCCGCCGGGCCCGGGGTGCTGTAGCGGCCGGTCCAGGTGTCCAGGACCTTGCCGTCCGACCGCACCGCGGTGAGTGTCAGCTCACAGTCCCGGGAGCCCTGGGGGTGGGGGGAGCGGATCTTCCAGAGGGGCCGCAGGGGGTAGCCGCGGTGCGCGCCGGTGTGCTTGACCTCGAATTCCCGGTCGTGCTTCTGGGTGGTGTCGGCCCCGCTGCGGATCTGGGTGTGGCACACCACATCGAACCCGATTTTCCAGGGTCCGCCCTGGGACGGGACCTTGAGCACGGCCTGTACCAGGTACTGGCCTGCGGGCAGATCCATCGCCTCGGCGCCCAGGTACTCGTCGCAGTCCCGGTTGCCCTTGCAGATGCCCCAGCCCTGGTCATCCCACAGGGTGATGCCCTGGCGGAGCTCTTCGAGCACCGGGGTCAAGACCTGGGCCTCCCAGTCGTCCACCGCCAGCTTGGGGGCTTCGACGGTGGGGCAGGTGGGGCACTCCGCGGGCTCGGGGGTGCAGGCGAGCAGCAGGTTCAAGAGCATGGTCATGGCTGGCTGCTAACGCCCCGGGAAGATTCGTCGGAGGGGGTCATGGCCAGAGGGCCTTCGACCGATCCCGAGAACATGCCCAGCAGCAAGTCAGGGAGCCTCATCATGATCGACCGTCGCGGATTCACTCTCGTCGAGCTCACCACCACCGTGGCCATCGTCGGCCTGTTGGCCGCGATCGGCATCTCGAATTTCGTCGAGATGCAGTACGAGGCCAAGGAGGCCGAGGCCCCGGTCAACGTCGACGGGCTCATCACCGCCCAGATGGGGTACATGTCGGCCTTTGACGAATTCAAGGAGGCGCCGGATCAGCCCCAGGCCATCTCGGCCATCGGCAAGAAGCCCTATCCGTGGCCTGCGGTGGCCGCGGGCTTCGACGAGATCGGCTGGCGTCCCGATGGCGACGTGCGCGGCAGCTACTTCTGCGAGCTCGACCCCGGCACCGGCGTGCACCTGATCTGCGCGGGCACCATCGACCCGGACGGCGACGGCAGCGGCGACAGCTTTGCCAGTGCGGTCACCGACTCCATGGCCTTCAACCACTTCACGCCCAAGGCTGGGCCGCTGGACTGGCTCATCGGAAACGCCTGGGCTGTCGGCGCGAGCCGCATCCAGTCCTTTGAGGTCGGAGACGTCGACACGGCGGCGGGCACCAGCAGCGGCATCGTGTCGCAGGTCATGGACATGATCGGCTCCGGTGGCTCCGACTCGAGCGACTCCTCGAAGTCGTCCAAGTCCGACAAGTCGTCCAAGTCCGACAAGTCGTCCAAGTCCGACAAGTCGTCCAAGTCCGACAAGAGCAAGAAGAGCAAGAAGTAGGCTTCGGCCCCGGAGACCCGGGCCATGACCCCAGACTCGCTTCCGGCGTTCACCCGGCCTCTGGCGCCGCGCCTGGGAATCGCCGCAGCGGTGTTGGCCGTCGCCCACGTGGTGGCGGTCACGCTGTTCTTCGGCGGGCACCTGGACTGTGACTACTGGCAGATCGCCCTGTTCGACCTGGACGCCGAAGAGGGGCTCGGCACGTGGCTCTCCGCGGTCATCCTGTTGGTTGCCGGCCAGCTCTTGCTGGACCAGGCTCGTTGGGAGCAGGCTCGCAAGGGGCCCCTCGCGCGCCACTGGCAGGTGCTGGGGCTGGGCTTTCACCTGTTGAGCCTCGACGAGGTTGCCGGGCTGCACGAGTACCTGAACACGTCCCTGGGCGACACGTCCTGGACCGGGGTGGGGGCTGTGGGCGCTGGGCTGGTCTTCGTCGCCTTCGTCCCGTTCTTGCGCCGGCTCGAGCCCCGGGCCCGGGCACAGTTCCTGATCGCCGGCTTCGTCTACCTGGGCGGGGCGCTGGGGGTTGAGCGAGCCACCGACGGCTACGCAGATGCAGACCAGCTGAACTCCCTGGCCTACAACCTGTGGAACGTGGTCGAAGAGGGCATGGAGATGGGCGGCATCATCGGCTTCATCCACGCCCTCCAGAGCTACCGCGAGCGCACCGGCGTCACCGCAGCCTGAAGCAGTCCACCATCGCGCTCTTGAGCCGCCGCCGGTCCCGGGTCACCTGGCCGCGGTCCACGTGGGCATACAGCGCGCGGCTCACCCGGTCCAGCGCCATGCGACGGGCGATCATGTCGCTGTCGTGCACGCCCAGCAGGGACGCCTGGAGGGGTTCGGGCAGACGGCCGAGCACCTGGCGTGCGCTCAGGCCCGGGTAGAGCGCCCGAAAGGCCCGGTCCCGGAGCCCCTGAGGTGCCAGGGCCTGGAGCACGGCGGCCTCCAATTCCGCGGACGAGATGGGCATCGGTCCTCGATTGCTGGCACTCTATCCGTCATGGCGTGGTGGTGGCTGGCAGTCGGCTGTGTCTCCTGGGAGACCGCTCCCGTGGACCTGGTGGCCGCGGTCGATCCGTTCATCGGCACCGGCGGCCTGGGCTTCGGACAGGGCTCCCTGCACCCCGGTGCCCAGGTGCCCAATGGGTCCATGCGGGTGGGGCCGGACACGTCCGAGAGCGCTGGGGCCCTCGGTCCGATGCACTGCAGCGGGTACTACTACGAGGACCCCTACGTGGTGGCCTTCAGCCACACCCGCAAGCCCGGGATCGGCGTGCCCGACGGCGGCGCCATCGGCTTCATGCCGACCGCCCAGGAACTCATCGGGTGGAAGGACTACCGGGCGCCCCTGGACCACGACCAGGAGACCGCTCGGCCCGGCTACTACAGCCTGGTGCTCGACGACGTGGCGACGGTCGAGCTGGCGGCGGGGCAACGGGTGGCGCACCACCGCTACGCCTGGACCAGCGCCGAGCGCTGGCTGACCCTCGACCTGGCCCACACCGGCAGCACCGAGCACGGCGTGCTCGACACCTGGGTCGACGTGCACGACGACGGGGTCACCCTGACCGGGTTCGTGCACATGGACGGCCACCTGACCGGACGCACTGGCGGGGAGCCCACCTACTTCGTGGCGGAGTTCTCCCAGCCCTGGGCCGAGCACACCCTCTGGCTGGACGGCCAGGCCCAACCCGCGGGGACCACACGGGTCGACGGCCAGGACGTGCAGCTGACCCTGCGCTTCGACGCCGACGTCGAGGCACGCGTGGCCATCTCCTATGTGGACGTCGGCGGCGCCCAGGTGAACCTGGCCCTGGAGCACCCGGAAGGCACCCTCGAGGACCTGGCAGCCGCGACCGCCGCCACCTGGGACGAGACCTTGGGCCGGGTCTCCGTCACCGGCGGCACGGCGTTGGAGCAGGAGATCTTCGCGTCGGCGCTCTACCACGCGCTCATGATGCCGACGGCCTACGCCGACGCCGACGGGCTGTACCTGGCTGCCGGAGGCGGCATCGCGCAGCAGCAGGGGTGGACCTACTACACCGATTTCAGCCTGTGGGACACCTACCGCACCCTGCACCCCCTGATGATCCTGGCCTGGCCAGAGCGAGCCAGCGACTACGCCCGCAGCCTGGCCGACATGGGCGATCGGCTGGGCTACCTGCCGCGCTGGCCGGCCGCCCAGGGCGAGAGCGGCTCGATGGTCGGCAACTCCGCCGACGTGGTGCTCGGTGAGACCTGGATCAAGGGCATCACCGACTGGCCCGCCGAAGCCGCCCTGGCCCTGAGCGTGGACCAGGCCACCAACCTCAACGGCGTGCGCCCTCGGGACGATCTGGCCAGTGTCTTGACCTATGGCTACGTCCCGGCGGATCTGGGCGGCAGCGCGGTGTCCAAGACCCTGGAGTACGCCATCGACGATCACGCGATCGCCGAGTGGGCTCAGGCCATGGGACAGATCGACATCGCGGCGGAGTTCGACGAGCGGTCCCTGGCCTACGGCACGGTCTTCGAGCCGGAGAGCCAGTTCATGCGCGGCCGCAACGCCGACGGCAGCTGGGCCGACCTGAACGAACTCTTCTGGGAGGACTACTACGCCGAGGGCAACGCCTGGCAGTACACGTGGCTCGTGCCCCACGACGCCGAGGGGCTGGCGGAGCTGTTCGGTGGCCGCGACGCGCTGTTCGACAAGCTCGACTTGTTCTTCGAGAACAGCCTCTTGGGCGAAGACACCTTTCTCTGGGACGACTACTACTGGCACGGCAACGAGCCGGATCTCCACGCCGCAACCCTGTACGCACTGCTCGGGCGCCCCGCCGACACCTGGAAGTGGTCCGCCTGGATCCGCGAGTCCAAGTACAGCGGCGGGAGCGACGGCCTGGACGGCAACGACGACGGCGGCACCCTGTCCAGCTGGTACGTGCTGGTCGCCCTGGGGCTCTACCCCATGAACGGCACCGCCGACTACGTGTTGCTTCCCCCGGTCTTCGACACCATGGTGCTCCACCGGCCCGACGGCGACCTGACCCTGGTGGCCGAGGGGACGGGCGAGAACCTGGCCGGGGTCCTGGTGGACGGGATCGCCCTGGATCGGGCGGTGATCGACCACGCGACCCTGGTGGGGGCCCAGACCGTGACCTTCCTGCGCAGCGAGACCGACGTGGGGTGGGGCGCTTGGTAGCGCTGTGGCTGGCTGCGGGCTGCGCCACCCTGCCCTACAGCATCGGGCTGCGCGGGGGCGGGGCCGAGCACCCCGCGGCAGTGTTGGTGCTCGAGCGGCACTTCGAGCAGGGGCGCTACGCCGGCGACGTGGACGTCGTGGCCCAGCAGGTCTCGGTGGGCGGCGCACCCCTGTGGAACGCCAACCCGGCGGGGGCCTACACGGTCAGCATGCCTGTGGCGACGAGCGAGTTCTCCGAGACCGCGCCGGTCGCTGTTCCGGACGGGGTCGGGGGCACCTTTGTGGCCTATGTGGTCCGGCCAAACGTTGGCCCCGACGCGGGACATACGCGGATCTGGGCCCAGCACCTGGACGGCGCCGGACGACCGACGTGGAACCAGGGCCAGCACTCCGTCGAAGCCGGCTTCAACCCGGCCTACCGGGCCCGGAATCCGGTGCTGGTCGCCGACGGGCGGGGTGGCGTGATCGTGATCTACGAGGCGGAATTCGTGGAGGGCGAGCACGCGGGCGACGTGGACATCCTGGCCCAGCGCATCACGCGCTCGGGGCTGGCCATCTGGGGCAGCGGGGTGCTGGTTGCGTCCAGTCGTATGCTCGAGCGCAATCCCTCGGCGGTGAGCGACGACCGCGGGGGCGCCATCGTGGTCTACGAAGGCGAGGCTCGGGATGGCGAGTACGCGGGCGACAGCGAGATCCTGGCCCAGCGCATCGACCGCCTTGGGCGGCTGGCGTACCACGGTGGCACCCGGTCGCTGATCGTCTCGGCCGGGCGGGTCCAGGAGCGGGCGCCGGTGGCCGTGCCCGACGGGCGCGGTGGCGTGATCGCGCTGTTCGAGCAACACGTGGTCGACGGCCCTTACGCCGGGCGGACCTGGATCGCCGGACAGCGCGTCTCACGCCGGGGTGAGCTGCTGTGGAACGGCGGGGAGCGCAGCTCGGCGGTGTCGCTCGGGCCCTACACCCACAGCGGCCTGGACGCGGTCTCGGATGGGCGCGGCGGCGCCATCGCCGTGTTCGAGGGGCTGATGGCCGAGACCGACGAGCCGGTGACCCACGAGGTCTTCGCCCAGCGGGTGGACGGTCGTGGCCGGCTGCTCTATGGCCTGGGCGACCAGGCCGCCTCGGTGGCGTCCAGCAGCGTGCCCGATCTGCGCCCAAGGGTCGTGTCCGATGGCACCGGGGGTGCCGTCGTGGTGTTCGAGCAGGAGCTCGAGCCCGGGGGGATCGCCGATCTCGCCGCCCAGCACCTGGACGCCCAGGGCCGCCGAACATGGGGCGATGGGGGACGGGTCAGCGTGATGCTCGTGCCCGGACTCCTGCCGGGTAGCCCTTTGGTCGTGAGCAGCGACGGTCGGGGCGGCGGACTGGTGTTCTGGCAAGAGGCCCTGGTCGGGGTTGCCATCCCGGATCACCGGGTCATCAAGGGCCAGCGGATCGACGCCTCGGGCAACGTGGTCTGGCACGGAGGCCAGCGTCCGGTGGTGGTCTCCGGGTCCTTGGCCAGCGAGCAAAGTCCTTCCGTCGCTCAGCCCTGAGTCACGGTCAGGCCTCCGAACACCATGTCAAGGGCGCCGGCGAACAGGTGCGGGTGGTCGCGGAGGAGGGTAAATCGGGCCCCCCAGACCACACTGACCACCCCCACGGAGGGCTGTCGTGTTCACCGAGCTGTACCCGTACGACGCAGAGGTCCTGAGCAACCCAGACCAGGACACCTTGCGTAGCCTGGCCCAGGAGCACACCCCGCTGGTCTTCAAGACCGCGGCGGGCAACCTGAACAAGGTGAGCCGGAACAAGGCCCGCATGGCCAAGTTCACCTATGTGATCGACAACCAGGACCGCCCAGAGGGCATCTCCCAGAAGCTCATCTCCCAGGCCGACGCCGACGCACTCATCGCCCGTCAGCGGACCTACATCGAGTCCGCGGGTCGGTTGATCGAGGTCCAGGGCTACCTGGGCGTGGGCCCCCGCGCGGTACCGGTACAGTGGCTCTACACGGTCGAGGGCGCCAACATCGCTGGCATGCAGCAGATCATGGCCTTCCCCCGGTCCGACGTGGAGAACGGCGCTGCGTCCCAGCCCTTCGAGCCGACCTTCCGGGTCGTCTACACCCCCGGCCTGGGCCTCGACGACATGCCCGGCGGCCAGGCGATCATCGTCGACCTGGCGGCCTACACCACCTACATCATCGGCCCGGACTACTTCGGCGAGTCCAAGAAGGCCGCGCTGCGGATGCTCAACGAGTTCGCCTTCTCCCAGGGCGCTCTCGTCCTGCACGCCGGCGCCAAGAGCGTGCGCCTGGGGGACACGCACGTGGCCATGACCATCATGGGCCTGTCGGGCACCGGCAAGACCACCACCACCTTCTCCAAGCAGGGCGACGTGACCCAGCCGATCCAGGACGACATGGTCACCCTGTGGCCCGGTGGCGAGGTCTCCATCACCGAGAACGGCTGCTTCGCCAAGACCTTTGGCCTGACCGAAGACACCGAGCCCGTCATCTACCGGGGCACGGTCTCCAGCGAGGCCTGGGTCGAGAACGCCTACCTCGAGGCCGACGGCGACTTCGACTTCTTCAAGGACGCGCTGAGCCCGACCGAGGTCGCCCGCTGGCGCGACACCCTGATCGCGACCGGAGCCCCGGCGGACAACGTCGACCGCTACATCTCGGGCGACGTGACGGCGGCCGACGTGAGCGACGCGATGGGCGTGCTCGACGACGGCTGGGAGTTCGTGAAGTGGACCCAGAACGGCCGCAGCATCATTCCGATGAGCTGTGTCGAGGACGCGGCGGATCTGCACGCCATCCCTGCGGTCAAGTACATGGGCATCCTCAACCGGGACGAGGGCGCGGACGCCGCCACACCGGGCATCGTGCGCTTCACGAGCCCCGAACAGGCCGCCGGCTTCTTCATGCTCGGCGAGACCACCAAGACCTCGGCTGCCGGCAAAGAGGTGGGCAAGACCCGCTCGCCCTTCACCCAGCCCTTCTTCCCGCTGTCCTTCGGCCTCCAGGCCGACCGCTTCAGCGAGCTGGCCGCCACCATGCCCGACGTCACCCTGTGGATGATGAACACCGGCTACGTGGGCGGCGACGCCCGCACGGTCAAGCAGGGCGGCGGCTTCAAGGTCAAGATCCGGCACTCCAGCGCCATGTTGGAAGCGCTGCTCACCGACGTCATCGTGTGGAAGCGCGACCCGGACTTTGGCTACGAGATCGTCGACGCCGACGACCCGGCCAACGCTGCCCTGGTCGACGCGGTCGGTGCGGAGCTCTTGAACCCGGTCAAATTCTACGAGCGCACCGGCCAGCAGGCCGCCTACCGCAGCTGGGTGAGCGCCATGAAGGCCGAGCGTCGCGCCTTCCTGGAGAAGTTCGACGTGGCCGAGTCCATCATCACGGCCACCGTCGGTTGAGCCCCGCCCTCTGGGTCGGCCTGGCGCTGGCGCTCACGCCGGCCAGCCGGGCCCAGGACGACGAGGAGGGCTCGCTCGAGGACTACGTGGAGGAGGGAAGCTCGGAGTCCGCGGACGACCAGCAGCCCGAGCCCGACGAGCCCATGCCCGAAGAGGCGGAAGCCGACGAGCCCGACGAGGCGGAGGCCGACGAGCCCGACGAGGCGGAGGCCGACGAGCCGGAGGCCGAAGAGATCGAGCGCCTGATCGACGAGCCCGCGCCCGAGCCCGAGCCCGAGCCCGAGCCCGAACCGGAGCCCGAACCGGAGCCCGAGCCCGTCTGGCAGGAACCCGAGCCACCGGCCGCATCGCTCGAGGCCGACCCAGCGGACCTGGGCTTCGTCGCCCGGCTCCGTCCGCCCGAGCTCCGTCCCTGGGCGGGCTTCACGTCGTCTCTGCTCCTGGAGCTGGGCGGCATGGGCACGGCCTTCTCCATCGCATGGTGGTGGTCCGAGCGCGGCGAGGGGCCGCTCTACAGCGAGCAGCTCGCCTGGGCCGTGCTGGTGCCCAGCCTGGGCGCCCTTGGGGCCACCGGTGGCGTGTGGCTCCAAGGCGGGCGCTTCGGGGGCAGGACCGGGCTCGGGGCGGTGATGGGCGTCGGCGCCGCGGCAGTCTGGCTGGGCGCCGGTTTCGGCATCGGCACGCTGATGGCTCGGCAGGACAACGACTACGCCTGGATCGCCTACGTCGGCGGCTCTGCTCTGGCGCTGGTCTCGCCGGCTGCGGGCGCCACGGTGGGCGGTCTGTGGAGCGACAAGGACAACGGGCGCAACCTGCTCGGCCTGCCGATGGTCTACCCGGACGGACAAGGCGGCGCGATGCCAGGCGTGGCGGTGTCGGTCTCCTGGCCGTGAGACCCGCCTGATCCAGTAGACTCGGGCCCCATGGGCATCCTCCGCAGAGTCGCCAAGCGCATCCTCAAGGGCGGGGACTCGACCGCTCCCGCTCGCTCCGCCCCTTCGGCACCCGCCTCCCAGGTCCAGCCGGCCGATGGCGTCGGACTGGCCAACATCGACTGCGATCCCCAGGAGCTCAAGGAGCGCTTGGGGGCCGGCGAGGACATCGTCCTGGTCGACGTCAGGACCGCAGAGGAGGTCGCGGGAGGCACCATCCCCCACGCGCTCCACATCCCGCTGGACGAACTCGAGTCTCGCTGGGAGGCGGTGAAGAACGCCAACGAGGTCGTGTGCTACTGCGCTGGCGGCGTGCGCTCCCTGAAGGCCGCCCGATTCCTGCGCAGCCAGGGCGTCTTCAACGCGACTTCGCTGGAAGGCGGTCTGGGGGCCTGGACCGGGATCGGCGGTGCCACGGCCCCCTTGGAGCCCTGAGCAGCCATCGACGCCATCCGGGCGCCCGTCGGGCCCGTGAGGAGTGGTAGGGTCCCGGCACCTCGAACCGGGAACGCAGATTGGCGTCACACTCCATCGAGCTGATCCTAGCCAAGCAGTGGGCTGGGCTGTTGGCGTCGCCCGTGTTGCTCCTGGACGGCGACGGGACCCTCCTCTACTACAACGAGCCTGCTGAGATCCTGCTCGGCCGCTCCTTTGGCGTCACCGGGCCGATGGTCCGGGGCGAGTGGTCGGCCACGTTCCACTTCGAGGATCTCGAGGGCCGCGACCTGGATCCCGACGACACCCCGCTGGGCGCCAGCCTGGACGGCGGGCAGGCCGACCAGGTCAGCCTGTACGTGAGGGGCATCGCCGGCGCCCGGACCAAGATCCGCCTGACCACCGTGCCGATCCAGGGCGCGGGCGACCAGCGGCACGGGGTGCTGGCCCTGATCACGCCGGTGACCTGAGTGGGACTCGAGGTCGCGCTGTGGGGGACCCGTGGCAGCCTGCCGGCGCCGGGCCCGGACACCATGCGGTACGGGGGCAACACGTCTTGCGTGACCGTGCGCAACGGCCGGGGCGAGTTGTTGATCCTGGACGCCGGCACCGGGATCCGGCGGGTGAGCTCACTGGTCCAGGACGACGACAGCGACATCCACATCCTGTTGACCCACCTCCACATGGACCACGTCCAAGGGCTGGGCTTCTTCGAGCCCCTCTTCCACAGTGGCCGGCGGGTGCGGATCTGGGGCCCGCCGAGCACGTCTCGTTCTCTCCGCCGCCGGCTGGGGCGCTACCTGTCTCCGCCGCTCTTCCCCGTCCGCCTGAACGAGGTCGACAGCATCGTCAGCTGCCAGGACGTGGTGAATCGGACCTTTGACGTCGGGGGCTTCCAGATCACGGGGGAGCTGGTCTGCCACCCCGACCCCACGCTGGGCTTCCGGATCACGAGCGAAGGCAAGACGGTGACGTACCTGCCGGACCACGAGCCCCAGCTGGGCACCCGCACCTTGCCCCGGGACGAGTGGCTGTCGGGCTTCCACCTGGCCCAGGGCGCGGACCTGTTGATCCACGACGCCCAGTACACCGACGACGAGTACGAGAGCCGGGTGGGCTGGGGCCACTGCACCACCGAGCTCGCCGTGCGCTTCGCCGAGCAGGTGGGTGCCGATCGCCTGCTGTTGTTCCACCACGATCCTGCCCACTCCGACGACGCCCTGGACCGCATGCACCAGGCCGCCGCCGCCCTGCCCACCCGTCGGCCGCTCGCTGTGGCAGGTGCGGTCGAGGACGCGGTCCACCTGATCTGAACGGGCGGCCGGGACCCCCGGAACCCCGGGCCCTCGTCCGGTGTCTCGACAAAGCATGGCCGGCGTCGCGATCCTCCTGAAGCTCACGACTCCCCTGAGTTGTGCCGCGCTGGTCGTCGGGCTGGCGGCTGCGTTGGTGGTGACGCGACAGCTCTGGCTGGGGCGCCGCACGTTGCACAAGGCCTGGGTGGCCTGTGCGCTGGGGTTGCCACTCTTCGCCGCTGTGGCGCTGAGTCCGCAGAGCCTGTTCGAGAGCACGGTGGACACCTGGCGCTCGTGGGGTGTGGGCAGCTGGCGGATCGACGCCATCGTCGAGTGGTGCTTCGTGCAGGCCTGGCGGTGTGGGCTGGCAGCGGTCCCGGCGCTGATGGTCGTGGGCGGGACGCGGCTGGCGGCGAACCGGATCCGCCCCAGGCCGGCGGTCCGCAGGACCTGGCTCCACGCCGCGGTGGTCGCCTGGTCCATCGGACAGGCCGCCCTGTTCGGTTGGGGCACGGCCAGCGCCGTGCCCGTGGGGGTCGCGCTGGGTGTCGGTGCGGTGGGCTGGATCGCTGCGGACACGGTGCGCCTGGGCCGCTCATGGAAGAACGGGCGTCTGGCCGGTGCCTTGGCGGTGCTGGGCTGGGCGGTCTTGCTGTGCTGCAGCGTCGGTGCCCTGACGGCGTGGCGCCTGGGCACGTGGCTGGACGGACTGGGGCACTGGAACGGCTCCTCCTCCGCGGCCTGGGCGACTCTGCTCGACCAGTTGCCGGGCTTGTGCGTCGGGGCGTTGGCGCTCGTCTCACCGGTGCTGGCGCTGGTCGTCCGGATGCTGCTCCGGGCCAGGGTGGTGCCGTCGGTGGTGTTCGTGGTTGGGGCGCTGCTTGCAGTGGCCCTGGCTCAGGCCAGCGGCTTCGGCTGGCGGTTTGCCGGCGACCTCCTGGACCTGCTCGTCTGGTCGCCGTGCCTGTCCTGATCAGGCCGGCCAGCGCACCCGGACCGTGGTGCCCACGCCCTCTTCGCTCTCCAGGGTCACGTCGCCTCCGTGCCGGACCACCACCCGCTCTGCGATGGGGAGCCCCAGGCCCGCGCCCGGGATCTGGTCCCACGCGTGCAGCCGGGTGAAGGGCTCGGGACACGGTCCCGACCGCGGCAAGCTCACCCGGCACATCCCGGAACGCACCCGCCGCGCAGTGCTGGCCCGAGACGACTACCGCTGCGTCTTCCCGGGTTGCACGTGCACCCTGTTCCTGGACCTCCACCACCTCCGCCCCTTCGCCCAAGGCGGCGACCACAGCGAGGCCAACCTGGTCACGGTCTGTACGGCCCACCACGCCGCCGCCCACGACGGCCACGTGGGTCTTTTCGTCGACCAGGGCCGGCTGATGGCTGTGCACCAAGGCGGCCTTGTCGAGCCGGCACGACGGCGGCGCCAACCCCGGTCCGCTGCGTGACCGGCGATGCCGCTCAGACCGGCCAGCGCACGCGCACCGTGGTGCCGACCCCCTCTTCGCTCGAGAGCGCCAGGTCGCCCCCGTGCCGCTGCACCACCCGCTCGGCGATGGGCAGCCCCAGCCCCGCGCCCGGGATCTGGTCCCATGCGTGAAGCCGGGTGAAGGGCTCGCCCACGCGCTCCAGACGCTCTGGGGCGATGCCCATGCCGTCGTCCTGGACGGTCAACCACCAGTCGTCCCCCTCCTGCACACAGGTCAGGGTCAAGGTGACGGCGTCGCCGTTGCGGTACATCACCGCGTTGCCCACCAGCTCTCGCAGGACCTGGTCCATCAGGCTGCGGGTGCCGTAGACGGTCGGCAGATCCGCCGCCTGCACGGTGATCGCCACCTGGGCATGGTCCTGGCGCAAGTCCTGCAGGCACACCTCGAGCCGCTGGGCCAGGTCGATGGGCTCGTTGGAGAGGGGCGTGCGGCCCGAGCGGGACCAGACCTGGAGGCGGTCGAGGAGCTGAGCGAGCTTGTCGGCCGCAGCGCGGGCGTGGCCCAGGAATTCCCGGGCCTCGGCGGGCGTCTCGTCGCCGATCTGGTTCAGCGCCAGATCCAGGAACAGCACCAGGTGCCGGGCCGGCGCCCGCAGGTCGTGGCTGGCGGCCTTGGCCACGCGGTCGGCCTCGTTCCTGGCCTCGTCCAGCTCGCGCTGGAGACCGGTCAGCGCGTCCCGGGCACCGAGCAGGAGGGCGGTCAGTCCTTGGCCCTCGGGTGCAGATCCGCGCAGGCTCGCGTCCAGATCGGACAGGATGGCGTTCACGTCACCAGACAATGGGCACCTCGGGAGGCGCCCAGGCTACCGCGATCAGACCGCCAGCAGACCCGCCGACCGGAGCAGGCGCCACTTGGGCGCGAACTCGGGCCAATCGCCCGGAAAGGCCGCCTGGGCGTCCGATCTCGCCAGGGGCGGGTGTCCGGGGCGAGCAGCCTGCAGCACCTCTCCGAGCCACTCGGCCTGGGCCGGCCGGCACGTCAGGGGGACGGTGCTCCGACGGTTGTGGAGCACCACGCCGGAGTCCGTCTCCAGGAGCTCGCCCCCGAGCCAGACCAGGCGCTCTCCGTCTGGCCTGGGCTCTGCGAGGGCGCGGCCCACGAAGCCTGGATCGACCGTGGCGACGGGCGCGTCGGGGCCGCACCAGGTGTGGGCGGGACGGGCGAGCTCCCGGCCCCGCATCCAGGCGTCCAGAGCCCGGGGCAACAGGTCGTCGAAGCGGTCGTGGTCCGTGCCCCCCGGCTCCAGGTGGTGGCGGTCGTTCACGGCGAACGCGCCCGGCGGCAGGGGCTGTACCGTGATGCCGAAGGCGCTGGGGTCCGGTGCGATGCCCGAGTGGGCCGTGAGCACGAAGCGGTGCCAGAAGGCCGACGTCAGCAGCCCGGCCTGGAACAGCAGCCGGACGCGCTCCAGGCTGTCCACGGTGTCCTGGAGCGACTGGCCTGGGAACCCGTACATCAAGTAGGCGTGGACCAGCACTCCGGCTCGGCGAAAGGCGTCCGCTGCGCGGGCGACACCCGCCACGGTGACGCCCTTGTCCATGCGAGCCAGCAACCCATCGCTGGCCACCTCGAGCCCGCCGGTGACCGCGACCATGCCCGACGCCGCGAGGAGTCGGCACAGGTCGGGGGTGAACGTGGGCTCGAAGCGGATGTTGCCCCACCAGGTCAGCGTCCGGTCCCGCGCCAGCAGCTCCAGGGCGAAGTCCCGGAGGAGCCTGGGAGGTGCCGCCTCGTCGACCAGGTGCAGGCCCGACTGCCCGGTCTCGTCGGCCACTTCTTCCACCGCATCGACCAGGGCCGCAACCGGAGAAGGCGCGTACCGGGCCACATAGTCCAGCTGGATGTCGCAGAAGCTGCAGCGCTTCCAGTAGCAGCCGTGGGCCAAGGTGGCCTTGTTCCAGCGGCCGTCGGACCACAGGCGGTGGGCCGGGTTCAGGCTGTCGACCAGCTGCAGGTAGTCCCCCAGCGGCAGGTCGCCGTACCAGGCGACTGGCAGGCTCTCCGGCCGCGCCATCTGGGCCGTGTGCATGCCATCGCGGGTGCGGGTGCGGTGTCGCTTGTCCTCGCCGCCGTGCCAGTGTTCGATCAAGGCCCACAGGGGCCCTTCGCCGGCGTCGTAGCACAAGGCGTCGACGTGGTCCCACAGCCGAGGCTCGGCCACTTGGCGCAGCTCGGTGTTGACGTAGCCTCCTCCGAGCACCACTCGGGCCCCGCGCTGCCTGAGTCGCCGCCCGATGCGCAGAGCCCCGTACAGGTTTCCGGGAAAGGGCACGCTCAGGCCGACCACGTCCCCGGTCACGGTGTCTGCCAGGTCGTCCAGCAGCTGGTCCACCAGGCTCGTCTGAGCCAGCCGGGCGGCCAGGGGGTCAAAGGAGGTCGGACCCAGGGCCAGGTGGTGTTGGTACCGGGCCAGCTCGAACCCGGGATCGATGCAGCTGGTGACCAGGTCGGCCAGGTCCTCCAGGTACAGGGTCGCCCAGCGCCGGGCCCTGTCGTCCAGGTCCGCCGGCCCGAAGGCCGTGGGGTCCGCCCGGGACAACCGAGGGCCCCTGGGCAGCCAGTCGGTGTGCAGGATCCGCCGGGCCAGGGTGGGATCCCGACCCTGGAGGAACCCCAGGACGCCGTCGGCGCACGCCAGGTGCTGGTCCTGCAGCGCGAGCGCCCGCCAGGCCGGCTCCGGCAGTGCCTCGGCCTGGGCCAGCTGGTCGAAGATCCGGGCGAGTCCGGCGCGACTGAACAGGCTCAGCGCCAGCTCGAGTCCCAGGTCCCGCTGGTGCACCGCCACACCCCGGCCGCGCAGGAAGCGCGCCAGGTAGGCGGTCGAAGGGTAGGGCGTGTTGAGCTGGGTCAGCGGCGGCAGGACCAACGTGACCTGCACTCAGGGCCCCGACAGCGGCTGGTCGCACGCCTGTTGGACCCACGGAATGCGGCCCTGGAGCAGGGTCACGGCGAACGTGCGCAGCTCGCCCTTCTTGCCGGTCACGCCGTACAGCACGCCGTGGTCGCTCAGGGTCTCGCCGAGCTTCATGACCAGGCCGGTCGGCACGCCTGGCGCCGCGTGCACGATGACCGCTTGGCCACCCAGCGAAGCCCTGAGCCCGGCCAGGTTGCCCTCGCAGATCGGCGTGTTGGGCTGCAGGTCGCAGACCGTCCTGCCGTCGACCTGGAGCAGACCGCCGGTCAGGGCGATCACCGCGGCGGTCTGGGCGGCTCGGGGCAGCTTGGCCTGGCTCTCGACCAGGCCGCTGCCGGTGAGCCCCAGCTCTGTGGTCTCGCCCCGCAGGGCCACGGTGCGCTTGGTGCCCTGGAGTCCGATCAACAGCTCGGCGGTGCGCCACCAGGGGGTGTCCGGCTCGGGCTCGACCACCAGGGTGCTGACGTCGGGGCAGCGACCCAGGGTGGTCGACACCAGGGCGGCGGCGTCGGCGCTGCTGTTTCGGGCGACGCCGACCTCGCCCAGCACCCGGGTCTCCCAGAACTCTCCCCGGTCCTTGACGAACAGGGGCACGTGGTAGTCGTCGCCGGCCGGCGGGACCTTGGCCCCCATCAGGGCGGGCAGTGCCAGGCAGGCAGCCAGGGCGAGCAGGGGGCGAGGGCGAGCCATGGCGGAGCCTATCGCGCGGCTGGCTCCCGGTCGGTTCGCACCTGCTGTGCCTGGGCGTAGAGCGCCTCGGTCAGCGCGTCCAGCTCTGCGGCGAGCTGGGGCTCCGCATCGATCAGGTCCGCCTGTTCCCAGGGATCCGAGTCCAGGTCGAACAGGTGGGGTGCGCCGCCGTCCCAGAAGTACTTCCAGCCGTCCGGGGTGATCACGCCTCGCTCGTTGGCGTACTCGAAGAACACGGGCTCGTCGGGCACCGTGCCCCCGAGCAGCGCTTCTGCCAGGTCTCGACTGTGCCACTCTGGGACCGGTTCCAGGCCGAAGACACCGGCCAGGGTCGCCGTCAGGTCCAGGGACTGCACCCAGCCCGGGACATCCCGACCGGCCAGGCCAGGGACCTTGAGGATCAGGGGCACCCGCAGGTTCTCCTGCCACAAGTCCCCGTGGATCCAGCCGCCGTGCTCGCCGAACTGCTCTCCGTGGTCCCCGACCACCACCACGGCCGTGTCCCGGTCCCGGCCGGTGCTCGCCAGGTGGGAGAAGAGCCGCTCGAGCTGGGTGTCCAGGTAGGCGAGCTCGCCGTCGTACAGGGCGTTGACCCGGGCGATGTCCGCCGCAGAGGCTTGGGACGTGCCGTCCAAGAACCCCTTGACCTCGGCATGTGTGCCCACCAGCTCGGAGTCCGTGCCCTCTGCGAACAGGTCGTAGAACGGCGCGGGCGCGATGTAGTGGGTGTGAGGCTCCATGTAGTGGAGGTAGAGGAAGAAGGGGTCTTGGTCGTGGGCGCTCAGCCAGTCCACAGCCGCGTCGGTGAGCTCGGAGCCGCTGGTGTCGTAGTCGACCTTGCCCGGCACGGTCTCCAGCGAGTCGAACCCCTGTCCGTGGCCTCGGTCCGCCCGGATCACCGGCGACTTCACCAGCCCGCCTGTCTGGAAGCCCGCGGCCTGGAACAGCTCGGGCAGTGTGGTGAGCTCGGGCACCAGCTCGTCGTCGTCGATCCGTGCGTCCGTGTTGTGGGCGAGCACACCGTGGGCCGCGGGGTAGAGTCCGGTCCACAGCGAGCTCACCGATGGCACGGTCCAGGCGTCCGGGGCGATCGCGTGCTCGAAGCGCACGGCGTCGGCCGCCCAGTCGCTGAGCACCGGACTGGTCTGGCGACCGTAGCCCCAGGCCTGGAGGTGGTCTGCCCGCAAGGTGTCGACCACGACCAGCACCACGTTGCGGGGCTCGACCGGCCCCTGGACCTGTGCCCGGCCGGAGTCGATCACCCCTTGGGTGCAAGCGAGGAGGAGAGTCAGCATGAGACGCGGGCTTCGGTGTGCCACGGGTCGCCAACCCTTCGTCCCGCGCCTGCGGGCCCGCCGCTAGGAGCCCGTACCGCGCCCCAATTGGCACCTGCTGATTCGACGCCGACGCCCCCCGAAAAGAGGGAACATAAAACCACCAGCGCTCGCCTCGGCGACCCCGGTCGACCAAGCACCGAGGCTCCCATTGGCTAAACGCTGGCAGGTTCCCGGTTGAGGTTGGCCCAGCCATCGCCGCCGGAACCCGGGTTGGTGGCCCCCAATTCCCTTAAAGCTCCTAGGGCAGCCAGATCTCGCCGTCCCCCGACGCCAGGGTCACCGGGCCTGATCC
>CAZFLE010000086.1:6929-30813 GCA_964519895.1 uncultured Enterobacterales bacterium | reverse complement strand
TGGACGACGACGGCCCCATCGGCGCGGACGCGCTGACCATCCACCCCTACCTGGGACGGGACAGCGTCGCGCCCTTCGTGGACCGCTGCCGAGCCGGCAAGGGGCTCTTCGTGCTGCTGCGCACGTCGAACCCCGGGGGCACCGCGCTCCAGCGCGGCCAGGTCGCGGACCGCGTCTCGGGGTGGCTCCGGGACTGGAACGCCGAGCTCACCAGTGCCTCCGGGTACGGCCCGGTCGGCGCGGTGGTCGGCGGCACCTTGCGCGACGAGCTGCCTGGCTGGCGGGCCGCGCTGCCCCGGACCTGGTTCCTGGTGCCCGGCTACGGCGCCCAGGGAGCCACGGCCGCCGACTGTCGTGCCAGCCTCGACGCGCGCGGCTTCGGCGCCCTGATCAACAGCAGCCGCGGCGTCACCTGCGCGAGTCCCCAGGACCAGGACGCCTACGATGCCGATCCAGCGGCAGTCGTGCGCCGTCAGCTGGACGCCTTGTTGGCGGACTTCCGCACCGAGCCATAGCCTCGGAGTCCCCTTCGGAGGTCCCATGGCCCGCACACTGACGCTCTCGTCCGCCGCCGTCCTCTTGATCAGCGCCTGCGGGACCAAGGGCAGCTATGAAGGCACCCTCACCGACGGCCTCACCGGTCAGCCAGTAGAGAGCCTGCGGCTCCTGGCCAGGGCCCAGCAGACCGACGACCTGACCTGCAAGGTGCTCGAAGGCCCGACCTCGGCCACCGGGGTCTTCAAGATCGCCAACACATGCGGCGGCGTGACCTACGACGTCGAGGCCGCCGATCGCACCTGGGTGCTCGCCGGCGCCCACAGCTTCGAGGGCGGCGAGGGCGCAACGGCCCAGGCCCTGACGGCCTGGCGGGCGCCCGAGGGCATCGGCGTCTACGTCCTGGCCGAGGGTGCCTTGACCCCCGTGCGCACGGCCAGCGACATGAGCAGCCTGCCGCTCTGGGACCGGGAGGAGACCGTGCGCTACCCCGACGGCATCCCCAAGCGGGTGACCCCCGTCGCCGCCGGCCATCACCTGCTGATCGTCGGCGCCGACGACATCGACAGGCTGGTCTGGACGCCCCTCATCCAGCACGAGGGGGAGCTGCGCTTCGGCAACGCCAAGCACTACTTCGACATGGATCCCTGGTGGTACGCCGGCGTGCGCTTCACGTCCAAGGAGGACTTCGAGCGCGTGCCGGCACAGCTGGCGCAGGACAAGCTGATCGACGTCAAGGAGGGCGACCGCCAGGTCCGCTACGTGCCGCACGACGCCCTGCCCGCCGGACGCTACGTCCTGGTCGGCCCCGACGATCGGCGGACCTACATCATCGACTTCGCCGGCGGGTGACCAGCCCGGCCAGCCCCAGGAACAACCCGCCCAGGACCGCGGGGCTCGACAGGGGCGCTGCGCTACAGCCACACCCCGCGCTCTCCAGCACCACGGTGCCTCCAGCGCCGCCGGAGTCCCCTCCGCTGGGCAGTCCGGTGTCGCTGCCCGAAGTGGCCGTCGAGCCGGTGTCCCCGCGGGTCGGATCGCCGTTGGGGGACGGGTCGCACACGTCGCCCAGTCCGTCCTCGTCGGCGTCGGCCTGGTCCTCGTTGGCCAGCTCTTCACAGTTGTCGGTGTCGTCGGCGACGCCGTCGTCGTCCTCGTCCTGCCAGCCCACGCTCAGGGACTCGACATAGCCCAGGTCCTCATCCCGGTTCTCGTAGCCGTTGTCGTAGGAGTAGACCCCGGCCTGGCCTGCGGGCAGGGGTGCTGGGTCGGTGGCCTGGAGCACCAGCTCCCCGTTGAGCATCACCGTGATCTGCCCGTCGTCGAGGGTGACCCGCAGGCGGTTCCAGTCGTCGTTGGACAGCCGAGCGCCTTCGCTGGCGAGCTCTTCGGCCTGGCCGCCTTCGACCCGCAGCAGGAAGAGCTGGTCGTTGTTGACCTCCAGCACGGGCGGCGGCGAGCTGTCGCCGGTGTGGGCCACCACGTAGAAGGTGCCCGGGGCGCTCAGGGCGGCCACCACGCCAAAGGTGTCGTCGTCGGTGTTGGCGAACTCCAGGCTGATGACCTGCTGGGCCAGCTCTTCTCCGCGCACCAGCCAATTGTCGGCCGCGGTGCCAGCGCCAAAGCCGGGCCAGTCAGACCCGTCGTAGTCGTAGCCGTTGTCCTCGATGTTCTCGTCGCCCACGTCGACCAGGTAGCCCTGGTACCCGTACCAGGACTCTGTCTCGTACCCGGCGGTCCACCCGGACTGGGCCGGCAAGGTGTCGTTCCCAAAGTCGTCGACCGACCAGGCCTCGATCACCCCAGCTTGTGCACTCATGCAGATCAGCGCCCACATCCTCGACCTCCTGTCGCGGGACGGGCATTCTGCACCAGGCCCGCTACCAGCGCCACTCTGGAGCACACGGGTTAGGTCCGCGGACCCCTGGAGGACGAGATGTTCGAGGTGCCCCGGCTCAAGAAGATGATCGAGGATCACATCATGGACTGCACGGCGCTGGTCGAGTCCGACGACGGCGAGCACTTCCAGGCGGTCGTGGTCGCGCCGGTGTTCGGCACGCTGAACCGGGTCAAGCAGCACCAGCTGGTCTACCAGGCCATCGGTGTCTACATGGGCCGCGAGATCCACGCCCTCCAGCTGACCACCCTCACTCCCGAAGCCTGGGCCGCCCGGTCCGGCAACGCCTAGGATCCAGCCATGACCCCCGCGCTCAAGACCCGCATCGACTCCCTGGTCACCGACAACCAGGTCCTGCTCTTCATGAAGGGCAACAAGTTCTTCCCCCAGTGCGGCTTCTCCGCACGGGCGGTCGGCATCCTGCAGCAGCTCGGGGTGCCCTTCCACACCGTCGACGTGCTGGCCGACATGGAGATCCGCCAGGGCATCAAGGAGTACGGCAACTGGCCGACCATCCCGCAGCTCTACATCAAGGGCGAGCTGGTGGGCGGCTCGGACATCCTGATGGAGATGTTCCAGACCGGAGAGCTCGCCAAGCTGGTCACCCCCGCCGAGTGACCGGCGAGCGCAAGATCCCGGGGCTCGTGGTCTCGGGGTTCCTGGGCAGCGGCAAGACCACCCTGGTCCGGCACCTGCTGGCCCAGGCCCAGGCCACCGGTGTGCGGGTGGCTGTGGTGTCCAACGAATTCGGCGAGCTGGGCATCGACCAGGCCCTGCTCGGAGACGGCTCCGAAGCCTACGTCGAGCTCGAGGGCGGCTGCGTGTGCTGCAAGCTCTCCGACGAGCTGCTGGAGACCCTCCAGATGCTCAAGGAGCAGGTCCAGCCCGATCGGGTCATCGTCGAGACCAGCGGCGTGGCGCTGCCCTTCGAGACCCAGTTGAATTTCTGGCGCATGCCGGTGAGCGCCTGGATCGACGACGACATGGCCCTGGTGGTGGTCGACGCCGTGCGTGTGCACGAGCGAGACGGGCTCGAGGGCACGTTCACCGACCAGGTGAGCTCGGCGGACCTGCTCGTCCTGAACAAGACCGACCAGGTCCCCGCGGAGGCCCTGCCGGCCATCGAGGCCTGGCTGGCGGCCGAGGCCCCGGACACGCCCATCGTGCGGTGCAGCTATGGACGGGTGGCCGAAGAGGTCTTGTTCCCGCCGGACCCAGACGGGTTGCGGGCCCGGCGCAGGGCGGCCCCGCCCGACGCGCCCCCACACACCCACGAGCACTTCCACACCGAAGAGCTGCGGGTCGAGGACGGGGTCGACCCCGACGCCCTCGAGGACCGCATCCGCGCTCTCGGGGCACTGCGAGCCAAGGGCTTCGTGCGCACCAGCCAGGGGCCTCGGTTGGTCCAGGGCGTCGGCCGCCGCCTGGAGCTGGCGCAGACCGACGTGCCGGTGGCCGACGACATGTGGGGTCGGGTGGTGGTCATCCGGCGAGACGCCGGCCACCACAGCCACTGACGTGGCCGACGACGACAAGCGCTTCGCCCTGGTCCGGCGCACCCTGGAGCTGCCCGCGCTCGAGCCCGCATGGCACAAGCTGCTCCGGATCCAGGGACGCCCGCTGACCCTCGACATGGACGTGTGGGAAGGCGTCACCTACGGCGACGACCCGGCCCACGTGCTCGACGTGTGGGAGCTCAACGACCTGGCGCCTAGAGAGGGCTGGCCGGCGGTGCTGTTCCTGCACGGGGGCGGCTGGGTCAAGGGCCACCGGGACGCGTTCCGTGTCCAGGCACCCCTGCTGGCCCGCAAGGGCATCCTGTGTGCATCGGCCAGCTATCGACTGGCCCCGGAGCACCGGTGGCCGGCGCCGCTCGACGACGCCCTGGCAGCGATCGAGGCCATGAAGGGCCTGCAGGTCGATCCGGAGCGGATCGCGCTGTGGGGCGTCAGCGCCGGGGGACAGCTGGCCCTGCGTGCAGCCCAGGTCCTGGGCCCCGAAGCCCTGCGCGGGGTGGTCACCCTGGGGGCGCCCACGGACCTGCCCGCGCTGGGGCACTGGCCAGAGCTGGACCTGGCCTTTGACCCGGCAGAGCTGGCGGGCGCCTCGCCGGCCCTGCAGAGCGACCCCCTGCCGCCAGTGCTGGCCATGCACGGGACCCGAGACCGCGCCGTGCCCGTCGATCAGCTCCACCGGCTGGTAGCGAGCCACCCGCACGTCCAGCCAGTCGAGATCAAGCGCGGGGACCACATGCTGCGCCTGCCTCCGGGGGTCGGTCTGCGACCTCTCCGCCACGCCCGCCGCTGGCTCGCAGCCCGGCTGGCCGACAAGCAACGCGGCTCCAAGTGGAAGATCCGCAAGAAGGGCAAGCGCTGAGTCGTCGACCCTGGCAGCCATGTCGCGGTCTGGGCCGGCTATGGCCCTCGATCGGCTGCCCAGGCCATGGCACGGATCTTGAAACGGCGAGGACCACAGCGAGGAGCCCCATGACCCCGACCCGCGCCATCCCGATCGTCCTGGCCCCCTTCCTCTCCGCCGCCATGCTGGTCGCCTGTTCCGAGGTCCGGGACCCCATGCCCTGCGAGCTGGGGCTGGCCGAAGTCCTACCGGCGAGCGACGCCACCGACGTGCCCGTCGACGCCCGGGTGCTGCTGTCCTTTCACCGGCGCCTGTACTGCTCGGCGAGTGTCTACGAGGCCGCGGTGCTCGACGAGCACGGCGCCGTGCTGTTCCACCAGTCCTTCGACGCCGTGCCCCACCACGGGCTGGTGAGCCTGGTGCCCGACGCGGCCCTTGCGGCGGACACCGCCTACGACGTCTTCGTACGGTTCATCGGCACCGACACGGACGACGCGGCGGCACTCGGTGACCCTTGGCCCGACGCCACGGCGCCGACCTCGACCTTCGTGACCGGCACCGACGCCGTGCTCGCGGCATCGGAGCCCCCCAACCTGGAGGTGGACGAGCTCTGGGTCCAGACCGAGGACGGCGAGCGAATCTACAGCGTGCTGGCCTTTGCAGACCACGACACGGCCAGCGACCCCCTGGCGGTGCTGCACCTCTACGCGGTCGGCCGAGAGGGCGCACCCATCGCCAGCGAGCTCCCCCAAGACGACGGCGAGACCTTCTTCTCGGCCGAGTTCACGGCCACAGAGATGGACGAGGTCTGCTTCGTGGTCGCCATCGAAGACGGCACCGGCGCCGAGAGCCAGCAGAGCGAGACCGTGTGCTTGACGCCCCAGGACGTGAGCGACAGCGAGTAGGCCCAGGGGGCTCAGAAGACGCCTGAAATCCCCCGCCACCCCGGGGCCCTCTCCACCAGGCATGGCCTTTCCTCGAACCATCGTCGTCGGCTCGGGGCTGGCCGGCTCGGCAGCTGCACTCGTGCTCGCCCACGCCGGGTTGCCCGTCACACTCCTGGAGAAGAACCCCCGCTTGGGCGGATCCTGCAGCCACTATCAACGCCAGGGGTGGCGCATAGATGTCGGCACCCACCTCTTCAGCCGGGGGAAGGAAGGACCCCTGGGCGACGTGCTGCGACGGGTCGATGCGGAAGGCGCGGTGCGCTTCAGGCGCACTCGAGACATCGCGGAACTTCGGGTCGCTGGGCCCAGGGGGCCCGAGGCCCCCATCCCTGTCCCGGCCAGCGCTCTCCGGCTCCCGACCTTTGTCGCGCGCGTGTGCCGCGCTCTGCGGCTCGGACCCCGCCAGGCCCTCAGGTCCGGGCGGCTCTTCCACTACATCCTGGCCATGCCCGAGCCCCAGATCGTGGCCCTGGACGAGATGACCGTCGAGGCCTTCCTGGAGGGCTGGGGGGTCGACGACGCGGTGCGCGGCTTGTTCGGCTTCCTGCTCGGACTCTACTTTGTCGTGCCGTACTGGGAGGCCAGCGCTGGCGAGGCGATCTGGGCCTTCCAGAAGATGGCGCAGGCCAACCAGCTCTCCTACCCGGTGGGCGGCGCCGGAGCGGTGCCGGGCACATACTGCCGACTGGCGGCGGCACACGGCGCCGACATCCGGACCGGGGCAGGGGTCCGCCGGATCCTGGTACGGGGTGGCGCCGTGCGCGGGGTCGAGCTGAGGTCCGGTGAGCGCCTGCCCGCCGAAGTGGTCATCAGCACCTCGTCCGTGCGCACGACGGTGCTGGGCCTGGTGGGCCGTGAACACGTGCCGGCTCCCTGGGCCGAGTGGGTCGAGGGGCTCCAGGGGTCGGCCATCGCCGTCCAGGCCAAGCTCGCCCTGGACCGCCCCTTGGTCTCAGCGGGGGCGTTGGTCGGTGCCGCGAGCACCAAAGACGACCTGTACTCCCTCGACGCGGCACGACTCAGGGCGCTCTTCGACGACGTCGCCCATGGCCGGGTACCGGACTGTGTGCCGTTCTACGCACCGGTGCCGACGAATTTCGATCCGGATCTGGGGCCAGGCCAGCTCATCACCGTGTGCGCTGTGGCCCCCACCACCGATGTGCCCCTGGTCGACGCTGCACCCCGCTGGGAGCAAGCGATGCTGGACGCTCTTCGGGCCGTGGTTCCGGATCTGGACGCACACACCGTCTTCTGCGATCGCTTCTCCACCCGCTGGCTGGCGCACTGGATCGGCAAGGACTTCGGACCTGCAATCTCGACCGCCCAGGTGCCGGGACAGGTGGGGCGGTCTCGGCCACCCAACACCACGCCGATCGCCGGCCTCTACATCGCCGGCTGTGGGGCGGGGGCGCGGGGCATCGGCACGGAGCTGGCGGCCGCCAGCGGCATGGCCGCCGCAGACCTGGTCCTCGCGGTCGAGGGGCTCTCCACCTGGCGGCGGGTCACGCCGCGTCGTCGTCGGCTGAGCCGACGGCTGTGCGAGTCGACCTGGACGGCACGCGGCCCGCGCGAGGCACGGGCTGCCCGCTGATGACCTCGGCGGCCAGCAGCCCGCTGGTCACCGCGCCTTCCACGCAGGCCATGTTCACGCCATTGGCGATCCAGTCACCGGCCAGGACCAGGCGGGCAAAGCCGCTCTCGCCTGCCCCCAGGCGATGGCGGGTGCTGCCCGGCAGCGCCAGGGTGCAGCGTTCGTGGGGCTCGCAGTTCACCGCGACGTGGACGCCAGCGAAGCGCTCGCTGCCCTGGCCAGGGCCGCAGATGAGCTCCCACGGGAACGGCTGCGCGCGAAAGGCCGGCAACACGTCGCCGAGGTGGCCCTCCAGCCACGCCGCCGCGTCGAGGCCGTCCCGCTGGGTCCGCAGGAAGGTCGGGTCGTCCTGGGGGAGAGGCACGTGGCGGGGGCCGGCCACCGTGCCACACAGGTAGCTCACGTGGCGTGCAGACCCGAACCGCTCGGTCGGCAGGACCTGGCTCATGTCCGCCCACGTCGAGAAGGGCGGGGCTCCGCAGGACACCAGGGGCTGTCCTTGGGTCCACCCGAGCTCGGGCGTGCTGCGATCGCTCCAGACCTGGAGCGCCACCGTGGTGACCGAAGCGACGTGGTGGTTCATGGTGCGCCAGAGGGGCGAGATGTCCAGGAGCTGAGAGGCGACGTGCGGCACCGTGCCGATGGGGAGCGCGAACACGACCCGGTCGAAGTCCTCGCCCGCCTGCAGCGCGATGGGCTCACCCCCGCGATCCCAGTAGGACTCCATGGACCGGCCCCGGGCCCCGTCGGGCAGCTGGTCCCAGAGAGGCTCGTGGGGCCAGCAGGGCAGTCCGTCGACGTCGATCAGGGGCTGGTAATCGGGGGCGTCGACCTGGCGCGAGAGGGCGACGCCCACCAGCTCGTCTCCGTCCACCTGCAGCGCCTCCACCCGGTGGAAGAAGTGAAAGTGCACCCCACGGCGACGCAGGACCTCGTAGAGCGGCGCGATCACCGCGGCGCCCATGCCGGTCTGCATCTTGTAGAAGCAGGCGCCCTGGTAGCGGCCGCTCGCCAGGAGCTGGCCGAGCAAGGCCGAGCCCGCTGCGACCGCGGGCCGCCCCGGATCGCCGTCGACGAATGAGAAAGCAGCGTCGTAGACGGCGCGGCCCCATGGACTCTGCACGGTGTGGGCGTGAGCGCCGTGGCGGACGAGCCAGTCGGCCCAGTCCTCATCGTCCAGCCGCTCCAGATCGGCCAGGCCAGAGACCCGATCGGCCACCAGGCCCGTCGCCAGGGCGCTCCACAGGTCCACGACCACGAGCGGTTCGACGGGGCCAATCCGGTCGAGCAGGCGATGCCGGAGACGGGTCAGCGGGCGCCATGCCTGAAGGGGTAGCCCGCGCCCGCAGGCGAGCAGCGCGTCCTCCAGGCCGTCCTGGAGGGGGGCCAGCTCGGGGATGTCGGTGGGCAAGCCCTGCCACGGCTCGGGGAAGCGCCGGGCCTCCAGCCTCGAGAATGTCCGCCAGCCGGTGACGAGCTGCAGCGCCGCCAGGAGCGCCCCCGTGGCCAGGTCGCGGCGGCCCCGCGGGGCCCCGTCCCCAGGGACGCCCCGGTTGCGAGGGTAGGCAAAGGTGCGCACGCCCGCCGGGCCGTGCAGCCCGCCCAGGTCGCCGGGTTTGAAGGCGTGGCGCCAGGTGGGCATCGGATGTGCGGCGGGGCGGTCCAGCTCCGCGTAGGCCTGGCGCATCATTCGGAAGAAGTTCTCGTAGAACCCGAACAGGATGTGCAGGCCGTGCTCCAGGATGCGCCCCTGGTCATCGCGGCCGCTGGCGCACTTGCCGCCCAAGCGGTGGCCCATCGTGTAGAGGTCGACCTGGAAGCGGCTCCGCAGCTCTGGGGTCGCGGTCAGCTGCCAGGCGGTGGACAGCGCGGCAGGGCCGCCGCCGAGGACGGCAATTCTCTTTTTCATGGACTCTGAAAAGGGCCCGAGGCACTGGGCCTTTTTCCTCGGGCATGACCACCACTCGCGTGCTGATCCTGGGGGCCGGACCGGCCGGACTCACCACCGCCTGGGAGCTGAGCAGACATCGGGCGCTGTCCGTCCAGATCCTTCAGGCCGGCGCGGTGGCCGGTGGCAAGTGCGGGACCCGGCGCGGGGTGGGGGGTCGGGTCGAGCAGAACGGGACCCACTACGCCTTTGGCTGCTACCGGAACTTTCTGGCCCTGCTGGGCGAGGTGTATGCGGACCCGGGGATCCAGGCGCGGTACGGCGATCTCGCCGAGCACCTGCGCCCGCGGGACCGCTTCGTGGCCCGCCAGCGCTGGCGGAACCGCTGGGTGGACTGGGAGCTCCCGGTGGATCTGCTCGGTCCATGGCTGCGGCGGCTTCCCCGTCCCGGATCGTCCAACACTGCCGCCCGCGCCGCCAAGGCGGGCCGCCGTGCAGCCTGGGCCGCCGCGGCAGTGGCCCCGGACTCCCTGGCGGCTCACAGGGCTGCACTCGGGGTAGACCTGGGCGCCACCCTGCTGGTGGGCCTCGTGGCCGACGGTCTGCTCGACGGACAGCCCGACGCCTGGGGTCCCCTCGACGACGAAGACTGGCGAGCCTGGCTGCTGCGTCACGGCGCCCGGCGGGAGACGGCCTGGAGCTGTCTGACCCGGCTCTTCTACGACGCCGTGGCCGCCTATGCCGCCGGGGACACCGCGCGGCCGGCCCTCTCGGCCTCGGCAGGTCTGGTGGCCGTCCTGTCCGCCTGCCTGGACCGCGAGGGGGCCTTCGCCTTCCAGTTTCGCCGCGGCATCGGCGACTCGGTCATCGCGCCCTGGTACGAGGCCCTGGTTCAGCGCGGCGTCTCGTTTCGATGGTTCCACCGGGTGCGACGCCTCGTGCCGTCCCCCGACCATCGAAGCATCGACGCGGTCGAAGTTGAGGTCCAGGCTCGGTCTGCCCAGGGCTACGACCCCCTCGTCTCGGTGGCGGGTCGACCGGCCTGGCGCGGTCGACCGGACCAGGCGCAGCTCGAGGAGGCGCCGCCCACGGAGCGCCCGGACTGCTTCTACGCCCCCGACACCGGCGCCCGGCTCAGACTCCTGAGAGGTCGTGACTACGACCAGCTGGTCTACGCGATGCCGCTGCAGGCCGCGCCCTTCGTGGCTCCTGAGCTGGTGGGTCGACGGGACAAGCCCTGGGCCCGGGCCGTGGGCGCGGACCCAGGGGTCGCGACCCAGAGCCTGCGGCTCCACCTGGCCGAGCCCAGGGAGGCGCTCTGGGGGCCAGGGCCAGCCCCGGTGGTGGGGGCCGGGGCCCCGGCCTTTGCCACCTGGGAGGACAGCGAGGATCTCATCCAGGAGGAGGCCTGGCCGGCGGGCGGTCCGGCGGCGATCGCCAGTCTCTTCGGTCCGATGGCCACGCCTGTGGAGCCTGGCGTGGCACCGCACTGGCGCGATGCGAGGGCGCAGCAGGCGCGGGCTGCAGCCGAGCGCTTCATGTCCAAGGATGCCCCGGATCTGTGGCCGGGACTGGCCAGCGCCGGCGGCGTCTCCGAGGCCCTGTTCCGCAGCCCAGACCTGGATCGGTCGGCCGGCCTCCAGGTCACGGCCAACGTCGGCCCTCTCGAGCGCTACAGCCAGGCTCTGCCCGGTGGATCCAGACACCGCATGGCCCCCGACGGCAGCGGCTACGAGGGGCTCTGGCTCGCCGGGGACTGGACCTGGACGCCGATGCGCCTCGCCTGCATCGAGTCGGCCGTGTTCTCAGGTCGCCAAGCGGCGGACCACGTGCGCCAGTCCATCGGCCTGGCTCCCCGTCCCCCGCACCTCTGGCTCGTGCCACCTGGCCGCCCGCAGGGGGAGCTCCAGCCCCGAGGAGTGGGGGCCTGGCAACCTGTCCTGGCCGGCGCAGCCCTGGGCTCGCGTCCGGTCCGGGTCCAGCACGACGGCGGGGCACTCGTGTTGTTCCGGAGTCGGGACGGTCGGCCTGTCGCCTTGGGCGATGCCTGTCCGCATCGCGGCATGAGCCTGAGCAGGGGCAAGGTCGTGAACGGGGAGCTGGTCTGCCCCTACCACGGGTGGCGGTGGTCGCGCACCGGGACCGGTCGCTGCCCTGCCCAGGCGGGCGCGGGTCTGCGCCAGCGGCCCTGGGCGACGGAAGAGGCCCACGGCTTGATCTGGGTCGGCGGAGCGGCTGACCGGCCCCTCCCTGTGGACCCTGGCGGCCTGCGCCCTCTGGGGGCCTTCACCCTCGAGGTGGCCGCGCCTCTGGCGGCCGTGCTCGACAACCTGAGCGAAGCCGAGCACGTGCCGCACGCGCACTGGATGGGGTACGACGACGCCGCCCACGTGACGGTGTCGACGGTGGTGGACCGCGAGGGCGTGCACGTGGAGAACCTGGGACCGCCAGGCCGGGCCACGCGCCTGGTGGGCCGGTTGTTGGGGGCTCGCGGCGACTACCGGATCGCCTGGCGCACGCAGCCGGACCCCCTGCGCATCACCTTCGAGCACAGCTGGACGGAGGCGGGTCCGGTCCTTCGGGCCCAAGCCTGGCTCGCGGCGCTGGGCCCCCGCCGGACACGCATCGTGCTGGCCGCATGGACGAACCGGACCGCCCGATCTGGCCGCGTCCTGGACCGGGCCCAGCTGGCCTGGCTGCGCGTCGAGCTCCTTCGGGACGCCGCCCTGCTCGCCCACGTCACCCCCACCGGGGTGGCCCCCATCAATCGGTTCGATCGCGGCGTGGCAGCCGCGCGGACCGTCGCTCGGAGCACGCCATGACCGAAGTCGTCGTCGTCGGAGCCGGCCTGGCCGGACTCACTGCTGCAGTCCACCTGGCCGAATCCGGGGCACGAGTCACCGTGCTGGAGGCAGCCGAACACCTGGGCGGTCGCCTGGCCACCCCCGAAGAGGCGTCATTCGTCCACCGGGGGGAGTCCTGGGCTTTTCCGGTCGAGCACGGCATCCATGGGTACTGGCGCCAGTATCGAAACCTTCGAGCGATGTTCGAACGCCTGGGTCTGGCCCAGCGCTTCCTCGACTCGGGCAGCCAGGAGCTGGTGCTCTGGCTCGACGAGCGAGGTCCGCGCTACCTCGAGATCGGCGACAGGGTGCGCCAGACGCGCCTGCCAGAGCCCTTCAGTCTGCTCGCTCTGCTCCGAGATCCGGTCTTCCTGAGACATGTGCTCCGAGCCGGTGGCCCCAGGATGCTTCAGGTCGCCAGGGACCTGGGCCATGTCTTCGCCTTCGATCCAGCCCGGGACCTCAGCCTCTATGAGGCGATGACCGTCGGTCAGCTGACCCGGGACTGGCCCGAATTCCTGCGGGGCTTCTTCCGCGCACTGACCCACTCCGGCTTCTTCATCGACGTCGACGACACGTCGCTCGCCGCGCTGCTCACCAGTCTCCAGTTCTACACGGTCTGCGACCGCCGGGACATGGGCTTCGACTACCTGGACACCGACACGGCCACAGGGGTCCTGCGGCCGCTCACCGAACACATCGAGCGGCTCGGGGGGCAGGTGCTCGTCTCCTCCCCGGCCTCCGAGGTGTGCTTCGATGGCGCGACGGCCCGGGGTGTCAGGCTGGCCGATGGCAAGGTCTTGGCCGCAGACGGCGTCGTGGTGGCGGTGGACCCTCCAGGCATGGCTTGTCTCCGCAAGGGTGCCCTGGGCCTGGTCGTGCCCGAGGTCCAGGTGCCCCGAGGCGTGCGCAGCTTCTCGGCCCGGTTCTGGTTCACGGGGCGACCCGCTCCTCAGCGCAGCACCAATGGCATGTACGTGGGTCCTGGTTTCGACAACTACTTCTGGCTCCACACCATCTCCGAGCCCTATCGAGACTGGGCCGAAGCGACCGGCGGCTCCACGATCGAGGTCCACCTGTACGGCGCCCGCGCGGAGGCCGCCGCGCTCCGAGGAGACGAGCGGGTCCTGGCCCAGGCTCTCGAGGCCATCGAGCGGGTGTGGCCGGGCGTCGAAGGCAGCTGCGTGCACGCCCACCTGCGCCGCAACGCGGCCACCCACGTGGCCTTTCACCCCGGCACCTACGCCCGGCTCCCCCAGGTGCGGACCACCGTGCCCAACCTCGCCCTGGCGGGGGACTGGATCGCCGGGCGCTTCCCTACTCTGTACCTCGAGCGAGCGGTGTCCACCGGTCAGCAGGCGGCCGGCGTGCTCGCCGAAGCCCTGGGACTGTCCACGGTCCCCCAGGTCCTGCCCCCCTTCGCCCCGGCCCCCGGCTTTCGCAGAGCCCGCCGCCTGGCCCGCACCCTGCGAGAGCTCGGAGTGCTGCCCGACGTGGCCGGTCGTGCCGGTGCAACTCGTTCCACCCCTGGCGCCCGCAAGGCGGGCTGAGGAACCCCATGCCCCTCACCGAACGACTCGGCAACGCCGCCCACGCCCTGAGGCTCGTGACGCCGGGCCGAGACCCCATGGCACGCACGCTGGCCTGGTACGCCCTGTGTTCGAGTCTCTTCGAAGATCTCTGCGGCGGCAGCGGCTTGCTCAACTTCGGCCTGGCGGATCCCGATGGAGACGTGGACCTGGCCGAGGCCCAGCGCGCCCTGGTCAGGCGAGTCGTGTCCCCGCTTCCGCATCGCGGACGATGGCTGGACAGCGGCTGTGGCGTGGGCGGGCCTGCAACGCTCGCCGCCGCTGAGAACCCGGTCGACGTCGTGGGCCTGAACCTGTCCCAGCCGCAGCTGTCGGCGTGCGCGGCTCGTGCCCACGATCGACTGCGCTTCGAACACGGCGATGCCCAGGAGATGCCCTTCGAGGCGGACAGCTTCGACGGGGTCTATGCCATCGAGTCCGCCATCTACTACCCGGACAGGGCCCGCTTCGTCAGCGAGGTCGCGCGGGTCCTGCGACCGGGCGGCGTGTTCTCCCTGGGGGACATCGTGCGCCGACCGGGCACCGGTGGGCTTCGACTGACCCTGGGCTACGAGACGGCCAGGTGGCTCTACGCCTGGCCAGACCCCTGGAGTGCCGCGGACTGGCAAGTGGCGCTGGAGCGGAACGGCTTTCAAGACGTGGCGGTCGAGGACCTCACGGCCCGCACCCTGGGACTGGCCCCGCGCTGGGCCGAGCGCCTGGCGCAGATCCGACCTCAGGTGGAGCGTCGCTATCCCCCGGGCACCTGGCGGGCGGCCTCGCTGCTCGTGGACCAGCTCGGGCGCCGACTGGACGAGCTGCCCCTTGGATTCGTCCACCTGACCGCGGTGCGGCCTTGATCGGTGTGCTGGGTGCGACTGGCCACACGGGCCGCCGCATCGTCGGGTCGCTCGCCGGACTGGGTCAGCCCGTCTTGGTGACCGGGCGTCGGGCAGGCGCGGCGGCCGAGCTCGCCGAGCGCCACGGCCTGCGACACGCCGTCTGCGACGTGCGGCGGCCAGACCAGCTGGCGTCGGTGATGGAGCGCTGCGAGGTGGTGATCAACGCGTCGGGCCCGTACGTCGCGCTGGGCTGGCCGGCCTGCGAGGCCGCCGTGGCGGCGGGTCGGGTGCTGTTCGACCTGGCTGGCGAGCCGGCCTTCGTGCGGCGCTGTCAGCAGCAGCTGCACGCCCCGGCTCGACGGACAGGCGCGGTGATCGGCAACGCGATGGGGGTCGAGGTGGTGATCTCCGACTGTGCCGCCGCCCGACTCGCCCGGCGGGTCCCCCAGCCACGGACGGTCCGAGTGGTGAACCGGGTGCGGGACTTCGCGCCGTCGCCAGGCTCGGCCCGGTCCTTCCTGCACGTGATGGCCGACAGTACACCCCGGCTGAGATGGGGCGAAGTCGGCGAGCCCCACGGGCGCCGCTGCCTGATCTCCGCCAGCGCCGTGGACGCGCTGATCATCCCCCGCCACCTGGGCAGCGCCACAGAGGTCTGGCTGGACGTGCCCGCGCCCCTGGCGGTGCCCGCCCGAGTCTGCGGCCGGCGAGGCCGTCGCATGGCCAGTCGCTTGGGGGGCCGACTTGTGCCCCTGATCGCCAAGCCGGGCCGGCACCGCACGCCGTTCCGGGTCCGCGTGGAGCTGGAGGGCACTCGCCGGGCTGTGGCCCAGGTCGACGGAGAGCGCGTGTACGACGCCACGGCCCGCATCACGGCGTGGTGTGCGGCCAGAGCGCTGGAGCGCCGCCCCCCTCCGGGGGTGCAGCCGCCTTCGGCCATCATCGATCCCGACGCGTTCTTCCGTGCCATGCCGGAGTTGGTGTGGACCACCGTCTGCTGACCCTCCGTCAGGACGTGGCGGGTTCGCCGGAGAGGCTGGTGGCGCGGCTACGGGATCCGCGTACCTGGGCGAGGCTCCACCCCGGACTCATCCGAGCCCGCCGGACCCCTCGGGGACTGGCTGGCTGGGAGGCCGTGGAGGTCATGGGTCAGCGCTTGGGGGTGCCCGTCCGGGTCGACTTCGATCCCCGACCTGGTGGCGTGCACCTGGTCGGCCGCACGCCGGGAGTCCGGGTCGAGGCCCGGCTGACCGTGTTGCCCGCGACGACCGGCAGCACGGTGATCGAACAGCTCATGCTGCTGGGACCCGCGCGGGTCTTCGCGCGGGCACGGGTGCGCGAGGCCCACCGGCGCTTTCTTCAGAGGCTCGGATGACCCTGGCTCCGGGAGACCCGGTTCCAGCGGGCTGCTGGCGCATCCTGAGCGGGAGCGTGAGCGAGTGGTGTGGTGACGTCTGGCTTGGTCCTGTGCTCGCCGGGGAGCGCGTGGGCGTCTGGCAGGCCTTTGGAGAGCCCAGCCCCCTCCGAGCAGAGGCGCGGGAGCTCACTCGGCTCCAGCGGGAGTCGGCGGCGGTCACAGAGTCCCGGGTCCGCGAGGAACCGGTGGTGGCGCTTCAAGAGGTGCTGGCCCGGAGCGCCCGCGCCTTGGAGACGCTCGCCGAGGCCCACGCGGCTGGTCAGCGGACCTCCTTCGCGGGCCCCTCGGGCCTGATCCTGCCCGGCCCCTATGTCTGCCGGGACGTGGTCCTACACGGCTTCGTCGCCACCCTGGCGCCGGGTGCCTTGCGGGGCCGCCTGCCGCCTGCAGTGCGCGCACTTCCTCGCTCTGTGGTGTGGGTGCTGCACGCCGGCGGCCGTGGCTTCGGCCACGCCACGGTGCCCGCACCGCCCCTGGCCTACCAGGAGATCTCGCTGTGGGTGCCGGTCCTGGGACCCCGGGGTCCGGCGGCGCTGCCGCTGGTGATCTTCCCGGACAGCCCCATGGCGGTGGCCTGTGGCCGCGAGGTCTTCGGCCTGAACAAGATCCCGGCCGCCCCCGCCCTGGACGAGGAAGCGGGCGTGGCTGTCCTACGCAAGTCAGGACGGGAGCTGGTGCGGGTCCACTGGTCCCCGAGGGTGTCCAGGTCCTGCCCGCTGGCAAAGCGGCTGGCGCCGCGACTTCGCCTCCCCACGCTGACCTGGAAGCGCAGTCCAGCGCCGGACGCCGCGGTCTCACGGGAGGGCTGCCTCTGGCGCCCAGGCCCCTACGATGTCGACGCGCTGATAAGCCTGTGCTTCCGGGTGCAGGCCCTGCACGCTCTCCAGTCCCTCGCGGTCTCCAAGCTCGTGCTCGCCCCCTCTCTCGGTCTGCCTCTGGCGGGTCCGCCGTCCTGGGGGTTCCGCGCCGAGATGGACTTCGCGATGAGCCCCGGCTTCGTCTTGAACGACCACCGTGCAGGCGGCCCCGAGCCACCCTTGGTGGCCCCCAGGACCGAGGGCTGGTTCTGAAGTGCCTGGGCGCGATGCAGAGTAGGCTCTGGAAGTGCCCCCTGCGCCGCCCGTCCCCTCCGGCATCGCCCTCCTGGTGGCCGGCTGCGCGGCCTGTGCCTCACCCGCCCCGTCGCTGGTGGCCAGCCCGGGCTCTCTGGATCTGGGCACCGTGATGGCCGGCGAGCTGGGCACTGGAGGCGTGTGGCTGGCCCACGCGGGCGACGACAGCGTGACCATCACCGACGTCACCCTGTCCGACCCCGATCGGTGGTCGGCGGCGCTCCTGGACCCGACCGTGGATCCGGGCCAGCGCGAGCGGCTGACCCTGGGCGTGGTGGGACAGGGCCCAGGCACCCTGGACGCCCAGGTCATGGTGACGACCTCGGACGGCGCCACCCTGACCGTGCCTCTGACCGCCGGCATCCTGGCCGCCGACGTGCCCGCCGAGTCGGTCGACGGGCCGGAGCTCTTCTCCTGGGACAGGACCCGGGTGCACGAGCTGACCCTGAACGTGAGCGCCGACGGCATCGACGCCCTGCGGTCCCTGCCCACGGACTGGGTCTCGGGCAGCGTGACCTACAACGGCCAGACCTGGGACCCCGTGGCGCTGCGACTCAAGGGCAGCGCCAGCTTCCAGACCATCGACGCCAAGCCCGCCTGGAAGATCAAGTTCGGCGAGTACGTGGACGGCCAGACCTTTCACGGGCTGGAGCGGCTGACGCTGAACAACGAGGTCTGGGACAGCTCGATGATGGCCGAGACGATGGCGTACTGGACCTGGCGGGACAACGGCGCCCCGGCCCCTCGCACGACCTATGCCTCGGTCACCCTGAACGGGGAGCTGCTCGGGCTCTACGCGGTCTTGGAGTCCATGGACGACGACTTCATGGATCACATGTGGCCGGGCAGCAATGGCGGGCTCTACGAGATGACCCGGAGCTGTGACTTCACCGGCGACTGCACCTGCTTCGAGCTCCAGGAGACCGGGAGCGCCTATGACCCCGACGGGCTCACACGGGGCTGCGAGGCGGTGGCCATTGGCACCGTGGACGCGCTGAAGGACGCGTTCGACTGGGACGCGATCATCCGCTTCCTCGCGGTCGAGCTCTCGGTGAACCACCCGGACAGCTACAGCTTCAACCTGAACAATTTCTTCGTGTACCACGACCCTCTGGCGGACAAGCTGAGCGTGTCTCCCTGGGGCGCGGACTCCACGTTCACCTACGTCTACCCCCCCAGCTCGGCGACCTCGGACTGTGAGCGGCTCTACGCCGAGGTGCTGGGGTGGTCCTCGGCGGGCTGGTGGATGACCTTTTGCCGCGCCAACGAGACCTGCCGGGCCGACCTGGAGGCCCAGGTGCTCGCGGTGGCCGACTGGATGGAGAGGTCGGATCTGGCCGGGGCCATGGCCGACACCCGGGTGCTGCTCGACCCCCACGCCGAGCTGGAGACGTGGGTGAACTGGACCGTCGAGGACCGGGCGGCCAACATCGACTGCATGATCGACTGGACGGGGGGTCGGCCCGAGACCCTGCGCGTGTGGGTGGAGGGGCCGTGATCGTCCTGGGCTGGGCGCTGCTGAGCTGTGCCCAGGGCCAGGTCACCGTCGACTGCCCGGCATCAGAGCAGGGGGACTGGTACCTGGATCTCGACGGTGACGGGTTCGGCACCGGGGAGGCCGAGCGGGGCTGCGACCCCCTGACCGGGTACGCCGCGGCCCCCGGGGACTGCGACGACGCCGATCCTTCCGTGCACCCCCAGGCGGCCGAGGACCCCTGCGTGTCCCGGGATCTGGACTGCGACGGTCTGGCCGGCCTGCGGGATCTGGACCAGGACGGCTTCACGACCTGCGAGGACTGCGACGACAGCGACCCGGCGGTGCACCCAGACGCCGAGGAGGTCTGCAACGGCCTCGACGACGACTGCGATGGCACGGCCGATGTCGGCGCCGAGGACATCGCGACCTGGTACCCGGACCGGGACAGCGACGGGTGGGGAGACGGGACCGCGGCCGTCCAGGCCTGCGACGCCCCCGAGGCCCACGTGACGCTGGCTGGCGACTGCGACGACACCGACCCAGCGGTCATCAGCTGCGGCCGGTCCTGTCTGGAGGTCCGGGACCGCGGGCTGGGGAGCCAAGACGGCCTCTACTCCCTGGACCCCTGCGGGACGGGCACCCCGGCGAGCTTCTGGTGCGACCTGAGCCACGACCGAGGCGGCTGGACCGTGGCCGGCTGGCAGGCGGCACAACGGACCACGTCGCTGGGGCTCGAGGTGCGGGACACCCCCGGGGACGACGAGTGGTCGGTGGACCTGGCCTGTGTGCCGTTCTCCGAGATCGGCGTGTTCAACCGAACCGCCGGGGAGTGGTTCAGCGATGCCTTCGACGACCAGGAGTGGACGGCGACCGAGCTCAATGTCGCCGTCGGCGAGGTCGGGGCGGCCTTCAAGCACGGGGACTACGCCAACAGCGCCACGGGCATCGTCATGGGCTGCGTCGGCTACGCGTACAACAACGGCGTCTGGCCGTCCTATGCCTGCGACAACGACTGGGACGGCGGCCAGCGAGGGCACCTGGCGGACTACGCCGGCGAGTTCTGCGAAGGCGGGCGGCTGGACGGGACCTGGGCGTGGACCGACGGCGAGACGTGTGAGGCACGGGGCCAGGACTACACCTGGGGCTACGCACTGCGCTGAGGACCGTCAGCGTCCGAGGTCGAGCCCGAGGAAGTGGTCGAGCCGGGCGTGGAGATCCTTGCCCCGGGACAGACCACGAGCGTGGATCAGGTCCAACAGATCGCGGGCGGCGGCCCGATCGGTCGCGGGCTCGGCCAGGAGGGCGAGGATGTCGTCGTGGTCATTCGGGCGTCCGCGGGCTTCCTCGGCGAGCACCTTCATCGCCAGGAGGTGTGCACCGGTCGCCACAGGCGCCACCAGAGTGCCCGCGATGACCAGCGACTCAGCGCTCGCGACGATCTCCCCTTCGACACCACTGCTGAAGAAGAGCAGGTCTACCAACACGCCGCTGGCTCCGGGCGACGCCAACCGGGCGGTGGCCAGCCGGCCGGACCGATGTTCGAGCACAGTGCGCACGGCATAGCCCCGCTGCCGCAGTGTGCTCACCACAGCCTCGGCAGCGGCATCGTCGGGCACCGAGACTGCGAAGTCCACGTCGCGGGTGAGCCGAGGCTCCGCCCGCACGGAGACCGCCAGCCCCCCGACCAGAGCAAAGGGCGCGAGGCTCTCCAGATCGCGCAGGGCCCGCCTCAGGGCCTCGAGCACCGGTGTCACGACCAGCTGCGCTCGACGACGACGAAGTCCGGGAGTTCGGCGTGGCTGGATCCCGTGCGCTGTCGCCAAGCGATCACGGCCGCCTCGACGGCGGCTTCGGGCGCCGACGGGTCCTCGCGGCGGACCTTGGCCCGCACCATGTCCTCGGCCAGCGCCGTCAGCTCCAGGGCGATCAGCACGCCGTCGCGGGGGACCTCCACTCCCGCAGTCTAACGCCAGCCGGATAGGCCTCTCGCCCCCCCGAGGTGTGCGCCCATGCTGTCCCTGCTCCTGACCCTCGCCTGCTCGTCCCCCGAGACGCCGACCGCACCGGCCGGCGACCCCGTGGCCACCGGGCCCGTCGACGGCGACACCCTGGTGCTGGCCGTGCCCTTCGACCCGGGCATCCTGAACCCGCTGGTCGCCGCCTATGCGCTGACGGGCTGGTACACCCTGGCCACCCAGCCGGGCCTGGTGGAGCGCAAGGTGACGCCAGACGGGCTGACTTATGCGCCCAAGCTGGCCGAGTCCTGGGTCTGGGCCGACGACGGCCGGTCCATCACCTACACCCTGCGGGAGGGGCTCGAGTGGAACGACGGCACGCCGCTGACGGCCCACGACGTGGCGTTCACCTATGAGCTGATCCAGGACCCCGTGGTGGCCAGCAACTGGCACGGCGACGGCAAGAACATCGTCCGCTTCGACGTGGTCGACGACCGCACCATCACGTTTCACTTCAGGAGTGGGGGCAACCCCGTGCTGCTCCAGGGCACGACCATCCGCGGGGTGGTGCCCAAGCACGTCCTCGAGGACGCGGACCGCGCGACGCTACGGGGCCACGACTACAGCAAGGCGCCGTCGGCGTCCGGCCCCTGGCACGTGTCGTCGTGGCAGTCCAACGAGAAGATCGTGCTCGAGCCCAACGGGGCCCAGACGGTGTTCCCCAAGCCGCACCTCGACCGCATCATCACCCGAATCATCCCCGAGTACGCGACCCGACTCCTGGAGCTCCAGAACGGCACCAACGACATGGTCTCGAGCCTGGAGAAGTCCGACCTGGCCGATCTGGCCGAGAACTACCCCCACATCCGCCAGATCCGCGCCGAGGCGGAGTCGATGCAGTACATCGGCTGGAACAACAAGGACCCGCACTTCGCCGACGCCTCGGTGCGCAAGGCCATGTCCCTGGCCATCGATCGCCAGTCCCTGATCGACCGCTTCTTCAAGGTCGGCGACGAGATCTACGCCCAGCCCTGCGTGGGCACGGTCGGCCCCAACCTGGGCGCCTGGCACAACGACGAGCTGGTGCCCCTGGCCCACGACCCGGACCAGTCCCGGGCGCTCCTGGCCGCAGCGGGCTGGGCCGACGCCGACGGCGACGGCGTGCTGGACAACAACGGCGAGCCCTTCGAGGTCACCGTGATCGTGCAGAACGGCATCCTGCGCCTGAAGAACCTGGCGATCGCGATGCAGGCCCAGCTCCGCGACGTCGGGGTGGACCTCCAGATCCAGCTGCTGGAGCCCAACCGCTTCTCCCAGCTGGCCCGGGAGCACGACTTCGAGGTCATCCTGTGGAGCTTCGGCAACAACCCCAAGGTCGACCCCTACATCCAGTGGCACTCCGAGGGGCAGTACAACTGGATGGGCTACGACGACCCCGAGACCGACGCCCTGCTCGAGGGCGCCCGGACCGTCGACAGCCTAGAGGAGGCCCAGCGAATGGTGCGCGAGGCCCAGGCCCGGGTCTTCGAAGCCCACCCGGCGACCTTCCTGTTCTGGGAAGACGAGATCACGGGCATCCACGAGCGCTTCCAGGGGGTCAGCATGAACACCTTCACGGTGCTCGAGGACGTGGAGACGTGGTGGGTGCCGGCAGACCAGCAGAAGTACTGACGCCCAGGTCCGGAACGACACATGCTCACGCTGCTCCTATTCGCCTGCACCGACGACCTGAGCGACACCGCTGAACCGCTGCACGTCGCCCTGGGCGAGACGGTCCAGGTCGTGCCGGCGTCGATGCCCGCCGAGCTGGCGCCCAACGCCGCCAACAACAACCTGCACGTGGCGGAGCACGAAGGCCGGCTCTGGCTGGCCTTCCGGTCCGCCGACACCCACTTCGCTGGACCCGAGGTGGTGATGCACGTGGTCAGCACCGACGACGAGCTCAGTTGGCGACACGAAGGCACCTTCGCGCTGGGCACCGACGTGCGAGAGCCGCACCTGGTCAGCTGGGACGGCACGCTGAGCCTGTACTTCGCCGTGCTGGGCGACGACCCTCTGGACTTCGAGCCCCAGGGCATGCGGGTCTCCACCTTTGTGGAGACCGGCACCTGGACCGAGCCCGTCGACGCCTTCTTGGACCTGTTCCCCGAGGGCGACTTCCTGAGCTGGCGGATCCGCGAGGTGGACGGTGCGCTCTACGCCACCGGCTATACCGGCGGGGGCAACATCTACGACCTGGACGCGCCGCCTCTCCAGGTGCACTGGCTGCGCAGCGACGACGGCCAGACCTGGGGCCCGGCCGCGGGCGACGACACAGTCGTGCAGACCGGTGGCGGCAGCGAGACCGACTGGGCGTTGCTGGACGATGGCTCCCTGGTCGCCGTCACCCGCAATGAGGCCGGCGACGACAGCGGCTTCGGCAGCAATGTGTGCACGGCCCCGGCCGATGACCTGGGCACGTGGACCTGTGTGAACGACCCCCGAAAGTACGACTCGCCCCTGGTCTTCCGGGAGGGTGGGCGCACCTGGCTCGTGGCCCGCCGCAACGTGACCGAGGACGGCCACTACGACCTGGGCCGGGACGACATGGATCGCGGAGACCAGGCCCTCTACTACCAGGTGGAGTACTGGCAGCACCCCAAGCGCTGCGCGATCTGGCAGGTGCAGGCAGAGACCTGGTCGGTGGACTGGGTCGCCGACCTGCCCAGCGTGGGCGACACCTGCTTCCCCAGCCGAACGACCTTTGGAGGCCGAGACGGCATCTACAACTACAGCAACGATCCCGAGGGCACGGACTGGCTCTGGGTCGAGGGCCAGCACGAGCCCACGGGCATCTACCGGACCGAGGTGGCGTGGCCCTGACCGATGTCCGCGCGATGACATCGGGGCCTCGGGCCCTTTCGATCCCAACCCGGATGGGCGTACGGTGGCGACTGGGAGGGGGTGGAGCCGTCCTCACAATGTCGCCGACACCCACAAGCGAACGACCCCAAGCACGGACGGTGCTGGTGGTCGAAGACAGTCCGATCATCCTGCGCCTGGCCACCCGGATCCTCCAGGCCGCCGGCTGGCACGTGATGGGCGCAGAAGACGGCGCCAAGGCTCTGGCCATCCTCAAGGCTCGGCACGGGGACCTGGCTCTGGTCGTGCTGGATCTCCAGCTGCCCAAGGTCGACGGCGAGCAGCTCCTGGTCGAGACGCGCAAGCTGGTCCCGGACCTGCCCGTGTTGGTCACGACCGGCTGGGCCGACGGCGCCACCGTGGCCCGACTGGCCGCGACCGGGCCGTGCAGCTTCCTGGCCAAGCCCTACCGGGCGCCAGAGCTGGTCGAGGCCGTCAGGCTGGCCGGGGCGGGCTGACGCACCGGGTGGTCACGCCCGATGTCCCGGGAGTTCGGGGTCACTTGCTTGCCAGCGTCGCGCCAGGCGACTCGCTGCCGCACCTACGCCGCCGATGGGCTGCCATCCCGCCCGAAAGTGCGCGTCAGCGACACC
>CAZFLE010000086.1:0-6829 GCA_964519895.1 uncultured Enterobacterales bacterium | reverse complement strand
ACACCTACGCCGCCGATGGGCTGCCATCCCGCCCGAAAGTGCGCGTCAGCGACACCTACGCCGCCGGGACCTGGCCCTCACCTGTCCCCGTCTCCACCGGCCGCACCGCCACCCCACGCCACCAGATCCGCACGACCCGCGACGGCCCAACCAAGAGTCATGCCCCAAAGTCAATACTATCAATCACAGGGATCCATACCCGCAGCGCTAAGTATTAACAAAAGGTTCCTGACCCCTGTTTCGCCCTGATTCGCCCAGCCAACCTGGCGAGCAGCGGCTGCGTCGGTAGACCCAGCTGGCGCCGTCGCAAGCCAAGGCACAGCGGCAGCAGCACCCAGGCCGTGCTGCCGTCACCGCGACAGCCGCAGTCGGCGTCCTCGTCGTCGTCGTCGTCGTCGAGGCACTGTCCGGTGCCGGGAATCAGGTCCGGGCACGCCTGGCCCGCGACGGGCGCCGGACTCCCCTCCCCCACGTAGATCAGACCGCCGGCGAGATCGAAGTCCACGCCTTCGGCCCGGGGCATGGCCGGTGTCTCCCAGCCCTGGGGAACGTCCTGCCAGTGCGCGTCGGGCGCGCAGGGATCCGTGTCCCACGCGAGCACGCGCTCTCGGGTGCGCAGGACCAGTCGCTCGCCTTCGAGGTCCCAGGCGCCGCCTGTCACCAGACGGTCTCCTTCGTCCACGGCGGTGAGCTCCAGGGTGCCGATCACGTCCAGGGTGCGGATGCTGGTGCCGAGGTCGGCGGGCAGGCGCCCGATCAGCGAGCTCCCGCCCGGGTCCTTGCTCAACAAGGTCACGTCGCCGTCGAGGGGGTGGACCAGGATGGTCTCGGCGTCGACCGGGCCGTCGGGCCACTGGAGCCGCCAGTGGGACTGGACCGAGGTGTCCTGGCCAGCTCCCGGCTCCTCCACCACGTAGACGTCGACGGTGATCCGCGACCCGTCGTTGTCTCCGATGTCGGCGATGAAGAGGCAGTCGCCACTGTCGGGACAGGGCCCGCTGGCGATGTCTTCCCAGTCGGTGACGGCAGCGCCGTCGACCCCGTGGGTCTCGAGCCACACGCCGCCGGCGTCAAAGGCGTGGAGCACCGGGTCGCCGCCGTCGTCGTGGGCGAAGAACACCCCGGGCCGGGATCGACTCGCGGCGACCCCGCTGGCTTCCGTGGGCCCATGCTCGCCCAGGTCGCCCAGCACCTGGGCCGCGCTGTAGTCGGGACAAGTGGCAGCAATGACCACCGGGATCCAGGCCCACAGCACTCAAGACTCCTTGGGCCGGGTGCGCCTGCGCCGGAGCTCCCGGGCCTCGTCGATGTCCATGCGGCCCGGCGGGGTCTCCAGCCGGGGGCCAAACAGGATGCGCACCACCGGCTCTCCCAGGCGCTTGGGGTCCCGGGTGCGGGCGATGGTCCGGAGCCAGGCCCGGCGCTGGGGGTGCCGCTCGCCCAGGTCCGCCGCCACCGGGGTCGGCAGGCGCTGGCCATCGTCGTCGGAGATCAGCAGCACCCGGGGCCGCTCCAAGGGGCGCAGCCCGGCGCCCGGTCCCAACACCACCGCCCACGCGCCGCTGTCCAGCTCGACCAGGGAGCCCGGCGGGTAGCGGCCGATCAGCTTGACCATGGCCCGGACGAGCACCGGATCGAGCTGGCGACCCGCCCTTCGCATCACCAGCTTGACGGCCTGATCCGGCGCCCAGGCCTGGCGCCAGGGCCGGTCCTGGGAGAGGGCATCGAACACGTCGGCCACAGCGATGATGCGTGAGAAGAGGTGCGCCGGCCGGTTGGTCTTGAAGGGGTAGCCACCCCGACCGTCGTGGTGCAGGTGGTGCTCCAGGGATGCCAGGGCCCGCTCCAGGGCCGGCGCTGCCAGGCCGTGGTGAGTCACCACGTGCAAGGCACCTCGCAAGGTGTGGGCCTCGAGCTCGTCGCGCTCGCCCGGAGAGAGCTCTCGGTTCGCGGCGAACAGGTCCGAGTCGACCAGGGCTTCGCCCAGGTTGTGGCTCAGGGCAGCGACCCCGAGGCGGATCAGGGTGCGACGGCTCAGGTCCAGCTGCCGGCCCAGGGCCACGGCGTAGATGCACACCAGCAGGCTGTGGGCCTGGGGCGGCAGGCAGGGATCGCGCATCGCCGTCAGGGCGAGCGCTTCTTCGGGACTCTCCTCGCACAGGGCGACGAGGCGCTTGACCAGGGCCCGCTGCCGACGCCGCAGGAACAGGTCCAGGTCGGCCAGGTCCTGGTCCGCGACGGCCAACAGGCCCTCCCGAAACAGGTCGACCGCGTCTTCCCGGGCGGCTCCCCGACCCATGCGGGCCCGATCGGCGTCCGAGGGCAGGGGCAGCAGCCGCACGCCGTCGAGGGCATCGGCCCGGGCCTCCAGCGCGTCGATGTCGTGGCCCTGGCTGGGGTTGTTGAGCAGCTGAGCCAAGGACAGGATCACCTGGTCTGCGACCCCTTCCTCGAGCACCAGGCCCCGGCTGTCCAGCCGACCCAGCCGATCGGTCAGGTTCACCGCGGCCTCCCAGGTCCGCCGGTTCGCGCGCACCCAGACCCCGTTCACGAAGGCGTGGCCGTCGGCAAAGGCCAGGGCGATCTCACCGGTCTCGGCCTGGAGCGCTCTCACGTCGGCGATCAGGCGCTCCAGGGTCCGGCGGACCGCCGCATTGCCCGGGTCGTAGAGGGTGAGCTGGCGCCCCAAGGCGTCCAGGTGCATCAGGAATTCCCGGGCGTGCTGGACCACTTGGGCCCGCTGTTGGCGCTCGTCTTCGGCCCCGGCGCCGATGGTCAGGGCCGCACTCATCGTGCCGGCTCCTGGAGGGCGGCCAGGCAGGCCTTCTTGCGGGCGGGGACCCAGCTCTTGGCGCCCTTTACCAGGGCCATCCGGGCCGGCTCGGTCCTGGCGGCGGCCAGGCCCTTGGCGGCCGCGTCGGCGTGGCTGACGCCCAGGACACTGCCGGCCTCCAACAGCTCGGCCAGGGGCGTCACTGCACGCCCGCGAAAGGCTCTGGCAAAGGTCACGCACACGTCGATCCGGACCGGCTCGTCCAGCTTGGACCAGCCCGCGGATGCCAGCGTGCGGCGGAACCAACTCTCGGCCGCGCTGGGGGGATGGGCGATCAAGGCGGCGCTGGCGGCCAGGCGGACCTGGGGGCGGCGGTCGAGCAGCTGACCGGCGACCGCAAGCGCATCGCTCTCGGGAAAGTCCGTCGCATACCAGTGCAAGACCGTCTCCCGCACCCCGATGGCCGGGTGCTTGAGCAGCTGCGGCCGTGCCCGCCGCGCCGGCTCGCTGTCTGCAGCATGGAGCAGCCTGACCGTAGGCATCAGGCGCTCGGGCGGCATGCGGGCCGCGTCGGGCAGCCACCGGTGCAGCCGGTCCAGGCTGGCCACCCCAAGCAGCCGGAAGAGGGCCTGGGCCCGAGCGTCGGAGGGGTCCGGGAGCTCCCGGGCCAGGGCCATCAGCAGCTCCTGGAGGGGGCCGTCCCCGAGGCGGTCGATCAGCTTGCGCGTGCCTTCGAAGCTGGCCGCGCTGAAGTCGTCGAGCCGCACCAACAGCGACGTCACGCCCTGGGCGCTCAACACGCTCTTGTGGAAGGCGGCCAGGTCGTGGCGGTCCCGATGACGGATCGCCAGGGCCCCGGCCTCGTCGACCACGACCATCAGGTCCGCCGGGCCGCCGCGCAGGTACAGGTCCTTGAGCGCGGCCTGGGCGATGCCCAGGGCCTGGGACGGCGGCAGATCGGGCCAGTCGGCCAGCGACACCCGCAACATCGAGACGATCAACCGCGCCAGGAGCGAGCCGTCGCCCTCGCCTTCGACCGCGGCCCGCATGGCGGCGACCGCCTGGGCGTCCTGGGCATTGCTCTCCCCCAGCTGGACCTCCCACGGTCGCTCGTCCTCGTCGGCCTGCTCCACCGCGATGTCGGCGGCTTCGGCGGCGCCCAGGTCCCGCAGGTCCGACCCGGCGATCGCCCGGACCAGGTGGTCCTCGGACAGCTGGCCGACCCCCCGCATCAGGTTGTCCATCGCGTCGCCTGCCGCGCTGCCATCCAGGGTGGCGCGGGCGCTGCCCGATACCAGCTCGGCCTCCGTCAGGGCAGAGACGGCCTTGTAGTGCACACGCTCCAGTCGCCGCTGCCACAGCTGCTCCTCGAGGGTGTGCTCCTCGAACCGTGGCAGCTCGTAGTTGATGCGGAGCACGTCGAGCAGCTCCAGGAGCTCACGCGCTTCGAGCTCTGGGTAGAAGGTCAGCGACGCGATGCCTTCCTTGTGGAGCAGCCGCCCCAGGCCCTCCCGGTCGTCGTCCTCCTGGGACAGCACCTGGCCCTTCCAGCGCAGGCCGTCCACCGTGGCGTCGATGCGCACGCTGCCGACCCCCTGCAGCACGGACGAGAGGCTCTGCAGCGCCCGCTCTGATGCCCGCCCGGTCTCCGGATGCCGGTGGCCATAGAGCCGGGCGCAGACCAGGGCGGCCTGGAGCGCGTCGACCGCGTCCACCGCGAGGCCCAGCTGCTGCTGCGCACCGGGCGCGCTCAAGTGCCCTCCGTGCGCTGAGCGACGACCCGCTCCAAATACTGGGCGAAGTGCGCGTCCAGGAGCCGCACGCCGGACTCGTAGACGTAGTCGTTGACGTCCTCCAGGAACGCCAGCGCACTCGGATAGCGGTCCGCCGGATCCGACGCCAGGGCCTGCTCCAGCACGCGCTCGAGCCCCTCGGGCACCGTCAGGTCCAGCTCGAGCAGGTCCCACACGTCGAAGTCCAGGATGGCGTCGCGCACCCGGGCAAAGGACAGGCGCCGATTGAACAGGGGCTTCACCGTCAGCAGCTCGTAGAAGGTGACGCCCAGGGCGAACACGTCGGACCGCACGGTCGCTTCGCCCTTGCCGAAGAGCTCGGGCGCAAAATAGTGCACCTTGCCCGCCAGGCCGGCTCGCTGGCCGGGCGCCACCTGCTTGGCCACCCCGAAGTCGGTGATCTTGACCGCGCCCTGCCGGGACAGCAGCAGGTTCTCGGGAGACAGGTCCCGGTGCACCAGGTTCAAGGGGTGCCCACCCGGTCCGCTGGCGGTGTGGGCATGGTGCAGGCCCTGGAGCGCCTGGCGCAGGATGTAGACGGCGTGCCGCAGCGGGATGTCCGCGCCGCGCTTGCGCGCCGTCCGCATCAGGTCCCGGGCGTCGAGACCGTCGACCCACTCCATGGTCATGTACAGACGCTCGTCGGACTCGCCCACGTCGTACACACCCACGATGTTGGGGTGGCTCAGCCCGGCCACGATGCGGGCCTCGTTCAAGAAGCGGCGCTTGAAGCGGGTCTCTTGGTCCTGGCCGGGCAGGATGGTCTTGATCACGCACGGGACCGACACGCCTGCGTTGCCCAGCCGCTCCGCCAGGTAGACCTCGCCCATGCCCCCGTGTCCCAGTGGCCGGCGGATCCGGTAGCCAGGGACTTCCAGGGGAACACTGAAGGCCTCCTCGCCACCGCTCTTGGGGGACCAGGTCACCCCATCCAGGCTGGGCTTGCTCAGGCTGCCGGACTCGGGCAGCTGGCTGGGCACCACGGTGCGGGTGCCGGCCGGCCGGGTGTGGGGGTGCGCCATGGGGGCCGTGTGCTCGCGCTGCGGGGTCGGCAGCTCGGCCCAGGAGCCCTGTTGCTCCTCGAAGTCGAAGGTCGCCGCCGGCGCGGCCTGGTCCTCTGGCCCCGTCAGCGGCTGCTCGGACTTGTCCGGATCTTCGCCCATCGTCTGCTGCGGCCCCCCGTGGGGCCAGGATACCGCGTCACTCAGGCGGTCAACACCGCGAGGAATAGCGGCGGCCCCTGGACCTGGGGGTCTGGGGGCAAGAGACGGCGCCGGCAGAGCGCCAGACCGGCGGTGTCGGCCAGCGCCCGAAGGGCTGAGTCCGAGAAGCCCAGGTGCTGGTGCCCCATCGTGCGGCGGTAGTCGTCGCGGGTGTGGGCGTCCATGTCGAGCAGGACCAGGCGCCCGCCTGGGCGGAGCACCCGCCGCGCCTCGGCCAGCGCGTCGCCCGGTCGGTGCACGTGGTGCAGCACCAGAGTGCACAGCGCCAGGTCCAGGCTGTCGTCGGCCAGGGGCAAGTCCTCCAGCGGCCCCTGGACCAGCGTGACGTTGTCGCAGTCGCGGGTGCGCTCGCGAGCCGCGTCGAGCATCGCAGCCTCGCGGTCCACCCCCACGACCTGGCGGGCGACCGGAGACAAGGTCACCAGAGTCCCTCCGGCGCCACAGCCCAGGTCCGCGACCACCTGGTCCCCGGGCAACAGCGCCAGCAGGGTCGGCAACCAGAAGCCGCCTCCGTAGAGTTCCTGGCGCAGGGCGTCCCAGTCGCCGCCCAGCCGCGAGAAGAAGTCCCGAGAGTCCGTGGGCCGCTGGGCCAGGACGGCCCGGAGCCGTCGCAAGTCCTCGCCATAGGCCCCGTCGAGCTGGTCCCGCACGACGGTCCAGAGCACGTCTCCGCCCGGCGGCTGCGCCAGGGCCAGGGAGAACAGGTTCGCCGTGCCGGCACTGCGGCGGTCCAGCCAGCCGCGATCGTGGAGCACCTTGAGGTGACGGCTGACGGTGGACTGTGGCGCCTGGACGATGCGGGCCAGCTCTCCGACCCCGAGCTCCTCCTGTTCCAGAACGCGCAGCAGGCGCACCCGCAGGGGCTCGCTCAGGGTGGTCAGGTGGTCGTAGATCGGCGTGGTCATCAATTCAGCTTGCGCTTCATCCATATATCCGGCTAAACGGATGAAGCACAACCCAGACCTTCCTCTTCCCAGGACGATGCGATGCACTCCGAGACCGAGAACCAGACCGCGGCCGACGCCACCTTCCTGGACACG